>CAJJCT010000023.1 GCA_905182735.1 Candidatus Marivariicella framensis
CTGCCAATCACTCTTTTTAGTCAAAATAAAGCTATTAATGCTTCAACACAATGGATCGAAGAAAATGGAGCAGATATGATTCATGAATATGCGCAATTTTTAAAATTACCTAACCATGCATCAAATATTATTGATATTAATAAAAATGCAGAGTTTTTAAAAAATGGTTTTTCAAAGCGCGGCTTTGAAATGCAATTATTAAAATTACCTGATGCCCCGCCAATTGTTTATGGAGAGAGAAAAGTTCCAGGGGCTAAAAGAACGTATTGTTTTTACATTCACTATGATGGTCAGCCTGTAGATCCTGAAGCATGGAAACATGAGCCTTTTAACCCAACTCTATATGATAATGCAATGAATAAAGGTGGGAAAAAAATTGATTTTCCAAAATCAGGAGAAAAAATAGGTAAAGAATGGAGAGTTTATGCACGATCTGCTAGTGATGATAAAGCACCATTTCTAACATTATGGTCTGCAATTGATGCTTTAAATAACTCAGACATACCTTTTTCTTCAAACATAAAATTATTTTTTGATGGAGAGGAAGAGTCTAGCTCTCCAAATGTCATGAAGTATCTTGAAAAATATTCTGAATTATTTGATGATATTGATGTATGGCTATTAAATGACGGTGCAATTTTCCAAACGGGACAACCACAGTTTAAATTTGGGGGTAGGGGAGTCACAAGTTTAGAATTAACAGTTTTTGGAGCAAATGCTTCATTGCATAGTGGACACTATGGTAATTGGGCACCTGTTCCAGGTCAAATGATTGCAAGACTTCTAACAAGCATGAAAGCTGAAGATGGAACTGTTTTAATAGATGGGTTTTATGATTCAGTTATACCTATTTCAGAATATGAAAGGGAACAGATTAATAATATACCTAACATTGATGAGCACCTTAAAAGAGAATTGGGGTTATCATTTACTGAGGGAAATAATCAAAATCTATTTGAAAGAGTTTTAATGCCAAGCCTAACAATAAGAGGTCTTTCAAGTGGAAACGTTGGTGAAAAATCTAGAAATGTAATTCCGTCAATAGCCACTGCAACTCTAGGGATGAGATTAGTTAAAGGAAATGATCCTGAAAAAATGATTGATCTAGTTGAGAAGCATATTAAAAGTCAGGGTTGGCATATAACCTATAAAGACCCAGATGAAAAAACTAGAAATACCTACCCAAAAATTGTAAAAGTTAAACGAAACCCTAATGGGTTTCCTGCTGGAAAAATTAATATGGATGATCCGACTGTCAGACCAATAATCGAAGCAGTAAAAAAACATATAAACCCTAATATTGTATTGCTTTCAAGTTCGGGAGGGTCAAATAGAATTTATCAAATTATTTGGGAGGTTCTAGATAAGCCTGGAATATCAGTGAATATGGTCAATCACGATAATAACCAACATGCTGCAAATGAAAATCTAAGATTAGGAAATTTATGGTATGGAATTAATTTAATGGCGTTATTATTGACCATGGAATGATTTATCTGTATTGCTAGTAGGGGCACTTATTTAGAATAAATTTTTTAATTCTTTTCTACTAAAGTAAATAGATATCAAATAAATTATTGGAGTCATTAACACCCAACTTGATTGCGCTTGTAATGTAATTGGTCTTCCGGCTATTTTAAAAAGAGTAGGATTGAACGAAGATCCTAGTGGATGCAATGGAGCCCATGAGAGATCACCATTAGAGCCTAATTGAAGATTATAAAAGAATGCTTCAATATAAATATTTTGAATAACAAACCACAAAAGAAAAATTGTAAAAGCTCCCCAGTTCCATTTTAAAAAAGGTGATTTTTTATTTCTATATAAAAATTTTACTAAAAACAATCCTATCCAAACGATCAGCACATCTGCTAATGAGTTTAATAACCAATTTATGTTAATTGGTATCGCGCAATTTAGAGCAGTACTTCTTCTTTCATCAACCGAAAGTCCTCCTCCTAATCCATAAGTAAGCCATATTTCCCAACCAAGAGAGACTATTAAAAAAGCACTAATTAAAGTCAGTGTAACTCTAGATGAGACCTTGCTTTTAATTATGTAATATATTGACAAAACTATTGGAATAAATGCAGCAATGTAAAGACGTGTAACAAGCCAATATTCAGTATAATTTAAATCACAATATTTGAAAAAATCGAACATCATTAAATATAATAAATTAAAAATACTTAAATTTATTGAAGAAGATTTGACTTAGTTACTGATAAGTTTCATTATTAACATGACGGGCTATTAAGACTCATATAAATAATATCATTACTATGTTTGAAAAATATTTAAAACATAAATAAAAGGGAAACACTAAATAAAAATTGGTTCGCAGTCACACTTATTTCCTTAGACTCCAGTCTTTTTGCTTATATTTACTTTTACAACACAATTAAAAAGATATTAAAATGAAAAAAAGATTATTATTAACCTTTTGTTTGTTAGCTAATTTTTGTTTTTCTCAACAACAGGTAGTTTGGTTAACTTATCACGACCCAGTTGATGGAAAATCACAAGAACTTTCAAGCGCAATTAAAGATAAAACACAGAAATTTAATCAAGATGAAAGTGGGATGAAACTATATACATATCAAGTAATGGCTGGTCCTAGACAAGGGCAATTTTTAAGAGTTGGTCTTGGGCCTACTTGGGCTGATTTAGATAATAATTCTAATACTTCTAAAGAATTAGATTATTGGAGAGATAATGTGATGCAATATATTAAGTCTAATAGTGGACGTGAGTATTTTGTTTCTGCTGATGAGGCAAGTTATGATGTAAGCGTTCCTGGTTCTAAAACTATGGGCTTTGTTTTACATTATAATATTGCAGCAGGAAAAGGTGAACATTTTTGGAAAGTTAGAAGAAATGTAGTTAAAGCTATAAAAGAATCAGGTGAGGACATTTCTCTGGCTGTATGGAATTCTGTAGCAGGAGGATCATTAAATCATGTTATTGTTACTTTTGCACAAAAAGATTTTCAAGATTTTGGCAATGCTAATGGTAAATGGGTAAATGTGTCTAATAAATATAATGAAATATATGGTTCTGGTTCTTGGAAGACTGACTGGGATTTATTCAATGGAAGTTTAGAGATGTGGGGGAACTCAACAGAATTAACTAGATTTCTTTCCGAATTAAGCTCACCTATCCCAACAAATTAAACAATAATGTAACATTATTCTACCCCTATAAATTTATAGGGGTTTTTTATTTATTTCAACAACGCCACTCTCCTTTTGAATGTTTATTAGATAGTTGTAGATTGTTTCTTTTAAATACCTATGAAATACTTTTATCTATTATCTATCTCTCTTGCTTTATTTTCTTGTGATTCTTATCAAAATTCAAAAAATCATATTAATCCTACTCAAACCATAGAAACAATAACACTATTAGGAGATACACTAAGCAGTCCTGAAATAAAGAAAGGAAAAACATTTGACCAATTTAAATCAGCACAAATCACCTATTTTGATAATCAAAATAATGCTGAAGCTCTAATTTGGTATGGACGTAGAACAGCCTATATGGGGTACTATAAAGAAGCTATTAAACTCTTTACTTTAGGAATAAAAAACCATCCTAATGATGCTCGTTTTTATCGTCACCGTGGTCATAGATACATTTCTACCCGTCAATATGATAATGCAATCAGTGATTTTGAAAAAGCAGTACAATTGATTGATGAGAAAACAGATCAAATAGAACCTGATGGTTTGCCAAATGCAAAAAATATTCCTCTAAGTACACTTCACGGTAATATATGGTATCATCTTGGTCTGGCATATTATCTTAAAAACGATATGAACAATGCTCTCAAAGCATTCAACAATAGAAGTGTTACTCATAAATACGATGATAATATTGTTTCAGGTGGTCATTGGTTATATATGATCAACAGAAGAGTAAATAAAATTGAAGAATCCAATACTGTTATTAATGAAGTTCACCAAAACATGGACATAATAGAAAACATGAGCTATCATCAATCGTGTTTATTTTACAAGGGAGTGCTTAAAGAGTCTGAAATCGTAATTGATGAAGTCGCTTTATATAGCTTAGCCAACTGGTATGTATATGAAAAAAAGGATACTTTAAAAGCTAAAACATATTATCAAAATTTGCTTAGTACAGGAAATCCATATTCGTTTGCCTACATTGCTGGAGAAGCTGACTGGATTAAATTGTTTGAATAAAAGCTATTTCTTTCAAGCTTATAAAAATTGCTGACAAGGCAAGTATTTTTAATTCCTTACTTTTAAACAACAATTAACTCATAAATCAATAAAAATGAAAAAACTAATTTTAATTTCTAGTCTGTTTATTTCAACAGTTATTTTTGGCCAGACTGGAAAAAAACTTCCTCAAAATATTATTCAAATTACTTACGTTCAAGTAGAAAATAAAGATTTTTCAGAATTTGAATCAAAAGAATTAAATCATTGGTCAAAAGTATCTGATAACGCTATTAAAAATGGCAAACAGGTGGGCTGGGCATTCTTTAGACTCGTAAATTCTGCATTTATTGAGGATGAGACAAAACCTACTCACGCTTTTGTAAATATTTATAAAGATTTCAAGCAAATGGCAGACGCACCAATTGAAGTTTGGGGAAATGCTGAAGCCGTTTTAGGAATAGATCCGAGTCTGATATCAACTAATGATTTGTCAAAAACAATGATGATGCAAACTTATAAAGTAGTTGATAACATCCCTACTGAAGAGTTTAAATATGCCGTTTGGAATTACGCTAAGCCAAAGAATATGTCTGGATTTCTTGAAGAAAACTCAAAGTTATGGAAACCATATTTTGAAAAAAGAATCAATAAGAATGGTTTTGCTGGTTGGGGTGTTGCTGCTCGAGTCTATCCTCAAGGAATGAACGAATCAAGTGTTTTTTCTTGGGATCATTACACCTCACTAGAGTCTGCAATGCTAGCGCTTTCTCCTACTGACTATGACGGAAGTATTTTATCTAAATCTAAAATGAATGAATACGATCCAGATGGTTTTAGGTATCGTGTATTAGTTGAATTACTTAAGTTTAATATGTAATCTAATTACAATCAGCTATTAAAAAATAGCACTTCTTTGATTAAAACGTCACTAATTAACTTTAGTGGCGTTTTCTATTACAACACAATTAAAACTATATTAAAATGATATTTATAGATTACTTTTTTTTAATTCTTGAATTGCATGATTTGCTGCTCTAGCTGAAATAGCCATGAAGGTTAGGGATGGATTTTGTGTTGAGGTAGAAGTCATGCACGCTCCATCAGTTACATAAACATTTTTACAGTTATGTAATTGATTCCATCGATTAAGTAATGAAGTTTTAGGATCTTTCCCCATTCTAACTCCACCCATTTCATGAATGTCATTTCCAGGAGTTCTATTATTATCATTAGTTTTGATATTAATAAAACCGGCTTTAGAATACATCTCCGTGAATTCATCAAAAAAATCTTTTAACATTTTTTCATCATTTTCATCGTAATCGACATCTATATTTAATTGTGGGATTCCCCATTCATCAACTTTTTCTGAATCTAATGTGACCTGATTTGTTATTTTTGGAATTGTCTCACCCATCATGTGAGACCCTACATTCCAAACTCCTGTTTCACGTGTATTTAAGAGCTGTTTTTTTAAATTCTCTCCTAAGCCATCTCTATTGGTTTCTCTCTGTGGGCTTGCCCCAAAACCTGCTGCATATCCCCTTAAAAAATTTGTTTCTTGTTTGTGTACATTTCTAAATCGCGGAATATAATGAGAAGTTGGTTTTCTTCCTTTTGTCGTAAAATCAGGAAACCCTTCATATTCAGCACTAATAGTTCCCCTATAGTTGTGAAATGCAATATATTTACCTAATAAATCATTATCATTTCCAAAACCATTAGGAAAACGATTTGATTTTGAGTTAAGTAAAATAAGATTTGTGTTTAAAGTTGATGCCGTAACGAAAATCACATTAGCAAAATAATCCTTACTTTCTTTAGTTTTAGAATCAATAACCCTAACTCCTGTCGCCTTTTGTTTAGACTCATCATATAAAATAGAGTGAACAACGGAATTTGGTTTAAGATCAAGATTACCAGTTTTTATTGCCCAAGGAATTAATGTTGAGTTTACATTAAAGTATCCGCCGTAAGGACAGCCTCTTTGACATATATTTCTACCCATGCAAAGTCCTCTTCCTTGTTTTAAAAAGATAGGCTTGTTTTCAGTTAGATGTGCACAACGGCCATAAATTACGTGTCGATCGTTGTAGTGCTTTTTAATGGTTTTAGTAAAATATTCCTCTACAATATTCGTTTCCCAGGGTTTTAAAAAATCTCCATCAGGTAATGTATCTAATCCATCTTTATTTCCACTTACTCCTACAAATTTTTCTACATAAGTATACCAATCACTTAAATCATTATAATTAATCGGCCATTCTACTGCAAACCCATCTCTTTCTGGTCCTTCAAAGTCATATTTACTCCATCTTTGAACTTGTCTTGCCCACATTATAGATTTACCCCCTACTTGATAGCCTCTGATCCAATCAAAAGGTTTTATTTGTCCATATTTATGTTCTTTGTCCTTAACAAAAAAGTGTTTAGCATCTTCTCGAAAAGCATAACAACGACTTGCAATAGGGTTTTCTTCCATATCTTTAGAAGTCAATCTTCCTCGGTGTTTAAATTCCCAAGGCTGCATATTTGTTGTGGGATAGTCTTTTATGTGTTCAACATTTGGACCTCTTTCAAGCAACAATGTCTTAAACCCTTGTTCACAAAATTCTTTTGAAGCCCAACCTCCTGACATGCCTGCTCCAACTACTATCGCGTCGTATTTATTTTTAATCATATAAGTTAAATAGAAACACTCCCTAAATATCTTCCAGGAATAAATTCAAAGTTTAAATAATCAATCATATAATTTTCTGAAGATTCAAAGTGAAGTAAAGAGTGTTTTTTTAAAGTTTCAATGAAAAAAGAAGAAGGATTTTTTGATAGATAGCTTTTGTCAATAAAAGAAATTTGTTCATTTAATGAAAATTTTCCAAATTCAATATCCTTAAGTTCAGTTGATATCATTTCAAACCCTTTTGAAAATCTTTTTATTTTCGATGTACCATAACAATCATTTACCATAGTTAAAATAAATTCTTGACGAGACTCCATAGTTGGAAAATTAATTGCGTCTTCAGGTAAAATTATATTAGACAAGTAGCCTATTGTTTGTTGCTGTGATTTTTTTATCATTGGCAAGTTTGAATATATAACCTCAGGCTCAATATTACACCCATATGGAGTTATAACTAAACCTGCGGTTATCAATCCCACATGCTTTAAAGCAATTCTTCGATTCATTGATTGTTTTGTAAATATTTTACACTCAAAAGATATTAAATTAATCTCAAAGCATGCGAAAGTAAAGGTGTTTTTATAAAATCAGTCTAAGATTAAAAATGATCCTTTATTTGGTATCAACTTTGATTGACAATAATTTAAATGTCATACTCTGTTAATCGATATTAAAAAAAGGCGCTAAAGCGCCTTTTTTTAAATAGACGTTTTTTTAACGATCTTTTCCAGCCAAGTCAAAAATTCCTTTCTCTAGATTTACATGTCCAATGTGGACATAAATTTGGTCTTCGTGAGCACCATCAACTAAACTCCAAAATGTTTTTTTAGCCTCTATAGCTTCTTCTGATTCTGTGGTTTTAGCTGTTACCGATTTTGCAAACTCAACTAAGTTGGTATAACATTGCCAAACTTCAACATCAGAGCTTGAACCCATGTAATGGTATGAAACACCTCCAGACATTGAAGTCCCGCTGTCTACAGAATCCTTAATTCTCCAATCGAAAAAGGCATTTCCCATTTTTCCCCAGCTTCCAGAAGAATTATACTTTCCAACAACATAAGCAAAAGGAATATCAAAATCAGTGTTTTCAAGTTGATAAAATCCAGTTTTTGAATTAGCTGCTCTAACTTCATCCGAGTGTCCATTTGCAAAGGATCTATATTCTGCCCATTCTTGCATAAGAGTCTCTTTTTTACTTGCGTCCTCAGTTGCGTCAATTTTAGCTTTAATATTTTGATTTGCAAGATCAGCATCTTTATGGAAATCGTCCATAGAGGCATATTGGGTATAAATTACAAAGGTGTGACCCGAGCCATACCAATGTCTAAAAACCCATTCCCCAGTCATTGTTCTGTTTTCTCCTAAAGACATGTCTGTGAATTTTTTGTGTAATTTGACAAATCTTGGAATTTCAGCAATAGCTAGATCATTAATATATAGCGCTGATTCATAAGTAATTTCATCTTGTGAATAGCTCGATAAAGACAGTAAACCGATAAAAAGTAATAATAATATTTTTTTCATTTTAAATATAGATTGTGATTTAATTATAAAAATATTAAAAATAAAACCTATTCTCAACTGATTAATACTTTTATTCTGCAATTTAAACTATTCTAAGCTTAGTATGCACCCTATATACTAGCGGTTAATCCGATAACAGATACTATAGCGATTGGGAGTAATACAATAATTTAATAGACATGATTTGTTGCCTATATTACTTCTGAACTTTCATTTGCATCTCCACCACTAACACACGCTAACTATCGAGTCCGGGGAACATGTCCAGATTAGGCATATCTTTTTTTGATGACAATTTATGATCCAAGCCTAACAAGACATTTTAATTATTCTTCAGTTTTACTATTGGTGACGTAGTTTTTCCACTTTTTATACAATTCATTTAGCTCTTTTTCTATTTTTACTTCTTTATAAATTAAATTTACTCTTTCTTCCACATCAATATCAAGGTTATTTAAAAATTCACCAAGTTCTAACTCCACCATTTCATATTTTGCTTCCTTGTCATTAAATGATTTACGTAGTTTCCAATTTCCTTTCCTTACTGCAATTTCATGACCAGTATCCCAAAAAAGATAATCGTGTTGAATGTTTTCGTTTATTCCTTGTAAAAGAGGAGAAAGACTAATTCCATCAACATAATTTGGAATTTTGATCTTAACCTCTTCGCATATTGATGGCAATATATCCATAGCGCTTACCATATTTTTATAAACTCTACCTTTTTCATATTTTCTTGGATAAGAAACTAACAGCTGTGTTCTTATGCCTCCTTCATACAAAAGATATTTTGACCCTCTCAAAGGTGTATTGTCCGCATAAATTGGAGTTGAACCTCCATTATCACTAATAAAGAAAATAAGCGTGTTTTCTCGCAAATTCTTTTCTTCTAGCATATCGAGAAGTTTGCCAATTTCTTGATCCATGTAGTGTAATTGCCCCAAATAGTGTGCTCTTCCTTCTTCATTGTTTGGGTATCTTCCTTTGACATACCACTCATAATATTCTTCTACTGCTGGATTCCAATCATGATATCCTTTAAGTTTAAATTTATCTAAATATTCTTGAGGTAGTTGATGCGTAAAATTATGAGCAGCGTTAAACGCAATTTGCAGAAAAAATTTATTGTCTTTGTTTTTATTAATAAACTTCCTAGATTTTTCACCCACTAATTTGGTGAAGAACGCAATAGTATCTACAGGATTTTTATTTTCCCAAAGTGAACCTTGTCGCAATGTTTGTCCTTTTCTCATATACTTCTCTTTTGTTTCTATAAAAGCATCTTCAATCTCTTTTTTATGATTCATATAATGCTTACGTGCAGAAGTGTGTCCAAAATAATAATCAAAACCATGATTAAGAGGAAAACTACGATTAGAAGTATCTGAATCATAGTCTCCATAATGTACTTTACCAACATACCCTGAATGATAATCTTTTTGCTTTAACAATTCTGGAATAGTTTTATATTTAGAATCATGCAATCCATCAGCGCTGTACCAATATGAACCTAAACGTTGAGGATAAACTCCTGTTATTATTCCAATTCTAGATTGATTACAGATGGGAGAATTGTCGTATGCTTGAGTAAAACGCACACCACTATATGCTATACGATCAATATTTGGCGTAAATACGTCATTAGCCAATTTTGCACATCCAATATCTGCATAACCTAAATCATCTGCAACAATAAGGATGATATTGGGCGTAATGCTATTTTCAATTGGCGCGTTCTCATCTTTTGTTTTACAAGAAGTAATTATTGTAAATATTACTGGAATAATTAAGATTTTTTTTAAATTGCTCATCTATTAGTGTTTAATACATAAAACTTAAATGTAATAAAAAAACCCTAACATATTGTTTGTAAATATATTAGGGAATTTTGTTGCGGAGAAAGCGGGACTGCATGAAAATAGGGAGTCGAGGTCATTGCTGAGTAATTTGTGACTCGGTGGGTATCAATTCCCATGTTCTATATATATTCGACCCACATACCGACCCACATGAATTTCCGTCTTGATCACCCGAATTGAGAAACAGGAAAGTGCTATGCTGATTAAAATCCATAAACCAAAAGCAGCATAATCAATCAGGGTAAATAAGAAAATCATCATGTATCGAATATACATAAATTGAGTTACCATTTACATTTATTCTTTAGCCGTCGGCAGTAGGGTTGTTTTTAAAGGCTGATGGATTTTCTCCACTTATTTTTTTGAAGGTCCGGTTGAAGTACGATAAACTTTCGAAACCACAGCCATAACAGGCCTCACTTACATTCTTTCCGGTAAGGAGTAAGCGTTTGGACTGTGAAATTCGATACTGGTTTAAAAAGGCTGTAAAAGTGTTTCCACTGTGTTTCTTAAAGTACCGACAAAAAGCTTCTTTGCTTAGATTAACCAATTGCGCCACCTCTTCGACCTTAATTTTTCGGATGTAGTGTTCATCAATAAAAGAGTATACCTTTTGTAAGCGTTGCTGTTGTTTTTTATCCGAGGTATTGTAAACAGGTTGTTTGTGTAAAAGTTCAAACTCTTCAGACGAAGCAAGTGTTTTCAAGATTTGAATAACAGCAATGAATTGGTCAAAAGCATCCAACAAATGCAGTGTTTTTATTTTTTCCCCGACAATCTTCTTTGTTTTTTCATGAAAGGCAATCCCGTGTTGTGCTTGTTCGAATAAGTTATAAATGCTCGAAAGCTCTCGAACCTGCTTAAAAATTTGTTCTTTAAAAGGAGGGCTTATGTGTAGAACCTCTTTTCTGTAAGCAGTCTTTATTCCGTAGTCAAAATTCAAATGTGGAATGTTCGACCCAATCAACACCAAATCGCTTTGCTGGTAATTGGAACGATGCTTCCCAACATGTCGAGTCCCATCTGCTCCTTCGATATAGACCAATTCATATTCTGGGTGAAAATGCCAAAAAAACAAGTCATTCAGTTTTGGATCGTGTAATAACCGAAACGAACTCTTGTCATCGGGTTGAATATTTTCGAGTTGAATTTTCATTAAATTGTCATTTATCACACTTAATATAATCAATATGATCAATATAGTTCAAATTACAATCAATATCAAGGTTGTAGCCTTGTATTTATACGTATAGATTTGAATTATATATTTCCAAATTAACTTAAAGGCAGTATTATGAAGAAAGAAGTAAAAACAACAATGGCCAATAAAGCCCATGAAGAAATTCCGGGGAACCCATCCGTATCTACTAGTAGTGATCAAAAGCTAAACGACCGTTCGAACGGAAAGGCATTAAGGGTTCTGTCGGAAGAGGATTGGCAATTTTGGATGCACAATGGATATATCGTAATAAAGAATGCAATTCCTAAAGACCAAGCAAAAGCTACTGCAGATTTTTTATGGGAATTTGACGAGAAAGATCCGAACGACCCATCGACCTGGTATTCGAATCCGCGGGCTGAAATGAAAATGAAAGAATTGGCAGGAACCGGAATGGTTGAGGCCTACAATCATCAAACCCTTTGGAATAATCGTCAGATGCAAAAAGTATACGATGCCTTTGTAGATGTATGGGGTACCGAAAAATTATGGGTAACAATTGATCGGGTAAACTTGAATTTTCCGCAACGACCCGGCGAAGAAAAAGAAGGCTTCATTCATTGGGATTATGATCCTGAAACCAGACCACAAAACGTACAGGGTGTTATTGCACTTGCCGATCAGATGGACCCAAACATGGGTGGTTTTCAATGTATCCCGTGGCTGTACCGAAACTATAATACTTGGAAGCTAACCCAACCAGAAGACAGGGACCGTTTTAAACCCAATTTGGAGAAGTTAAAGGATAAGCTTGTAAAAGTAGTAATGGAAGCAGGAGACCTATTAATTTTTAACAGTACAGAACCCCACGGAATCCGTCCCAACCGATCGGGGGATAAAGTCAGAATCGCACAGTATATTTCGATGATGCCCGCAGAAGAAGAGAATCAGGAACTCAAAGATTGGAGAGTAAACTCTTGGAAAAACAGAATTGCCCCAGAAGGTTTTGCATTTCCTGGTGATCCGAGAAGTTGGGAGCAGAAAAAACATGAAACGGCTGAACTGTCCGAGTTGGGTAAAAAATTATTGGGACTAAACAACTGGTAAAAGAAAGAATAGAACGACATAAAACAGTATTACATGCTAACATCATTAAGTTTATTAGACATTTTTATTATACTAATTTATTTTGGAATTATTCTATGGATAGCCCATTGGGCTTCAAAAAGTAAAAGCGAGTCAGGGCGGGCAGTTGATTATTTTTTAGCAGGAAAGAACTCTGGATGGCTGGTTATTGGAGCATCTCTTTTTGCCTCAAACATTGGATCTGAAATTATCCTGGGAGTTTCGGGTGCAGGAGCTCGAGGTAATATGCCTATGGCAAATTTTGAAATAATAGCTTCCTTAGTATTGATACTATTGGGCTGGGTTTTTGTCCCTTTTTATTTACGTACGGGCGTATTTACGATGCCCGAATTTTTAGAGAAACGGTATTCTGTAGCGTGTCGGAATTATCTCTCTATAATTTCGATTTTGGCCTATGTAATTACAAAGATTTCTTTAATCATCTTTGCCGGTGCATTGGTATTCGAAACGATCGGAATTTCTTTCTGGACCGGTGCAATTATTACCGTTGTTGCAACTGGGTTTTATACCGTTTTAGGGGGATTAAAAGCTGTGATTTATACGGATATGGTTCAAGCGTTTATTCTGCTTTTGGGAACCATATGTGTTACAGGATTTGGACTTTACGCACTTGGAGGATGGGATAATTTATTAACCATACTTACCGAAGCCTCTGCAGTAGAAGGAAATCCACCCCGAGAACAGTTTTTTAACCTATGGCGACCCATGGCTGACACGGAATATCCATGGACAGGAATGCTGTTTGGAGCACCTATTTTAGGGGTTTGGTATTGGTGTACGGATCAATACATTGTTCAGCGAGTACTTTCCTCTAAAGACGAAAACAATGCAAGGAAAGGAGCCTTGTTTGCGGGGTATTTAAAATTACTACCGGTATTCATCTTCTTTATTCCGGGGGTAATTGCTTATGCGCTTTTACAAGAAGAAGCAATTGATTTTTCAATTGAAAATGCAGATCAAGCACTTCCCGCTATGATTAACCAATTTTTACCTACAGGATTAAAGGGACTTGCGATTGCGGGATTACTAGCTGCTTTAATGAGCTCACTTTCTTCAGCATTTAATTCTAGCTCAACACTCTTAACGATCGATTTCTATTTGAAATATAAGCCAAAGGCATCCCAAAAAGATTTGGTTCGTTTTGGACAATTTGCTACCGTTATTTTAGTGGTTGTTAGTTTGGGATGGATACCCTTTATGAAATCATTAATGGGTGGGGGAATTTTTCACTACCTACAAAGTATTCAGGCATATATATCTCCTCCAATTGCTGCTGTTTTTCTTTTTGGATTGTTCTATAAATGGATTAACGCAAAAGGTGCAATCGTATCATTGTGGTTAGGTTTTATCCTAGGAATTTTTAGATTAGTAGCAGAATTTCTTTATAATGAAGGAAGTCTAGTTGTTGCGGAAGATTCACTTTTAGGGCTTTTTATAGGCGTAAACTTTTTGCATTTTGCCTTATTTTTATTCCTCTTCTGTGCTTCAGTTTTAATGCTTGTTAGTAAACTGACACCACCTCAGCCATTAGAAAAACTAGAATTAGTTACCTTTAAATCGAGGAGCCTTAGACCTAAATTTATATGGTCAACGGATATGACCTTAACAGTACTATTAATTGGACTAGTATTGATGATTTGGACACTGTTTAGTCCTTGGGGTATTGCAAATTAGAAAACAACATATAGAGAATGGATTTAGAATTAAAAGGGAAAACGGTTTTTATTACAGGATCAACAGCCGGAATTGGGTTTTCAACTGCAAAAGCGTTGCTCAGCGAAGGCGCTAGCGTCATCCTGAATGGCCGAACCTCCGCAACAGTAGAGTCTGCTATTAAACGCTTAGAACAAGAGTTCCCTGAAGAAGCGATTTCTGGTATAGCTGCTGACTTCAGCATACTAAATGAAGTGAACAATCTCTTAGAAAACCTACCCAAAATAGATATCCTAATTAATAATGTTGGTGTGTATTCTTCCGGCTCTTTTTTTAAAACAGATGATGCGGAATGGTATCGTCAGTTTGAAGTAAATGTGATGAGTGGGGTCCGATTATCGAAAAGCATCCTGCCGAGTATGTTGGCCAATAATTGGGGACGGATTTTGTTTATTTCCAGCGAGTGTGCTAGCCTAACCCCTCCTGATTTAATTGCATACAGCATGACCAAAGCCGCTATTTTAGCAGTTTCTCGCGGTCTAGCTCAATTAACAAAAGGAACCAATGTCACTGTAAATTCAGTGATTCCTGGTTCTACTTTGTCCGAAGGAGCTGAACAATTTTTAGAAGCTGCCGCACAAAAGGAACAGAAGACAAAAGGTCAAATAGAAAATGCTTTTTTCACAGAAGTTAGAACGACCTCATTGCTTCAGCGTTTTGCAAAAGTGGATGAAGTAGCCCACACGATTACATATATAGCCAGTCCGCGTTCTTCCGCAACAAACGGGACTTCAATTAAAGTTGATGGGGGAAGTTCTGGAGGGTTGTTTTAGTTTCAGCCGTTTTAATATTAAAAGTAGATAGAAATAATTAATAATTTTAAAAGCCCCAGTTTTTGAGTTTATGGTTTCTAGGAGCCGTTTTTTTCAATCGGCCTTTTATCTTATCAAGATACATAGTGTTGTAACGAAGACGTGAAATATAATTTGGATTTTCTTGATCTCCATTCCAGCAATGTTCAGCATTATTACCATAATCAACTTCACCACCATAATAGGGGTTTTTTGTAGATTCTAAAAATTCTTCAGTGAGCACAACTGCATTGTTTAGATAATAATTATCCATGTCGCCACAGTAGATATTTATTTTTCCTTCCAGATCCTTTCCAATTTTATCCCAATCCCGCTGCATGATATAACTTAGGTCGTAATTTTCCTTCCAGTAATTTGCTACATCATGATCTATTTCACCTGTAAGTTTGTCCCATATAGGCATAGGATATCCATCTTTTCCAACCGGCGAATAAACTGCTTGCCAGATATCCCATTGGTCACCAGATCTACCTTTATCTCCTAATATAAATTCTCTTCTGTTCATATCGATTAATTGTGTTTTGATATGTCCTTTTCCATCTCTCATTCCAGGGCGAAGAATCTTCCTAAAAGTTCCGCTTTTGTAGTAAGCATTTTTATCTTTATAAATATCAACAACAGTATAGGCTCTAAAATCAATTGGATCTGGACAGGCAGCAAAGCAACCGTTGTACTGTTTAGGATAAAAAACTTGAACAGCTAATGCTTCCCATCCGCCAGTTGATCCCCCATATAAAAATCGACCCCAGCCTTCTCCAACACCGTTGAACATTTTTTCAATTTGTGGGATAAGTTCGTAAGTGATTGCATCACCATAAGGACCAAGGTTTGCAGAATTTACCGCATAGGAATCATCGTAGTAGGGGTTTTGGTGTTGGATTTCTATCACAAGAAACCTAGGAAAATCATCCGACACCCAATTTTTGTAGAAATCGTATGCTTCTTTTTCTTGTATGTATTTATAACCTGTAATTCCAAACCTACTACTGAAAATTGTATCTTTTTCAGGAGCAGTAGGAGGGGTAGTTCGAAACCCTCCAATTGTTTTGGGGAAATGCCCATGAAAAACCATTAATGGATATTGGGTTTTACTTTCTTTATTAAATCCTTGTGGAACTAAAACATTGGCTTGAAGATACATTGGTGTTCCCCAAAAATTTGAGAGAAGTTCACTTTTGATTTTAACATGTTTTATGTATTTAGAATCTTCAACAGGTTCTATTGGAGGAATTTCTTCAGTTATTACAATTTCAAAAGGTCTCTTACTGTTTTTATCAAACTCTATTTTAATGGGCTTACTATAAATGTTCTTTGGACTGGTATTCCAGTGTTGACCTTCTCCTTGATCCATAGGAAGTTGAACAGTATGCCCGCTTGACAGATTAAAAGTGTCGTATTTATGGAGTAAGGCTTGAACAAAATAAGTTCCTGATTTGAGTTGGTTTAAATTTTCAATTGGGTAAGCCTGTGCAGAAGAATTAAATAATTCTTTTTGGCCTGGTGTCCACTGTTGAACATTTTTTCCAATGATTATTCCTGTTTCATTTGAATCGTTAATTTGAAAGCGTGGCTCTTTAAGTGAATCTTTAGTGATCATTAATAAAAGACGACCATCATAACCTTCTAATCCTAATGCGGAGTCGTAAGTAACCTCAAAGATTGTAGCCTCTTTAGTATTACATCCAGCTAAAACTATAACTAAACATAATGCAGCAGAATAGGCTAGAAAAAAACTTTTTAAATTATTCATATCTAGTCATTTATCTGCTCAGAAAAGTAAAATTTGAATTTTAATTTTCCATCTTTTTTGACTAGGTATGCACTTTCAAGCCACTCATAAGATAAAAAGGTTTTTCCGTCAGGTGTTGGGGTCTCTAACTCAAACTCTCCTATGTGTTCTAAACTAATGTGAGCAGAATTAATATCTGTATCTATAACTAAATTTTTGAACTCTCTTTTTGACTTAAATTCTCCAAAACCTTTAACAAATTGAATGAATTCATCAGTGTTCCATTTTCTGCTAACTTCAAATATCATATAATCATCAGTCAGGTAGTCTCTAATTTTTTCTACATCATTATCCAGAAAATAAAAAAACTCATTAAATGTTTTCATTACTTCTTCCTCGGAAATCTTTTTTGGTTTACTACAAGCTATAAATAAAAGAGCAAGTAAAGTCAAAGATATTTTTCTCATTATCTAATTTTTGTTCATAATATCTAATATAAGTAAATTAAAAAAACATTGTAGACTTTTCACAAACTAATCAGGGACAAGTTTCGGGACAAATTAAAAGAAGTTATTTCATATTACAAGTATATGCAATATTCATAAAATTGAGATATTTTTGAATAAAATTTAACACTATGAAAAAGCTACTTCTTGTTTTACTGTTTGTTCCACTTGTTTATTGTTCTTCAGATAGTGAAAGTGAAGCTACAACACCACCTCCAACCACTACAACTCCTCCGCCTGTTGTAAATTATACTCTCACCGTTAGTGCGGGAGATGGTGGAGCTGTTAGTTCAACAGGAGGCACTTATACCTCTGGAGAATCAGTAAGCATTACGGCTACAGCTAATTCAGAGTATGTTTTTTCAGGATGGTCTAACGGTTCTACTGATAATCCTTTGAGTGTAACGATGAACTCAAACCAAACTATTACCGCATCATTTGAAAAGGTAACATATACTTTATCAACTTCTACTGAAGGAGAGGGAACGGTTACAGAGGTTTTGGTTTCTTCTGGAAGAACTGCAGATTATAATTCTGGAAGTTTGGTAAGATTAACTGCTGTGCCATCAGATGGATGGAGTTTTAATGGATGGACTGGAGACTATATTGGAGTAGAAAACCCTATAGAGGTAGATGTTACCCAAGCTAAAAGTTTTAATGCGGTTTTTGAAGCACAACCATCAGTGAGTTCAACTTATTTAGGTACAAATTGTAAAGAAGTTTCTTACTCAAGTAAGCCTGATGCAGATTATGTCAATGGTGATTATTCTTATTACACATACGGATGGCAATCGGATGGGACAGACCAAAATTCCTGTGTTAATGCCTATAACGGGGTTACTACTTTTGGAGTAGATTTGGTCAATGCTGTTTTGTCTGACGCGAAAGAAAAACTGGGTCAAATTGTCCCAGTAAATGCTTGGATATTCCATACTCAAAATTCAGATATAGAAACTATTTGCTCAGACTACTCACCCTTTACAGACGATTCAAGCTGTTTTGATCTTCAACAAATGGCTGCTGCAACGGTTACACAATATGTATTACATAATGGTGGAGAATTTAAACTTTCTGAAATTTTCTGGAGTGATGAACAACAAAATGGTACAGGTTATAAGGTTGCTTACCATGAATTTTTTCACGTCCACCAAAATTCTCATAAGTTTTATTTCGAAGAAACTGAGAATTTTGGTATCAACATGACACAATTTAGAAATGTTGATGACAACGAGGGAGTAAATTTAGTTGGACCCGTATGGCTTGAAGAGGGGGGAGCTGAGTTTGCAGGCGTTTGGTACTCATCTTTAAAAGGATGGGTAAACTATAATGAAAATTGGATAAATTATTTGGATGAAGCCAGAAGTGTTATTTCTGACGCTGCATCGAGAGGGGATATAGTTTCTTTGAGGGATTACGAGACTAGATATTCGATTCAGAAAGTAGAATCTTCTGAAAATCCAACGGGCACATCAAGAGAATTCGCATATGCATATTCAGGAGGTGGACTAGCACATATATACTTAATTAGTAAGGGCTTTACTGATTTAAATAATTCAATGATTGAGTATTACAGGAACATAGCAGAATTAGAAAGGGAACATATTGGCGAGGGATATATTTATGCATTTGAGGAATATTTTGGAATGCCTTTAGATAGTTTTTATACTGAATTTGACGATTTTATGTTGAAACCTAGAGAAGAACAATTATCTATCCTAGGATTAGAATAAAGCATACTTTGCAAGGTTTAAATGAATCTAACTTTAAACTAAGGTTCATGATATTTACCAATCTAAGAATTTTAGATCTAAAGTATCAGTATAAAGTTACGATAGGAAGATTGGGTAACCACAGAAGATATGTGACTTCTTACAATATTTAATCTCCTAAATAATAGTCTGCAATATCTTCTTCTTTTAAATCAGGTATTTTTAATTCCTTACATTTAATACTATGAAAAAGTTACTTCTTCTACTTTTACTCCCGATAGTTTCTTTTAGTCAAGACTCTTTAATTTGCGTAATTGATAATGCAAACAATTTACTTCCTTCATCATATAATTTGAATGCAAATAATTTAAAAAAAACAAACGACAATAAAGAGACGATGAATCTCTGTGTTGCGGTTGGAGGTAAAGTCTGGAAAGATAACAGTCGAAACTCTTTATATGATAATAATGAACCTCTGATTGAAGGGGTTAATGTTGCTCTCTATAGTGATGATGATGGGGATGGGAATCCTACTAATTGGAATGGAGCTATTAAAACTGATCAAAATGGAGAATATAGGTTTAGTGGTTTAGATCCTGGAAAATATATTGTATTTATTTGGTTAGTTGATAACTGGGGTGTAAATGAACCATTACACAACTTGTACTCTTCACCAATTTTTTCTGCAGACCCTAATAATGATATTATAAATGATAATAGTGGTCCTGGAGAGCAAATGTTTGATTTGTCATTTTATCCTAAACCAAGAGGTCCAAGAGATATACGTAGTGGGATTATTGATCTTTCAATAAACGAAGAACCTACGAATGAAAATGTAGTCATGAATGTTGGAGATTGTTCTGACAGTTCAGAAAACATGACTATTGATTTTGGTTTTTATTCTAATGAGATTTCTCCTTGTGATTGGATTCCCTCCGGAGATGGACTTTCTGAATTTATATTAGCCTTAAACGCAATGACAAATCATGTGAATGATAACAACTTATTAATTGAAAATCAATTAATAAATCATTTGAACACCATCAAAAGCTATGCATTATGTAATCTTTCGGCTGCAAAAACAGAGATATTTGATTTTACAGATACTTACGAGGAAAACAATCCTCCTGTTTTTTCCAACAATAATAGCCCAGTCAAGTTCTCTGAACTAGCAATTGAGACACAAGCATTCATCTTTTTACAACAAACTATTTTTGATGAACAATATTCAGACTCTAATTTAATTAATATGTCAGGAATTAAGTATGAAGCGGCTAACCATTTTCCTGGAGAAGTTAATCAAAATGCTCCAAGAGTTGAAAGTACATTGGTTGAGATTGATGGTAATTATAGTTATGTTCCTGGCGCTAGACATTTAGGTGATACCTGGCCTGCTAAGAGACCTACTGGCTATTATGTAGCTCCAGGAGAGCTAGTTACCATTACAATTCCCAATGATTTTATAGATAAAGAACTCAAAGTAAAGGTTGGTGTTCACGAGAGAGACCATTCAAACCTTGGAGAAACTAATCGATTTTTAAGAATATCCAAAGATTACAAATTAGATAATGAAATAACTACCATTATGAATCCTTTTGGAGGAGGTATTTATATTTTAGTTCCTGAAGGATCAAGCCTAGGTTCATTTAATATTACAATTAATGGGGCTGTTAAAGCTCCTTATTTTTCGTGTAGAAATGAAAATGAGACCAATCTTAGCGTATGGCAAGATGAATTAGCTAGTCAAAACGTTCCATGGGCAGATATAGAAGGAGATAAATTTATGATGACCGTCAGAAGTGATCACCTCTACGGAAATGGTTCAATAAATTTAACAGATCCAACTTTTTTAATGCAAAAATGGGATGAGGTAGCAGATGCCTTTAATTTCATTGGAGGTAGACCTCCTTTCAGATCTCGAGCAGAGTATATCATTTCTGATTCAAGAATACCTGATGGAAGTTATGGAACTGGTTATCCTGCAGTATACGACCAAAATGATAATGGAATGATTCCCACTTCTTTACTTTTTGAAAACAGTTATACTGATGGAGGAGTAATGACATTGTTTCATGAAATGGGACATCTAGAATGGCATCCTACTTTAAATAAAAGTATAGAATCAATAGTTCACTTACCTGCAGTTTACTTATGGAATACCTACGATAACGTTCCATTAGATATAGCTTTTAAATATTCTGCATTTCAGAGATTAACGATGGATCAAACAACTATAGATTGGATTATGACCGATAATTTCAGAAATAATAGACCAATGGAATGTGATCCAACTGTGGAGTCAAGTGTTTGCCAAGAAGTTAGATATCAACACAGGGGTCATGCTATGTATGTTGAAATAGCTGAACTTTTCGGCTGGGAAGCCATATATAATACTCATAAAATATTTTATGACGAATGGAAAGATAATGACCAAGAAGAATGGAATTTCATGAATCCTTCTAATGGAAATAGCATAGAAGGTGATGAATTAATCCTAGCAGCATCTAATTCTAACCAAGTTAACATGGCTCCGCTTTTTCATTTTTGGGGACTTCACCCATCAAATTCAATAATGAGTCAATTAAATAGCTTACCTAATTCCTGTCAGATATATAACAGAATTCTTCACTATAAATCAATAACCCCTGATAATACTGAAGAATTTAAAACATGGTATGATTTGAATTATGAACCAGTAGGTGGAGTTCAACAAGTTAGGTATGACTATGCACTAAGTAATTATGATTCCGATAATTACAGTCAAAAAATAAATGAGCAAATTGATTTTATTATTGAAACTTACTTTGGTGATGAAAATTATAACTCTAATGGTATAATTGAATGTCCTGATAACCTTATACAAGAACCTTTTAATCCTCCAGCCAATAACTTTAATGTTGGAGTTGTTGGTGCTTCATGTGTTGGTCAAAGTAGTGGTAAAATAAACATTTTATTAGTTGACCAATCTAAAAACTATATAGCTTCTTTAGATGGAAATGAATTTATTAATTTTAATCTCACTAAAGGATACAGTCAATCTTTTGAAAACCTTAGTACTGGGGTTCATCAGGTGTGTTTTTCTGTAGATGTTGATGCTAATTTTA
The DNA here is from genome assembly GCA_905182735.1 of Candidatus Marivariicella framensis. Lineage (GTDB taxonomy): Bacteria > Bacteroidota > Bacteroidia > Flavobacteriales > Flavobacteriaceae > Marivariicella > Marivariicella framensis. Next base: position 22,135 of record CAJJCT010000023.1, read on the forward strand.
CTAGGTGCTTCTCCCTTAACGTAACAGAACCGCAACCACTATCAGTTTATTCTAAAGTAGATTCTTCCAAAAAATCATTATCGCTGAATATGGGTGGATCAAATAGATATACGATAAGACTAAATGGTAAAATATCAGTAATTGAATCGAACTTTTCTGAACTTCAATTAAAATCGGGGATCAACCTACTTGAGGTTTACACCGACCAGGAATGTCAAGGAGTTTATACTGAAGAAATTTTTGTTAGTGAAGAAGTTCAATACTATCCAAACCCAACTAGTGGATCTGTTCAGGTATTTGTCTCTGGAGAAGACAAACAGGTAAATCTAAGCATTAATGGTGTTAGCGGTTATTGTTATTCCGATCAATCAGTCGCCGTATCTAGTTCAAGAAAAATTGATTTGGACCTGTCTTCATTTAATAATGGGGTATACATTATTAATGTTGAAGGACCAACAGTTAGTAAATCATTTAAGATAATTAAAAAATAGGCATATCTTCTTCAATTGGATAATATACCCATATAGCGAAGCACTCCCAAAAAGCAAAGTGGATTTAATTTTAGAGTAGTGGGGTAATTCTTTAAGTTCTTGGAACAGATTTTTTAGACTTTTAGATCACTAGCCGTACAATAATCGTACAAATACGCATAATAAAAAACCCTAACATATTGATAATTAATATACTAGGGAATTTACTTGCGGAGAAAGAGGGATTCGAACCCCCGGAGGTGTGACCCTCAACAGTTTTCAAGACTGCCGCATTCGACCACTCTGCCATTTCTCCTTTGCGGTGGCAAATATACATTGTTTTTTAGGTAATAAAAAAAGTTTGTGCTTGGCTTTTATATACTAAGTATATTTACATCATGGAAGGAATTCAGGAAGTTTTAATATTGATTGTGTCTGGCTTTATTGCCGGCGTGATTAACACCTTAGCGGGTGGTGGATCTTTATTAACACTTCCAATATTAATTTTTTTAGGTCTGCCTCCAGGCGTTGCAAACGGAACAAATAGAATTGGAATTTTGATGCAATCAATTTCAGGAACATTGGGATATAAAAGTAAGGGCATAAGCACCTATCCATTTAATCTTTATTTAGGAATTTCAGCATCAATTGGTGCTATAATTGGAGCGCAGATTGCTATTGATATCCAGGGTGATTTGTTTAATAAAATTCTAGCAATAATTATTGTAGTAGTTGGGCTTTTGATAGTTTTTAAGCCTAAAAATAATATTAAAGTATTAGAAGAGAGACTGACAGGTAAATATTTATATATTAGCTGCTTAGGTTTCTTTTTTATTGGTATTTATGGCGGCTTTATTAATGCTGGAATTGGAATTGTTATTATGTTCTTTTTAACTAGGTATAATAGACTATCTCTTATTAAAACAAATGCTGCTAAAGTTGCTTTAGTTGGTGTTTATACTATTGGTGCTTTAGCTTTATTTGCTTATAATAATAAAGTTAATTGGTCAATGGGTTTATGGCTTTCTTTTGGAACAATATTTGGAGCTTGGTTTACAAGTAGATATTCTGTGAGAAAAGGGGAGAAGGTTATAAAATTCTCTTTATTATTTATGGTTGTAGCAATGGCAGTTAAACTATGGTTCTTTTAATAACCTACTTGGTCCGTTATCTCTAATCCATATCCAGTTAATCCAATTCTAGGTATTTGTTTTGAATTACTAACTATTCTCAACTTTGTAATATTTAAGTCATGTAATATCTGTGCTCCGATACCAAAATCTTTATAATCCATTCTTAAAGGAGGAACTTGATTTACTTTTCCATCATCTTGAATATCCTTTAATGAATTGATTCGAGATAACAGATCTTCACTTGATTCTTGATGATTAATAAAAAGTATAGCTCCTTTTTTTTCTTTATTAATTAAGGAAAATATACCATCCAGACTTTTATCAGAAGCTCCAGTAAGAACGCCTAAAATATCATCATGTATTCTTGATGAATTAATTCTTGTTAAGATTGGTTCTTTTGCCTCCCAATCTCCAATTGAAAGGGCTAAGTGAATCTGACTATTAGTGGTTTGTTGATACGCTCTTAATCTATATTTGCCATACCTGGTTTCTATTTCTGTATCAACCTTTTTTAAAATTAAACTATCATGTTCCATTCTGTATGCAACTAAGTTTTCTATAGATACAATTTTTAAGTCAAACTTTTTCGCAATTTCAACTAGCTCTGGAAGCCTTGCCATTGATCCATCGTCATTAATTATCTCAACTATAACTCCTGCTGGTTTTAAACCGGCCAACCTTGAAAAATCTATTGCAGCTTCAGTATGACCAGTTCTTCTTAAAACTCCTCCTTCTTTTGCAATTAACGGAAAAATATGTCCAGGTCTTGAAAGGTTATGAGGTTGAGTGTCGTTATCAACTAATGCTTTAATTGTTTTAGATCTGTCGTTAGCAGATATACCTGTGGTTACTCCATTTCCTTTTAAATCAACAGAAACTGTGAAAGCAGTCTCCAATGGATCGGTATTATTAGACACCATTTTATCTAAATTTAGATCATAACACCTGTTTTCATTTAATGGAGCGCAAACTAGTCCTCTTCCATGAGTTATCATGAAATTAACTAGCTCTGGAGTTACTTTTTCGGCAGCGCAGATAAAGTCACCCTCATTTTCTCTATTTTCATCATCAACGACAATTATAATTTTGCCTTTTTTTATATCTGATATAGCTTCAGAAATTGTATTTAATTCTATTTGTTTTTTCATCAATGTTTTTTACCCCCCATGTATTTAAAATAAAGTTTTTGAATTGGAATTAATAAAGGATCTAGATTTACAAGCCCTTTATCTGAAGATGCTCTTTTAGCTAATATAAAAGCAAATGGAGCCAATATTATAGTGGAAATCCACGATGCAAACATTGGTGTAATGCTATTGTCTTCTGCAGCGTTTTTGCTAAAAAGACCTATGTAGTGATAAATTAAAAATATTACAACAGATAAAACTAATGGTAAACCCAAACCTCCTTTCTTTATAATTGCACCAAGCGATGCTCCGATGATAAAAAGTAAGATTGAAGCAAATATTAAAGTATACTTATCATAAAGTGTTGTTTTATGAAGGTTTATTAGCTTTTGGAATAAGAAAAAATTACGTTTTTTGCTTTTTAGGTTATTAATAGTTCCAGATAAACGAGGGATTGTTGTTCTTATCACTTCAGCATATTTATATTTTTTATCAGCATTGATAAACTCTAAAACATTTGATCTTAAAAGATTAGATAAACCAGTACTGTCTTTTTCGATTACAGTAAGTTGAGAAAGACCATTTGTTTTATTGTAATTTTCACTAAATATATTTTTTTGTTCTTCCAAATCAATTTCCAAAGAATCAATGCTTACTTTTAATTGCTTTGCTTTTTGCATTCTATAGGTGGTCGTATAATCTTGAGCCTCTAGGTCTACATTATTAAATTGTGAAAGGTCAATATTCATGATATACTCTTCAAAGTGAACTTTTGTAAATGGGTACTTGATTTGATCAGTAAGCTTTTTTGGAACAACATCTTCATATCTATATCCATTATAGAGAACCATTTGAAGCATTGCATCTGTAGTTTCACTTCTTAACTCCCCTGATTCTGCTTTTATGACAACTCTATTTTTATTGTCTCTAGTTTTTTCATGTATAATAATATCTTCCATTAATTGATTATTATCACCATATTTTCTCATCACCTTTATTGTCATTTGACCTAAGTCATTAAAAACACCTTCTCTTATCGCTAATGCTGGCTTTAATTTTGAAATATTTTTTCTAAGATTATATGATTTTAATTCTCCATAGGGGATTATATGATTTGAAAAAAAATAGGTGCCAATACCTAAAAAAATATGAAAAAAGACTAATGCTAGCATAGCTCTTTGTAATGAAATCCCTGTAGATTTCATTGCTGCAAACTCATAATTTTCAGATAAAGTACCATAGGTCATCAAAGAAGCTAATAAAACAGAGAGAGGAAGGACCAGTGGTACTAGTTTGGGAGAATAGTAGATCAAAAATCTAAATATTGTTAAAAAATCCAAACCTTTTCCAGCTAGTTCATCTATGTATAGCCAAAATGCTTGAATTATAAAGATTAGCATACAAATAACAAAGACTGAAACTAATCTAGTAGTGTATAGTTTTAAAATATATAAATCAATTATTTTAATCATTAGTTTATATAAAATCCAGGATAATCAACGTCATTAAAAATAAAAAAGTCAGTAGATATGCTTTTATTGATAACGAAATTTTCAAGGGTAAGCGTTGTGGTTGTTCTTTGTTTACCAACTTCTATAAGTTTATAAATGTTTTTAGACTTTGTGTTTATTCCAAGAAGAATATAGGATACATCTTGACTTTCCTCAGTTGGGATTAATTTAACAAATTGAATCTTGTTGCCTCTAACAATCTGAAGTATGTCCCAATGAAAATCATATCCAGATTTATATATATCAATTAGTTCTGTAGGATTTAAAATAGCAGTATCTTCTTGATCGGGTTTTGAAATTAAAACTTCTTCGTTTTCAGGAATTATAGTGTATAAATCTTTACCATCGAACAGTTGAGTTATATCTGATGTAATTAATTTATATTTTTTAGCTGAAACAACAATACTACCACTGGTCTCTTGTTTTATGTTTTCTTGAGTATTTTCTAAAGCATACTTAAAATTAAACTGATAATTCTTGTAACTACTCATCTGAGTAGAAGTGTCATCTAAAAGTTTTTTAGCTTTTAATGAGGTTTGACTAAACAGGAAGTTAGATAGAACGAAAAGCAAACTAAATAATACTATTTTTTTAAATTTTCTCATTGTCCAAGTGATTGTTTAAATGATTTAAATCTGAAACCAAAACCTGTCTTGCTTTACTTCCTTCAAAGGGTCCAACAATCCCAGCGGCTTCCATTTGATCAATAATTCGTCCAGCTCTATTGTAACCCAATTTTAATTTTCTTTGTAATAGAGAGGCAGATCCTTGTTGAGCAATAACAATAACTTCAGCAGCATCTCTAAACAATGCATCTCTATCTGAAGCATCGATATCTAATAAATTATTATTTTCTTCACTAATATACTCAGGAAGTATATATGCATCACTAAATCCAGTTTGAGAACCAATATAATCTGCTATTCGGTCAACCTCAGGTGTATCCACAAAAGCACATTGTATTCTTGATAGTTCGTTGCCTTGAGTATATAACATGTCTCCACGACCTATTAATTGATCTGCACCTCCACTATCTAAGATTGTTCTAGAGTCAATTTTCGATGTTACTCTAAATGCTATTCTAGCAGGAAAGTTTGCCTTAATAATTCCTGTAATTACATTTACAGAAGGTCTCTGTGTAGCAATTATTAAATGAATTCCGACGGCCCTTGCTAATTGAGCTAAACGAGCAATAGGAGTTTCTACTTCTTTTCCAGCAGTCATAATTAGATCAGCAAATTCGTCTACAACAAGAACTATATATGGTAGATATTTAAACCCATCATTTGGATTAAGCTTTCTGTTCTTGAATTTTTTGTTGTATTCGACTAAGTTTCTACATAATGCATTTTTTAAAAGCTCATATCTATTATCCATTTCAATACATAATGAATTTAGAGTATTTATAACTTTACTATTATCAGTTATTATGGGATCTTTACTATCAGGTAGTTTTGCTAGATAATGCCTTTCAATTTTATTATAAATTGTTAATTCAACTTTTTTTGGATCAACTAAAACAAATTTAACTTCAGCTGGATGTTTTTTGTATAAAAGTGAAGTTAAAACAGCATTTAAACCCACTGATTTTCCTTGACCTGTAGCTCCAGCCATAAGTAAATGAGGCATCTTTGAAAGATCAACAACAAAAGTTTCATTGCTTATTGTTTTACCTAAAGCAATTGGAAGTTCCATTTCTGCTTTTTGAAACTTAGTTGATGAAATAACTGATTTCATGGAGACAATGCTTGGATTTTGATTTGGAACTTCAATTCCTATAGTACCTTTTCCAGGAATAGGCGCAATTATTCTTATACCAAGAGCTGAAAGAGATAATGCAATATCATCCTCAAGGTTTTTAATTTTTGAAATTCTTATTCCAGCTTCTGGAACAATTTCATAAAGTGTTACTGTAGGTCCAATTGTAGCTTTAATTTGAGCAATACCAATTTTGTAATTTTTTAGAGTATTTACAATTTTTATTTTATTCTCCTCTAACTCTTCTTGGTTGATAGTTATTCCTGTATTTGGGTAATCTTTCAACAAGTCAATAGATGGGATTTTAAATTTACTCAATTCTAGGGTTGGATCAAACTCTCCGTGCTTTTCAACTAGTTTTTCGGATAATTTATCTTCTGAATCTTGATGAGTATCTTCTATTTCCATTTTTAATTCGTTATCATCATTCGAATTACCTACTACTTTATTATTATCTTTTAGCTTTTCTTCAAATTTTTCATCTAATTCTTTAATTTTGGAGTTAGAGAAATTTGACTTTTCAATATTTAAATTAGATGCTTCACTTTGAATTAAATCATTTTCATCAATGTCAAGATCTTCCTTAGCTTTAGTATCAGGTTTTTTAAAATATTGATAGATTTTTTCAGGAGTAAAATTCCAATGAAAAACGATGATACATAAAAAATAGAAAAAGATTATAGAGCTGAAACCTAAGAAACCTGTGTAATCAGTGATAAGATTAGATAATTCATAACCAACAACCCCATCAATAACAGGAAATTCGTCATGAAAAAAGCTAAGAAAAAGTGAACCAAATAAAATATAGTTTAATCCCCAAGACCATTTAATAATTAAACTTTTTCGAGAAATATCAAAAAATAAGATAGAACCAGTAATGAAAAATAAATAACTAAAAATATATGAAGAAATACCAAAAAGATTAAAAATAAATAAATGCCCAAGCCATGCACCTATTTTACTTAAAATATTTTCAGTTTGTACGTCACGATCTTGAAATGATGTTAATGTTGATTGATCAACCTCCCAAGTTAATAGGTATGACGTAAAAGAGACGAAAAGAATTAAGCTTATTAAAACTAAAAAACTTCCTAAAATAATAGTTCTTTGTCTAATAGTTTCTTTGGAAGTTGGATTCTTTTTTTTACTTAAAGCCATTTGTTTTTTACAATATCAAAATATTAGTTACAAAAATACAAATTAGTAATGATTTGATTTATTTTCAATATTTATTTATGAACACTATTTTAAAGAACGTATTTTTATTTTTAATAGGGCATATAGAAGAGTCATGAATGGACTTATCCAATTAAAAATCGCATATATAAAATATTCACTTACTCCTACGTTGAGAACACTTGATTGGTATGCTCCACAAGTGTTCCATGGAATTAATGCAGATGTAACAGTCCCCGAATCCTCAAGTGTTCTACTTAGATTTTCTGGAGCAAGATTCCGATCTTTATATGCTTTTGAAAACATCTTTCCTGGAATTACAATTGCTAAATATTGGTCTGAGGCAGTTAAATTAATTGTTAAACATGTTGCAACTGTACTTGCGAATAATTGAAAAGTGTTTTTAGCCCAATTTAAAAGTGTATTTGTAATGGAAGAGAGTGCACCAATAGCCTCCATTACCCCTCCAAAAACCATTGCACATATTATAAGCCAGATAGTGTCTAACATTCCCTTCATCCCTCCTGATGAAAAAAGATCATATAAGAGTTTATTTTCAGTTTCTATTTGACTACTTACTGAAATCGCATTCAAGATTCCTTTATAAGCACTGGAAAAATTATAGGTTTTTTCGCCACTTAAAGCTAAAACAATATCAGGTTGAAAAATCAATGCAAAAATTGCTCCTAATATTGTACCGGCTAAAAGAGCTATAAGCGGTGGTGTTTTTCTTGAAATTAAAAAGATTACAAATGCTGGAACTATGAATAACCAATAATTAATATTAAATTTTAATTCTATTTGATTTAATAAAGTTAAAATATCAGCTGCTCCTTTTTGCTCTTGAAAAAAACCGAGCATTATAAATACTATTATTGTTATTATTATACTAGGAAAAGTAGTTAAGGTCATATATTTAATATGAGTAAATAAATCCCCTCCAGACATTGCTGGAGCTAAGTTTGTAGTGTCACTTAAAGGAGATAACTTATCTCCAAAATACGCGCCAGATATAACAGCACCTGCAATCATTCCCGGTGGTAAGCCTAATGCCTTACCAATTCCAATTAATGCAATCCCTACTGTTGCCGAAGTAGTCCAGCTGCTTCCTGTTGCAATAGATATTATGGCACATATTATTATACAAGAGGGAAGAAATATGGTAGGATGCAGAATTTTTAACCCATAATATATCATAGCTGGAATTACTCCACTTGCTAGCCAAGTTCCCGCTAATGCGCCTACAAAAAGTAAAATTAAAATTGCACCCGCTACTGATTGAAAATTATCTGCAACTTTAACTAGCATTTTCTTATAAGATACTTTGTAATAAAAACCAACAGTTGCAGCAATAGAAGCACCAATTAATAAAATAAATTGATTTGATCCTGAGAGTGCATCATCTCCAAAAACAAAAACATTATATGCTAGGAGCAGTATAAGCATTATCAATGGAATTAATGATGAGACAATAGGAAGTGATTTTACTTTATTCAAAACTTTTAATTTAAGATGATATCTATTTGTACAATGTTAAGAATTTTCTAACTAATTTTACATTATAATCAAACGGATAGTATGAAATCATATGATGTTACTGTAATTGGCTCAGGTCCTGGCGGATATGTTGCGGCCATAAGATGCTCTCAATTAGGACTCAAAACTGCTTTAATTGAAAAATATAAATCTTTAGGAGGCACTTGTTTAAACGTAGGATGCATTCCTTCAAAATCGCTACTTGATTCATCTCATCATTATGAGGAAGCTATTAAAAACTTTAATACTCACGGAATAGAAATTTCTGGAGAGATAAAGGTTAACCTTAAAAAAATGATTGCAAGAAAGCAATCTGTTGTTGATCAAACAACTAAGGGTATAAATTATTTAATGGATAAAAATAAAATTGATGTTTTTCATGGTATTGGTAGTTTTCAAGACTCAACTCATATTAAAATTGAATCTGATAAATCTGAAGTTATTGAATCTAAAAATACAATAATTGCTACAGGATCTAAACCAACCACTTTACCTTTTGCTAAAATTGATAAAGAAAGAATTATTACATCTACTGAGGCTCTTTCATTGAAAGAAATCCCCAAACATATGGTTGTAATAGGGGGAGGAGTTATAGGTCTTGAGCTAGGTCAAGTATATCGTCGAATCGGTTCTGAAGTTTCTGTTATAGAATATGCAGACCGTATTACACCAATCATGGATTCTAGTATATCCAGAGAGCTAACTAAGGTTTTAAAAAAACAAGGTATAAAGTTTTATTTTTCACATTCAGTAGTTCAAGTTGATCGTTTAAAAGAAGGAGTAATTGTAAAAGCATTAGATAAGAACAAATCTGAGATAACTTTCGAAGGTGATTACTGTCTTGTTTCTGTTGGAAGAAAGCCTTTTACTGATGGTTTAAATTCAGAAGCAGCTGGAGTGAAACTAAATGAAAAAGGAGAAGTTATTGTAAATGAAATGCTTCAGTCTAGTAATTCAAATATTTTTGCAATTGGAGACGTTGTTAGGGGAGCTATGTTGGCTCATAAAGCTGAAGAGGAAGGAGTTATGGTTGCAGAAATTATTGCTGGTCAAAAACCTCACATTGATTACAATCTTATTCCAAATGTGATATATACATGGCCAGAAGTTTCCTCAGTTGGAAAAACAGAAGAAATGTTAAAATCTGAAGGAATTGATTACAAAGTTGGTCAATTCCCAATGAGAGCTCTAGGAAGAGCAAGAGCTAGCATGGATACAGATGGTTTTGTTAAAATATTAGCTGATTCCGAAACTGATGAAGTTTTAGGAGTTCATATGGTAGGGGCTAGAGTCGCAGATCTTATTGCAGAAGCAGTAACAGCTATGGAGTTTAGAGCCTCGGCAGAAGATATTTCTAGAATGAGTCACTCTCATCCAACATATGCCGAAGCAGTAAAAGAAGCTGCTCTTGCTGCTACTGATAATCGCCCGCTACATATTTAGAACATTTTTTCAAACTTATGTTTTATTTTTTCTAAAGATAGGTTTCCAATACTTCCTGTATGTGAATGTTTTACTGATCTATTTGGTTTGAATTTTCCAGTTTTAATACTCTTTTTGTATTCAATATATACATCTCTAAATGGTTTACCTTTATTTACTTCAGCATATAAAGTATCCACACTAAATAGGGTGTCATATTTTTTTTGATTGGTAATTTTTTTAGAGATTTTAATTTGTGGTAAACTAAAAATTAAAATCTCTAAACATGATTTTAATTCTTCAATAGCATTAATTATAGGGCCTTTTGTTAATTGAAATTCTCTATGGTATCCACTTGGAAGATTGCTCATTAGAATAGACAATTGATAAGGAATTCCTTGAAGCATATTACACTTGCCTCGAATTAATTCAAATATATCGGGATTCTTTTTATGAGGCATTATACTCGATCCAGTAGTCAGGTTGTCAGGAAAAGAAATAAACTCATAATCTTGTCCCATGTATAAACATATATCCATTGATAATTTTGCAAGGGTACTTCCTAGTATACTTATAGCTATTGCAGTTGATTTTTCAACTTTTCCTCGACTCATTTGAGCAGCAGTAGAATTAAATTTAAGAGTTTTAAAGCCTAAAAGCTTTGTAGTTAATTCTCTGTTTATAGGAAAAGAACTTCCAAAACCTGCCGCACTCCCTAAAGGATTTTGATCTGATAAACAATACGCTGTATTTAAAAACTGAACATCATCAATTAGGCTTTCTGCATAAGCAGAAAACCACATTCCAAATGAAGTCGGCATAGCTGTTTGAAAATGTGTATAACCAGGCAGTAAATCTGCTTTATGTTTTTCAGATAAATTAATTAGCAAATCAAATAAATTTTTGGTTTCTAATTTTATTAATGAAATTTCATTCTTTAAGTATAAATGCATTGCAACTAAAACTTGATCATTTCTTGATCTAGCTGTGTGAATTTTTTTACCAATATTCCCTAATTTGTCAATCAAAATATATTCAATTTTTGAATGCATATCTTCAAATTTATTTTCAATAGTAAAGTTTCCATTTTGAGCTTGAATTTTAATTTCTAATAATACTTCACAGATCTTATTCGCTTCGTGTTCTGTTAAAATTCCTATTTCATATAACATTTTGGCATGAGCAATTGAAGCTTCACAATCATATTTAGCTAGTTTAAGATCATATTTACGATCATTTCCTACAGTAAATTGATCTACTTTTTCATTTATTTTTTTATTTTCTCCCCAGATTTTCATATTAATCCTTTTTATAAAATTTTTTTTAATAGCTGTATATAAATTTCAATTGCTTCATCAATTTCATTAATATATATATATTCATTGGCTGTATGGGATCTAGTCGATAAACCTGGACCCATTTTTAATGATGGACAACTTAATGCAGCTTGATCTGAAAGGGTAGTAGAGCCGTACGTAATTCTCTTAATACTAATTCCTGACTGAACCAATTCATGATTTATGTCTATAGATGAAGACCCTAACCCCAAAGATCTTGGAATTAACTTGCAGGGAGCTTCCTTCATTAGGATTTCTGAAACATCTTCATTAGTATATTTATCATTTACTCTAACGTCAATTACTAAATTTACTTTGGCTGGAATTACATTATGTTCTTTCCCAGAATGAATTTGTGTAATCGTAATTTTCACTGGACCTAATAAATTTGATTTTTTTTCAAATGAAAAATTTTCAAACCATTCTAATACTTTAGGTAATTTCATAATTGCACTATCATTGTTATAATGTGCCGCATGAGTTGCAGTACCGTTTATAACACCATCAAATACAATTAAACCTTTTTCTGCAATCGCTAAATTCATCTCGGTAGGTTCTCCAATAATTGCAAGATCAATTGAAGGTAGTTTAGGAATTAAACCTCTCAAGCTGTTGATCCCTGCAATTTCCTCTTCACCTGATGCTGCAATTACAAGGTTGTATTTTAATTTTTTTTGTTTATAATAAAAAGTGAATAATGCAATAAGAGAAACTAATGCACCACCTGCATCATTACTGCCTAAGCCATATATTTTTCCGTTTTCAATGTCAGCTTTGTATGGGTTTCTAGTATATGCAGTGTTTGGTTTTACAGTATCATGGTGAGAGTTTAAAAGAAGAGTAGGTTTGTTTGAATCGTAATATCTGTTTAATGCCCAAATATTATTTTTCGATCTGTTAAATATAATCTCGTTTTCAATGAACCACTTTTCAATTCTATTTGCAGTTTTGTCTTCTTCACCTGAAAAAGATTGAATGCTAATCAAGTCTTTTAATAATACTATTGCCTTTTCTGTCAATTCCTTTTTCATATTATAAAATTAGAGTTGTATGAGCTTCATTAACATTAATCATTTTTGGTGATCCAATTTTAACCATTTTTACTCCATTTTGGAGAGCATCAAAACAATTATCAATTTTTGGGATCATCCCTAAATTGACAATTCCCTTTGATTTAAGGTTATCATAAGTTTTGGGATTAATCAACTCAATTACACTTTGCTCGTCACTAATAGATCCTAGAACGCCATTTTTTTCAAAACAATACCATAAAGACACTTCAAAATAATTTGAAAGACTTTTTGCAATAGCTGATGCTATAGTATCTGCATTGGTATTTAAAAGCTGACCATTTTTATCATGTGATATTGCACAACATACAGGGGTTAGAGCATTTTCTAACAATAATAAAAACAAGTTTAAATTGATTTCCGTAATGTCTCCAACAAATCCATAATCAATATCTTTCACAGACCTTTTTACTGCTGAGATTGAATTACCGTCTGCCCCCGAGAGTCCAATAGCGTTACAATTCAATGCTTGTAGCTTTGCTACAATATTTTTGTTAATTTTCCCTCCATACATCATAGTGATGACGTCTAAATTATCTTCATTTGTGATTCTTCTTCCTTCGATCATTTGAACAGGAATATTTAGTTTATCGGCCATTTCTGTAGCTTTTTTACCCCCACCATGAATTAATATTTTGAATCCTTTTAGCGCAGTAAAATCTTGTAAAAAAGATTCTAATTTTGCAGAATTTTCAATTACATTACCTCCAATTTTGACAACAAAAAGTTTATCCATTTTCTAAAATTTCTTTTAAAACTGCTTGTGCAGCATAAATTCTATTTTCTGACTGTTTTATAACCAACGAATTAGGATTATCCAAAACACTATCTGCTACAACAACATTTCTTCTTACAGGAAGACAGTGCATGAATTTAGCATTATTGGTGAGTTTCATTTTTTTTGGGGTTATCATCCATTTGTCATCAGTTCTTAATATTTGACCATATTGCTCATAAGAACACCAGCTTTTTGCATATACAAAATCGGCTCCTTCAATAGCTTTATCTTGATTTGTATATATTTTCACCCCTTTTGTTATTTCTGGATTCAAAGCGTATCCTTCGGGATTAGCTATTATAAATTCAGCATCAATATTTTTCATCATCTTTGTAAAAGAGTTCCCCACTGCATGTGGAAGTGCTTTGGGATGAGGCGCCCAGGTTAAAACTATTTTAGGACGATGAGGTGTCCTATGTTCTGTTAGTGTAATAGCATCAGCAAGAGCTTGAAGTGGATGCGCCGTAGCACTTTCCATGTTAATAATTGGAATAGTTGCATACTTTGAAAAACTGTTTAATACAATTTCTGCTTCATCTTTTTCTTTGTTAGTCAGAGAGGCAAATGCCCTTATAGCCACCATATCAAAGTATTGCGAGACTACTCCAGCAGCTTCTTTAATATGTTCGGATCGTATTCCAGTCATTCTTGTCCCATTTTCAAATTCTAAAGCCCAAGCTTCATTACTAAAATTCATTATCATTGAATGAACCCCAAGACTGTTTGCAGCTTTTTGTGTACTTAACCTTGTTCTTAAACTAGGATTAAAAAATAACATTCCTAATGTTTTTCCTTTACCTAGGGCACTATATTTAGTAATGTTTTTTTTTAAGTCAATTGCTTGTGAAAGTGTTTCGTTAAAATTTGTTAGATCTTCTAGCTTGATAAAATTTTTCATAACAATTCTTTTAATGCTTTAAAAAATTTATCAAAATGAGTCTTTTGAATGGTTAAAGGCGGTAAAATCCTCAATAGGTTTTTATTACCACTTCCACCAGTAAATATTTTCTTATCATAAATTAATTTTTTTCTAAGGTCACTAACTTGAAAGTCAAACTCTAAACCTAACATCAACCCTCGACCTTTAATTCTAATTACTTGAGAAATGCTTTTCGCTTTTTTAACAAAATAATCTCCCATAATTTTAGCATTTTCTTGGAGTTTCTCTCTTTTAATAACATCTAAAACAGTTATTGAAGCTGAGCACGCAAGGTAATTTCCGCCAAATGTTGTTCCTAACATTCCATATTTAGCCTTTATATTTGGGTGAATAAGAACTCCTCCAACAGGAAAACCATTCCCCATTCCTTTTCCCATGCAAATAAAATGTGGTTCAATATTGTATTTTTGGAAGGCAAAGAATTTTCCAGATCTACCAAAACCAGACTGTACTTCGTCAGCAATTAAACAAGCTTCGTATTTCTTACACATTTTTTCTATTGATAAGATAAATTCTTCACTTGGCTCATCTAAGCCACCATAACCCTGAATTGATTCAAATAAAACTGCGCAAACATCACCTATTTTTAATTCATTTTCTAAAGCATAAATATCATTAAGTGAAATAAACGTTACTTTTTGTTGTTGGTCTAAAGGAGAATGAAAACTTCTAAAATCTGTTGCTGCAATAGCCGCACTTGTTCTTCCATGAAATGAATTTTTAAAGGCGATAACTCTTTTCTTTCCAGTATGCATTGAAGCAAGTTTTAATGCGTTTTCATTTGATTCAGCTCCTGAGTTACATATGAATAATCGATAATTATAACAACCCGATAAACTTTCAATTGAATTTGCCAGTTCTTTTTGTAGAGGGTTTATTACTGAGTTTGAATAAAACCCAATTTTATTTAATTGACTAGATATGTTTTTAATATAATCTGGATGAGAATGACCTATTGAAATAACAGCATGTCCTCCATAAAGATCAAGATATTCTTTTCCATCTTTATCATAAACAAATACATTTTTTGCTTTTGTAGGGTTAACATCATATAAAGGGTAAACATCAAATAGTTTCATATTATTGTTTTGAGATTTCATTAATCTTTTCAAAAGATGCCACTATGCCTTTAATGAGAGACGAACTCAAACCTTGATGTTCCATTTCATTTAGGCCTGTTATAGTACATCCTCTTGGAGTTGTCACTTTATCAATTTCTTTTTCTGGATGGGATCCAGTATCTATTAATAAAGTAGCGGCTCCTAGTGCAGTATACATTGACATTTTCATTGATTCATTTGCATCAAAACCTAATTGAACTCCACCTTGAGTAGTTGCTCTAATAAGTCGCATCCAGAAAGCAATTCCACTAGCACAAAGAACTGTAGCAGCTTGCATATGTTGCTCTTCAATTATAATTGAAGTTCCAAGAGCGTTAAATATTGCAGTAGCAATATCAATACGTTTCTTTCCGGTTTTATTACTACATAAACATGTCATTGACTTACCAACAGATATAGCAGTATTTGGCATTGATCTTATAATAGGATAGTTTGTGCTAACAATAGATTCAATTCGATTAATTTTGAAACCGGTTATAGTTGATATTATAACATGTTTTTCATTTAACAGATCTACAACTTCTTTAAGAATATTTTCAAACTGACTTGGTTGTACTGCGAAAATTAATATATCAGAGTTTGATACAGCTTCTCTATTATCATTAGTTACTGTTATATTTTGATTTTCATTCCATTTTTTCAAATCTTCACAATTTCTTTTAGTTAGATAAAGCTTAGTAATTATATCATTGATTATAAGCCCTTTGGCAATACTCAATCCTAGATTTCCTGTCCCTATAATGGCTATTTTCATTTTAATTCTATTTAATATATACTTGATTTTAGTTTCAAACCTAAATTTTCATTCCATCCCATCATTAAATTGAGGTTTTGTACAGCTTGACCTGAAGCACCTTTTATTAAATTATCAATTACAGAGGTAATTAATAAAAGATTTTCATGTTTATATAAATGAATAAAGCAGTTGTTAGAATTAACTACATTTTTTAAATCAATTTCATTTTCTGAGATATGTGTAAAGGGAGCATCTAAATAAAAATCATTATATAATTTTTCAGCTTCCTTAACCGTTCCTTTATATTCAAGATAGGCTGTTGAAAAAATTCCTCGGGTAAAATCACCCCTATGGGGAAGAAAAATAAGATTTGTCTCATTATTTTGAAGACTTGAAAGTGTTTCAGTAATTTCTCCCAAATGTTGATGAGCAAAAGGCTTGTACCACGAAAGATTATTATTCCTCCAACTAAAATGTTTTGTTGAAGAGAATTGGGCTCCAGCTCCAGTACTACCAGTAGTAGCATTGACATGAACCTTACTATTAAGTAGTCTGTGTTTTGCTAAAGGTAATAATGCTAACTGAATTACAGTTGCAAAGCACCCTGGATTAGATATAGCATTTGCAGCTTTAATATTTTCTTTTTTATATTCTGGTAGCCCATAAACAAATTTTCTTCCTTTAAACGTATTGTCTTGCTTTAAACGAAAATCATTACTTAAATCAATAATTATAGTAGAATCAGAAAAAATGTTATCCTCTAAAAATTTAAAAGATTTTCCATGCCCTAAACAAAGAAAAACTACCTCAACTTGTTCATTAATTTTATTTGTAAAACATAAGATAGTACTCCCTAATAAATCAGGGTGAGTATCACTTATAAGTTTGTTTTGCTTAGTCCTGCTATAAACAAATTCTAATTCTATTTTTGGATGATTGATTAATAATCGAATTAATTCTCCACCTGTATAACCAGATCCTCCAATAATTCCTGCTGTTTTCATTCTTTGTTATTTATGCTTTTATGAATTTTATGTGCGTTTGACGTTATTTTTATAAAACCTTTTGCATCAATTGCCGACCAGTTCTTATTCATTTCTCCATAGTCTCCAAATGACGTATTCATTAAATCATTTTTAGATTTAATACCTTCCAGTTCGAATCTATAAGGGTGAAGCTTTAAAAAAACTTTCCCATTAACAGTTTTTTGACTCTTTTGTAAAAAGGCTTCTATATCTCTCATAACTGGATCTAGATAGTTTCCTTCATGTAAAAGCATTCCATAAAAATTTGCTAATTGCTCTTTTTGAAATTGTTGCCATTTAGATAGGGTATGCTTTTCTAATAAATGATGAGCATTGATTATTATTAGAGGAGCTGCTGCTTCAAATCCAACACGCCCTTTAATACCTATAATAGTATCACCTACATGAATACCTCTTCCAATAGCAAAACCTTTAGCTATTTTTTGTAGCTTATTAATTAAAATAACAGAATCACCTTCTTTTCCATTTAATGCTACCACCTGTCCATTATTAAACTCAAGGGTTATTTTTTTTGATTCTGTCTCAACTAATTGACTTGGATAAGCCTTTTCAGGTAAGCCGTTAAGTGAAGTCAAAGTTTCGTTACCCCCAACACTAGTACCCCATAAACCTTGATTTATAGAATATTGAGCATTTTTCCATGAAATGTTAATTCCATTTAATTTCAAGTATTTAATTTCATCTTTTCTACATAATCTTTGATCTCTAATTGGAGTAATTATTTCTATATTAGGTGCTAATATTTGAAAAATTAAATCAAAACGTACTTGATCGTTTCCAGCGCCCGTACTTCCATGTGCAACATATTTAGCATCTATACTTTTAGCATAGTTAATTACTTCAATTGCTTGAATAATTCTTTCTGAACTAACAGATAACGGGTAAGTATTATTTTTTAAAACATTTCCAAATATTAAGTATTTTATAATTTTCTCATAAAATGAATTTAGAGCGTTAATTGATTCATAGTATTTTGCACCAAGTTTAATGGCTTTATTTTTTTGTTTCCTTATGTCATTTGTTGTGAAACCACCTGTGTTTATTGAAACTGCATGGACCTGGTAGCCTTCTTGAGAAAGCTTCATTATACAATAAGATGTATCAAGACCACCACTATAGGCAAGAACTAGTTTTTTCATTTTACTTTTTTTTATTGGACTCATATAGCATACCTGTGCAAAGACATAATTTTCTTTCGGTTCGATTAAGCACATCATAATTCTTACATGTCTGACATCCTTTCCAAAATTCAGGGTTTTTAGTTAGCTCAGAAAAATGAACGGGTTTATAGCCTAGTTCATAATTTATTTTCATAACAGCTTGACCTGTGGTTATTCCAAATAATTTTGCTATTGGAAATTTTTTTCTAGAAAGTTCAAAAATCTTTTTTTTAATTTTCCTAGCTAAACCTTTGCCTCTAAATTTTGGATCAACAATTAAACCAGAATGAGCTACATAATCACCATGATCCCATATTTCTATATAGCAAAACCCTGCAAATTCATTATTTATCGAAGCAATGACTGAATTTCCTTTTTCTATCTTTTCAGAAATATATGCAGGGGATCTTCTTGCTATACCGGTGCCTCTAACTTTTGCTGAAGCATCAATGCAAGCTGAAATTTTATTTGCATGATGTAGATGTGTCGGATTTGAAATTTCAATATCCATGATTAGAAAAAATAATAATTAATAAAAAAGTTGAAAATTTTTTAGGAACCGGACTCACCTAGATTCCATATATATGTAATGCCCTTAGGCGGGACGTTGAAAGTTAGGGCGTCCAGAGATAAATAATATGCGAGAAATTGATAAAAATTTCATGACGTCAAATATCATAATAATAATTTAATAAACTCAATTCCTATTTATTTTTATCATATTATTTATTTTTAGCTATTTAATTTAATTATGTTTAAAAAAATCTTTGATTTAGTATGTTTTTTCAACAAAACTTTCATTTATATAAGTTTTAATTACAATATTAAATTCATAAAACGTCTATTAATAGTTAATTTTGCTCTTAGATGAGTATAAAATCTTTAAAAATAGAAGACTTATATCCGCAGCTCAAGAATAAAAAATCTCTTTTAGCTGTAAGTGGAGGAGTTGACAGTATTGTTCTAACGCATTTATTTTCTAATTCAAAATTTAAGTTTTGTATTGCGCATTGTAATTACAATCTAAGAGGAAAGCATAGTGACAACGATGCTATTTTAGTTAAAAATTTAGCAAATAGTTTAGATGTTGATTTATTTCTTAAAAAAGTTGACACTATTGAATATTCTAAGAAAAACAAGTGTTCAATTCAAATGGCCGCTAGAGACATTAGGTATAATTGGTTTAATGATTTATTAATTGAGAATGACATTTCTTGCGTAATAACTGCACATCATCTAAATGATCAATTAGAAACATTTTTAATTAACATCAGCAGGGGTAGTGGTATAAACGGTTTGATTGGTATACCTGAAACAAATAAATTAATAAGACCACTATTGAATTACACCAAGGAAGAGCTCTTAGCATATGCTAATGAAAATAATCTTAAATGGAATGAAGATAAAAGTAATTTAAAGAATGATTATTTAAGAAACTCAATAAGGAATTTAGTTATTCCAGAATGGAAAAAGATCATACCTGATCTTGAAAAATATTTTCAAAAAACTATCAATCATATTGGTGATGCTAGCAAAGCATTAAATATTCAAATAGATGATTTTAAAAAAAATTTTTTTATAAATATTGAAACAGGTATTAAAATAGACCTTAAGGATATAAACAAGCTAAGTCCTAAAGAATTTTTTTTACATGCAATTTTTAAACAATACGGATTTATTCATCCATTGGAGTTGGAAAAATTGATTAACTCGTCTCCAGGCAAATTAATATCTTCTGACTCTCACGAATTGTTAAGAGATCGCGAATGTCTTATTTTAAGAAAAAAAATAGAACAAATTAAAATGTCTCATGAAATTAATTTAATTCCACAAAAGTTGAAATTTCCATTTAATATTGAAATAAGTCTAGAGCCACTTCATGATATAATTAATTCAATTGAAGTTGATCCTTCATTGCTAAACTCGATATTAGAAATTAAGAAGCCTTATGTTGGCGCATATTTTTATCCAACAGGAATGTCTGGTAGAAAAAAATTGAGTAAATATTTTAAAGATGAAAAATTTTCTTCATTTGAAAAAGAAAATCAATGGATTTTAACTTCTAATAATATGGTTGTATGGGTTATTGGAAAAAGAGCAGACAGAAGGTTTTTATCTAATATAAATTCAAATAAAAGGATGTATATTCGTATCGATTTATCATAGAAAAATGCAAAGATTACTTCTACTTTTTTTTGTAATATCATTAAATTTATTAAAATCTCAAGATGCAATAGAGCCTGTAAAATGGAACTTTAGTTATGAGGTGATAAGTGATTCGACCATAGCTTTAAAGTTTGAAGCCAAGATTGAGGATAATTGGCATATGTACTCCCAATTTATAGAAAACGAACCACCTCTTTCAACAATGTTTTTATTTGAAGAAGAGCCATATAGTTCAATACTAAAAGTTAGTGAAGGAGAAAGCATTATTTCATATGATCCTATTTTTGAAAAAGATTTAAAATATTTTGAAAAGAATGCTTTATTTGAACTCGAAATTCAAATTAATGATTCCATAGACTCAATATCAGGTACAGTTGAATATCAAGCATGTGATGATAAATTGTGCGTATTTAGGTCTGAACCATTTAATTTCAGTCTCAAAAATAATGTTGTATCAAAAAGTGTTTCAATTGATGAAAAAAGTATATCCATAGCCAATTCTTTAAAATTAAATTTATCTGAATCGGAATATTTAACAAATAATAAAAATAATAATTCAAATAAAAGTAATTGGAAAATATTTATGTTAGGAATGTTAGGAGGTATTCTAGCCTTATTAACTCCTTGTGTGTTTCCAATGATTCCTCTTACAGTTTCATATTTTATTAAAAATGTAAAATCAAGATCAAAAGGGGTGAAAGATTCTTTTATATATTCATTTTTTATAATTCTTATATACGTTTTATTAAGTCTTCCATTTCATCTATTTGACTCTTTAGATCCTGAAATATTAAATGTAATTGCAACTAATGTTGTTGTTAATTTAATATTCTTTTTTGTGTTTATATTTTTTGCTTTTTCATTTTTCGGATTTTACGAACTTACTTTGCCTAATAAATGGTCTAATTTTTCTGATTCTGCATCTTCAAAATGGAAAGGTGTAATGGGTTTATTCTTCATGGCTTTAACATTGTCAATTGTTTCTTTTTCATGTACTGGACCAATATTAGGTTCTTTGTTAGCAGGATCGCTAACATCTGATGGTGGTGCAGCACAATTATCATTTGGTATGCTTGGTTTTGGGATAGCCTTGGCGTTGCCTTTTGGCTTGTTCTCTTTGTTTCCAAAAAGCTTAAAGCTTATTCCTAAATCTGGCACCTGGCTTAACACAACAAATATTGTTATTGGCTTTATTGAACTGGCTTTAGCTTTAAAGTTTTTATCAAATGCAGATTTAGTTTCTCATTGGGGAATATTAAAACGTGAAGTTTTTGTATCAATATGGGCATTAATATCTTTGCTAACAGCACTATATTTATTTGGAATAT
Organism: Candidatus Marivariicella framensis; assembly: GCA_905182735.1. Classification (GTDB taxonomy): domain Bacteria; phylum Bacteroidota; class Bacteroidia; order Flavobacteriales; family Flavobacteriaceae; genus Marivariicella; species Marivariicella framensis. The sequence goes on from CAJJCT010000023.1 coordinate 43,950, forward strand.
TTCATTTTCCACATGAGGTTAAACATAAAATAAAAATTTTTAGAAAATCAATTGGATTATTTTTTGTTTTCTTCACCATATACCTTGTTCAGGGTTTATTAGTAAAAGGAAATAACTTAAAGTTATTAAGTGGCTTTCCTCCTCCACTTTTTTATAGTATAAATGACTCAAATAACGAATGTCCTCTTAATTTAGATTGCAATAAAGATTTTTTTGATGGTCGAGTTATTGCTGAGAAGACAAATAAACCAATTCTAATTGACTTTACTGGTTGGGCTTGTGTCAATTGTAGAAGAATGGAAGAAAATGTTTGGTCTGACCCACAAGTATTTGAAATTTTAAATAATGAGATAGTATTAGTTTCGCTTTATGTAGATGATAGAAATGAATTGATAAAAGAAAATCAATTTAGTATAAAACGATTAAATGGAACATTGAAAAATATTAAAACTATTGGACAAAAGTGGTCAACTTTTCAATATTTAAATTTTAAAACAGCATCACAGCCATTTTATGTTTTAATAACCTCTGATGGAGAGCTGCTAAACGATCCTATTCAATATGCAGATAAAACTGTATTTAAAAACTGGTTGAATAAAGGATTGGAAAACTTTAATAAAAATCGACTTTAATAGGTTTTATATTTCGTCATCATCATTATTTTTCTGTCCCATATACATTAAATATCCTTTTAGAAACTTATCGATTGAACCATTCATTACAGCATCTACATCGTTAGTTTCAACCTTAGACCTGACATCTTTTATTAACTTATAGGGATGCATCACATAATTTCTTATTTGTGAACCCCATTCAATTTTCATTTTTGATGACTCTATTTCTTCTCTTGCAGACATTTTCTTTTGTAATTCAATTTCATATAATTGAGATTTGAGTAACTGCATTGCTTTTCCTTTATTTTCTAGCTGAGATCTTGTTTCTGAGTTTTCAATAACTATTCCTGATGGTTTGTGTCTTAATCTAACAGCTGTTTCAACTTTATTCACATTTTGCCCTCCAGCTCCACTTGAACGCATAGTTTCCCAGGTTATGTCTGAAGAATTTATAATTATTTCAATTGTATCGTCAACCAAGGGGTAGACATAAACAGAAGCAAAAGAAGTATGTCTTTTAGCGTTGCTGTCAAAAGGAGAAATTCTAACTAATCTATGAACTCCATTCTCACTTTTTAACCATCCAAAGGCGAATTCACCTTGCAATTCAATAGTTACTGTTTTAACTCCAGCTACATCTCCTGCCTGATGATTTAGTTCTTTTAATTTAAATCCATTTTTTTCCCCCCACATTAAATACATTCTCATTAACATTTCTGCCCAATCACAACTTTCCGTACCACCAGCTCCAGCAGTTATTTGAAGTATTGCAGAAAGATTATCTCCTTCATCAGACAACATGTTCTTAAACTCTAATTTCTCAAAAAGCTCTATGATTTCTTTGTATAAGTCATCCAGCTCATTCTGGCTAGCCTCTCCATCGCTTAAAAATTCTAATAAAATTTCTAATTCTTCCAATTTATCTCGAATTAGGTTATAATCTATAACCCATTTTTTTTGAGATTGAAGTTCACGCATAAATGATTCTGCATCTTCAGGATTATTCCAAAAATTTGGAGATAAAGTTTTTTCCTCTTTATTTGAAATTTCTATTTCCTTTGCAGGTATGTCAAAGATACCTCCTTAACGCGCCAAGGCGATCTATAAGCTCTTTAAATATTTCTGTAGTGAGCATGTTTTAAAAGTTGTTTAGCTAAAGTAATTTACTTTATTGGTATTATCGATCTAAGCTTAGCTTTTATTATACGATTAATAAAAATTTTTATTAATATAAAATGTAAACCTACATGTCTCTATTTTTATTAGTTTTATTTAAAATCAATATAAATGAAAAATAAAAAATTCGTATTGGGTTTATTGCTAATGTTTTTATCTGTAAATATTATCGCTCAACGCAAAGAAATAAGAAAAAATAAAGGCAAGTCTAGAGTTAAAACATCTAAATATGATTCAATGAAATCTTATTTAGGGTATTTTAATTTTTATTATGACAACACTAATGACCATATTTATTTAGAGGTTAAAGAATTGGAAAAGCAGTTTTTGTATGTAAATAGCTTAAGTGAAGGAATTGGAAGTAATGATATTGGTTTAGACAGAGGACAACTTGGGGGTAGGAGAGTAGTATACTTTAAAAAAGCAGGAAATAAGCTGTTATTAGTTGAACCAAATCAAAAATATCGTGCAAATTCAAACAATTATTTAGAAAAAAAATCAATTAAACAAGCATTTGCAAAATCAGTTATATGGAGTTTTCCGATTAAGGAATCTAATAAAAATGGATATGTAATTGATTTAAACGAGTTTTTGTTAAATGATACGCATGGAGTGTCGCAAAGATTAAAGTCTAGAAAGCAAGGTTCTTATTCTGTCAACAAGTCAAGATCCTCAATGGAACTTAAACGGACAAAGGCTTTTCCTAAAAATATTGAATTTGATATTCAACTAACTTTTACTGGTCAGCCTCAAGGCAGTTTGATAAAGACTGTAACTCCATCTGCTGATGCAGTATCAGTTAATCAACACCACTCTTTCATTGAATTACCTCCATTAGACTTTAAAATGAGACGCTTTGATCCAAGGAGTGGAGTAAATGCATTTAGGTTTTATGATTATGCAACTCCTGTAAACGAACCCACACTTCAAGAATATGTGGTTAGACATCGTTTAGAAAAGAAAAATCCTGAATTAAAAATCAGTGAACCAATTGAGCCAATAGTCTATTATCTTGACAATGGAACACCTGAGCCAGTTAGGTCAGCATTACTAGAGGGGGGTAGATGGTGGAATCAAGCTTTTGAGAATATAGGCTTTAAAAATGCATTTCAGGTAAAAATATTGCCAGATGATGCTGATCCTCTCGATGTTAGGTATAATGTTATTCAATGGATTCATCGCTCTACAAGAGGTTGGAGTTACGGAGCCAGTATAATTGATCCAAGAACTGGAGAGATTTTAAAAGGGCAAGTAAGTCTGGGTAGTTTAAGAATTAGACAGGATTTTATGATTGCTTTAGGTTTAACTGAATCACCATTTAAAATCAACAACAATAAGGATAAAAAAGCTTTAGAAATGGCTTTGGCAAGAATTCGACAATTATCAGCACATGAAATTGGACACACATTAGGGTTTGCTCATAATTTTGCTGCAAGTGCAAATAATAGATCTTCGGTTATGGATTATCCACATCCTACATTAAGCATTATTGAAGGAAAAATAAATTATGATAATGCCTACGCTATAGGAATAGGAGATTGGGATAAGGTTAGTGTTTCATATAATTATTCAGTTTTTTCTGATGAAATTGATGAAAACTTTGCACTTCAAAATATATTAGAAAAAAGCTATATAAATGGTCATAGATTTATTTCTGATTCTGATTCAAGACCAATTGGCGGTGCTCACCCAAAATCACATTTATGGGATAATGGAGCAATTGCGACCAATGAATTAGATAATTTATTAAAAATCAGAAAGATAGCCATGAATCAATTTTCTTTAGATCATATTAGATTTGGTGAAAATTATTCAGTTCTTGAAGATAGACTAGTTCCAATGTATTTTTTGCATAGGTATCAGTTACAGGCTGTTGTAAAGTTAATTGGTGGAATAAATTATGATTATGGTGTTAAAAGCAATATTAAATATGAAACATCACCTGTAAATACTAGTGATCAAAAACTCGCTTTGAAAAGTTTGTTGAATTCAATTTCCCCTTCGGAATTAACAATTCCAAAATCACTCCATTCAATATTAAGTCCAAGAACTTTTGGAAATTATCGAAATCGAGAGAGTTTTGGATCACAAACTGGAGTTGGGTTTGATTATTTAGGTGTTGCAAATTCATTAAGTGATGCTGTAATAGGTATGATTTTAAATCCTCAAAGAGTATCAAGGTTAATTCAGCAAGATGCTATTTATAAAGATCAGTTGACTTTTAATGATGTTATTTTACAATTAATCGAAGAAATATTTAAAACAAATACAACTGATTCTTATTTTCAATCAATTAAAGAGATTAATCAAGCCAATTTACTTAAACATCTTATGATTTTAAGTAATTCTAATAATGTTTACCCTCAGATTAGGGGTGAAATTTATAATGAGCTAGATGATTTATCTACATGGCTTAATAAAAATTCAGAGATTAGATTTTCTAAGTTTTATCAAAACCAAATAAGTCAATTTAAGTCCCAACCTGAACTTATTTCTCCCTTAAAAACTGAAAAAATACCGGATGGCTCGCCTATTGGTTCAATTGTATGTGATTTTTAATTATGAATGTAAATTTAATTAGCGACACTTTTACTATTCCTTCAAAAGAAATGTTAAACTCAATGATGGAGGCGAAAGTTGGTGATGATGTTTTTAAAGAAGATCCAACATTAAATAAGCTTGAAGAAAGGGTCGCTAAATTATTTGGTAAACAAGCGGGTTTGTTTTTTCCTTCTGGAACAATGTCTAATCAAGTAGCTATTAAAATCCATACTCAACCTGGTGATCAGTTAATTTGTGATCACTATTCTCACATATATCACTATGAGGGTGGAGGTGTCAGCTTCAATTCTGGCGTTTCTTGTCGATTAGTTGAAGGTAGTAGAGGGTTGTTAAATAAAGATCAAATTGAAGAAGTAATAAATCCTTCAGATTTTTATCATAGTCCTCCAACAACATTAGTAAGTCTTGAAAACACATCTAATAAAGGAGGGGGGGCATGCTATAACTTGGAAACACTTAGGTCAATTAGCTTATTGTGTAAAAAAAAAAATATATCAATTCATCTTGATGGTGCGAGAATATGGAATGCTATGATAGCGACAAACACAAACGCTATTGATTACGGAAAATTATTTGATACTATTTCTGTCTGTTTTAGTAAAGGTTTGGGTTGCCCAATTGGTTCAATGCTATTAGGAAGCACTGAAACTATAAAAAAAGCTATTAGGTTTCGAAAGGTTTTAGGTGGAGGTATGCGACAAGTAGGATATATTGCTGCTGCTGCAAACTATGCTCTAGATAATAATATTATTGATTTGGTAAAAGATCATGAAAAAGCAATAGAACTTGGAAGTGTTTTAAAAAATCTATCTTATGTTGATTTAGTTCAACCTATCGATACTAATATTATAATATTTTCTTTAAAAGCAGAATGTAATGAAAATGATTTTATTAAAATTTTAGAAAAAAATAATATAAGATTAATTCAGCTTGGAAAAGGAAAAATTAGAATGGTGACTCATAGAGACTACACTAACGAACAGCATCAATATACTATGAAAATACTATCTAATTTAAAATTTTAACTATGATAAGTTCTAAAATGTTTTATTATTCACTAATAGCATTTATTTTTGCTTCATCTTGTAATGAAAATGTTTTAATGAAAGAAAACTCGAAACTACCACCTCCAAAAGCTGAAAAAATTCCCTATCAACACAAAATACATGATGATATTAGAGTTGATAATTATTATTGGCTTAGAGAAAGAAATAACCCAGAAGTAATTGAATATTTAGAAAGGGAAAATGATTATTACAACAAATTGACAATACAATCAAAACCTATTCAAAAAGAATTATTTTTTGAAATGAAAGCTAGAATTAAAGAAGATGATAGTTCTGTTCCATATTTTTATAATGGATACTGGTATATAACCAGGTTTGAAATTGGAAAATCATATCCGATATACACCAGAAAGAAGGATTCTCTATCTGCTAATGAGGAGATATTAGTTGATGTGAATATAGAAGCAAAAGGTTATGAATACTTTAGTCTTGTTGGAATTAATATTAGTCCTGATAATTCAAAAATGTCATATGCAATTGATACTCAATCTAGAAGAAAATATACGCTTTATGTTAAAGATTTAATTACCAATGAAAATATTAAAACAAATATTAAAAACACAACTGGAGGTAGTGTATGGGCAAATGATAATAAACATTTATTTTACACAAAAAAGGACCCCAAAACCCTAAGGTCAAATGAAGTTTATAGGTGTAATATAGAATTTAAAGATGTCAATGAATTGATTTATACGGAAGCTGATAATACATTTGAGGTTGGGATTGGTAAATCTAAATCTAATGAATATATTTTTATATCATCTTATAGTACATTGACAAGCGAACACCAATATTTAAATGCAAATAACCCAACTGATAATTTTAAAAAAATACAAGAAAGAATAAGAGGACTTGAATATAGTGTCTCTCATTACAATAATTTTTTCTATATAATAACAAACCATAATAACTCCTATAACTTTAAACTTGTTAAAGCTCCTTTAAATAATACGGAAATTAAACATTGGACTACAATTATTGATCACAGAAAAGATGTATTGTTAGAGGATATAGAGTTATTTGAAAACTTTTGGGTTACTAGTGAAAGACACAATGGATTAAATCAATTAATAATTCATTCATGGGATGATGACCCAAGCTATTCTCTTCCAATTGAAGGAGAAACCTATAGTTTGTATAGTGTATATAATCCTCAATTTACTAGTTCTAAGTTAAGGTATTCTTATAGTTCTTTGTCTAATCCACCTTCAATAATGGAGTTCGATATGTACTCAAAGGAAAATGTTATTTTAAAAACTCAAAAGGTTCTAGATGATGATTTTAATTCAAATAATTATGTAGAAAAGAGAATTTGGGCTGAAGCCACTGATGGGGTCAGAATACCAATATCATTGATTTATCATAAAGAAACTAAACTTTCAAAAGACACACCTCTTCTTCAATATGCTTATGGATCATATGGAATAACCAGAGATCCATACTTTTCATCTACACGATTAAGCTTGTTGAATAGAGGTTTTATATATGCAATAGCTCATGTTAGAGGTGGAGAATACCTTGGACGTTCTTGGTATGAGGAGGGTAAACTATTCAAAAAGAAAAATACCTTTAGTGATTTTATATCATGTTCAAAATTCTTAATAGATCAAGGCTACACATCCTCCAAACATCTTTATGCTTATGGAGGTTCAGCTGGAGGTTTATTAATGGGTGTTGTTTTAAATGACTCACCTGAAATATATAATGGAGTAATTGCAGCAGTTCCTTTTGTTGATGTTATAACAACAATGTTGGATGAAACAATTCCTTTAACAACGGGAGAGTACGATGAATGGGGTAACCCTAAAGATAAAGATTATTATAATTATATGTTGTCATATTCACCATATGATCAAGTTAAGAATCATGCATACCCAAATATATTGGTTACCACAGGTTTACATGATTCACAGGTTCAATATTGGGAGCCAGCAAAATGGGTAGCAAAACTTCGAGATTATAAAACTGATTCAAATGTTATTTTTCTTCATACAAATATGAATACTGGTCATGGTGGTGCCTCAGGTAGGTTTGATTCACTAAAAGAAGTAGCAAAGGATTATGCTTTTTTATTACAATTAGAGGAGCAAGTAGATTGAGTTATTTTATTTAAATTTGTAAGCAATTAGTATTAAAAATAATAAAAAATTACTCTGGTTTGATTTATAATAACGTACTTGAATTAATTGGAGGGACCCCTCTAATTAAATTAAATAGATTAGTTAAAGGTTTTTCTGGCAAATATTATGCTAAATGTGAAGCATTTAATCCAGGTCATTCTAATAAAGATAGAATTGCTCTACATATTATAAAGGAGGCTGAGGATAAAGGTCTTTTGAAACCAGATAGTACAATTGTTGAAACAACGTCAGGAAATACTGGATTTAGCCTTGCTATGGTTTCATTAGTAAGAGGTTACAAGTGCATATTAGCGGTTAGCTCAAAGTCTTCAAAGGACAAAATAAATATGTTAAAATCAATGGGAGCGAAAGTTTATGTTTGTCCAGCGAATGTTTTATCTGATGATCCTCGTTCATATTATCAGGTAGCTAAGAGGATAAGTAAAGAAACAAAAAACTCATTTTATGTTAATCAATATTTTAATGATCTTAACACAAGGGCTCACTATCTGTCAACAGGTCCAGAAATATGGAATCAAACAGAAGGAAAATTAACTCACTTAGTTGGTTGTTGCGGAACTGGAGGAACTTTAACTGGATCAGGAAAGTTTTTAAAAGAACAAAATACCAATATTAAAATAATTGGTGTTGACGCTTACGGCTCAGTATTAAAAAAATATCACGAAACAGGTGAATTTGATGAAAATGAAATCTACCCAAATAGAATTGAAGGTTTAGGGAAAAATTTAATTCCATCGGCTACTGATTTTTCTGTAATTGATAGCTTTATAAAAGTTACCGATGAAAAAAGTGCACATATGGCTAGAAAAATTGCTAAAAATGAAGGAATGTTTGTTGGATATACTTCTGGGGCTGCCATGCAGGCTGTAGCTCAACTTAATAATCAGGGGATGTTTGATGATAAAAGTAATGTAGTTGTTATTTTACCAGATCACGGCTCAAGATATATGAGTAAGATTTATAATGATGAATGGATGAATAATCAAGGATTTAACAAAAATGATGAAGAAATTGTTCATCAAATTGAATATATTTAGATATGAAAGATTTATTTGCTAGAATTCAACAAAATAAAGGTCCACTAGGTAAATGGGCAAAACATGCAGAGGGATATTTTGTTTTTCCCAAACTTGAAGGCCCAATTGGCAATCGAATGTCTTTTAACGGAAAAGAAGTTGTTACTTGGAGTATAAATGACTACTTGGGTCTAGCAAATCATCCAGAAATTAGAAAAGTTGATGCTGATGCTGCTTTAGAATATGGCTCTGCCTACCCGATGGGTGCGAGAATGATGTCTGGACATACTGAATTGCATGAACAGCTTGAAGTTGAACTTGCAGATTTTGTTCAAAAGGAATCTGCCTACCTTTTAAATTTTGGTTATCAAGGTATTTTATCAACTATAGATAGTCTTGTTAGCAAAGATGATGTGATAGTTTATGATGTTGACTCACATGCATGTATCATTGATGGAGTAAGGCTTCATCACGGTAAAAGATATACATATCAACATAACGATATAGAAAGTTTAGAGAAAAACTTAATAAGAGCAACTAAAATAGCTGAACAAACTGGAGGAGGCATACTTGTAATTTCTGAAGGTGTTTTCGGCATGAGGGGTGAACAAGGAAAGTTAAAAGAAATAGCAGCCTTAAAAAATAAATATAATTTTCGTTTTTTAGTTGATGATGCTCATGGATTTGGAACTTTAGGCAAAAATGGAGCTGGAGCTGGTGTTGAACAAGGAGTTCAAGATGAAATAGATGTCTATTTTGCAACGTTTGCAAAATCAATGGCTTCAACTGGTGCATTCGTTGCAGCGGACAAAGAAATAATTGATTATTTAAAGTATAATATGCGTTCTCAAATGTTCGCAAAGTCTTTACAGATGGTTTTAGTTAAAGGAGCCCTAAAAAGATTAGATATGCTCAGAACCAGGCCGGAATTTAAAGACAAACTTTGGAGAAATGTAAATTCTTTACAAGATGGTTTAAAAGAGAGAGGTTTTGATATTGGATTAACGAAAAGTTGTGTTACTCCAGTATATTTAAAAGGAAGTATTCCTGAAGCTATGGTTTTAGTGAAAGATTTAAGAGAAAATTATTCAATATTTTGCTCTATTGTTGTGTATCCTGTAATTCCAAAAGGATTAATATTACTTAGACTAATCCCTACCGCGTCTCATAACTTAGAAGATGTTTCTATGACTCTTAATGCATTTTCGAAAATCAGAGAAAAGTTAGAAAAAGGAACCTATAAAAGATTATCTGAATCTATAGCCTTTTCTGTTAGTCATTAAGCATTACTGGCATTACAAGCATTGTAATCTCTTCTCCTGTATCATTTTTTTCGACGGGTGTAATTAGTCCAGCTCGGTTTGGAAGTGACATAGATAATTTAATAGATGACGAATTCAGATTATTTAGCATTTCAATAACAAACCTAGAATTAAATCCAATTTGCATATCTTCTCCTGTATACTCACAATCTAATCTTTCATCGGCCTTATTACTATAATCAAAATCTTCAGCAGAGATATTAAGTGAAGACCCAGCAATTTTTAACCTTATTTGATGCGTAGTTTTATTAGAAAAAATACTTACTCTTCTAACCGTATTTAAAAACAAAGCACGGTCAATTATTAAAACATTAGGATTTTCTTTAGGAATGACAGCCTCATAATTAGGATATTTTCCATCAATCAATCGACATGTGAGTGTTGATGATCCAAAAATAAATTGAGCATTGGTATCATTATATTCAATTTTAATATCATCTTCATTACCTAACATTATTCCTTTTAGTATCTGCAAGGGTTTTTTAGGCATTATAAATTCTGCACTTTTTTCGGTATTATAATCGGTTCTTGAATATTTAACCATTTTGTGAGCATCTGTAGCAATAAAATTTAAGCCTTCAGAACTAAATTGAAAAAAAACACCACTCATTACCGGGCGTAAGTCATCATTTCCTGAAGCAAACAAGGTTGAATTAATTGAGGTAGAAAGCACATCACCTTTAATAGTTGTAGAGCTAGGATCTTTGATGCATAAAGCTTTAGGAAATTCGTCACCTGGCACATAAGCAACTGCGTATTTACCATTGTTAGCACTAATTTCAATAGTGTTTGATTCCGTTTTAATAAAAGTTAGCGGTTGTTCCGCAAAAGTTTTTAAAGTATCAATTAATAACCTTGCAGGAATAGCTAATGAATATATATCTGTTGATTCAATATTTATACTAGTTGACATTGTTGTTTCAAGATCTGATGCAGATAAGGTCAAAGTTTCATTATTTACTTCAAACAAAAAATTATCAAGAATTGGAAGTGAATTTGTGGAATTTACAACACCACCAATAATTTGTAATTCTTTTAATAAGGCTACACTTGATACAATGAATTTCATTTAAATATAGGATTTAAATCAAAGATATTTTAAATGATCTTTAATCAAAAAAGAACTTATACACATTTGTTAACTAATACCTCTTTTGACGTTTAGCAACAATATAATTTAAGGTTATTAATGCCAATAAAGGAGTAATTAAAATCAGTACATATCCATAATAAGAACGATTGTTAACTTTGATTTGGTTAAATAAATTTATTTTAATTTTTTTTGATCTAACTTTTGTTATAAAATTTTGATCAATAAGGTAATGAACACTATTCATTAAAAATTTTTTGTTTGAATAAAAATTATTTGTCCATTTATCATAACCTAACTCAAGAGGGTTGTCGTTTTCTGTTTGATTTTCTCCAAATTGACCATCACTGATTAATATCAACTTACTAATGCCGTCATTTTTTTTGATTATATCTTTTATTGGAGAAATACGATTTTTAAAAAGTGACTGATAAACTCCTTCAGAAAGTACAGCAAATGGTTTTGATTTTAAATTAAATTTGTCAGGTTTTAAGGAGTTAATTGCAGAACTTAAATCAACAACAGATGGAATTGCTTGTAATTGAATGTAGTTTGAAGATGCAGCTAAATAATTATGGTTCATGGTGCTTGTTAACGTATCAATTGGACTAACGAATCTAAACCATAAACTTCCAATGTTAGTTCTATTGATTATCGTGTTTTTTGGTTTACTCATAGGATAGTATACCCATGGAAACGGAACATATTGAGTTTGATTGCCCTTTCCATTTGCTATAACTAAAGGAGCACAATACATGTCTTTAACTAACTCTGTGTTAATTCTCAAACCATAGTTAAAAAAATAATCATCTAATCCAATGTCATTTTTTTCTGCAACGGCTATACCATTGTTTTTAAATAATGAATCAATGTTAATTTTGATTCTATCTATTAACCATAATATATTTCCACCATTAATTTGATATTGATCCAGAATAAATTTTTCTTCTGAAGTAAATATTTCTTTTGGATTTGATATTATCAAAAGAGGATATGTTATTAAATTATCAAGTGTTTCTTTTGGATTATGTTTATATTTTTTAAAATCAAATACTGATACTTCATAATACATTTGAAGACTTTTTAACCAATCTGAAATTTTAAGTCTGGAGCTTGTGCCATGGGAAGTTATGAAAGCTAATTTTGTTTTGGAATTATTAGTTAATCTTTGAATTCCATTAATTATTTTATACTCTAGTTGTTCAATTCCATTAATTATTTTTTGTTCATCTGAATCTCCAAGGCTCGCTTCTATTAACGAAATCAAAACTGATTGATTACCGTCATTTAAAATAGCCCAAGGAAAAATAATTTTTTTCTCTATACTTTGATTTTTTGTATCAACTATATATTCAGGTTTCATTCCATAAGAAGCCATTTGACTTATTAAATCCTCAATAGATAAATCATCATTGAATGGATTAATGAAATTAACTTTAAAATTATTATTTATAGATTTGAATGAATTGAGAAGTTCATCTGTTTCTATTGATAATTTTCTGTATGAGCTTGGTAAGTCACCAGATAAAAAAACATCAATCCTTATCTCTTGTTTAATTTTTTTAACTAAGGAAACCGTGCTTGGAGTTAAAGTAAATCTATTATTATTTGTTAAATCAATTTTATAATCTAAAGTCTGAGAAATGAGCATAACAAAAACCCCAAAGAATAGATATAAATTAATTATGATCTTATTATTCATTTATTGATGTCTAGATTTATTAAGAAAAAACAAGGACACTCCCATTAGTAAAACATCTAAGCCAACAAAGTAGCCAATATCAATTATTGGCATAACTCCACTAATAAATTTGGAGTAATGTTCCTGACTTCCGATATTTAAAATAAGCTCATATAAAAAGCCTGAATTTGAAAGAACTGACAATTGATTAAATAAAAAATATTGAAGAAAACATATAAATGAGCTGGCTATAAAAACAGTTATCTGGTTTTTAAAAATTATTGAAATTGGAAGACACAAACTAATGAAATTTGACCCTAGAAGTAATAAACCAAAATAACTTCCAATAATGACCTGAAAATCAACTTGACTGTCTGGTGACGAAAATTGAAAGACATATATTATATTTATAATAGAAGGTGAAATAGAAAGAATAAATAAAAACAAACATCCAAAAAATTTAGACCATAAAATATTTATAAGCGAGATAGGTTTTGAAATTAAAAGGTCAATTGTGCCAGATTGAAATTCTTCGCTAAATGATCTCATTACAATGATCGGTATTAAAACAATTAACATCCATGGTGTTATGGTGAAAAATTCATTAAAATCTATGAAGCTTTTTTGAAAGAAATTGTAATCATTTTGAATAACTATAAAAAGAAGTGTGTTAAATGTCCAAAATATCCCAAGAATTATATATCCTATAGGAGTAATAAAAAAATACTTTATTTCTTTAAAAAACAATACTAACATGTTTAATTAAATATAATTGTTACTGCGTCTCTGTAATTTAGTCCGAATAAGCTACTTGCACTCCCAACTGTTGAAGGATTGCTTTTGTAAATGGCTAATTCTAAATGACCTGCAGTATTAAATAAAGCAATCTTTTTTCCGTCTTCTTCTCTTTTAGCTTTATCTATATTAAAATCTATTGCCTCACTATAATTATTAAATATTTTTTCAAACTTTATTGTTCTTGCATTTATAACAAAACTTCTTGACTTACCAATATCCTTAAATATAGTTTCTGTTATATTAGTAATTACATTTCCATAGTTATCAATATAAATAACACTTCCTAAAATTTTATTTTTTAAATTATTTATTACTGGGTTTACATTTGTTAATTCTAGAATAGAATTAATTTTTTTGCCAATAACCTCCAATTCACCTTTTCTTGAAATATGACCTGCTATTTTAACAAAAACATCTAAAATAGGAAAACTTGTAACAATATTTTTATGGATGTTTATTGAGACTATAATATCTGCTTTTTTATTATTTATTATTAATGAGAAAATACCATTATCAGCACCTATAAAATAATGTCCATCAAACATCATTACCAAATGTTTATTTTCTGGAGTTAATTCTGAATCTACTCCAATAAGATGAATTGTTCCTTTGGGAAAAGATTTATACGCGTTTTTTAAAATATATGCAGCTTCAGTAACATTATAAGGGCTGATTTCGTGACTTATATCAAATATATTTATATTATTAAGTTCAGAAAATAAGGCAGCTTTAGTAGCAGAAACAAAATAATCTTTAGTTCCAAAATCTGTAGTTAAAGTAACAATGCTCATACTATAATTTAATATCAATTTTCAATCAAAAGATGTACATTTGAAAATAATCAACAATGTAACAAAAAAATAATTTTTTATAACTCTTCTTTGTATTGAATGAACTTGAAATTATATTATCTGATATAAATCCACAAGAATTTTTTGGAAATCAAAATAGTAATTTAGAATTATTGAAGTCATATTATCCTAAACTTAAGATAATAGCAAGAGGAAATAAAATTAAAGCTTTTGGTGAAGCAGTTGTCCTTGAGGAATTTGAAAAAAGAGTTGATATGCTTTCAGTTAGATTTGCCAATGAAAACTATTTAGATGTTGATGAAATTGAAAGACTTTTAATGACAGACAGTGATGAGCTTTTGAAATTTAAAAATAATGAGTCCTTTATAATTCATGATGTTAGAGGCAAAGTAATAAAAGCTAAAACTGTTAATCAGTTAAAGTTAGTGAATTTGATAACTCAAAATGATATGGTTTTTGCAATTGGACCTGCAGGTACAGGAAAAACATATACCGGTATTGCGATGGCAGTTAAGGCTTTAAAAGAAAAAAAAGTTAAGCGAATTATTTTAACGAGACCTGCTGTAGAAGCTGGAGAAAACCTTGGTTTTTTACCTGGAGATTTAAAAGAAAAATTAGATCCATATATGCAACCACTCTATGATGCATTGAAGGATATGATTCCTGCAGATAAACTTAAATCATATATCGAAAAGGAAATAATTCAAATTGCACCATTAGCATTTATGAGAGGACGAACTCTAGACAATGCCTTTGTAATACTTGATGAAGCACAAAACACTTCACATTCTCAAATGAAAATGTTTTTAACTAGAATGGGGTCAAATGCAAAATTTATGATAACTGGTGATCCTGGTCAAATTGATTTACCAAAGAAAATTATTTCAGGATTAAAAGAAGCATTAATAATTTTAAAAAAAATCTCTGGAATTGGAATGGTTTTTTTAGATGACAGTGATGTTATTCGTCACAAAATTGTTAAAAGAGTTATTAATGCCTATAAAAATATAGAAGATCAAAATTAATCTATGAATAAAACTATTACAAAAACAAAATTTAATTTTAAAAACCAACAATCTAAGTATACTGGTAAAGTCAGAGAAGTATATAAGCTTGATAACGAAAAGCTAATAATGATAGTAACAGATCGAATTTCAGCATTTGATGTAGTTCTTTCAAAAGGAATCCCATTTAAAGGACAGATTCTCAATCAAATTGCTACTAGAATGATGGATAAAACAAAAGATATTGTACCAAATTGGATTACTGAAACTCCAGACCCTAACGTTGCAATTGGTTTAAACTGTGTTCCATATAAAGTAGAAATGGTTATTAGGGGATATTTAGCTGGACATTCTGCAAGAGAATATTCAAAGGGTAAAAGGAAATTATGTGGAGTTAATCTTCCTGAAGGTTTAAAGGAAAATGATAAGCTTCCCAAACCAATTATAACTCCAGCAACAAAGGCTGACAAGGACCATGATGAAGATATTTCAAGAGAAGAAATTATTAACAAGAACATAGTTTCTTTAGATGACTATCTTTTGATTGAAAAGTACACATACGAATTATTTCAAAGAGGCAGTGAATTAGCATCAAAACAAAATTTAATTTTAGTTGATACGAAGTATGAATTTGGAAAAACAAAAGATGGAAAAATTATTTTAATTGATGAAATTCATACTCCAGATTCTTCAAGATATTTTTACAAAAAAGGTTATGACCAAAGGCAATTAAAATCTGAACCACAGAAGCAACTTTCAAAAGAGTTTGTGCGTAAATGGTTGATTTCAAATGATTTCCAAGGTTTAGATGGGCAAATAGTTCCTGAAATGAGTGATCAGTATGTAAATGAAGTTTCTGAAAGATATATTGAATTGTATGAAAAAATAATGGGAGAAAAATTTCGAAAAGCTGATACAAAAAATATTGATGAGCGTATTAGAAAAAACATTTCTAATTATTTATGATAACCTATAATACTATTTATCGATTCATGAGGCTTCATCCACTTTGCTGATTTATATTTTTTAAACCATGTAAGTTGCCTTTTGGCGTATCTCCGGGAATTTTTTTTAATTTCCTCTATCACATTCTTTTTTTTACATTCCCCGTTCCAATAAGGTAACCATTCTTTATATCCAACTGTTTGAAGAGCTCTCAAATGTTTCATTTTATTAAGATATTTAGCTTCAATTTCTAATCCATTTTCTATCATTTGATCAACTCTGAAATTAATTTTATTATAAAGCTTGTCTCTATCCTCATTAATAACATAAATGTGTTCTTTAAAATTTCTTTTTTGATTAATTCTACCTAAAAAACTGGAATAAGGAGTTTTAGATTCAATAGATACAGATAAAGCTCTAATTATTCTTCTATGATTATTTAAATCAACCTTGTTGTAGTATTCAAAATCTATCTTTTTTAATAAGTTTTGAATATGAGTTAACCCTTTATTTATATATATATTATTAACTTCATCAAGAGTATGCTTTGATATGTTTGGTAGTGAGTCTAGTCCGAAAAGAATTGAATGTGCATATAAGCCAGAGCCTCCTACTAAAATTAAATTTTTAGTTTTTTTAAATAGATTGTTTATGATATTTATTGCTTCTTTTTCATATTCTCCAGCAGATAAGTGATCTAACACACTTCTATCCTGAATAAAATGATGATTGATTTTATTTAATTCATCTTTTGATGGAGGAGCAGTTCCAATTTTCAATTCTTTATAAAATTGTCTAGAATCACATGAAATAATTTCAGTTGAAAAATGCTTAGCAATTTCTATTGCAATTAAAGATTTACCTACAGCTGTTGGACCTCCAATGTAAATAAGATTTTTATCACACATCATTTAAGTTTTTACCACAGTGATAGCAAAAAATAGAGTCATCAGGATGGTCACTAGTCATACAATGTAAACATGCTTGAGTATTAAGGTCTATTTTTTTATTCTGATCAGTTAGTTCAACAGTTACAATTCCAGTTGGAACAGCAATTATTCCATATCCCATTATCATAATTACAGATGCAATAAATTGACCTATTGATGTCATTGGGGCAATATCTCCATAACCAACGGTTGTAAGAGTTACTATACACCAGTAAATACTCTTTGGAATACTTGTAAAGCCACTTTCATCGCTTTCAACCAGATACATTAATGTTCCAAAAATTATACAGATAACTAAAACACTAAAAATAAAAACTCCGATTTTTGCTCTACTTGATATTAATGCTTTCATTAATATATTTGACTCCCCGACATATCTAGTCATTTTTAATATTCTAAAAACTCTTAAAAGTCTTAGCGCTCTTAGTGCAACAAGAGATTGAGTTCCAACTAAAAAAAGTGATAAATATTTTGGTAGTGTGGATAATAAATCAATAATACCATAAAAACTAAACACATACTTTATTGGTTTGTGAACAGCAATAAGTCTTATTATATACTCAATTGTGAAAATAGCTGTAATTACCCATTCAGAAATATTCAAAAAATAACTGTAGCGGTTATAAAAGCTATCAATACTTTCAAGAGCAACAAGAACAACACTTAGAATGATGATAATTAATAAAACTAAATCAAATAGCTTTCCGGAAGGAGTATCTGCTTCATATATAACCTCGTGTAGTCTATGTCTCCAATTGTTAGATTTTTTTATCATTATTATAAAATTACAAAATAAACATTCACAGTTAAAAGTTACAATTGAATTATTTCTTTAAACTTTTTTAGCGTCATATAATTATATACTATTGAGAAAACATCTTGATTATGATCTATTTTAACAAGTCTATTTCTAATTCTATCCAAAGATTTGATTTGATTATTTAGTTCATAATATCCAAAACCTTTAATTAAATAATTTTCAATTAAAACAAAACTTTTTTCATTAATACTTCTTCCTTTGTCAATCATTATAAATGTAGGAAAAGTAAATTTTAAATTCTTAAAAAGATTTTTCATTCTTTTATTGTATGACTTTGAACCTTCTTTAGAACAACAAGCTCCTTTACATAATTTAATATCATATTGATTACATACACTCTTATTATTTGACAAAGAGGTTAGGTTTTGGCATAGGTTATAATCATTTATCCATAGATTTAATTTATTCAATGCATTAATTTTATTATTGAAAACAAATAAATATTGTTGTTTGTTTTTTATTTGTTCAACTTTTAAATTATCATAACCATTTGTGTCCTTAATCAATCTAATACCTATGGGAAACAATTGATATTTATATATCAAATTTAATTTAGGTTGATTTTCTTTTATTTCTTGCTGTTCCTTTAGTAAAGCCAGTAATTCATTTCCAGTTTGATCATAACTAATTTTATCAATTTGATTTTGAATTTTAATTGCTTTTGATCCTAAAGAAGTTAAATGTGTATTTACTCTTTTTTTTAAATTCTTGCTTTTTCCAATATAAATTATAGAATCTTTATCGTATATGTAATAAACTCCTATCTCACTTGGTATTTGATCAATAATCTTTATGTATTTAGATTTAATATTTGGTTGGTGAAGTCCTTTAATATAGCTGTTTAAAATAATCTTCTTTTTGTCCTTTTGAATTAACAACTCAAATAGTTTTACTGTAGCAAGAGCGTCTCCTTGAGCTCTGTGTCGATCGCTAATTGGTATTCCCAGGTTTCTTACTAATCTTCCTAGCTTATATGATTCTAATCCTGGAATCAGTTCTTTCGACAATTGAACAGTACACAATGATTTTCTTTTAAAATCATAACCCAAGCGTTTAAACTCTGTTCTTAGTATTCTGTAATCAAATTCTGCATTATGAGCAACTAGTATACAACCATCAGTAATTTCAATTATTCTCTTAGCTATTTCAAAGAATTTAGGTGAATTTTTTAGCATTTTATCTGTAATTCCAGTTAAACCTACTACAAAGGGTTGAATAGGTCTATCAGGTTTAACAAGTGAAATAAATTGATCAATGACTTGATTCTGATCAAATCTATATATTGCTATTTCCGTAATAGCCTCCTCGTTAAATTTACCACCAGTAGTTTCAATATCGACGATTGCGTACATTTCTAATTTCTTTCCCCAAAAATTTTGCTTCCTACCCTAATCATTGTGGAACCGATAATAATTGCACTTTTATAATCTCCACTCATACCCATTGATAAAACATCAAACTTCTTATTGTTTAGTTTTAATACATCAAATTTTGATTTTAACGACTTAAACTCAGACTCAATCAATGAACTGTCATTTGTAAAAGTTGCCATACCCATCAAACCTTTAATCTGTATATTTTCTAATGATTGTAATTTTTTAAAGACTAAATCTAATTCGATAACATTAAATCCTTGCTTGGTCTCTTCTTTTGCAATATGAACCTGAAGTAAACAGTTGATTGTTCTATCATTTTTTTTGGCTTGTTTATTAATTTCAATGAGTAGCTTTAGACTATCTACTCCGTGAATTAACGAAACAAATGGAGCCATATATTTAACTTTATTTCTTTGAACATGACCAATCATATGCCATTCGATATCTTTAGGTAATGTTTCCCATTTCAACACCATTTCTTGGACTTTATTCTCTCCAAAAACTCTATGACCAGAATTATAAGCTTCCATTATTAATTTATTTGATTTTGTTTTAGATACAGCAACTAAAACAACAGATTCTGGTATTCTTGATTTAATTAAACTTAAGTTTTCTTTAATTTTCATATGTAGGTTTGTAAACAATTACACTAATTCAGATATGGTTAAACCTGTAAGCATCTTTGGCTCTAAAAATGTTGATTTTTGAGGAAAAATTTCTTGTTTATTTATTGAATCAATTATTTGATTGAAAGTTAGGGTTGGAAAATTAAAAACTATACCATTTGAATAATTATATTTTTTATTTCCTACTGTGTAATAACGTTTAATCTTATCACCAGATTTGATAATCCATTTTTCAAGGTTAATGATTGATAAATTTTTCAGATCAGATTTATTAAAGACGTAATATTCATTCTTATACATTGCCCAAAATAGTTGATTATCAGGCTTGAATGCAGTTTTTTTTAGATTACAGATTGAATTAATAAGGTGTCTTGAAGGATCTATAACCTGCCATGTGAATTTATCAGATTTAACATCTTTAATATCAGTTAAAAAGGTTAATAGTTGATGCTCTTTTTGATACTCTTTAGAGAATGACTTAAAAGATGAAGTTCTATGGTGTCCATCCACAATATAAAATTTAGAAAATTTATTTATTGAGTCATTTAACTCGAAATATCTAATTGAATAATTAATATTTTTATAATTAAAATCTATAATAGGTTTATTTAGAATTGATGATTTAATTAAACTATTAATTTCTTTTGAAAAACTTGTTCCAAACACAACAGGTTCAGCTTGAATTTTTACTATATCTAGATAGTTTTGTAATTTTTTCACTTTTTTCTTAAAAACTTTTTCATGTGGAATAACTAATTCTTTATTTAGTGTTTTAGAACTAACACCACATATTATACCTCTATAAAAGGAATTATTTGTTTGAATATCTAACAACAAGAATTTATTTAAATGACAATTATAATTTAAACATGCTAAGTTCCAACTGGATCGAATTTCAGAAAGATTATTTTTTTTTATAATATTAAAAAAATTTTCAGGTTTTAACTTACTTTGATTGTGACTATGAGAATCTATGTCTCTTGAATCAAATACCTGGTTTTCAGGAAATTTTGGTAATAATATATTGAGTTTATTTATTTTGAACATTATGTTTAATATGAATCCATAATTTTTTGGGCAGTATTTAGTGCTAAACACCCATCATTTAAATCTACTATTGGCTTTTGTTTATTATTTATTGAGTTAGCAAAAGACTCTAATTCATTAAGAATAGCATTTGATTGTTCAATCTCTGGCTTTTCAAAATACAGTTGTCTTTTAACTCCTTCAGCATTTTCAAGAATCATTGCCAAATCATCAGTTTTATATTGAGCATCCTTCATTTTAACAATTTCAGTCTGTTTCTTTAAAAAATCTATTGAGATATAAGCATCCTTTTGAAAAAATCTACTTTTTCTCATATTTTTCATAGAAATTCTGCTTGCTGTTAAGTTAGCAAAACATCCATTTTCAAATTCAATTCTTGCATTTGCAATATCAGGTGTGTTACTAATAACTTTTACTCCTGAAGCATTGATTGATTTTATTGGAGATCTTACTAAACTTAGAATTATATCAATATCATGTATCATTAAATCTAATACTACAGGAACATCAGTTCCTCTTGGATTAAACTCAGCAAGTCTGTGAGTTTCTATAAACATAGGTTTAGTAATATGCGATTTAGCAGCGATGAAAGCAGGATTAAACCTCTCAACATGTCCAACTTGTCCATACAAACCATTTAACTTAGAAAGATTAATTAGTTCTTTAGCTTCCTTTACAGATTTCGTAATTGGTTTTTCAATAAATACATGACAATTATTTGACAAAGCTAATATTGCAATTTTATGATGAAATGGAGTAGGAGTGACTATATCTATAACATCACACTTAGATATTAAATTTTCAGCAGATTCAAAAAATTTATAATCAAAATTTTCAGAAACTTTTTTTGCATTAGACAAGTTTGAATCATAAAAACCAATAAGATTATATTGTTTTGATTGACTTAAAAGTTTTAAATGAATTTTACCTAGATGACCTGCTCCAAAAACTCCAATGTTTAGCATTTTTATTTTTTTTTAAAAATACAACTCTTCTTGAATTATTTCGCACTGTCTTAATTACTTTTGTTAAGTATGTTAGATAATAGTAAAAATCAAGGTTTAAGAAATCAATTAGTTGAATTACTTAAAACAAAAGGGATTAAAGACTTAAACGTACTTAAAGCGATTAGTGATATTCCAAGGCAATGGTTTATGGAATCTGGTCTTGATGGTTTTGCATATGAAGATAAAGCTTATCCAATAGGTGAGGAGCAAACCATTTCTCAGCCATATACTGTTGCTTATCAAACAGAATTATTAAAGATTAAAAAAGGTGACAAGGTCTTAGAGATTGGAACTGGTTCAGGTTATCAAACATGTGTCTTGATTGAATTAGGATGTAAAGTGTTCAGTGTTGAAAGACAAAGAGTGTTATTTAAAAAATCTAATTTATTATTTAGAAAACTAAAATGGAAGCCGAAAAAATTAGTCTTTGGAGACGGATATAAAGGTTTAAAAGAAAATGCACCATACGCAGGAATAATAGTAACTGCTGGTGCTTCCTCAGTCCCTCATGACCTTCTTGATCAATTATGCTTAGGTGGACACTTAGTAATACCAGTTGGAAAAGAAGAACAGATTATGACTAGATATACCCGTGTTTCTAAGAGTAAATTTAATAAAGAGACTTTTGGAAGTTTTAGGTTTGTTCCTCTTTTAAAAAACAAAAATTAAATATTTATGTATAAATATTTAATAGAAGTTGCAATTTCTATATTAGTTTTATTGTAATAAAACATTTCTTCGTCTGAGCCATCGTAGAATTTAGGATCATCAAATGGCATTGAGATATTTTTTGATGCCCCTGCCACAAAAGGACAATTTTTATCTGCACTAGAACAATTCATTATTGCAATAAAATCTGATTTTGGATTTAAATCGCAGTTAAACAATTTTGAGTAAACAGCAACTTTTTTCTTTGATTCTCCAAAATCAATTGAGTAGGTAGGATTTGGTTTTTTATTATTTTTTAAAACATTAAAACCCGTTTTACTTAATGAAGTTAAAACACCATCATATACTTCAGTAATTTCAGTTCCACCAGAAAATGAAGAAATATTTTTATAATCATAATAATAAGCTAATGTTTCACTCCAAATTTGAGAAAACTGACTTCTTCTTGAATTATGTGTACATATAAAATTCAATTGTACTGATATAGATTTATTCAAGTTAATTCTTACTTCCCGAATTAGAAGATCTAATATTTTTAATCTAGAGGTAGAAATTTTTGAAGTATTTAATTTTAAAATAAAATTTAAAATCTTATTATTTATCATTTTTTAAATGATTTTTTAATTCTTTCAAGCTTTCTTTTATTATCTCTGTCTTTTATATTTTCTCGTTTATCATAAAGTTTTTTACCTCTTGCCAAAGCGATTCGAATTTTGGCAAAACCTTTTTCATTTATAAATAATTTTAAGGGAACTATTGTTAACCCCGAGTTCTTAACCTCTTTACTTAGTTTTTTTAATTCTTTTTTGTTTAATAATAATTTTCTGCTTTGTTTAGGTTTATGATTATGTGTTGTTCCATAATTATATTCCTCAATTGACATATTAATTACATAAAGCTCATTCTTGTCGTTAAACTCACAAAAACTGTCAGTAATTGTTGCTTTACTATTTCTAATTGACTTAATTTCAGTACCTGTTAAAACTATTCCAGCATTAAACTGATCAAGCAGTTCATACTCAAATCGTGCTCTTTTATTTTGTATGTTAATATTCTTAATCACTTTGCAAATATACGATATCAATTTATAGATTTAAATGTTTATTGAATGTGAACAACTTCGTTTATATTTTTTTTAATGATTACAAACAACATTTAATAATCTTTAAATTTGTATTATTAAAAATATAAACATGAAGGACTCACAAATTTTTAATCTTATTAATGATGAAAACAATAGACAGTTAAATGGGATTGAGCTTATAGCATCAGAAAATTTTACTAGTCCTGAAGTTATGAGGGCAACTGGATCAGTTCTAACAAACAAGTATGCTGAAGGGTATCCTGGTAAGAGGTATTATGGTGGGTGTGAAGTTGTAGATCAAGTTGAAGCTATAGCTATTGATAGGGCTAAAAAACTTTATGGTGCAGAATATGCAAATGTTCAGCCTCACTCTGGTTCTCAAGCTAATACAGCTGTTTTTCACGCATTTTTAGATCCAGGTGATAAAATATTAGGCTTTGATTTATCTCATGGCGGCCATTTAACTCACGGGTCACCAGTTAATTTTTCAGGAAAACTATATAATGCTAATTTTTATGGAGTAGATCAAGAAAATGGAATACTTGATTATGATAATATTGAAAAAATAGCAGTTAATATAAAACCAAAAATGATTATTGCTGGTGCTTCTGCTTATTCCCGTGATATTGATTTTAAACGTTTTAGATCTATAGCAGATAAAGTGGACTGTTTTTTATTAGCAGATATTTCTCACCCTTCAGGAATGATTGCATCTGGGCTTCTTAATGATCCCATGCCACATTGCCATGTTGTAACAACAACAACTCACAAAACTCTTAGAGGCCCTAGAGGTGGACTTATTTTAATGGGTAAAGATTTTGATAATCCATTTGGTGAAAAGTTAAGAAATGGATCTTTAAAAAAAATGTCTAATTTGTTAAATATGGCAGTTTTTCCAGGCAATCAAGGTGGTCCATTGATGCATGTTATTGCCGGTAAAGCTGTTGCTTTTAAGGAAGCTCTTTCACCTTTATTTAAAGATTATCAAAAAAGAGTAATAGCCAATGCAAGTGTTATGGCTAAAGCTTTTATCGATTTAAATTATAATATTATTTCAAATGGGACAGATAATCATTTAATGCTAATTGATTTAAGAAATAAAAATATTACGGGAAAGGATGCAGAGAAAGCATTAGTTAAGGCAGGAATAACTGTAAATAAGAATATGGTTCCATTTGACGACAAATCTCCATTTGTCACTTCAGGAATTAGAATTGGCACTTCTGCAATTACTACTAGAGGTTTTAAGACCAATAAAATGTCTGTCATTGTCGAATTAATTGATCATGTTATAAGAAATCATGAAAACAATTTAGAATTAGACAATGTAGCCTTTAAAGTAAATTCTTTAATGAAAGGAAGAAAATTATTTAACTTTTAAATTTAATGGAATAAATAGTTTTATAATTTCATTAGGTATAGTTGATGTTTTTCTCTCATTTAAATTTATCATATAACACCATTTAGTGCAAACTTTGACTAAAAGTTTATTATTTTTCTTATTGTGAAATTCTACAATTCTATCAGAAAGAGGCCCACGTGCATTATCTATATATGTAGTAATCTCGATAGTATCTCCTAAAAAACTTCCCAATCTATAACTAATATCATGATGTCTGACAACCCATACTCCAGGCGGTTGTTTTAAATCTTTAATTAAAAAAGCCCAGTGAGATTTTGCTATTTCCTGAGCCCAATATAAATATTGAACATTATTCACATGATTAAGATCATCAAGATGTTTCTTTAAAACGATGATTTCTTGAGTGAATTTAATCATTGGATTTATAAATTTTAACCTCGAAAAGGTTGCTCCAATTTTTTCCAGTTACAAAAAAAGATTTTAATTTCTTATTGTATGCAATTCCGTTTAACACATTCAAAGACTCTGTTTGTTCTACTTTTTCTTTTAACCCACTAAAATCTATAACACCTTCAACCATACCAGAAATGGGATTAATAATTAAAACTACCTCTTTATCAAATTGGTATGTATTTGCATATATTTTTCCTTCAGCCCATTCAAGTTCATTTATTTTATTTACAGCTTTGTTATTTGTCATTACCTCTATATATCCAATTTCAGATAGTTTTTTAGAATCTAAAATCCAAATTTTATTTGTTCCATCTGATTTGTAAAATTTAAATCCGTCGTTACATAAACCCCAGCCTTCAATACTTTTGTTGTATGAAAATGACCCTTCAACTTTTGAAAGATTTTTATCATATATGAACCCAATATTTTCTTGCCATGTCAACTGATATACTTTATTGTTTAATAATGAAAGGCCTTCACCAAAATAATTTTTATTTAATTTTTTTTCATTAATCACTAGTCCACTTTTATAATTGATTGACCTAACTTTTGATTGACCTTTTAGTCCTGTACTTTCATACAAAGTATCTCCACTAAACTCTAAACCCTGAGTATATGAAGTTTTATCATGGGGATAAGAGTTGATTATTTTGTATGAGTATAAATCAGGTGAATCACTTGCATACACTATAAATTCTTTATTTAAAAGTATTTTTTTTCCATTAATATTTAACTCAGCTCTAACCTCGTGTTTGCCTAATTTAAGTTTAGATAATATATAAGGAGGTTCAACTTTAATTTCATCAATATAAATGGTACTATTGAAAACTTCTTTTAATTTACTAGATATAATTTCAATTTCAAGGGTGTCATTTGGTTTAAATTCTAATGAATTTGTTTTGATTTTAAAGGCTGAAGAGTGTTGAGTGCTACAACTCATTAACAGAAAAGATATAATTATTGTTTTTAATAATTGTTTCATATTAAATATTTAATACGAAGTTAAATAAAATTAAATTTTAAAGCTCATTGTTGACATTAATGTAAATGTTATATTTGTAATGGGCAAGTCCTGCACAACCAGCTCCTGTCGAACCCCCCAGGGTGGGAACACAGCAAGGGTAGACAGTTGAAGCGGTGTGATGTAGATCGCTTGCCCTTTTTTAATATGGCTAAAGTTGTTTTAATTACAGGAGCTTCCTCTGGACTAGGTAAAGCTACAGCAGAATATCTTTCGGGTAAGGGTTACTTAGTATATGGGACCAGCAGATTTCCAGTTAAATATAAAACTCCAAACAATTATTATTTACTATCTCTTAACATAAATGATGAAGTATCAATTATTAAATTAGTTAAAGAAATTCTCATTAAAGAAAAAAGAATTGATGTTTTAATTAATAATGCCGGAGTTGGAATTACTGGTCCTGCAGAAGAAACCAACATTAAAGCAATGCAAGATAACTTTAATACAAATTTTTTTGGTCCAATAAAATTAATGCAAGAAGTTCTTCCTTCAATGAGACGTAATGAAAGTGGTTTGATTATTAATATTACTTCAATAGCAGCATATATGGGTTTACCATTTAGAGGTTGTTATTCTGCATCAAAAGCTGCAATGGAAATATTTACAGAATCAATTAGAATGGAAGTACAAAGATTTGGTATTAATGTATCAACACTAGCTCCCGGTGAATATTCTACAAACATAGCAACAAGAAGATACCATTCTCCTGTTAATAAAGGAGCATACGAGAAGATATACAAAGAAAATTTAAATAAAATGAATGATCATGTAAATAGTGGAAGTGATCCAAATGAAGTAGCCAAGAATGTTTTTAAAATCATAAAAACAAAATCTCCAAATGTTCACTATAAAGTAGGGCCATGGCTTCAAAAATTTTCTATCTTTTTAAAAAAAATATTACCTGATTTTTTATACGAAAAAATCTTAATTAAATTTTACAATCTATAAACAAACTTATTATGAAATTTTTTATTGACACTGCAAATCTTGAACAAATCAAGCAAGCTGAAGACCTTGGAGTTCTTGATGGAGTTACTACAAATCCCTCTTTAATGGCTAAAGAAGGAATCACTGGACAGGAAAACATTTTAAAACATTATGTCAATATATGTAATTCTGTTAGTGGTGATGTTTCTGCTGAAGTAATTGCAGTTGATTTTGAGGGAATAGTAAAGGAAGGAGAAGCACTTGCCGAACTTCATCCACAAATTGTTGTTAAAGTCCCTATGATTCCCGAAGGTATTAAAGCTATAAGATATTTTTCTAATAAAGGAATTAAAACAAACTGTACTCTAATTTTCTCTTCTGGCCAAGCTTTGCTTGCTGCCAAGGCTGGAGCAACTTATGTTTCACCATTTATAGGACGACTTGATGATATATCACAAGATGGTATATTTCTTATTGAGGAAATTAGACATATTTATGACAATTATGCTTTTGAAACAGAAATATTAGCAGCATCAGTTCGTCATCCAATGCATATAATCAATTGCGCTAAAGTAGGGGCTGATGTTATGACAGGTCCTTTAAGTGCAATAATAGCTTTATCTAAACATCCACTTACTGATTCTGGTTTAGAAAAATTTTTGGCTGATCATAAAAAAGGAAATTAAAGTTCATTTGCAAAACTTGAATCAAAAACATTTGCAAATCCATTAATTATTTTTCCATTATTATCTATGACAATTGCTTTGTTTAAAAGTGTTATTATCCATTTTTTACTAGCATTTTTAAAATTAATTATAGCAAACTGATCATCAACATTTTGCTTCAATATTTCATTAACCTCTAATGCCATTTGATTAAATGGTTGAATTGATATTCCCACGTAACGATATTCAGGTTTATCAATTTTTATTTCTTCTATTATTCTCAATGTTTCTCTGTAATGATTCATTTGTGATTGAGACCAAAAATAAATCACAGTTGACTTATTATTAAAGAGAATATTACTACTAACAGTATCAAGTTGTGAATTTTGAATTGGTATCTCAGGCAGAGATGAGCCTGTATACATTTTTTTAATATCATTGTGAAGATTTAAAACTTCACCTAAAAATTTAGTATTTGAATTAACAGCAAAATAATATTGTAAAAAATTGTCATGTTCAGAATGATTATCAAAGTTTAAAATTTCATCATAAGCTATTGCTCTAGCCAAATTATTTTTCAACTCTCTTCCTTTAATTTTGTTTTCTAAAACCTGTAACCTCTTTATATTAAAAAAAGTTTTTTGTTTTATTTGAAAATAATAATTTGAGCTATCTAGTGATTTTTCGTTTAAAAAATTAAGAGCATAATCAATATATGGATCAAAGAAAGCTAAATCAGTTTCTTCAAGATTTAAAAATTGTCTGTAGTTAAAATACACACTATCTTTAGAAGTATTCCAATTAGTTCCTCTCAAAAGAGCATAACGTTCTCTTCTTGTTCCATATGGGTATACATATGATGCCATCGTCACTTTTTGAGCAAACTGTGTTAGTTTGTTGATTGAATCCATCAATTTCCACTG
This sequence comes from Candidatus Marivariicella framensis, assembly GCA_905182735.1. Lineage (GTDB taxonomy): Bacteria > Bacteroidota > Bacteroidia > Flavobacteriales > Flavobacteriaceae > Marivariicella > Marivariicella framensis. The sequence continues at coordinate 73,112 of CAJJCT010000023.1, forward strand.
ATTCTTTTTTTGAAGTACTAATGAATCAATAATTTTAGAAAATAAATTGCTTTCTAGAGAATATTTTGATGAAAGAAAATTATTTTCATTTTCTATATTAATCTCCATATCCATTAAAAAATTATTTTTACTTGATCCCCTTCCACTAAAAACAATAGACTGCTTGAATTCTGCTGCATTAGCTCTTACCCATAAACTATCACCAGGCTCTAAAAAAATAGTTTGATATTCGGGAATATGTTCTAGTTTATAAATTCCAGGAGTTAAATTATTAAAACTCTTTTTAAATCTATTCTTTGAATCTAAAAGCAAACAGTCAATTGTTGTGTTATTCTTATGAAGAATAAGGTAATTTGATGTTGGATTTATAATTTGACCACCAAAAAATATTGAATTATCATTTACTTTTTCTTTACATGAATTTAAAAAAAGAAACACAATACCTAAAAAACAAATTTTAAAATATTTCACTAGAAAATTAATTTTTGACATAATTAAATTCAATTTATAAAATTTATAGCTTTCCTCTAATGGATTTACTTATTTTTGCCAAAAATATTTTTTATGCTTTCAGTAAATAACCTTTCAGTTCAATATGGAAAAAGAATTCTGTTTGACGAAGTTAATATAACTTTCTCAGCAGGGAGTTGTTATGGGATTATTGGTGCAAATGGTTCAGGTAAATCAACTTTATTAAATATATTATCGGGCAATCAAGATGCAAATTCAGGAAGTGTAAATCTGGAACAAGGTAAACGTCTTTCAGTTTTGGAACAAAATCATAATTCACATGACGAAAGTCAAGTCTTAGAAACTGTTTTAAGAGGTGATAAAAACTTATTCTCTATAAAAAGTGAAATGGAAAAAATTTATTTAAATGATAATTTCTCAGATTCCGATGGTGAAAGAGTGGGAGAGTTACAAATTATATATGAAGAAATGGATGGATGGAATGCTGAAAGTAATGCTGCAGCTTTACTTTCTAATTTAGAAATATCAGAATCTCTTCATTCTACTAAAATGAGAGACCTTGACGGTAAACAAAAGGTAAGAGTTTTGTTGGCCCAGGCATTATTTGGTAACCCAGATGTTTTAATTATGGATGAACCTACCAATGATTTAGATTATGACACAATAAATTGGCTTGAAAACTTTTTAAGCAATTATGATAATACTGTTATAGTTGTATCTCATGATCGTCATTTTCTTGATTCCGTATGTACTCATATTTCAGATATCGATTTTGGTAAAATAAATCACTTTTCTGGAAATTACAGTTTTTGGTATGAATCTTCTCAATTAGCAGCAAGACAAAAGGCTCAGTCTAATAAAAAAGCAGAAGAAAAAAAGAAAGAATTACAGGAGTTTATATCAAGATTTTCAGCAAATGTCGCTAAGTCTAAACAAGCAACATCAAGAAAAAAAATGATTGATAAATTAAATATAGAAGAAATAAAACCATCTAGTAGAAGATATCCTGGTATCTTTTTTGAACAAGATAGAGAGGCAGGAAATCAAATATTAAATATAGAAAATCTTTCTTTTAAGATAGATGAAGAAGTTCTATTTAGTGATATAAATTTAAATTTAACAAAGCTTGACAAAGTTATTGTTTATAGCAAAGATTCTAGAGCTGTTAGTAGTTTTTTTAAAATTTTAAATAAAGAATTAATGCCTGATTCTGGAAGTTTTGATTGGGGAATAACAACCACTCAAGCATATTTACCAATAGATAATGACTACTTATTTAATATATCACTTTCATTAGTTGATTGGTTAAGGCAGTGGACTGAGGTTGAAGAAGAAAGAGAGGAGGTTTATTTAAGAGGTTTTTTAGGGAAAATGTTATTCAGTGGAGAAGAAGCTTTAAAAGGATCAAATGTTTTATCTGGAGGCGAAAAAGTGAGATGCATGTTATCTAAGATGATGATGAGTCGTTCTAATGTTTTAATTTTAGATGAACCTACTAACCATCTAGATCTTGAGTCAATAACTGCCTTCAATAATGCTTTAAAAAAATATAAGGGTACTTTGCTTTGTTCAACACAAGATCATTTATTTGCACAATCTCTAGGAAATAGAATTATTGAACTCACTCCAAAAGGCATACTAGATAGACACCTTACTTTTGATGAATATATGACAGATCCAAAAATCAAGGATTTAAGACTTAAAATGTACTCTTAGTAAAGCTTACCAAAAAAAACTATAAAGTCCAGTTAATATTATCATTAATGCAAAAGATCCAATATTAAAAGTTGAACTAGTATTGAAAATACCCGGTTCAAGTTTAATTCCTTTGGAGTCGTCTTTTTCTTTATTTTCATAATAACTAACTATTGCTATAACAATCATTGTTAAAATTGCAGTAACAGCCATTTGATCTATAAATGGAAGGGTAGGAGCAATATTATTTAATAGAGTATCAGTAAACCAGCCCTTTGGTCCAATTTTTAAAAACATTGCTATTGGTATAGAAAATAGGGCTCCAAATATTGCACCTTTGTTAGAAGTTTTCTTCCAAAATAATCCAAGGATAAAAACTGCTAGAATTCCAGGACTTACAACTCCAGTATACTCTTGAATAAATTGAAAGGCTTGAGGAATTCCTCCTAAAAAAGGAGCCATTATTGTAGCAATAATAAGTGCAACCGCAGCAGAAGCTCTACCTACATTAACTGTTTTTGATTCATTTGCATTTTTATTAAAAAAAGGTTTATAGATATCCAATGTAAAAATTGTTGCTGTAGAATTTAACATTGAAGCTAAAGAAGACACAATTGCAGCCGCAAGTGCCGCAACAGCAATTCCTTTTAACCCAGTCGGTAAAAATTGCATTAACCATGGATAAGCTTTATCTGCTGCCCCTTCAGTAGGCATGTTTGCAAGACCAGTTTCTCCCAATGTTGATAAAAGTGTAGGATCATTTACAATTACATATGCAGCAATACCTGGTATTACAATTATTAATGGAAGAATCATTTTCAAACAAGCTGCAAACAAAATACCTTTTTGAGATTCTTTTAAAGATTTAGCGGCTAATGTTCGTTGTATTATATACTGATTGAATCCCCAATAATATAAATTAGCAACCCACATTCCGCCAATTAAAACACCAATTCCAGGTAAATTCATATATTCTGGATTACTTCTTTCTAGAATCATATCAAATTTATCAGGTACAACTTCATATAATTTATATAAACCATTGAACATTCCTTCACCTCCTGAAACTGTATTTAAAGCTAAGTAAGAAGTTATTAATCCACCTATAACTAATACAATCACTTGGATTATATCAGTCCAAGCAACTGCAGATAAACCTCCATAAAGCGAATATGCAGCGGCAAAAAGTGCTAACCCAAGAACTCCTTCAATTAATTCAATACCTAAAATTGTTTCTAATGCTAGCCCTCCTAAATACAGGACAGAAGTAAGATTAACAAATACATACAATCCAATCCAGAAAATTGCTAAAATTGTCTTCAATTGACTGGAGAATCTTTTTTCAACAAATTCAGGAATAGTGTAAATTTGTTTTTCAATGAAAATAGGCAGGAAGTACTTCCCAACAATAATTAACGTTATGGCTGCCATCCATTCGTAAGAAGCGATTGCAAGTCCGACTGCAAAACCTGAACCAGACATTCCAATAAATTGTTCCGCTGAAATATTTGCAGCAATTAAGGACGCTCCAATAGCCCACCAAGGAAGTGATTTACTAGCTAAAAAATAATCTTCAGCACTTTTAGTTTCTCCTTTTTTATCTCTGGAAACCCATAAGCCAACACTAAGAATCACAACTCCATATAAAGCAAAAACGATATAGTCTAATGTTTCAAAATTTGTATTCATATTATAGTATTAATTTCAGGTTCAGACTTTAGTTTTTTATATAGCACTTTAAAATCGATTTCAATATAATTGAAATAAAATTAAAAAGCTTTTTATTTTTTCACTTAAGATCAAATGATCATTTTTATAATTTCTACTGCATTGATTTTTTCATCATCATGAACAAATACTTCTTGTGAAAAAGGGGCAGTAATTCCAAAACCAGCAAGTCTTGCTGATTCTGACTGATCCTTTATAACAGGGATAATATTTTTTTCAATAAGGGCGTTTTTAATTGCCATAACAATTATTGAAGATCCAGTATATATTCTAGAATATGAATTGATAATATAAATAATTAAACTTTATTGTATTTACTTTGCCAAATTTTGGGATTAAAATTTTTACCTAATGCAACACCTAAAAATAAAACTATAGAAACTATAGCTTTAAACATAAACAGAAATAAAAGCCAAAATGATGATGAGTCAGGAGACTTAGTAAATATTTGTAGTGGAGTTATAAGTGTAACTGCAAAACTAATAACTAATAATGTGATAAGTAAATTAATTAAAGAATGAAAGGGCCACATTCTTAGTTTTCTTAATGGATTTAAATCATTTCCCCATTTATGAATTAAATAGAAATAATTATTACCTATTGGAATAAACATTAAAGGATCGTCAGTTTTCTTTAAACGAAACATAATTGATGGTGCCATTATCTTAAAACTATTAATTTCAGTTTTATGGTCAAGCTCTAATTGTTTGATCTTATCAATTGCTTCAATTGGAACTTCACCCTTAAAAAACTGGATATCAAGAAAGCGAAGTCTATATTTAATACATGTTGTTCTTATTGAATTTAGATGAATAATTTTACTTGACTCAAGTATATCAAAATTAAACTTATTACGAGTTATAATTTGATTACTCACTTTAAAAGAATTAAAATGTTTGTCATCAAAATTTTTTCTATTTACTTGAATAATAATTGATTCTAAATTTGAAGTTTTAAGGAGATTTAAATTCATTCTGTATATTTTATTAACGAAGCTGAGCATTCAGCTCTTGCTCAAACTGTTTTTTTAATTTATTCATTACTTTATCTATGTAATTATCAGTTAAAGTTTTTCTTTTGTCAAGAAAAGTAAATCGAATACCATAAGATTTCTTGTCATTAGGGATTTTATTTCCTTCATATACATCAAATAATTCTACGGAGTCAAGTATGTTTTGCTCCGTTTTTTTAGATAGTTCAACAATAGATTCAAATGAAACAGATTTATCTAATAGCAATGCAAAGTCTCTTTGAGTAAATGGAAATTTTGCAATCTCACTTATCTTAAAATTTTCTTTAAAATTAGATTTTTCTATATAATTTATGTTTAGTACTGATGCATAAACTTCTTGATCTATACCAAAATAATCTCTTATAGTTTTTTTTATTAAACCTAAATGACCTATTTCTTTATTATTTGATTCAATTGATAAACCTTCTGAAAAAAAGTCTGAATTAAGAGTTGTGAATTTTAAATTTTTTAAATTTAAGTCATTTAAAATATCAGTTATAACACCTTTTAAATAAAAAAAGGGAGGAACTTTGTTGTCACCACTCCAATGAAGATTGTCATTTGACTTAACTAATCCAGTAAATAGAGATTTGTGCTCTATATTTTTTTTGCTTTCAATAAAATAGGTTTTTCCTAATTCAAAAACTTTAATGTTCTTTTGTTGTCTATTTAAATTAAAAGCTATTACTTCTAACCCTGAATACACTAGAGTTTTTCTTAGTTGTGATAAGTCATTACCTAGAGGGTTAATTATTTTTATACTTTCAAGTTTGTCCAATGTTAAATTTGAAAGTTTGTCATATGCTGGATTTGTAATTGAATTATTTATAACCTCTATAAAACCTTTGCCTACAAGTTTTATTGAAACATATTCATCTATGAAAAAATCATTATTATCATTAAACTCAGGAAAATTAATTTTTAATTCGGTAGAGTTTAAAATTGAATTATATCCATAGACTCTTAAGATTTCCTCAATAATATCAGCAGGTCTATTAACATCAACTCTATACCTAGGTATTGTTAGTCCCACTCCTTCAACTGATACGCTTTCAATTTTAATCTCTAAAGCATTTAAAATATTTGTCAGGTCTTCTTTAGAAATGACTTGTCCAATGGTTTTATTAATTTTATCATAGGATAAAAACACTTTAATCTTTTCTTTTAAAGGTTCACAAGCTTCTTGAATTTCACTTGAAACATTTGCGTTAGCATATTTTATCATTAAAAGCGAAGCTCTTTTGAGTGCAAATTCAGTAATTTCAGGATCTATTCCTCTTTCAAATCGAAAAGATGCATCAGTTGAAAGTCCATGTCTTTTAGCACTTTTTCTTATACTAATTGGGTCAAAATATGCGCTTTCAAGAAAAATATTTGTAGTAGATTGATTTACAGCCGAAGATTCACCACCATATATACCAGCTAAACACAAAGGCTTCTTTTCATCACATATCATCAAATCCTCTGATGATAACTTAATAGTGGAACCATCTAGGGTTTTAAAATTACTTTTATTTTTTAGTGTCTTTACTATTATTTTTCCATTAATTCTATCAGCATCAAATGCATGTAATGGTTGACCTAAATCATGTAAAACATAATTTGTAATATCAACAATGTTATTCTTTGGTGAAATACCTACTGACTTTAAAAGGTTTTGCATCCAACTTGGTGAAGGTCCAATTTTTATATCGGTAAGTGTAATTCCAAAATATCTTGGACAAATCTCAGGATTGTTAACTTGAACACCAATTGTTTTAGTATTGGACCCAGAGGGGAATGGTTCTACAGTAGGACTATTCCATTCATATTTAATTTTATTTTGTATAAATGAAGCTTTTAAATCACGAGCAACACCCATATGACTCATCGCATCTGCTCTATTTGGGGTTAATCCAATATCAAAAACATAATCTTCACTTATCTTAAAAACTTTTCCACAAGGAGTCCCAATTGGAATATCATCACTTAACACTAAAATTCCATCATGAGAATCACCAAGTCCAAGCTCATCTTCAGCACAAATCATACCATGACTTTCTTCACCTCTTATTTTACTTGCTTTAATTTTAATTTCAACACCATCCTTAGTATATAATTTAGAACCTACAAGAGCTACAGGAACTTTTTGACCTTCATCAACATTTGGTGCTCCACAAACAATTTGTAATATTTCAGATTTATTTACTTTAACTTTAGTTAGTTTCAAACGATCAGCATTTGGATGTTGAATACAACTAATAATTTCTCCGACAACAACACCTTCTAAACCTCCTTTGACAGTTTCAAAAAAATTCACTCCTTCAACTTCAAGTCCAAGATCAGTCAAATGAGAAGCAATTTTTTCAATAGGTAAATCAGATTTTATATATTCTTTTAACCAGTTGTAAGATATTTTCACAAAATATATTTTAATTGAGAATCAAATATTAATACAAATATAATGCATCAAATTCTTTAGCTGATATAATTCCATATGTTTTTGAAAGTTCCAATTTCAGATAAAGTATGTTTGATACATTGGTTTGACTTTTTTTCGAGATTTTCATCTATTTCTAATATTTTTTTTACTGATTCACGAGCAAGTATCAATAAATCGTTATCATTTATTAGATCTGCTATTTTTAGATTTAAAACTCCACTTTGCTGAGTGCCCATCATGTTTCCAGGTCCTCGAAGCTTAAGATCTACATCTGCTATTTCAAATCCATTATTTGTTTTAACCATTGTATTAATTCTTAATTTAGAATCTTTTGATAATTTATTTCCAGTCATTAATATGCAATAACTTTGATTATTTCCTCTTCCTACTCTCCCTCTTAGTTGGTGTAGTTGAGATAAACCAAATCTTTCGCTACTTTCAATTACCATCACTGAGGCGTTTGGAACATTTACTCCAACTTCAATAACAGTAGTTGAAACCATAATTTGTGTTTCACCTTTAATAAATCTATTCATTTCATACTCCTTATCTATATTTTTCATTTTACCATTAAGTATTGAGATTTTATATTTTGGTAAGGGAAAAGATCTACTTATACTTTCATATCCATCCATAAGGTCTTTGTAATCCATTTTTTCAGATTCCTCAATTAATGGATATACTATATAAATTTGTCTTCCCATTTTAATCTCTTTCTTAATAAAATTAAATACAGACAACCTTTTGCTGTCATTTCGATGAACAGTTTTAATCATTTTTCTGCCTGGAGGCAGCTCATCTATTACTGAAATATCAAGATCACCGTATAAAGTCATAGCAAGTGTTCTAGGAATAGGGGTAGCTGTCATTACTAAAATATGCGGTGGAAGAGTGTTTTTCATCCACAGTTTAGACCTTTGGGCAACTCCAAACCTATGTTGTTCGTCAATTATAGCTAATCCTAAATTTTTAAAAATAACTGGGTCTTCTATAAGGGCATGAGTTCCAATTAAAATGTCAACTTCACCTATCTTTAATCTCTCTAAAATAGGAATACGTTTACTTTTTTTAACACTACCAGTTATAATATCTACCTTAACACCTATCTTCTCTGATAATTTCTTAAACAATTTATAATGTTGTTGAGCGAGAATTTCAGTAGGCGCCATTAAACAAGATTGAAAACCATTATCAATAGAAATAAGCATACTCATAAACGCAACTATAGTTTTACCAGAACCTACGTCTCCTTGAAGTAATCTGTTCATTTGACGACCTGTAGCTAAATCTTTTCTAATTTCCTTTATTACTTTAACTTGAGCATTAGTTAAATTAAAAGATAAATGATGATGAAAAAAATCATTGAAATTGACTCCTATATCTGAAAAAATATAACCCTTAATCTTCTTCTTTCTTTGCTTGTTCTTAATTAAAATTTGAATTTGTAAATAAAAAAATTCTTCAAATTTTAATCTTTTTTGAGCTTTAGCTAACATTTCAAGACTTTCTGGAAAATGAATATTCCTTATTGCCAAATCATTTGAAATTAAACCTATATAGCTTAATAAATTAGTTGGCAAAGATTCTCTAAAAGGTTTTGAATAAGACTCAAAAAACTCATAAAACATTTTTTTGAAAATATTTTGAGTAATTCCAGAATTAATAGCTCTTTCAGTAGTAGGATAAATAGTATTGAAAGAAATTCTTTTTTTTAATTTAAAAGAACTCAACAACTCTATTTCGGGATGAGGCATATTTATGGAGCCATTAAAATTATTAATCTTTCCAAATACTATATAGGGAGTATTTAATTTTAAATTAGAAGCAATCCATTTATGTCCTCTAAACCATATTAAATCAATTGCCCCAGTTTCATCTTCAAATGAACCTATAAGTCTTGATTTGTTTTTAGATTGAATAGTTCTTAAATTAGTTATAGAACCAATAATTTGAATCTCCGATATTGAATTAGGCAACTGGTTTATTTTGTGAAACTTAGTTCTGTCTAAGTATCTACTAGGAAAAAAATGAATTAAATCTTGTATTGTATCAATCCCAAATTCATCCTTCAACAAGGCATGTCTGTTTGGTCCAACACCATTAAGGTAAATAATTGATTTTTGTAGTTCATTCATTTATTATTCGAATTTAAAGCATTTAAATAAAAGAAATTTTACTTTTAATAATAAATGAGTGCATTAGTTATATCTGGAGGTGCGGGGAGAAGGAGAAGAGGTTTAGACCAATGGAAAGTCAGCTTTAAAGATTAATTTTTAAGATAATCTAAAGCTAATTGAGTCATTGTTTTTATACCCAAGCTCATTGAGCTATCATCAACATAAAAATCAGGAGTATGGTGAGAAGGTGCCTCATTTTCTGGAATTGATCTAGGGGTGCCTCCCAAAAAATAATATAATCCTGGAATTTTATCTTGAAAATATGAAAAATCTTCAGCACCAGTAACTGCATCACTTAATATGACATTTTCTTTACCTGCAATGGATTGTAAAGTTGGTAACATCATTTCGGTTAGGTTAGGATCATTATATGTGATAGAGGCTCCATCAGTAATTGTTATTGAAGCTTTTGCTCCATAAGCAGCAGCAACTCCTGTAACTATTTCATACATTCTTTTCCTAATTAATTCTTTCATTTCAAGATCAAGAGTTCTAATAGTGCCAATCATTTGAACGCTTTCAGGAATAATATTGAATCTAATTCCAGAATGAATAGAACCTACAGAAATTACAGCTGCTTGTTTTGTTAATTCACTGTTTCTGCTAATTATTGTTTGTAATCCTGAAATTATCTGAGAAGAGACTAATATTGGATCAACTCCAAGCCATGGTGAAGATCCATGAGATTGTTTCCCAACGATATCAATCACAAATCGTTGAGATGCAGCCATAATTCCTTTGGGACGATAATTAATTTTGCCTACATGTAAACCAGAACTTATATGTAATCCAAAAATTGCATCAACATCTGGACTTTTTAAAACTCCCTCCTTTATCATTTGCAAGGCACCTCCAGTTTCTCCCTCAGGAGGACCTTCTTCTGCAGGTTGAAAAATAAACTTTACAGTACCATTAAAATTTTTATTTTTTGATAATATTTCAGCAACCCCCATTAAAATAGCTACATGAGTATCGTGTCCACAAGCATGCATTACTCCAGTTTCCCTATTGTTGTATTTAGCAATGACATTAGATTTGTATGGAAGATTATTTCTCTCAGTAACTGGAAGAGCATCCATATCAGCTCTTAATGCCACAACTTTACCAGGCTTTCTACCTCTTAAAAGACCAACTACACCAGTATGAGCAATTCCTGTTTTAACTTCAATACCTAGACTCTGTAGATGTTCTGCTACCATTTTAGAAGTATTAAATTCTCTATTTGAGAGTTCAGGGTTTTGATGGATTTCATGCCTCCACTTAATTACTTTTTTTTCAATTTCTTGAATATCTTGAGCATTAATTGAAAATGAATAAATAAATAAATAAATAAATATTTGGCTTTTGTTGATAATATACTGGCTCATAAGCGGTCTTCTTTTTATTAAAGATAGCATCTTTATAAATTATAAAAATAAATTATAGTATGAATTTTTAATATATTTTTCTATTATGAACAAAAACAAAGTAGATTTTATAAGTGAACTAAATGATGCCCAAAAAGCACCTGTAATTCATAAAGAAGGTCCTTTAATAGTTATAGCTGGAGCAGGATCAGGTAAGACAAGAGTTTTAACTTATAGGATTGCCTATTTAATTCAACAAGGTGTAGATCCTTTTGAGGTTTTATCACTGACTTTTACAAATAAAGCTGCTAGAGAGATGAAGGAAAGAATCTCTAATCTTATAGATCCTTCAGAGGCTAAAAATTTATGGATGGGAACTTTTCACTCAGTTTTTGCTCGTTTGTTACGCGCAGAAGCTGATAAACTTGGTTTTCCTTCGAATTTTACAATTTATGACACGCAAGACTCTGAGAGATTAATTGGAAGTATTATAAAAGAAATGAATTTAGAAAAAGATATTTATAAAACTAAACAGGTTAGAAATCGTATTTCTGCTTTTAAAAATAGTTTAATTACAGTAAAAGCATATTATAATGATTCTGACCTCATTGAAGCAGATAAAATGGCAAGGCGTCCAAAAATTGGTGAAATTTATAATGAATATGTAGAAAGATGTTTTAAGGCAGGAGCAATGGATTTTGATGATTTATTATTGAGGACAAATGAGCTTTTAAATAGATTTCCAAGAGTTTTATCAAAATATCAAAATCGATTCAAATATATATTAGTAGATGAATATCAAGACACTAATCATTCTCAATATTTAATTGTTAAAGCTTTATCTGATAAATTTCAAAATATTTGTGTAGTAGGAGACGATGCTCAAAGTATATATGCCTTCAGAGGAGCAAACATTAATAATATATTAAATTTTCAAAATGATTATGAGGATGTGAAATTGTATAGACTTGAACAGAATTACAGATCTACTAAAAACATAGTTAATGCAGCAAATTCTGTAATTAATCACAATCAGTCTAAAATTGATAAAGTTGTATGGACAGCAAATCAAGAAGGGTCAAAAATCAAGATTAAATGCTTAGCTTCCGACGCAGATGAAGGTAGGGCAGTGGCTTCAGTTATTTTTGAAAATAAAATGAATAATCAAAAAAAAAATAAAGATTTTGCTGTTTTATATCGAACTAATGCACAATCAAGAGCAATAGAAGATTCATTAAGAAAAAGAAATATTCAATATAGAGTTTATGGAGGGCTGTCTTTTTATCAAAGAAAAGAAATAAAAGATATTTTAGCCTATTTAAGAATAATTGTTAACCCAAATGATGAGGAAAGTCTTAAAAGAATAATTAATTATCCAACAAGAGGAATAGGCGTTACAACAATAGATAAATTAATTATAGCTTCAAAGGAAAATAATTTGACCTTGTTTGAAGTAGTTCAAAATTTATCGAAATTAAATATCGGCATTAATAATGGGACTAAAGAAAAGTTATATGGATTTTTAAGTATAATTAAACTATTTCAGATTGAAAATGAAAAACTTAATGCATATCAAATAGCAGATTTAGTTACCAAAAAAACTGGAATTATTAATGTTTTAAAAGCTGAAGGAACTCCAGAAAATATTTCAAAAATTGATAATATTGAAGAACTTTTAAATGGTATAAGAGATTTTACTGAAGGGCAAATAGAAATAGTAAATGCAACAGGAAGTATAAGTGAATTCTTAGAAGACGTTGCATTAGCTACTGACTTTGATAATGATAAAGATCCCAATGCAGATAAAGTTTCATTAATGACAATTCATCTAGCCAAAGGCCTAGAGTTTCCTGAAGTTTTTATTGTTGGGCTAGAAGAAGATTTATTTCCCTCTGCGATGAGTTTAAATACAAGAGAAGAATTAGAAGAAGAAAGAAGATTGTTTTATGTCGCAATTACTAGAGCAAAAGAAAAGGCACACATAACATATACTCAGTCTAGATATAGGTGGGGTAAGTTGATTGATGCAGAGCCTAGTCGTTTTATTGAAGAAATTGATCCTGAATTTGTTGAGAAAGAGTATCTAGATCGTCATAAATCTAAACCTATAGTTAACTCTTCAATATTTGGATCATTCAATAACAAAAATAATCAAAAAGAATTTAATTCAGTTTCAAAACCAAACCAATCTCAACTTTCAAAATTAAAAAGAATTAATAGTATTCAAGTCTCTGATAAAAACTCTAATAATAATTTAATTAAACTCGTTGTTGGAACGCAAGTAACCCATGGTCGTTTTGGAAAAGGCAAAGTTTCATCTATAGAAGGTAAGGGTAATGATAAAAAGGCAGCAATTGATTTTCAGGGTTTTGGAGTTAAAAACTTACTAATCAGATTTGCTAAATTAACAGTTGTTAATGATAAATGAGTTTAATCGAAATATATTCAGATAACCCAAATCCTAATCAAATAAATATAATAATTGATGTGTTGAAAAGTGATGGTGTTATCATTTATCCAACAGATACTGTTTATGCGATAGGCTGTATGAGTAATAGTTCTGTTGGTTTAAAAAAATTATTAAAATTGAAATCGAGAAAAGTAGATAAACTAACTCTTAGTTTTATTTTTAAAGATATTTCTTCTTTATCTCTTTTTGTAAAGCCATATAGTAATAAAGTATATAGAATTTTAAATAAATACTTACCCGGACCTTATGCTTTTATAATGGATGCTCAAAAAAAGTTCCCAAAGCCTTTTCAAAAAAAAAAAGAAATTGGCGTTAGAGTTATTAACCATCCAATATTGAAATCTATTTTAAATAAACTTGATGCTCCTCTAGTAACAAGTTCTTTACACGACAAAAATAAAGTTATTGATTACACAACAGATCCAAAACTGATTTTTGATCGATGGAATGATAAAGTAGATCTAATTATTGATGGTGGATTCTCTGGAAATATTCCATCAACTGTTATTGATTTGAGAGCAGATAGTTTTATTTTAATTAGAGAAGGAAAAGGAAATGTTTTTTAAAAAACAAAACATGCTCTTTAAAGCACAAGTTTTGTTTATACATTCCTATTGTGCAGACTCCATTCCCTTTTCAATAAGGTCATAGAATTGATCAAGCTTGGGTAAAACTATAATTCTAGTTCTTCTATTCTTAGCTCTATTAGAAGCGTTATCGTTGTCAAACAAAGGAATGTAAGAACTTCTTCCTGCTGCAGTCATTCTTTCAGGGGAAACTTGAAAATCATTTTGTAAGATTCTAACAACTGCTGTAGCTCTCATAACACTTAAATCCCAATTATCTAATATTGTCTCTGTCTTAATTGGCACATTATCAGTATGTCCTTCAACTAGAAATTCTAATTCAGGACGATTATTAACAACCGCTGCTACTTTACCTAAAACTTCTTTAGCACGTTTAGTAATCATGTAACTACCTGAATTAAATAATAATTTATCTGAAATAGAAACATAAACTACTCCTTTTTCAACATTAACCTCTATGTCTCCATCATTTAAATTACCAAGAACACCTTTTAAACTGGTAACTAAGGCTAATGTAACCGAATCCTTTCTTGTGACAGCATCCTGCATTTTTTGAATACGAATATCTTTTTCTTTCATACTCTCTAGAGACTTTTCAAGGTTTTCAGCTCCCTTTTGAGATAGCGTAGTTAAATTTCCAAGGTTATTAATTAGACCCTGATTATTTGTCTTTAAAAACTTTACTTGATCTTTTAAAGCCAAAAGATTGGTAATCGCTGTCTCTTTTTCATCTTTACATGTATTAAGTTGAACTGATGTTGAATTAAGGTTGTTTTTTGTATTTGTTTGTAAAGTTTCTAATTCCTGGTATTTCTTTTGTGACACACAAGATGTAAAAATAATAGAAATTATTATAAGTGATGCTATATTCTTCATTTGTAAATTATTAGATTATTAAAATCAAAACTATTTTAAATATAAAAGTATTATTTTGAAATTTTTGTGAAAATCTGATCCTTTTTTATAAAATAAGACCAAATAATTGATTTTGTTGACCAATAGTTGTTTTTGTTTTTAGAAGAAATCCTTTTATTGTAATGAGATTTAAAATTGATATAAAATGAAAAGTGAGCTCTAACAATAGATAAAATTGGAATAAATTTTCCTTTAAGAAGAAATCTTAAGGAAGCAATAAAGTCTAAAATAAGTCTTGTGAATAATATTCTAAACAAATATTCTCTAGGTAAGTTTTTAGTTAAAAGAATAAGAGAATTTCTGAAGTTTAAATACCATTTATATCCAGATAAAGGGAGTGTTCCGCCCCCCACATGATATACTTTTGATTCTCCAATTGATATTGTTTTAAGATTTTGATTGAAGGCCCTCCAACACAAGTCAATTTCCTCAAAGTGAGCAAAAAAATCATTATCAAATCCTTTTAAACGAATCCAAGCATTTTTTCTTATGAAAAAACAAGCACCACTTGCCCAGAATATTAGTTTGTTATTATTGTATTGATCATTATTTTCTTCAATTGAATCAAAAATTCTACCCCTACAATACGGGTAACCATAAAAATCAATAAACCCTCCTGCAGCTCCAGCATATTCAAATCGATTTCTGTTGTTGTAATCTAAAATGATAGGCTGAGCTATTGAAATTTTATCATTATTATTAAAAATCTTATAAATTGGATCAAGCCAATTCTCTGTTACTTCAACATCCGTATTTAATAAACAAAATACATCAGCATTAATATTCTTTAAACCTTTGTTGTATCCCTCTGCAAAACCATAATTTTTATCTAACAATATAAACTTTACATTGGGGAAATTTAGTTTGACATATTCAATTGAATTATCAATTGAATTATTATCAATAATATATATATCTGAATCATTAGTATGCGTATTAAGAATAGGTAAAAATTTTCTTAATAATTTTTCACCATTATAGTTAAGTAAAACAACTGTGATATTCATTTTAATTTTTTTTAAAATTTGGAATTTCAGTTAAAAATAAATAATCATTAGTCTCATAATTAACAATACAAAAATAGTGAGACAGCCCATTGGAGACGATTAAATATTTACTTTTAAATGTTAAATTATATTTAGCTATTTGATCAAATGAATCTTGAGTTATTTTAATTTTTGGTGATTTACATTCAACAAGAATAATTACATCTCCTTTTTTTGAATAAACAATAATATCATATCTTTTGGTAATTCCATTAACTAAAAGTTTTTTTTCAACATTAATTAATGATTTTGGATAATGTTTTGTAAAAATAAGAAAATGGATACAATGTTGACGCACCCATTCTTCCGGAGTAAGTAAAAACCATTTTTTTCTAATTATATCAAAAATGAAATGTTTATTTTCTTTATTTTTGATTTGAATATCAAAATCTGGGAAATTTAGTTGTTCCATAAAACAAAATTGCAAAAAATAATTAAATGCAGCTTCACGATAAGTTAATAGATCAAATTAAAAGTGGAAAAATTGTTCCCTTTTATTTATTATCAGGCACAGAACCCTATTTTATCGATAGTATTTCTAATTATATCGTAAGTAAATTAATTTCTGAATCTGCTAGAGATTTTGATTTTAGTGTTCTTTATGGTAAAGATACTTCTGTGAATGAAATCATTGAAACTGCGAAAAGATACCCTATGATTGCAGATCATCATTTAGTTTTAATTCGAGAAGCTCAATATCTAGAAAAAAAATATGATGAATTATCGAAATATATTTTAAACCCTCAAAAAAAATCTGTTGTTGTTTTTTGTTACAAAAATAAATTATTTGACAGGAGGAGTAAGTTGTTCAAGGCTGCAGCTTCCAGTGGTGCTATATATGAGTCTAAACCTCTATATGAAAATCAAATTGGCAGTTGGATATCTTCTCAATTGAAAAATGATGATTTGGAGGCAAGTCCAAAAGCTATCCAATTGTTAATTGAATTTTTAGGTTCAGATTTAGGAAAAATAAAACAAGAAATTAGTAAACTAAAAATTTTATGCTCTGATAAATTGATTACTCCTGAATTAGTTGAAAAATATGTTGGAATTAGCAAAGATTTTAACAATTTTGAGTTAATTAAGGCTGTAGGGTCTAAAAATAAAAATAAGTCAATTCAAATAATTTTTTATTTATCTAATAATTCTAAAAATAATCCATTAGTATTAACAATATCCTCATTATTTCAGTTCTTTAAAAAATTACTTTTATTCCACGGAATAAGTGGAAGTAGAGCTAATCTTTCAAGCACTTTAGGTGTCAACCCCTACTTTATTAAAGATTATGAAATAGCTTCTAAACTTTATAATATGAAAAGCTGTAGCTACGCTATCAATTTAATTCATATAGCAGATCTGAAAAGTAAAGGGATAATAGGAAATAATGAAAGTCACAAAGAAACTTTAATTGATCTTATTAATGAAATTTTTAATATTTAAAACAGGTTTGGAAACTTTTCCGGATTTAGTTCATTCATTAACTGATACACTGTTTCAAAAACATCATTAACATTTGGCTTTGAGAAATAATCGCCATCAGTACCATATGCAGGCCTGTGCTCTTTTGCAGATAAAAGTTTAGGCTCACTGTCAAGTAAATTATATATTTTCTGATTATCTAATAACTGTTGAAGAATATAAGCTGATCCTCCACCAGGCATGTCTTCATCTACAATCAATAACCTATTTGTTTTTGTAATGCTTTTTTTAATTTCATTCAATAAATCGAATGGAATTAATGTTTGTAAGTCAATTACTTCAGGCCTAATATCATGTTTATTAAGTTCTTTTGAAGCTTCTAATACTAGTTGAAGAGTAGCACCATAACTAACTATTGTTATATCTGTTCCTTTCTTTAAAATTTCTATTTTTCCAATAGGAAATGTAAATAATCCCATATTTACAGGTAGAGTCTCTTTGAATCTGTATGCATTTAAGGTTTCAATAACTATTGCGGGTTGGTTTAGTTTTAATAAAGAATTATACATGCCTGCAGCAATTGTCATATTTCTAGGAGTTAAAATAAATATTCCTCTTAAAAGATTAATCATTCCTCCCATTGGAGATCCAGAATGCCATATTCCTTCTAACCTGTGACCTCTAGTCCTTATAATTAAAGGTGCAATTTGTTGACCATTAGTTCTATAACTTAAAGAAGCTAAATCATCACTTAATATTTGTATACAATAAAGTATATAATCCAAATATTGAATTTCTGCAATTGGCCTTAACCCCCTTAATGCCATGCCAATACCCTGACCTACAATTGTAGCCTCTCTGATTCCACTATCTTCAACTCTATGCTCTCCATATTTATCTTGTAACCCCTCTAAACCTTGATTTACTCCTCCAATTTTACCACAATCCTGACCAAAAATTAATAATCGTTCATTTGAAGATAATAGGGCATCAAAATTATCTCGTATAATTACTCTTCCATCAACTATTTTTGGCTCTTTAGAATACTTTGGAGGAACTAAATCAAATTTAACTTCTTTTGAATATAAATCAGATGAAAATTTAGGTTGTAAATTTTTTGATAGATTTATTAAATAATCAATAAAATTTTTCTTTGATAGATTATTAATTTTTGATATTGATGGTAATAGAGATCTTCCTATAGAAATGATTTCTCGATAACCAATGTTATTAAGTTTAGCAATTTTAGACCTTACTAATTCAATTGAAACAGAGCTGGAATTGGAACTAGAACTAGCTTCATATAACGAATCTAAATGTGTATTAAAATTTTCAAATTCCTTCTTTATCGGCCTCTGATAATCATTCCAAGCATTAACTTTTGCATTTTTAGCTCTAATTTTTGCTTCAGAATCAATTTTATCTAAAATTGTTTTATCAGATATTTTATTTTTAAGAATCCAGTTTTTAAATTTTAAGTTGCAATCGTGTTTTTTTTCCCATTCTAGCCTTGAAACTGACTTATATCTCTCATGGGACCCTGAAGAAGAATGTCCAAGCGGCTGAGTAAGTTCAATAACATGAACAATAACAGGAATGTGATCAATGCGAGCTCTTTTCTCTGCTTTAGAATAAGCTTTAATTAATGACGAATAATCCCATCCTTTTACTTGAATAATTTCAAAACCGTCTTTATTTGAAGTCTTTTCAAAACCAGATAAAGCCTCGGAAATACTTGATTTTGTAGTCTGAAGATCATTAGAAACAGATATTCCATATTCATCATCCCAGACACTTATAACCATAGGAACCTGCAATACACCTGCAGCATTAATAGCTTCAAAAAATAAACCTTCACTTGTGCTTGCATTTCCAATTGTTCCCCAAGCTATTTCATTTCCATTGTTGGAGAATTTTTTAGACTGTTTTAATTTTAATTTTCTATAAACCTTAGATGCTTGAGCTAAACCAACTAGTCTAGGCATTTGAGAGGCAGTAGGAGATACGTCAGAACTGTGATTTTTTTGCTTCATTAAATCTACCCAAGTACCATCTTTATTAATACTTTTACTTAAGAAGTGCCCTCCCATTTGTCTTCCACCAGACATTGGTTCAAATTCAACGTCAGTGTGGCCGTATAAAGCAGAAAAAAAGTTTTCTGGAGTTAATAAATCTTGAGCCATCAATAATGTTTGGTCTCTGTAATAACCAGATCTAAAATCACCATCTTTAAAAAAATGATTAAGTGCCATTTGAGGTAATTCTTTACCGTCTCCAAATATTCCAAACTTACCTTTACCTAGAAAAACTTCCCGACGACCAATTATACTACATTCTCTGCTTAAAACAAGAGTTTTATAATCTTCAATTACCAGCTTTTTATACTGTAAGTAATTGATG
This sequence comes from Candidatus Marivariicella framensis, assembly GCA_905182735.1. Taxonomy (GTDB): domain Bacteria; phylum Bacteroidota; class Bacteroidia; order Flavobacteriales; family Flavobacteriaceae; genus Marivariicella; species Marivariicella framensis. Next base: position 92,800 of record CAJJCT010000023.1, read on the forward strand.
TTATTATTAAGATTTAATGTAGATTTTGACATATATATCGACTGTAAAAATACAAAATTTATAACTAATCTATTTAGAACCAAGTTCTAGAAAAAAATGCAGAAATATCATTTGAATTTAAGGATAGTACAAATCTAATTTTTGATAAATAATTTTCTTTAACTATTGAATATTCATGACTTGAACCAACAGGAAAGTATAATTCTAAATAATCCGGTATAAAGTTTAACCTGACTCCATAGCCATTGTAGAATTTCATCCTTTGATTTACATTCTTAAGAATTCCAAAATCTAAATAACCTTCTACCCACTTCCATATACCGATACTAAAATTTGAACTTAAAATCCATTGATTTGAGCTACTGTTAGGAATTATTGACTTAAACCCTCCTTCATTTAAAATAAATTGTTGACTGAATAAACCTTCTGTTTCAGATCGTCCAAAATAAGCATACTTAAATAAATAATCATTTGGTTTATTTAAGTTAAAATTAAAATAACTGTTATTTATTTTTTTATTTTGAACAAAGCTTCCAAAAAAGAATCTACTTGAGAATAATCTACCAGATTTAAACAATTTTCTATATTCAATTTCTAGTATTAACTTTTTAAAATCTTTTGCAATCTCAATACTGTTTTCTATTGTAAAATATTTAACAGAACCTTTATTAGAAATTTGATACTTAATCTCACCGAGTGAATAATTTGGAATTTTACTATTAAAACTTATAGACTCTTTTTGAATACTATACCATGATAAACTAAGACCTTGTCTAAAGTTACTCCTTAAATCAGATGGTCTAAAATAAAATTTTAATGATGGTACTACAATTTTATATAAGGAATTTGGGGCATAATGAAAGCTACTTCCAAAAAAACTAAATTGAGTTAGATAATTCGGTTTTGAATCATTATAATGTTTGTAGTCAATTATAACTGATCCTACCAAAGTCTTTTCGATTGTTGAATAAGTAGGCTCAATCAAATAAGTAAAAGGTCTACGTTGTATTGTTCTATTATGAAATCTTGCTCCAAATGAAGCTCCATCATATAAGTTATAAAATCCAGTTGGATTGATTAAAATCTGATTTTTGGTTGGATCTTCTGAATCCTTAAAAAACTTTAAACTTAAGGGCTTACTAAAAGAATTATTTTTAAGTGATCGCCAGTTATTAAGTTTATTTGTCTCTGGTAGACTAATAATAGGATTAACCGCAATATAGTCAGCTTCTGTTTTGTCAAAAATAGTAGGTTCACTAGAATTACTAGAAACCCACTTAGAATCGATTATCTTATTATCTTTTATAATCGCAACCTTATAAGGAACAGGTTGGTTAGAGATTTGATCTGTAAATACAGATATTTTATTAAATGATCTTGTAACCTTTTTAATTTTAATATCAAGTGTATGTTTTGAATCTAAATATTTGATAAGATTATTTGAATCATTACTATTATTGTATTTATTAACAATCAACATTAAATCACTTATGTTATTTACTTTATGTATATCTTTTAAAACAGACTTAAACGAAGTTTCCCCTATATAGTCTTCTAAGTACCTAAAAAGAATACCTGCTTGATATGGAGTAGATATTCTTTCATTAAATTTTATTAATAAATTCTTTGGAGTAGTTGCTGATTGATGTAAATTTCTTCTCAACATCGATTCTGAATTAATTAGAAATATTTCATTAAAATTTAGTTTGGACAATGAGTAGTTTTTTAAAATAGGGAATTCAGATAATTTTCCGATAAGTTTTTGATTTGGGTAATGAATATCAATATATTTCATTATCAAATAAATTGTTAGGCCATCACTCAACCAGTGATTTTTTCTAAAATCTAAATAGGTGAGTTGAGACTTAACATATTCATGAGTGAAGATTTTTAAAAATTTGATTTCATCAATAAACACTTCATCGAAAGGGCTTATTATCTTAGGGAAAATAGTTAAGTCATTTATTGGTCTTAAACTATAATCATATTCAGTGATTAAAAAAGATTTTTTCTGATCATTTACACCAAAATTCTTTGATAAAAAACTATAAATTTTATCTATTTTAAGCTGAGATAAATCATTTGAATTTTCAAATATATCGGTAAATATTTTAATTTCTCCTGTTTTAAATTCTCGAATTTTATTTTCTTTTGAAAATATAAATTTTGGAGATCTTTCTGATTTACTCTCATAATATGCTATTTTAGAATTCTCTTTTGAATAACTCTCTAACTTATTCATTGAACTTAACAAATGAAAATTTTTAGGATATGTCCATTTTATTAAATACTTAGATTTAAACAAACTATTATCATTCAGGTTTAAATTACTATGAGTTATCCATTTTCCATTATAAAAAGGACTTAAAGCGACTATAAAATCTTCTATGTTAATTGATTTTTTGCTATATCCAATGCCTGTGAATTGTTTGTCAGGAATTGTTATTGAATAATTTATATTAATTGATAATGAGTCCGATGAATTCAAAGGATCCTTTAAAATAAGATATATAATGTCATTTTGATTTTTCAATCTTGACCATTTAAGAGAGTCATTTTCAACTATAAAAGATTCAATTTTTGTATTTCCTTTACTTTTTTTAGAAGAAATATAAAAGCTACGATCAAATTCTTCGGCCAACTTTTGAGCTAAAGGAGATTTTGAGTTACTATAAGAATTAGACCAGTCATTAAAAAACAGAGTATCTATTGTTTTTTTTTGATTATTTGATATAATTAATTTTTGATTAATTTCAATTAGCTTATTTTCTATTTTGAGTTTTGCCTCTAATGAATAAGAAGTTGATAGTTGTGAATACAATGGTGATGTTAGAAGAAAAATAAATAAAATAAATTCAAATATTTTCATATTTTTAATATCAAAATTTTAATTCTTTAGATAAAAAATATCCCGTATGACTATTCTTTATTTTTGATATCTCTTCGGGAGGACCATAACCGATAAGTTCACCTCCATATTTTCCACCTTCAGGGCCAATTTCAATAACATGATCAACCTGTTTTATAACATCAAGATTATGTTCAATAATTAAAATAGTATTTCCTTTATTAACAAGTTTATTTAAAACTTCTAAAAGAACTCTTATGTCTTCAAAGTGCAGTCCAGTTGTTGGCTCATCAAGGATATACATTGTGTTTCCTGTATCTCTTTTAGATAGCTCAGTAGATAATTTAATTCTTTGTGCTTCTCCCCCTGAAAGAGTTGTGCTTGGCTGTCCTAAAGCTATATAACCTAAACCAACATCTTGTATCGTTTTAAGTTTATTGAAAATTTTAGGAATTGCCTTAAAAAAATTTACAGCTTGATTAATTTTCATATTTAAAACATCTGATATTGTTTTTCCTTTGTAATATATTTCCAAAGTTTCTCTATTAAACCTGTTACCTTGACAAGATTCACACTCAACGTAAACATCTGGTAAAAAATTCATTTCGATAACCCTCATTCCGCCACCTGAACAAGTTTCACACCTTCCCCCAGAAACATTAAAACTAAACCTTCCAGGCTTATAACCTCTTATTTGAGCTTCTTGAGTCTTTGAAAACAATAATCTGACTTCACTAAATACTCCACAATAGGTAGCAGGATTACTTCTGGGTGTTCTTCCAATTGGATTTTGATTTACATCCACAACCTTATCTAGGTTATCAATTCCAATAATTTTTTTAAATGGTAAAATCTCCTTAACTCCATTAAAGAAATAGTTGTTTAATATTGGATACAATGTGTCATTAATCAAACTTGACTTTCCGCTTCCTGAAACACCAGTGATTCCAATCATCAATCCTAGAGGAAAATTAACAGAAATATTTTTTAAATTATTACCCGTACAACCTTCAATCAGTAAACTTTTACCATTACCAATTCTTCGATCTAAGGGTGTTTCTATTCTCAAATTCCCATTTAAATAATTAGCTGTTAGCGTATCATGCTTTAACATCTCTAATGGAGTTCCTTCAGAAATGACAGTTCCTCCATTTATTCCTGCCAATGGACCTAAGTCAATAACATGATCAGATCTTAAAATCATTTCCTTATCATGCTCTACAACTATAACTGAATTACCAATATCTCTTAACGCTTCAAGGGAGTCAATTAATCTTTGATTGTCTCTTTGATGGAGACCAATGCTGGGTTCGTCGAGGATATAAAGAACACCAACTAGCTGAGATCCAATCTGCGTAGCAAGTCTAATTCTTTGAGCTTCTCCTCCCGAAAGAGATTTAGAAGAACGATTTAATGATAAATAATTTAACCCTACAGAAAGCAAAAACTGGAGTCTAACTTTTATTTCCTTAACTACTTCGTTTGAAATTTTCTTTTCTTGAATAGATAAATTATCATCTATTGAATCAAACCAAATATACAAATCACTCAAATCCATTGATGATAATTCAAAAATATTTTTATCAATAATTTTAAAATGATTTGCTTCAATATTTAAACGAGAACCATTACATTTTGGACAAAATCTTGAGTCCATAAAGTTTTTTGCCCAACGCTTAATTTTTCTAGATTCGTTGCTATTAAACTGATTAATTATAAAATTTTCAATTCCCTCATAATCAATTACATACTTTCTGGTCACACCCAAAGACTTAGATTCAACTGAAAACTTTTCATTGGAACCCTTTAAAAGAACATCTAAAGCTTCAGTAGGAATTTTACTTATTGGATCATTTAAATTAAAGTTATATTTTTTTGATATAATCTCAATCTGCTTAAAATTCCAATTATTATTTTTTTCACCTAAAGGTATTATACCTCCACTATTAATAGAAATAGATTGATCAGGAATAATTTTATTTCTATTAGCCACATATTCAAAACCTAATCCTTTACATGACTTACACATTCCTTTTGGAGAATTAAATGAGAAGTTATTAGGTTCAGGTTTAGGATAAGATATACCTGAATTTTCACACATCAAATTACTACTGAAAAATCTTGAATTTCCTTCGTTAAATTGAATTATCATAAGACTTTCATCTCCATACTGTAAAGCAGTTTTTATTGATTCCTCTAAACGTTTTTTTGAATTATCTAATGAATTAACTTCTAGGACATCAATGAGTAATTCAATATCATGATTTTTGTACCTATCTAATTTCATTCCCTTAGAAATATTCAAAATTTCTCCATCAACTCTTACCTTTAAAAAACCTTGTCTAGACAAATTATCAAACAGTTCCCTGTAATGACCTTTTCTTGACTTAATAATAGGAGACAAAATAGCAACTTTTTTATCTGTAAAATCCTTGAAGATCAAATCTAGAATCTGTGACTGAGTATAACTAACCATGGGTTTGTTAGTTTCGTAGCTGTAAGCAATTCCTATTCTAGCATATAGAAGTCTTAGATAATCGTATAGTTCCGTAATTGTCCCTACAGTTGATCTTGGGCTCTTAGATGTAGTTTTTTGTTCAATTGCTATAACGGGGGATAAGCCATCAATTTTATCAACATCAGGACGTTCTAAATTTCCCAAAAATTGCCTTACATAAGCTGAAAACGTTTCCATGTATCTTCTTTGCCCTTCTGCATATAAGGTATCAAAGGCCAAGGAGGATTTACCACTTCCAGACAAACCAGTTATTACTACTAGTTTGTCTCTAGGTATTTTGAGGTCTATGTTTTTTAAATTATGAACTCTAGCACCTTTTATATCAATAAAATTTTCCAATAGTAAAAACTTGAATATTCAGCAAATATAACTCTTAAAGCTCCACTAAAAAAGATATAAAGTTTTATCTTAAAACAGAAGAAGAATCATCACCTCTAGGATCAGCTCCAGTAGAAATAACTCCATTATCATCAATCATTATGGCATCAACTCTACCAATTATTCTGGAAAATCGTTCTTCAATATTATATCCTATATTATTTAAATTTAATATTAAACTTAAATCAAATTGTTTTGGCTCTAAAATTACAATATCAGGCATCCACTGATGATGAAATCTGGCGGCATTAACAGATTCTTGTATTCCCATATTAAATTCATATGCATTTAAAATAGTTTGAAAAACTGATGTGATAATAGTTGAACCACCAGGTGTTCCTAAAATCATATATAATTTTTTATTTTTTTCTACTATTGTTGGAGTCATTGAACTTAACATCCTTTTTCCAGGTAAAATAGAATTAGCTTCACTCCCTAATAAACCAAACATATTAGGAACGCCAGGTTTACTGCTAAAATCATCCATTTCATTATTTAAAAAATAACCTCCATCCTCAACATAAACCTTTGAACCGTAACTTCCATTAAGTGTAGTTGTTACTGAAACTGCATTTCCTTCTTTGTCTATAATAGAGTAGTGAGTAGTTTCCTCAGTTTCATTGAAAACAATATTTCCAGGGTTAATATCACTTGATAAAGTTGCTTTTTTCCAATTAAAGTCACTCATTCTTTTATTAAGGTAAAGAGAATCCAAAAGTTCATTTTGTGGAATATTGACAAAGTCTGGATCTCCTAAATATTCTGTTCTGTCTGCGTAAGATCTTCTTTCTACTTCAACCATTACCTGAATTGACTCCATTGAATTATGACCATATTTTTTAATATCAAAAGGTTCTATCATTTTTAACATTTGTCCAAGACAAACTCCACCACTTGAAGGAGGAGCCATGGACGTAATAGTTAATTCTTTATACTCAAACTGAATGGGCTTTCTCCATACAGGATAATAATTTTTTAAATCTTCTTTACTAATAATGCCTCCAGTGTTTTTAACTCTATTAATGAACCTCTCTGCATTAACACCTTGATAAAAACCAGCTCTACCGTTTTCTTGAATAAGCTTCAATGTGTTTGCAAGAGGTAAGTTTATTACAATATCTCCCTTTTCATGTTTTTTTGCATAAAAGGTGTTTTCTCCATTAACTTCAATAAACTCATTCTTTTTACCGTCAAAACTTTTTTGTTGCTTTTCTGTTACAAGATATCCCCTGGTCGCTAAATCAATTGCAGGCTGAACCAGTTCACTCCATGGAAGTGATCCAAATTTTTTATGAACTTCATATAAACCAGCAACTGTTCCTGGCACTCCAATAGCTAAGCCTCCAATTATACTTTTTCCTTTAATAACATTTCCATCTGAGTTTAAATACATATCTCTTGAAGCAAGAGATGGAGCTTTTTCTCTATAATCTAATGAACCAAAAGAACCATCATTTTTTCTGTAAACTAAAAAACCCCCTCCAGCTATATTGCCTGCGTTTGGATAGCAAACAGAAAGAGCAAGATCAGTTGCAATCATTGCATCAAATGCATTACCTCCTTTGTCCATAATATTTACACCAATTTTAGAAGCTTCAGTTCTAGCAGACACTACAGCTGCTTTAATAGCTATATTTTCTGGTGAATTACAACTAATAAAAAGTGAGGCAGTTAAGATTAACAATATTTTATTCATAAATAAGTGTTTTTAGTTTTTGATTAAATTTTGTTTAACAGCATTTTGAATATCCTCGAAAAATAGAAAAAATTGTGGTTCTATTATAGGTAAAAGTGAAACAAATTTCTCTACACTTGAAGAAAGCTCTGAAGGATAATTAGTTCGGGTCTCCATTTGGAGTAATATTTTCTTTAAACCTTCAATTGTTGAATACGATTTAAACCAATTACCTGTAATTAAATATTGTAATGAAGATCTAACATTTATTGGAAGATCATTTTTATTTAAAACTAATTTTCTATAAAACTCTTCTGAGAATTGATTTAAACTTATTTCGCTGTATTTAGTCCAATTTTTAGCTAATAAATGATCGTAAAACATATCAACAAGGACTCTGCTGTAATGACGATGGGTATTGAAAAATAGTTTTGTGTGACTTCTGAAAATTTCATGAGAATCAGTATAAGAGTCAATAAACCTATGGAGCAATATACCTTTTTGCCATAAGGCAGGATAATTTTTATATCTATTACCTTTAACGCTGTCTGCAATAAAATTGCCTAAAGCAATATCTTCATTATTACCTGAAAGGTATACATGAGCGAGATAATTCATTGAATAAAGGTAATGTGCTTTTAATTAAGTTAAAATCCATTTACCTAAATATTTTCTCTTTTTCTATTAAGTTTCAAAAAATTAAATTTCAACAACTTCTTGCAGGCCAATCGATATTAGGATATCCCTTATCACTAATTATTTTCGGCCATCCTTGCCAACTTTCAATAGGCTCTCCATCCTCACATAGATCTAATTCATATTGATACACTTAAATAGATTTAATTTCCTTAAATTAAAATCTTAAAGCATCATAATTAATTCAATCAATTATTATCTTTGATTTATGACAATAATTAAATCCATTTCGGGAATTAGAGGAACAATAGGAGGAAAGCCAGAAGAAAACTTAACACCTATTGATGCAGTAAAATATGCTGCTTCTTATGGAACATTTTTAAAAAAAAAGTATCCTGATAAAGTTATAAAAGTTGTTATCGGTAGAGATGCAAGAATATCTGGAAACATGATTCAAAATCTTGTTCAAAACACTTTAATTGGGATGGGAATTAATTGCATTGATCTCGGTTTATCAACAACTCCTACGGTTGAAATTGCTGTTACAAAAGAGAATGCCTTAGGTGGAATAATTCTTACTGCTAGTCATAATCCTAAAAATTGGAATGCATTAAAACTATTAAATAAAGATGGAGAGTCTCTTAGTGCTAATGACGGAGATGAAATATTCTTAATAGCCGAAAAAAATGATTTTAATTTTTCTGGGATTGATGATTTAGGAAATATAAAATCAAATTTGACATACATTGATTATCATATTAAAAAGGTTTTAAATCTAAAATACACAAATAATAAAGCAATTAAAGATTCTAATTTTACTGTTGTAGTAGATGGAGTAAATTCTACAGGAGGAATTATAGTCCCTAAACTACTCGATAAATTAGGTGTTAATTATATACCTATTTACTGTGATCCTACAGGGGAATTTCCCCATAATCCAGAACCATTAGAAGAAAACTTATCTGATTTATCAAAGGCAGTTATCTCTAATAAAGCTGACCTAGGGATAGTGGTTGATCCAGATGTTGATAGGTTAGCATTTATAGATGAAAATGGAGAAATGTTTGGAGAGGAATATACTCTAGTTGCTTGTGCAGACTATATACTATCAAAAAAAATAGGAAATTCGGTTTCAAACCTATCTTCTACTTTAGCCCTATCTAAAGTGACTGAAAAACATGGTGGAAAATATTTTGCAAGTGCCGTTGGAGAAGTTAATGTAGTAGAATTAATGAAAAAAAAGAATGCAATTATTGGGGGTGAAGGAAATGGAGGTGTAATCTTACCTGAATTTCATTATGGAAGAGATGCTATTGTTGGAATTGCATTATTTTTATCGTTATTGGCTGAGAGAGAATTACCTGCTTCAAAATTAAAAAAAACATATCCTGAATACTTTTCAAGTAAAAATAAAATAACTCTTGGTCCTGAAATGAACGTAGATAGTCTTTTATTAAAAATGAGTAATAAGTATAAAAACTATAAACCCATTACAATAGATGGAGTCAAAATAAACTTTGAAAACTCATGGGTTCATTTAAGAAAGTCAAATACTGAGCCGATAATTAGAATATATACTGAAGCTGACTCTAAAAACAAAGCACATGAATTAGCTAAAAAGTTTATAGAAGAATTAAAAAAGATTATTTAGGAGCTTTATCCATATACTTATATCTATTGTGAGACCAAAGATATTGTGATGGATCGCTTGATATCGTTTCTTCTAGCATATTATAGAACACGTCAGTAATTTCATTTTCAATAGTTTGTTTTGGAGAATCTGATACGAGCTTAAAATTTGTTTCATAAAACCCTCTTTTTACTCTTTTAATATCTGCATATACTATAGCAATGTCAAACTCTTTAGCTATTCTTTCAGCTCCAGTAAAGACGGGAACCTTATTACCCATAAATAATCTCCAATATGTTTTTTCTTTTGGAAATGGAGATTGATCAGCAGCAAAACCATAAATAGCAGTATGTTTATTTTTCTGATGCTCTTTTATTGTCTCAAGTGTATGATATCTAGATATTAAAAATGCGTTATGCTTTTGTCTTATTTTTTTAACCAATTTATCAAAATAAATATTTGTCAAAGGTGTGTAAATTCCATAAGTTGAACTTCCATAGGCTTTAGCTTTAAACAAGAGCCATTCATAACTAGCATAATGTCCACACATTATAATTACACTTCTTTTGTTTTTTGAAAATTGAGTCAATAAATTTATGTTATTCACTTTAAATCTTTTATTTATTGATTCAAGAGTCATAGACATTGATTTAATCATTTCTAAAAAAATATCACACATATGAGTATAAAAAGCTCTTTCAATTATACGGATTTCCTTGATTGACTTCTCAGGAAAAGAAAGTAATATATTTTTTCTTATCATTTCACCTCTATATCCTAAAAAGTAAAAAAGTATAAAGCTGATGATATCTGACAAAAGATATAGCAAAGAAAAAGGAAGAATTGAAATTCCTTTAAGAATTGGATAAATAACTACAAAAGCAATGCGGTTCATGCTACAAGTTTTATACAAATTTAATAGATTTGAATTCAAATAAAGTTTATGAGCATCACTTTTGAAGTTCTTATTGTCATTTTACTTAATTCTCTCATTAGTTATAAGGGTTTTAATGATGTTATTTTTTTTGAAAAATTTCATTTCAAAATGAGTAACATTAAAAATGGAGAATATTATCGTTTTTTAACTTCTGGATTTTTACATGTTGACAAACAACACCTTCTTTTTAATATGGTAACCTTATACTTTTTTGGGGATTTCGTCTTAAATATTTTTGGTACATTTTGGTTTTTTTGTTTGTATTTGGCTTGCTTAATAATAGGAAGTGTGTTTTGTTTTATAATTCATAATAAAAATAATAATTTTTCTGCAGTGGGTGCAAGTGGAGCAGTAACAGGAATATTGTTTAGTGCTATTTTAGCTTATCCTGACCTAAAACTAGCTTTGCTTTTTTTTCCAATACCTATGCCAGGCTATTTTTTTGGTATTGCTTATTTAGTTTACACCTTTTATGGAATTAACAAAGAAAACGACGGAATAGGACATTCTGCTCATTTAGGAGGAGCAATTAGTGGAATTTTACTATCAATAATATTAAAGCCAGAACTCATCTTACTGTCATCTAAAACACTCCTACTTTTAAGTATTGTAATTGTTTTTGGGATAATTTACTTTAATAAAAAAATTAACAGCTCTACTTAACATTAAGTAGCTCTGAAACTTTCGCTTCTAATTGAGAACCTCTTAGGTTTTTAGCGACAATGATACCCTTTTCGTCAAGAATAAAACTTACTGGTATGGCTTTTACTTTATACAATTTAGCAATTGGATCCTGCCAAAACTTTAAATTTGAAACATGGTTCCATGTTAAATAGTCATCGGCAATAGCACGAATCCATTGAGGTTTACTTTTATCTAAAGACACTCCAATAATCTCAAAACCTTTGTTATTAAATTTTTTGTAAATCTTAACCAGGTTAGGGTTTTCTCTTCTGCATGGACCACACCATGAAGCCCAAAATTCTAACAAAGTAACCTTACCCAATTTATCATTTAAGTTTAACATTTGACCGTCTGGTGTTGGTGCGTTAAAATTGGGAGCAAAATTTCCAACTTCAATTGGTTGATCTGGATTATTAAAAATTGAGGATAACCGCTCCCCAATATCAGAACCTTTTATTCGTTCTGTAAATAAATTAAAAATATTTTTTGCCTCGGTTGTTGATATAACTTTTTTACTCGAAACAAAGCGTTCTAAAAGAATAACACTTAAATATGAATCAAAATTTCGTTTTAAGAACTCAATTTCATATTCATGTATCTGAGTTTGTACCAAATTATAATCATTTTGAAGATCAATAATTAATTCATTCTTTCCATTTTGAGATGCAAGTTGAATTTCAGATTTAATTTCATTTATTGTTTTAACGAACTTTTTTGTCTCATATTTATAATCATTAAAGTGATCATTTGATGTAGTGCCAGAGATTTTGGATGATCCAATACTGTCTTTAAACATTTTAACTTTAATCTTACCTTCTTCAATAATAATGGGTAAGTTGAAATTGAAACCTTCTACTTTAATAAAACTTATTGAAGGGTTTATTGCCTTGCCCTCCATCAAAAATTTATTTTTCTCAATTGTTGTTGAGTCTACAATTTGAGGCTGATTGTTAGAGTTTGCAATAATTCGATATACTTTTAAACCATCTTTTGTATCAATATTTCCTTCAATCGAATAATAGCCTGGTTCAGAACTACATGACACTAAAAAAAGTAAAAAAAACGAGCAGAAGAGTAATAAAATATTTTTCATGTTTCAAAATTACAAATTTGATTTGGCTTGTGGGGCTTGTGTATGGATATTTTTAAAGAACTATATTTGTATTTATTTTTAATTATGGCAGGCAATAGCTTTGGAAACATATTTAGGCTTACATCTTATGGTGAATCTCATGGTCCAGCCATAGGTGGTATATTAGATGGATGTCCTTCTGGTATTAATATAGATATTGAAAAAATACAACATGATTTAGATAGACGAAAACCCGGCCAATCAGCTATTGTAACTCAAAGAAAAGAAGCAGATGAAGTAAATTTTCTATCTGGTATTTTTGAAGGCAAAACTACTGGAACACCAATATCATTTGTAATATATAACACCAATCAAAAATCAAAAGATTATAATCATATAAAAGAGAGCTATCGACCTTCGCATGCTGATCTTGTTTATGATAAAAAATATGGACATAGAGATTATAGAGGGGGTGGAAGAAGTTCTGCAAGAGAAACTGCCGCTAGGGTAATTGCAGGTGCAATTGCAAAGCAATTTTTAAGTTCTATAAGATTTACTGCATATGTAAAATCAGTCGGTTCTATTGAATTAAATAAACCATATCAAGAGCTTGATTTAAATAATATTGAATCAAATCCAGTAAGATGCCCTGATAAAGAAATAGCTTCAAAAATGGAGGCTTACATAAAAGATATAAAAAAAGAGGGTAATACAATTGGAGGAGTTATAAGGTGTATAATTCAAAATGTGCCTATAGGTCTTGGTGAACCAGTTTTTGATAAATTACATGCCCAGCTAGGTAAAGCGATGCTTTCTATTAACGCTGTAAAAGGTTTTGAGTATGGAAGTGGGTTTTCAGGCACTAAACTCAAAGGAAGTCAGCACAATGATTTATACAATAATGACGGATCGACTAAGTCCAACCTATCTGGTGGGATACAAGGTGGAATATCAAATGGAATGGATATTTATTTTGATGTTGCATTTAAACCAGTTGCAACTATAATGCAAAATCAAGAAACAATTAATAAAAAAGGAGAAAAAATCACAATGGAAGGTAAAGGAAGACACGATCCATGTGTTGTCCCTAGAGCTGTTCCTATTGTGGAAGCAATGGCTGCGATAACCCTTGCTGATTTTATTTTATTAAATCGTACTATTAAATTATAGAATAATAAAATAATTATGAGAAATTTAGCTTTACACTGGAAAATTATTATTGGAATGATTTTAGGAGTTGCCATAGGAGGTCTAGCTTCTTTGGTTCCCTGGGGAAGTGGTTTTGTGTCAGACTGGATTAAACCGTTTGGAACAATGTTTATTAATTCATTAAAATTAATTGCAATGCCACTAATATTAGCCTCATTAATTAAGGGGGTATCTGATTTAAAAGACATATCTAAATTATCAAAAATAGGAGGGAGAACGATTGCAATCTATCTTTGTACAACTGTTTTAGCTGTTTTAATTGGCTTAGTACTTGTAAATACAATATCACCTGGTAATAGCATAAAAGAGAGTACAAGAAATGAATTAATGTCGGCTTATGAAACTGATGCCGCAAAAAAGCAATCTGCTGCTGCTAAACAACAAGAAAGCGGTCCCCTTCAAGCATTAGTTGATATAGTACCAAGTAATATTTTCGATGCTACAACTAATAATAGAAATATGCTTCAGGTCATATTTTTTGCACTTTTTTTTGGAATTGGAATAATATTAATTCCAGAAGAAAAGTCCAGACCTGTAAAGGCTTTCTTTGATTCTTTTAATTCAGTTATTCTTAAATTAATAGATATTATAATGCTAGCTTCTCCATATGGTGTTTTTGCGCTATTAGCGGCTCTTGTTGTAGAATCTCCAAGTCTTGATTTATTTAAAGCTCTTGGTGCTTATTCTTTAACTTTAGTTTTTGGATTAGCTTTAATGATTGTGATATATATTATTTTAGTTAAAGTTTTTACTGGTGTAAGTCCAAAATATTTCATGAGCGGTATTGCCCCAGCTCAATTACTTGCTTTTTCGACTAGTTCAAGTGCTGCAACCTTGCCAGTTACAATGGAGAGAGTTGAAAAACATTTAGGAGTAGATAAAGAGGTTTCAAGTTTTGTCTTACCAATCGGAGCAACTATAAATATGGATGGTACAAGCTTATATCAAGCTGTTGCAGCTGTGTTTATTGCTCAAGCCTTTGGTTTAGGTTTATCAATTGAAGTTCAATTAGGAATAATTTTAACTGCAACGTTAGCCTCTATAGGAGCTGCAGCTGTTCCAGGCGCAGGAATGGTTATGTTAGTTATCGTGTTAGGCCAAGCAGGAATTCCAGAAGCTGGATTAGCACTTATATTTGCTGTTGACAGACCTTTGGATATGTGCAGGACAATAACAAATGTTACAGGAGATGCAGCAGTATCAATGTTAGTTGCAAAGTCTGTAGGTAAATTAAAAAAAGAAAAAACTTCTTAATAATTTTATAGAATTAATCTTGATAGAACTTGCTTACTCGGAATCTCACAATTATCATATCTTTTATATATGAAATATCTTGTCCTAGCAATTAGTCTATATATAATGTTAGAAAATGCTTTGGGAGTAATCATTAATAGATAATATAGAAAATTATATATTTCAAGATGTTTTAATAGTTCATAAATAGCTTTAGAATAAATAAAAGGTTTATTTTTTGGAATATAAAAAATGACTGTATCAAATTCAACTAGATTGTTTTTTGAAATAAAAGCTTTTCCAAACTTCCCCTGTATTGGGGCAAAATAAAGTTTATTGCTTATGTCTTTTTTAATTGCATATCTAATCCAATAATGACATAGTGGACAATGCCCATCATAAAAAATAATCGATTTATCTATATAATTATTTGACATATTCTAATTGATCAATATCGACTTGCGTTGTAAATTTACCATAATTTACGATTGCTCTATTTTTTTTTATAGAGTCAATTGTTCCAATAGATTTACTGTCAAGAATTCTAACATCATCACCAACTTTTAATATAATGTTTGACTTTTTCTTTGGAATAAGTTTTATTTTCTTTTTTTCAGTTCTAATTTTTTCAATCTTCTTTTCAACCTCAAATTCTATGTTTTTTTTTAATATTATTTGATTTTTTATTAATATTGCTGATCTTTTATTTCGTTTTGAATTTTCTGATTCAATTAATTGAATCACTTCAGAAATCATTGGTCTTTTTTTATTGTTAACAAAGTATTTATCGGCAATTTCATTTACTTTGTTTCCAAGTAAAATCATTTTTTTATTATGATCGTATAATTCCTGATAATTAGTTAATTTGTTTTTCGTTTTTTCATTTAATTCAGCTAATTTGTTTAATTCTTCTTCAGCTATGATTTCCTTTTTCTTTAAAGATATTCCAGTTTTAGCCATAGAACTTCTTTCTTTTTGGAGCTTAGCAATAGTAGCGTCAAACCTTACTTTTCCTCTCTCAATTTTCTTTTTTGCTCTATTTATTAAACTATATGGAAGACCATTTTTTTGAGCAACTTCAAATGTAAAAGAGCTACCAGCTTCTCCTAAGACTAATTTATATATGGGCTCAAGTGTATCGCTATTGAATTGCATATTTGCATTTGACATTGCAGGTAATTCATTTGCTAGCAATTTAAGATTAGAATAATGAGTTGTGATTAAACCAAAGGATTCTCTAAAGTAAAACTCTTCTAAAATTACTTCTGCTAAGGCTCCACCAAGTTCGGGATCAGATCCAGTTCCAAATTCATCAATTAAAAATAAAGTGTTTTTGTTACATTTCTTCAAAAAGGTTTTCATATTCTTCAACCTGTAAGAATAAGTACTTAGGTGGTTTTCTATGGACTGATTATCTCCAATATCTGTGAGTATTCTGTCAAAAAAACAAACTCTACTTCGTTCATGTACAGGAATTAATATGCCGCTTTGAATCATCAATTGAAGTAATCCGATTGTTTTAAGAGTAATGCTTTTACCACCAGCATTAGGTCCAGAAATAACAATAATTTTATTTTTACTGTTTAAAAAAATATCTTGGGGATATGTCTTAATCTCTTCAATAATATTTGATCTATATAATAATGGGTGGTAAGCATCAAAAACTTCAATTTCTTGTGAATTTGAAATTTTTGGCATAATTCCATTTATTTCTTGAGCATAACGAGATTTTGAATAGTATAAATCAATATTCACTAAATATGCTTGATAACACTTTAATAATGGCAGGAAAGCTCTGAAATAGTCAGTTAAATAACTTAATATTTTTTTTATTTCTTCATCTTCTTCAAAAAGTAAATTTTGAAGTTCTCTTGATAACTGAAAAGTAGCTTCTGGCTCAATAAAAACGATACTTCCTGTTTTAGAACTACCCATTATCCCTCCTTTAACTTTTCTTCTATACATTGCCTTAACAGCTAAAACTCTTTTATTGTCAATTACAGATTCTCTTATTTCGTCTAAATACTCTAGATTATTGTAATGATTTAAAGACTTATTAAATGATAGACCTATTCGACTCCTAACTTCTTGAGATTTTTTTCTAATTGTATACAAAGTGTCAGATGCATTATTATTAATCTCTCCAAAACGATCAATAATACTATCAACTTCTTTCTTAAGTCCTTTGTTAATTTCAATCTCACTACCTAAGTCAAATAAATTTGGATAATAGCTTTTAAACTTTTTAAAAAATAATAATAATTTATTAACCGTCTCTGAGGTTGATGCAATATTCATAAAAGATTCAATATCAAGAACACTATTTTCAATTTTTAATAATTGAAAAGATTTAACTAATGATTCAAAACCATGATTTGGAATTCTATTCTCATTTTCAAAAGATGATTTATACTCTGAGGTTAGTAATAGTGACCTTATTTTATCTTCATTTTCATCAATTGGTATCGTCTTTAATATCAATTCCTTTGCCATTGGAGTAATAGCAAATTGGGAGATTTGACTAAGCACTTCTGTAAATTCTAAATCTTCAAAAGTTTTAGCAGGAATATAGACCATTTGATTTTATTAAATTAGCCATGACAAAAGTAATAAAATCGTGGAGCTGAATATACATCCAAGTTGGGAAAAAATAATTGATAATGAAAATAAAAAAAAATACTTCAAATCACTTATGATTTTTGTTGAATCTAACTATAAAAATAAAACTTGTTATCCACCTGTGAATTTAATTTTTAAAGCTTTTAAGATTTGTTCTTTTGACTCCTTAAAAGTTGTTATACTTGGGCAAGATCCTTATCATGGTGAAAATCAAGCCGATGGTTTATCATTTTCAGTTTCTAAAACAACAAAACATCCACCCTCATTAATTAACATCTTTAAAGAGGTTGAAAATGATTTAAAAATTGATTATCCTAAATATGGAAATCTAAATAACTGGGGGAATCAAGGAGTTTTATTATTAAATTCTACATTAACAGTTGAAGAAAACAAACCAGGCAGTCATCAAAAAAAGGGTTGGGAGTTTTTTACAGATCAAATCATAAGATATATTTCAAATAATAAAAATAATGTTGTTTTTATGCTTTGGGGTAATTATTCTAAGATGAAATCCAAATTAATAGATCAATCAAAACATTTAATTTTAACTTCAGGACACCCTTCTCCATTGTCAGCAAATAGAGGTTATTGGTTTGGAAACAAACATTTTAGTAAAACAAATAAATATCTTAATAAAAAAACAGGGAAGACAATACAATGGAAGACTCATTAACCTCCTATTCGCTTAGCCTTATGTCCAATTTTAATCAAATAATTAATAATCTTATCCCTGCAGTTTCCCTGTATAATTATTTCATTATTCTTAACCGTACCCCCTGTCCCAGTATAAGTTTTAATGTTTTTAGCAAGAGATTTTAATGATGGTATATCTCCTTCAAAGCCCTTAATTATTGTGACAACCTTTCCAGCTCTTCCTTTATTAGAAAAGTGAGCTTCTAAATTTTGAATCTTCAATATTTTCTTATCATTAATAAGTTGACCTAATTCAACGTCAGGAGCCAAATTATCAAAACTTATATTCCCAAGTGATTCAAAACTATTTAGCGGCTTTTTTGGCATAAAAAATATTTTATTGAAAATTACAAATTATAGTTAAGTTTTATACATTTATATAAACCCTGTAAATTTTAAAATAATATGTCTTTAAGAATATTAAAAAAAGTATTTTACTTAATCTTCTTTATTTCAATGATATCTTATTCTCAAGAATCTATAAATAAAGAAAAATTAATTCTAATTGAAACTTTACATGCCTTTTCTAAAATAAACTCTGTTACAGGTAGAGAAGAAGAAGCATCACAATATTTAAAATCTTTTTTAAAAAATAGCAATATAAAAATAGATAAATTAGGAAATCTAATTTTAGAAATTGGCAGTGGACTTCCAAGGACTTTAATAACAGTTCCAATAGATGAACCTGGATATGTTGTTAGCGAAATTAAGTCTAATGGATACATTAAGTACTCTCCTGTTGGTTTTGGTCACATAGGGCAATTATATCATCAATTTATGCAGGGACATGAAGTGAAAATAAATTCAGAAAATAAATTTACTATTGGAGTGTCGACTGTTCCGTCTTCTCACTTTGAAAGACTTAGAAACATTCCTGAATCAAAGAAAGAACCCTATACATGGCACGAAGGATATATTGACATAGGCGCTTCTTCAATTGAAGAGGTGCGTCAAAGTCAAATCGAATTACTAGATCCTATTAGCCTTAATAAAAAACCAATTATAATTAACGATTCATTAATTGCCGGCCCAAATATTAAAATAAAAGCTGCTGGTATAGCATTAGCTTACTTAGCTAAGTTTGTTAATGAAAAAAGTATAAAAGGTAAGTTGGTTTTTGCATGGACAGTTCAAGAGTTAATAAATGGAAAAGGAATTGAATCTGTAATAAATCAATACGGTCCTTTTGAAGAAATATATAGATTTAATCGATTTTTAGATTCAAAAGAAATTGGAAAAAATAAAATTATTATAAATGAAAAATTGGAAAATAATGAATCAAATATTATTAAAGTAAAACCTGTTTTATCATATAGAAATAGCGCTACTAATATTGATTTTGATAAGTTAAAAATTATTGAAGTAGGTCTTCCTAGTAAATATTCAAGTTCTCCAGTAGAAATGATATCAATCAAAGATTTAATAAATTTAATTAACTTTTTAAGAGACAGTCAAAAGATACAGTTAAATGATTTTTCTGATTATTCAATTAAACAAAAAAAGACACAAAAGATATCTTACAATTCTTATTCTAAATATGAATCTATTTTAGGAGAATTAGTAAATAAATATGGGGTTAGTAAATCTGAAAGTTCAGTAAGAAATTTCATTAAAGCTAACCTTCCATCATGGGCCAAACCGATAGTAGATGAAAAAGGTAATTTAATCTTAACATTTGGTGAAGGAGAAAATCATAAAGTTTTTGTGGCACATATGGATGAAACTGGATATGTTGTTAGTGATATTAAAGAAGATGGAAGGTTAGAGTTGAAAATGCTTGGTGGAATGCTTCAATGGCTTTGGGAGGCACAACCTGCAATTATTCATTTAAGGGATAAGAAGATATCAGGAGTTTTTGAACCTAGACATGACTATCTAACTTCAAGAACACGAAAATCAAATCTCCCATTAAGTGTAAATGCAGGATTTTTATCTAAAAGTGAAGCACTGGAGGCTGGAATTATTTTAGGAGAAACAAGCGTGACAATGCCTAAAAAAATGATAAGATTAAATGAAAATAGAGTTACAGGAAGAAGTTTTGATGATAGAGTAGGGTGTGCAGCTTTAATTTTATCTTTAAATGAAATAAACCCTGGAAAATTAAAAAATAAAATAACTTTTGTATGGTCAGTTGAAGAAGAAATAGGATTGAAAGGTGCAAAATATTCAGCTATAAATTTAAAAAATGCTAGCATAGTTCATCCCGTTGACACATATGTGTCTTCAGACGATCCTTATACAGATGAATCATTTGCAAACTGTCCACTAGGAAATGGAGCAGTAATAAGGGTTTTGGAAAGTATAAATTTCGTTAGTCGTGAAAATTTTAAATTGATTAGAAAATTAGCTAATAATAATAATATCAATGTTCAATATGGAATGACTTCAGGCGGAACAGACGGTCAACCATTTTTATCTTATGGTATTCCGTCAGTGCCAATATCTTGGCCTGGAAGATATTCTCATTCCCCAATAGAAATCATGGATTTAAGAGACATGAATAGTTTAGTTAAATTAATTCAAGCTGTAATTGAAGATTAAGAATTAGTATTTTATAAATTTACACAAATTTTAAAATGAATTTTTTTAAAGAAAAATTATCAAATAAAAAACTACTCGAACTTTATAGATCACTTCTTCTTCCAAGGAAAATTGAAGAAAAAATGTTGCTCTTAATAAGACAAGGTAAGGTTTCAAAATGGTTTGGAGGTATTGGTCAAGAAGCCATTTCAGTTGGAGTTACATCTGCTCTTGAAAACGATGAGTATGTTTTACCAATGCATAGAAATTTAGGAGTTTTCACTACCAGAAAAATTGAATTAAAAAAACTTTTTGCTCAATGGCAAGGAAAACCATCTGGTTTTACAAAAGGAAGAGATAGAAGTTTTCATTTTGGAACACAAGATTATAACATAATTGGAATGATATCTCACTTAGGACCTCAGTTTGGAATTGCAAATGGAATTAGTTTGTCTTGTAAAATAAAGAAAGAAAAATCAGTTTGTGCTGTATTTACTGGTGAAGGAGGGACTAGTGAAGGTGATTTTCATGAAGCACTAAACGTTGCTTCTGTATGGAACCTGCCTGTATTATTTTGTATAGAAAACAATGGCTATGGTTTATCTACTCCAACAAAAGAACAGTTTGTATTAAAAAATATTTCTGACAGAGGTATTGCATATTCAATGGATTCACACACAATCGATGGAAATAATATATTAGAAGTCTATTCTAAAGTTGATAAAATTTTAAAGAGTCAACGTAAAAACCCAAGACCAGTCTTAATTGAATTTAAAACATTTAGAATTAGAGGTCATGAAGAGGCGAGTGGAGTTTCTTACGTTCCTGAAAATTTAATGGATGAGTGGAAGCTTAAAGATCCTGTTTCTAATTATGAGAGCTTTTTATTTAAAGAAGGCATATTAAACGAAGAGCTAAAAAACAAAATACATCTAGACATTCACAATGAAATTAAATCAGAATGGGATAGTGCTAATAATTCGTCAGAAGTTGAACCAACTATAAATCATGAATTAGGTGATGTTTATTCTCCAGTATCAAAAGATTCATTAGTTACAGCTAACCAAGAAAGAATAAGTAAAAGATTTGTAGATGTAATTTCAGACACTCATCATGAAGCAATGTTACTAAATGATGATTTGGTTGTTATGGGGCAAGATATTGCTGAATATGGAGGAGTTTTTAAAATAACTAAAGGTCTTTTAAAGAAATATGGGAAAGACAGGGTTAGAAATACTCCTATATGTGAATCTGTAATTGTGTCAACCGCATATGGCCTGGCTATTAAAGGTCATAAATCAATAGTAGAAATGCAATTTGCTGACTTTGTTTCAAGTGGTTTTACACCCGTAGTTAATCTATTAGCAAAATCTTATTATAGATGGGGTCAAACTGCTAATGTTGTGATTAGAATGCCATGTGGAGGTGGAGTAGGGGCAGGACCATTTCATTCCCAAAGTAACGAATCATGGTTTACAACTGTTCCTGGTCTTAAAGTTGTGTATCCTGCTTTTCCATTTGAGGCTAAAGGCTTGTTACATATGGCTATAGATGATCCTAATCCTGTATTATTTTTTGAGCATAAAAAACTTTATAGGTCTATTGAAGAGCCTGTGCCTAATGATAAGTATTCTTTAGAGTTTGGAAAAGCTACTATAAGAAAAAAAGGCGATGAAATAGTTATCATTTCATATGGACTTGGAGTTCATTGGGCTATTGAAGAATCTAATGAACATCCTGATGATAAAATATGTGTGATTGATTTAAATACGCTTGTTCCTTGGGATCAAAATACAGTCTTTGAGATGGTAAAGAAATGTAATAAAGTTATTCTACTTCAAGAAGACAGTATGTTTGGAGGTTATATGGGAGAAATATCTGCTCAAATAGCAGAAAAATGTTTTGAATATCTTGATGGACCCATTATGAGGGTTGGGTCGTTAGATACACCTGTACCGTTTGCTTCAAAACTTGAAACACAATATCTACCTAAACAAAGGCTAAAAGAAAAAATTATTGAACTTTTGAATTATTAATTATTCCTTTTTTCAAAGTTTTCCTTTTTTTTATTTTTTACACGTTTAAATATTAAAACAACGATTATTATTCCTAATAAGGCATACAACAAAACATATGGAATTATAATCAAAGGATTCATTCTTGAAATTTTAGTTGACAGTTACAGCAGTTCCATATGCTAATATCTCAGAAGCACCCTGCATTACCATTGAAGTAGTTATTCTAACATTTACAATCGCATTAGCACCCATTTTAATTGCATCTTCTTCCATTCTTTTTAAAGCTTGTTCACGAGAATCTGCTTGAAGTTTTGTATACTCTGAAATTTCTCCACCAATCAGATTTTTCAAACCTGCAAATATGTCCGAGCCAACGTTTCGAGCTCTAACAGTACTTCCACGGGCAATTCCATGAACTTTAGAAATATTTAAGTTAGGTAGGTCAGGGGTATTTACAATTATCATTTTAAAAGATTTTTATCAATGTTAGGGAAAAGCTTTAAAGCGTTTTCATAATATAAGGATTTTAAAACTGAATCAGGAAGTGAAAGGCCATACATTTTCCAGTGAGCATGACGCTTTCTATAATAGTCAAAATATTCATCATCAGTCTCTAACACTCTAAAATAGGTATAATATTCAGTTACATTATAGGAATCTTTTCCGAAAAGTATTCGATTTTTATATTTAATTAAAAAATTTCTAGCTTTTTTTGGCTGTCTTCCTAATTCAGCAAGAACTGCACCTATTTCTGTCATAACATTTTTATATTTATCCAAATGATCAGATAGAGCATCCAAATCATTAGCCATCCATCCCATATGAGCATTTATGAATGTTGTCTCTGGATTTTTTCTAAAAATATCATGTTGTTCAGACATTACAGTTTCAAATGAAGGATATTTAGAAGAATCTCCTCTGTATCTTCCTGGTTTCTGTCTTAATTCAAGCCATCGCTCATTATATTCATTTTTATCAAACCAAAATGATTCAGGCTCCCCAGAATGTATTAATACTGGAATATTTAATTTTCCACACAGGCTCCATATAGGGTCTAATCGTGGATCGTTTACACTAATTCTATTTCCACTTGAGTCTTTATCTGTTAAACCTAATGATTTATATACTTTAAGACCTATAACTCCTTCTCTAACAGCGTCTTGAATAATTTTTATGTTATTAGATTCAAAATTAGAATCGTCTATTTTTTCAAAATCAATATTTACAAACAAACCAAATCGAGTAGGGGCTGACTCCTTAATGTTTTTAAGTGATTTCTCTAAATATAAACCCCGAAAACCACTCAAATTAATCATATATGCCATATTAAGGCTGTCCATTTCTGAAACAAGGTTATTAAGATTTTTAAGTGGCATATCAAATTGATGATTATGAACATCAATAAATGGAAATTTAGATTTTTTTAATTTAGTTTCTTTAATGTCTAGAGTAGATATTGGAGAGTATTTCTCTATATCCATTACATTGTTTTTTGTTTGTATGTATGAAATAGAAAAATAAACCAAAGAAGTTATTATAAAAATAAAAAAAACTACTTTAATTAAGTTTTTTATGGTAATCCAAATCATTGTATATATCTAAAGATAATTTAATGGGATAAGAACTAATGTTGAATCCCAACGAATTCTAATAGAAGTGCCTAAACTATCATCAATAAAATCAATAGTTAATTGTTCCACAGTTTCAGTCATTTGGTTGGAAGAAACGTTCACTGAAATAAGATCATTATCATAATCTGGTTCCATATAACCAAATGCTCCAGCATCAGTATTTAATGTTATTTTCCAAGAATCTTTATAAGGAACGGCATACATTCGATATTTACCTGAATCAATCAATCGTCCAGCAAAGAATATGGATTCATTTGTTTCAAATGTAGTTGCAAAATTAGCTCCCAATCTCCAATAATTGTTAAAGGGAACTAATGCACCATCAGATAATTCGCCAAATATTAGTCTTTCCTTCTTAAAAGGACGACTATAATCAACTTCCATAACCAATGATTCTTTTACTAATTCAGAAGAACCTCTTGGACTAGCTGGATTTAAAAATGACACATATATCAATCCACATATAATGATAAGGAATAAAACTCCAACAATTTTTAAAATTTTTGATACTTTCATAAATATATATTTTTATTAGCAATGCAATTTACATATTATTTAAGGGTGGGAGATGTATTTGTAGAAACAAATTCTATTTTACATAATATAAATTATAGACTATTTAAATGAATCGCTCATATCATATAAATAGTACTATATTGAAGTATAATTCGTACAATGAAGGATGATAAATTAGGATTATGGTCTAGTACTTCCCTAGTTATTGGAAATATGGTTGGTTCTGGTATATTCTTACTTCCTGCATCCTTAGCTATATATGGTACAATAAGTATAATTGGTTGGCTGTTTTCTTCTGTGGGTGCTATTTTATTAGCATTAGTATTCGGAGAGTTATCTAAAATTTCAAATAAAAATCCTGGTGGACCATATTATTACACAAGGAAATCATTTGGAGATTTACCTGCATTTCTTGTTGCTTGGGGCTATTGGATTTCTATTTGGTGTACAAATGCAGCTATTACTGTTGCTTTACTTGGATATTTAGGTGTATTATTTCCAGAACTTAACTCCAATCCAATATTATCAATTTGTACAGGATTATTTTTTATTTGGTTTTTTACATGGATAAATTCAAGAAAAATAAACACTATTGGTCTTGTTCAGACTGTTACAACTGCACTAAAAATTATTCCAATAGTCTTTATAGGCTTTATAGGCTTATTTTATATTGATTTCAGTAATTTTTATCCTTTTAATGCCTCAGATCAATCTAATTTTGAAGCTATAACTGCAACAACAACTTTAACTTTTTTCGCCTTTTTAGGCATGGAAAGTGCGACTATACCTAGTGATAAAGTAAATAATGCAAGTCAAACAATCAAAAAAGCTACTATTTATGGTACATTATTTACCATAATTATATATCTGATGAGTACTATCTCTATAATGGGATTAATACCTCTTGATGATTTAGCTAATTCAAATGCTCCTTTTGCTGACGCTGCAGAAATAATTTCAGGTAGTTTTTCTAGAAAAATTGTTGCCATTGGTGCAGTTATCGCTACCATGGGTGCTTTAAATGGATGGATCCTTATTCAAGGACAAATTCCAATGTCAGCTTCTATTGACGGGTTGTTTCCTGAGATATTTGGGAAGAAAAACAGTAACAACTCCCCTATTTCAGGAATTATAATCTCCAGTATTTTAATCTCATTTCTTTTACTTTTTAACTTCTCTAAAACTCTGGTTGAAGCCTTTACCTTCATGATTAAATTATCTACTTTATCAGTTATAACTCCATATTTATTTTCCACAGCTTGTCTGGCTCTTTTATCAAAGACCAATAATTTTAGACTAATAATTTCTTTTTTAGCATTTATTTTTTCAATTTGGATAATAATTGGTTGTGGAATTGAAACTGTAACCTTAGGTTTTATTATGTTACTAACCGGTATTCCTTTTTATTTTTGGTTGAAAAGGAAATAAACAATTATAAGAAAATGGAAAAATACTACATAAACCCAAATATTGAAGAAGCTGAAACCTTACCTTCCTCTTTTTACAGAAGTAAAAAGGTTTTCAAAAAAGTCAAAAAAAATATTTTTCTAAAAGCTTGGCATTTTGTTGGAGATGAAAACAGCCTAATTCCTTTAAGTAAAAGTGCTTATCCATTCATATTGTTGGATAATTTCTTGAGTGAACCCATGGTTTTAGTCAGAGATAACAACGATAAAATAAAGTGTTTTTCTAATGTCTGCACCCACAGGGGGAACATCGTAATTAGTGATCCTGGTAAGTATAAGAGTTTAACATGTGGCTATCATGGAAGAAAATTTGATTTAAATGGAAAATTTAAATCAATGCCAGAATTTCAAAAAACAAAAGATTTTCCAAGAGCCTGTGATCATTTACATGAATTTAAGATAGAAAAGTTAGGTCCATTTTTATTTGCAGGTGTTAATCCTGAATTTGAACTAAGTGATACATTTAAAATAATGAAAGAAAGAATTGGCTTTCTTCCAATTAACCAATTCAAGTTAGATACTAATAAAAGCAAAGATTACTTGGTTAATTCAAATTGGGCTTTATATTGTGATAATTTTCTAGAAGGATTTCATATTCCATTTGTTCATGATGACCTCAATGATGTTTTAGATTATGGAGATTATAAGACACTTACATATGACAAAATGAACCTTCAAATTGGATACACAGACTCAAGTGAAGAAGTCTTTGATCTTCCTTTAAACCATCCAGATAATGGTAAAAATGTAGCTGCATATTATTACTGGGTATTTCCAAATATGATGTTTAATTTTTATCCTTGGGGGCTTTCTGTCAATATAGTAAAACCTATTTCAATAAATCAAACTAGAGTTTCATTTAGATCCTATGTTTATGATGAATCCAAGTTAAATAATGGTGCTGGAGCAGTATTAGACAAGGTGGAACGAGAAGATGAGTTTGTTGTTGAAGGTGTTCAAAAAGGTCTAAATTCTAGTTTCTATAAAGCTGGTCGCTTTTCTCCCACCCGTGAAAAAGGGGTACATCATTTTCACAAGTTACTGGCTGAGTTTATAAATTAATATGTATCTGTTTTCTTTTGAATAAGACTTCTCTGCGTTTTTATTTAAAAAAATCACTCTTCTCCTCCCATGTATCTCCTCCTCCACCCTTAACGGTTGGGGAATATCCCGTTTCAGAACTAATGAGAGTTTTAATATTCATTTGAAATTCATCTATTATAAAGGTGATTTCTTTGGAATCTAGATTAGATATTAATTTTCATTCAGTTATACTGTGGATTAGTTATTCAGGTAATTTATTTTTTAATAATTTTAATGGATTTACTTACTGTACGACCCTGAATTTGAATAATATATATTCCATTATTAAATGAAGATAGATCTACATCAATTTTTCTCGAACTAGAAACTGACCTTAATTGGTCAGAAGAAGTAACTTTTTCATCTTCTTAAAAGTAAGAAAATTAAAAACAATTAGACTTTAGTCCGTTTTTTTCTGTTTATTAAATAATATAATCCTCCTGTTGACCATAAAGTCCATAGTACCAATATAGGCTGAAAAAACAAACGGAATAATCGCTTGGAATCAGTGTTTAAACCAAAAGCATCTATATTATTTACATATTGATTGATATTACCAGGGAAAATTAAAATATAAAAAATTGCCAAGCTAATACCTGTTATTACTTTTAGTTTTCCACCCAAGACCATCAAAGCTCCTAAAATAATTTCTACAACTCCTGATGCAAGTATTACAAAATCCATTAAATTTTCTTCATTAGTTATCCAAGTAGGTACTTGCGCTTGAAATTCAATTCTACTAAAGGTTAAATGTCCAATACCAATATATAGCATAGCTAAGCCTAAAAGAACTCTAAAAATATTTTGTAAGGTGATTGTTTTTATTTGCATATTTTTATAAATATAAAAAATTATATTCTTATGAAGAACTGTTTTCTAGCACTACTACTCTCTTCTTTTATGTTTTATTCGTTTGGACAAATTAAAGAAAGTCAATCCATAGACAATATTTTTATGGAATGGAACAAACCTAATACACCAGGGGCTGCAATAGGAATTGTTAAAAATGGTAATCTTATTTATTCTAATGGGTATGGAATTGGTGACTTAGAACATGATATAGAAATAACTCCATCATCTGTTTTCTATATTGGTTCCGTTTCAAAACAATTTGTGACGTTTAGCATTTTACTCCTTGAAGAACAAGGAAAATTAAATCTTGATGATAAAATTCAAAAATACTTGCCAGATTTTCCAGAATACGATACTCCTCTAACTATTCGGCATTTTATTCACCATACTAGTGGTGTTCGAGACTATTTAACTTTAATGTATTTAAAAGGTAGGAGCTATTTAGATAAAACAGATAAAAATGAAGTCTATGAACTTATAAAAAAGCAGAAAGAATTAAATTTCTCACCTGGAGAAAAATATTTGTATAGTAATTCTTGTTATTTTATGCTTGCAATGATAATTGAAAAGGCATCTGGTCAGTCATTAAAAATATTTGCATATGAAAATATTTTTGAGCCTTTAGGAATGAAAAATTCACTTTTTTATGATGACAATACTGATCTGATTAAAAATCGAGTATTTAGTTATAAAAAGAAAAATAACAAAGAAGGTTTTGATAATTTAATCATGAGATTTGATCTTGTTGGTTCGGGTGGAGTATATTCTAATATAGAAGACTTGTTTTTATGGGATCAGAATTTTTATAATAATAAACTTGGAAATGGAGGGCAAAAGATCATCAATAAAATGCATGAAGAAGGTCTATTAAATAATACGGAAAGCAGTGGTTATGCTTTTGGATTGAATATTGGAGTTTACAGGGGACTCAAAACGGTTAGTCACGGAGGATCACTAGCTGGTTATCGGGCTCAATTAATGCGATTCCCAGAGGAGAAAACTTCTATAATCATATTAGCCAACAGAGGGGATTCAAATCCAACAGACAAAACACTTCAGGTAGCGGACGTAATTCTTGAAAATGAATTTTCCGAAAAACCTCAAAAGAAAAAAGACAATACGGTACAAAACAGTACGAATAATTCAAAGAAGATTTTTCCAAAACAATTAATTGGTGAATTAAAAGATTACACTGGAAATTTTTACAGTGAAGAATTAGACTTTAACTACCTGGTAATCCTTAGAGATGGAAAGTTGAAAGTTGAAATTTCAAATTATAAAGCACAAGACCTTATAAAATTTGGCATTGATACATTTAACATAGACAATGGCATAATTCATTTTAAAAGAGAAAACAAAGTAATTGTAGGTTTTGAACTTGATGCTGGAAGAGTAACTAATTTGAAATTTGAAAAAACATAATTAAAAATACCTAAACTTAATAATATAGTAAATATATATAGAATCTTAATTAAGAGGTTAAAAATCAACTAATTAATCACAAGTTCCCCATATAGGTTTGTTGGTATCTGTTAATTCTGAACCAGTAGAGAACTGAGATGGTACAGATGAAATGTTAGAAACACACCACCCTGTTAAATCTTGGTTAAAATCATCTGCACTATTGAACATAGCAAACATATTATTAACATTAGTAACATTCCAACCACTAATATCTTGGTTAAAATCATCTGCTTCAGTAAACATAACAGACATAGTAGTCACACTACTAACATCCCAACTACCTATATTTTGATTAAACCTTCTTGCATATTTAAACATATTATTCATGTTAGTCACATTAGAAACATCCCAACCACTAATATCTTGGTTAAAACTATCAGCAGATTGGAATAAATCTCCCATGGTAGTTACATTTGAAGTATCCCAAAAACCTATGTTAGAGTTAAAAGAACTATTACCTGCAAACAAAGAGGACATATCAGTAACCAATGTTGTACATAAATTATAATTACTTCCTGATATTTGTCCTGCTATAGTTGAGTTATTAACAGCAGTATATGTTGTTCCATTTATTGCTTGTGTATCTCCTGCTGATGCAGACGGACATTTACAGATTCCATTTTCAAGATAAATAGGAGATGGAGTAATAGTAATTGTTCCATTAACTAAGCTATTAGTTGATCCCACTGATACAGTTATAGAATAGTTATAAGTTCCAGAGGTTGTAGCTGTTCCAGAAAGTGTAGCTACATTGTTAGCTAGAGACAAACTTATTCCAGGAGGTAAATTACTTGCCTGAGCATTAACAGGGCCTGTATAATTTGTTGAAAATGTATATACAACATTAGTAATCGAAGTTGTTGCTGTAACTGTTTGACTTTGTGGACCACTAGTTAAGGTAGTAGATAAACTTGGAGGGTTTGAAGTAATGGTTCCATTTAGTGTAGTAGAACTCGTCTGATTATAAGTGAGGTTTGTAGATTCAACTAAAATACTATAATCAAAAGTTCCTTCT
>CAJJCT010000024.1 GCA_905182735.1 Candidatus Marivariicella framensis
TAGCAATTTCTGTTCAAAATCAAGATGGATCATCGGCTCCACCATATGAAATAACATGGGAGATTCAGGGTGCAACATCAAATGATAATGAGGCAATTCTATTATTTCAAGGAATTTCTGCCTCTGCAGACAGTTTAGAAGTTTATGCTGTACTAATTAATAGCCTTCCATTCACCTATACAACGCAAACTCCAAATGAATCAATTGTATCAGTTGTTCAAGAAATGGCACAAGTAATAGATAACTCACCTCAATATTCTACTTCTGTTCAAGCGGCTCCTAATGGTAGTGCTACGCCACAGGATGTCCAAATCAATATAAGTTCGGTTTCGGGCGCCTCAATTGCTCTTGAAGTTGTTTCTAAAAGCACACGTCTTCAAATGTTAAACTCATCAGTTAGTGCAGCTAATTGGACCTCTTTGGATGGAACCAATGCAACAGTTAATTACACTGGTTATACTAGTTTAAATAATTTATCAGAAGGAAATTATAGATACACCATAACCCCAGCAGGTCTATCAAATTGTGTAGGTTCAAATCTTTCGCAAAACAACCAGATTACAGGAGTTGTTACTGTGTTAGATGAAAACGTATTACAAATTCGCCAAGGTCCACTTGTAGATCCAGAATTATGTAGTGGATTAGCAGGGACTATTTATATTGATGTTTTTGATGGAGGAACAGGCCCACTTTCATTTTTCTACGATGGAAATCTTGTTACGAGCCAAACAGTAGGAGAAGACCAATATATACTTGAAATAGATAACCCAGTTACATCTGCTCGTTTAGAAGTTTTAAATGGAGCAGGTTGCGGAATTGCTAGACAAATTAATATTGGAATTGGTGATCCATTATTTGATTTTAGCTCTATTAGCTTCCAACAATCTTCACAGTATATTGCAAGAGAAGATATTACTTTTAGAGATTTATCAGAAGATGAATACAGTTCATTTGAGTTCATTTTTGGTGACGGTACACAAACAGAACGACTCGAGAGAAATCAGCCTGATCCAATCACACATGAATATGCTATATCAGGAACGTATTATGTTACACTCAATATTTATAATGATATTGGATGT
Source organism: Candidatus Marivariicella framensis (assembly GCA_905182735.1). Lineage (GTDB taxonomy): Bacteria > Bacteroidota > Bacteroidia > Flavobacteriales > Flavobacteriaceae > Marivariicella > Marivariicella framensis. Next base: position 1,083 of record CAJJCT010000024.1, read on the forward strand.
GTTGTACAATTAACCCAGACAATTAAAATTGGAAAAGGCTATAATGTTTTATCTCCAAATGTGTTTACACCTAATGGTGATATATATAATCAATGCTTTAAACCTCTGTTTAACGGATTAGTTGAAGTTACATTTAGAGTTTATGATGCTCAAGGAGCTCTCCTTTATGAAGAAATAGGAGTACCTCCAACAAACCCAGCAATAGAAGCCTTAACTCTTACTGGTTGGTGTGGGCCAGATTTGTCTGCTGATGATGGAAAAGAAATAATAACACCATATTTCATCTATACTCTGGAAGGACAAACAATAGATAGCGTGAAAGTATTTAGAGATGGAACATTTATACTCTTAAGATGACAACATGAAAAAAATTAATTACATATTGTTATTATTGATATTTGTTTTCAAATTATCAGCTCAGGATGATCTGATAATAAGTCACTCAAGGTTTATGCAAAAAACTAATCCTAGTTTTATGGGAATAAATAATATGAATAAAACGGGTGTTTTATATAACAGTGTTGGTTTAGTTTCAAATCAAGGAATTGAAAGCAGATACTTTTTTGGTTCTATATCTTTCGATTCAGATTATTTTTCTTTAGGAGTTGACATGTACTCTTATACAATGGATAATGCCGGCTTGGTGTATTCAAAACCTGCAATAAGTTTTATTTATAAAATTCAATTAGATAATCAAGACTTCCTCTTGCCTTCAATTACATTGGGAATGGGGAGTTCAAAGCTAGATGTAAGTAAGTTAGTTTTTGAAGATCAATTATCCCTTATTTCTGGTTATCTTCAGGCTCTCTCTAATGATCCTCTTGCGCCATTAATTGGGGATGCTAATTATCTAGATTTAGGAGCGTCATTCATTATTCATTCAGATAAGTACTTGGTTGGATTTAGCGCTCAACATCTTAACCAACCAAATATATCATACAACAAAGAGAATGAAGAATATAAAATGCCCATACGGTTTTCTTTACAAGCTGGTTATGAGTTTGATATAAACCCCTATGATCAAGGTTTTTTACCGAGATATTCAACACTGTATGCCTTTACTAATATTTCAAAATCTGCCTATAGCACAGATATATATCTTTCCCAAGAAGTTCAATTTGGAGAATTTTCTATCGGCTTAAATGAAATTATGAAAAGTACTGAGAGTTTTTCGATGTTAAATGTGGGAATATCAGTTGCATTATCATATGAAAATTTTGAATTTGGAACGCTTTATAATTTCCCTTCCAGGAAAAATCCAGCTAAAGCCTATTCTCCTAGCACATTTGAAGTGTTTTTGACTTTTGATTTCAGTCCTTATCTAAGAAATAGACGAGGTGATTACCGAAGATTAAGTATTGATAATTACTACTAATCTCTAAACACTTTATTTGGAAAAACTACAGGGCTTTCTATACCATTTTTTCCAACTGTAGAAATACCAAATAAGAAATTATCAATTACAATTCCATCTAAAGTATATTCTGAGACATTGCCGATATAACGACTGTTTTGCCATATTGGACTTGTTGTGTCTCTCCAGTATATTTTATAGCCTTTAACAGTATTATTATCAACTGCTACCCATCGGAATTTAACCGAAGGCTCAACTACCCCTCCAATAGAAAGTGATTTTACAGCCGGAGGCGCCCATGCTATACTTGCTAGATTGATCGCGTTTACTGCAGTTAGTTTTTTAGCGTATTTAAAATTCACACCTTCTAAAACATCTCCATAATTTATTCCATCTTCAATTCTTATATCTTGATGCTGTCGGTTATAGTTTTCATGAGCTTCCATAATTCTAACTCCTGCATAACCCATGTCATTAAATGGACGATGGTGTCCACCCCTTCCAAACCTATCTAATCTATAAATTAAAAGAGGGTTCATTTCTGGCATATATTTTTTTACCGTTTTGTGAATGTACCTAGCTAGTTGTCTCGATATTCCATCTACTTCTCCACCATAGAATCGTCTAGCTTTTCTCTCTTTTTCAGATTCATTAGGGGGTGTTGGTTCAGAAAAAATTCTAAAAGTTCTATTATCTATTACACCATCAACTCCTTCTATATTTCCAATCATATCGTTATTTAGTATTCCTATAATCTCCCATTTATTTTTCTTAGAGTATTCTGACAAGCCTTTTCCTCCAAAAAGCCCTTGCTCTTCTCCTGAAAGCCCTAAATAGACAATGCTACTATCAAATTCATAATTTGACAATACCCTAGCTGCTTCAATTGTTCCTGCCATTCCTGATGCATTATCATTAGCTCCCGGAGAATCATCTTTATAATTTGTTGGATCAGAAATTCTTGAATCAATATCACCACTCATTATAATATACCTGTTAGGAAATTTTTTTCCTCTCTGAATAGCCACTACATTGTTTATCCATGTAGGTTTAATAATTCTAGCTCCATCTTTTTGAGTAAAATAGTTCTTTTGGTAAAAGACCTCTAAACAACCCTTACAGTCTTTAGAGATTTTATCAAACTCTGATTTTATCCATCTTCGGGCAGCCCCAATACCTCTTGAGTTCGAAATAGTATCACTGAGAGTATGTCTAGTTCCAAAATCGGCTAAAACAGTAATATCACTTTTTATTCTTTCAACATTAACTTCATCTATTATATCATAGAAATCATTTGAAGTTTGAGAATTAGTATAATTACAAGCAAGAAGTAATAATATGAAGAAAATTTGTCGCATAATTTTTTTTAAAAATTACAAAAAAACATCAAAACTTATAGTTATTATTGTAAACAAAATTTAAATTCAGCTTTTACTTTTTTCAGATAATTTAGAAGAAAAAGCAAAGCTTAGTGAAAAAATACTAATCGTGCTGACAATAGCAATTATTTTTTGAATGGTAACCGATTCCATTAGAGAATCGGGACTTTTCAAAGCATCTTCAATCAAAAACTGATACATTACGTAAGCAAAAGTAAAAATTAAATACCCCAGAGTAACTAATGAATACTTGTTATCAACGGTACTTTTAAATAAAACAATAACATAGAAAATAGATCCAGGGACAAAAAGTCTAAATGCGTTTTTTGCAAAATGACCATGTAGATCCAGATATATATCATGAGGGGTTAAACCGACTCCTGCCAAGCAAAAGGAGCCAATAAAAAAAAAGAAACTTCCTATAAGTGCTAATTTATATATTGTTTTATTATCCTTAAAAAGACTTGGAACAAATAAAAATCCAATTCCTGAACCGGCATAAAAAAGCATTGAAGTATTGAAAATAAAAGAAGAAAGAAAATTTATTTCTCCGGATCGACTCATATATCCTCCTAGGTCACTTAAATAATTTTTTGTAAAAGAATACCCAACTTGATCAGGTTCAAATATATTACCTCCTGGATATAAAAATCCCGCAATAATAACACTAAATATAAAATATATTGAAACAAACCTAATTAAATAAACTGTCCAAAATTTAATCATTACAGTTTGTATTCATTTTCTTCAATAACTGTGTCAGCTATCTTATTCTTTAATTCTACTATATTCGGATAGTTTATATATCTGGTCATTAAATCAATACTTTTAAGTAATCCTACTTTGTCTTTATCATCCGAAATACTTAAAATTATTTCTTTTGCTTTATTTCTTACTTTTTCTATAGAGTTAAATAAGAATAATTGAGTCATGTCTTTATGAGTTTCAGTATAATTTTTATCATCTCTATCATGATTTTTTATCGTTCTTAAAAGGGTTGATTCAGTAAAATATGATTCAATCAAAATATCTGAAAGCCCTAAGAGTATCATTTGATTTTTTTCAAGATCAGATCCATATTTTTGAAAAGCAGCACCAGTTAAAAGTAAAAATATATCCTTAAGGTTTTGAACTAGCATCTCCTCCTGAGCAAATGGTGAATCGCTAAGAGACTTTTCAATATTATTTAACTTTACTTTTTCAACAACTTGCATCACAGAATTCATGATGTCCAAATGACCTTTAGCTGCTTTTTTCAATAGCATTCCAACTGAAACCATTCTATTGATTTCGTTGGTTCCTTCATATATTCTACCAATTCGAGAATCTCTCCATGCAGCTTCCATTGGTGTTTCTGCAGAAAAACCCATTCCTCCAAAAATTTGAATTCCTTCGTCAGCAGAGTTTTGCATGGATTCAGAACAGAAAACTTTAACCATAGAACACTCGATTGCAAATTCCTCTAGCCCTTTTAACTCAGACTCCTGATGAGACTTTCCCTGACCTCTCAAAAATTCAATATGATCTTTGATGTCTGAAGCAGCTCTGTAACATCCAGATTCACATGCATAGAGATTGGCTGACATTTTCGCAATTTTTTCTTTTATAGCACCAAATTGTGAAATTGGTGTTTTAAATTGAACTCTTTCGTTTGCGTATTTCACTGAACCATTTATTATTCTTCTTTGGGAGTCAACTACCGCTACACCTAATTTTATTCTACCAGCGTTAAGAGCGTTCATGGCAATTTTAAACCCTTCACCTCTTCCTGCTAACATGTTCTCAACTGGAACCTTGGTATTGGTAAAAAATACTTGTCTAGTTGATGAAGCGTGAATTCCTAGTTTTTTCTCCTCATCTCCTAATACAATTCCATTATCATAATCTGCAGGAACAATAAACCCAGTTATATTTTTATCATTTTCTATTCTTGCAAATACTATAAAGATGCTTGCAAAACCAGCATTTGAAATCCACATTTTTTGACCAGAAATGAAATAATGTTTTTTATCTTCTGAAAGCACAGCTTTTGTTTTACCAGAGTTTGCGTCAGAACCAGCTCCTGGTTCAGTTAAACAATATGAGCCAAACCATTTTCCAGAGGCAAGGTTAGGTATGTATTTTTGTTTTTGTTCTTCAGTTCCATAAAGTGTAATTGGGAGAATAGCTATACCGGTATGAGCCCCATAAGCAGTTGATAATGATCCAGTAGCTGACGAAATATAATCACAAACTAGCATAGTTGAAACAAAATCCATTCCAAGCCCCCCATATTCTTCAGGCACAGAAACTCCAAGAAAACCAAGCTCTCCCGCTTTCTCCATTATTTCTTTTGTGAATTCGTAATCTTTATTTTCAAAACGTTCTTTATGAGGCCATACCTCTCTATCGATAAACTCTTTAACAGAGTCTCTCATCATGATTTGTTCTTCTGAAAAATCCTCAGGTGTAAAAATTGTGCTATTAGAATCAGCTTTATGAATTATAAATCCTCCTCCTTTTACTATTTCTTTTGTTGTATCAGTTATCATTTTCATGTTGTGTTAATGTGTTTTGACTTTGTGTGTTTATGCAATCTATAACCTTAAAAAAGGTGTTGATTTCAGTTTTAGTTAATTTTTTTGAAATGGAATTATTAAATTTTAAAACAATTTTTTTTGATATTTCTCTTTTTTCTAATCCAAGTCTAGTCAAGTAAACCAAACGGCCTCTTCCGTCTACTGGGTTTGGTCTCCTTTCAATAAAACTTCTCTCCTCTAATGAATTAAGTAACCTTGATAAACTAGTATTCTCCATACCCATCAAAGGACCTAGTGCTGTGGAGGGAGTTCCATTGGGCTCAATACTTAGTAATGCAAAACCAGTAGCCATTGTTGATTCAAACTTGTAAGCAGCTTTATTATACATATTACTTACACTTTGCCAAGTGGATCTAAGTGCATAATCAAAAGTTTTAGATTTTTCCATTTTATTAAATCCAAATATAATATAAATTATTATGCGTGCATAATAATATTCAAAACTTTTTAATTATTATTTTGGAATTTGTAAGGAGTATAAATATTCTTAATTAAGAATATATTTTTTCAATTAAATGTAAGTATTTTGATTTGATAGCCTTCCTTTTGAGTTTCATTGTAGGGGTCAGTAGTCCGCTTTCTATGGTCCATGCTTCTGGAGTTAATTCAAATCTTTTGATTTTCTCCCATTGACCAAATTTTTGATTATGATATTCTATATCTTTTTGAATAGCACTTATTAAATCTGCATTATTACAAATGTCATCAAATGAATCATTTATTTTTCTTTCTTTAACCCAGCTTTTGAGGTATTCAAAATTGGGTTGTATTATCGCTGCTGCCATTTTTTCGCTCTCACCAACAACCATTATCTGTTCAATAAATAGAGATTGCTTCATTTCACCTTCAATTACAGCTGGAGCAATATATTTACCGCCAGATGTTTTAAACATTTCTTTCTTTCTATCTGTTATTTTTAAAAATCCATCAGAATCAATAATACCAATATCTCCCGTATGAAAAAAATCTCCAGACATAACTTCTTTTGTTTTTTCAATCTCTTTATAATAACCCATCATTACATTGGGACCCTTACATAGTATTTCCCCATCTGCTGCTATTTTTACCTCAACACCATCGACAAGTTTACCTACGGTTCCAATTTTAAAACCTCCATCTCTCATATCGCTTAGTGAAATTGCAGGAGATGTTTCAGTTAATCCATATCCTTCTACTATAGTCATTCCAGCTGCCGTAAATACTCTAGCTAATCTAGGTTGAAGAGGTGCGCTTCCTGAAGCTATAAGTTTTAGGTTTCCACCGAGTGCTTCTTTCCATTTTGAAAGAATCAGCTTTTGAGCAATGGCAAGCTTAAATGAATAAAAAACCCCATTTTTTCCATAAGGCTCATATTTAAGTGCAACGTCTACAGCCCAGTAAAATAATTTTTGTTTTATTCCATCTAGTTCTTCTCCTTTAGAATATATTTTATCATATACTTTTTCTAAAAGACGGGGGACTGCTGTCATTATTTCAGGCTTAATCTCTTTAAGATTATCAGTGATAGTTTCTAATGATTCAGCAAAATAAACTCTAAGACCATTGTATAAATAACTATAAAGCACAACTCTTTCAAAAACATGACATATTGGTAAAAAACTTAATGCACTTTCTTTTCCAGTTTCAAATGGAAATCTATTTGACGTTGACAATACATTTGATACAATATTATTATGACTAAGCATTACACCTTTAGGAGTTCCAGTTGTACCCGAGGTATAAATAATTGTAGCTAAATCATTAGGTTTTACTTTTGATTTTTGATTCTCTATGTGGTCAAGATTAAGATTTTCTTTGCCAGAGTCGATTAACTCTTTCCAATTAATGCAATTCTCAATCTTGTCAAAGCAATATATATTTTTAAGACTATCAACTTGATCTTTTATGGCAAAAACCTTATCGTAAACTTCTTTGTCACTAACAAAACAAAGTTTACATTCTGAATGATTTAAAATATATAAATAGTCCTTGGAAGAAATAGTAGGGTAGAGGGGTACATTTATTGCTCCAATTTGAGACAATCCCATATCAATAATTGACCATTCAGATCTATTTGTAGAAGAAATCATTGCAATTTTATCTCCAGAACTAATTCCCATATTTATTAAGGAGGAACTTATATAATTTGCTTTTTTAGCATAATCATAAGTTGAAATATTATCCCACTTTCCATCATGTTTTGTGTTTAAAACATTGTCAAGGGGATGGTTTATTTTAGCGTATTCTAAAAAATCAAATAGTCGAGTAGGTTTCATATGCTTGGTTTTCAAATGTAAAGTACAAATTAATTATTCCAAGTTATAAAAAATAAATCTGATTTCACTTGTTTTCTTTAAGCCACTCACCTGCATTTTCAAAAGCCTTAATCCATGGAGAAATCTCATCTTTTTTTCGACTCTCCGGATAGTAAGCCCAATTCCATGGGAATGTTGAACGCTCTAGATGGGGCATCATTACAAGATGTCTTCCGTCATTACTACTAAGCATAGCTGCATTGTGATCAGAACCATTTGGATTAGCAGGATATTTATCGTAATGATAAGTTGCTGGTATTTGATATTGATTTTTAGATCCAGGTAAATAAAACTTACCCTCTGCATGAGCAGCCCATATACCCAAAGTACTTCCTTCAAGTCCTTTTAACATAATAGACGAAGAATCTAGTATATCTACTGCAGTAAAAATACATTCAAATTTACCAGAATCATTGTGTAACATTTTAGGTTTATCTTCTAGCTCAGGTGTTAGGAGACCCAATTCAACGAATAATTGACAACCGTTACATACCCCGAGGGATAAAGTATCTGGTCTTTTGAAAAACGCATTTAAACTTTTTTTAGCTTTCTCATTATGAATAAAAGATCCAGCCCAGCCTTTTGCAGAACCCAAAACGTCAGAGTTTGAAAATCCACCAACAGCAACTATAAATCTAAACTCTGAAAGATCAGAGTAACCATTTATTAAGTCAGTCATATGGATATCCGTTACTTCAAAACCAGCAATTTGCATTGCGTAAGCCATCTCTCTTTCAGAATTACTTCCCTTTTCTCTAATTACTGCAGCTTTAACTTTTTTCTTGGATGAATTAGATGTAAGTTTCCCCGAAAATGAATCAGGAAAATTATAATTCAAAATTTGATTCTTATAGTTTTTGAAACGATCTAATGATAGGTTATTAGAAGTTTGATGACTATCTAAATCTGAAGATGTTTTATACCAGATGTCTCTGAAGTGACTTATTTCAAAGTTCATTAACTCATCACCATATTCAATTGTAATTTTTCCAGATAAATTGACTTCTCCTATTTTTAAACATTTAACCCCTCTTTCATTAAAGTAACCTGCTAAAGGTGAGTTTGATTGAAGAATGATTCCTGGGTTTTCAAAAAACAAGTCTTTATTAGCGTTGTATATTTTACTTAGCTTAATTGTTGCACCCACTTTTGGAGTTGAAAAAAACATTTCTAAAAGAGTGGTTATAAAACCACCAGAACTTATATCATGACCTGATGAGATTTTCCCATCTTTTATCAATTCTTGAACTGTATTAAATGCTTTTTTGAAGTAATCAGTATTTTTGACTACTGATGCCTTTTTACCTATTTTATTTTGAACTTGTGCAAATGCAGTTCCACCTAAATAATTTTTATCACTAGAAAAGTCAATATAGTACAAAGAACCACCATCAGTTTTAACATCAGGAGTAATGATATTTTTAATATCAGAGCAATGCGCTGTTGCTGAAATAATTACTGTGCCTGGAGCTGTGACATCTCCTTCTGCGTACTTTTGCTTCATTGATAATGAATCTTTACCTGTGGGGATATTAATACCTAATTCCTGAGTAAATTTAGAACATGATTCAACAGCCTTATATAGTCTAGCATCTTCACCTGGATTATTACACGGCCACATCCAATTTGCAGAAAGAGATACAGAATTTAACTTTTTTTCTAGAGGAGCAAAAACTATATTAGTTAGCGCTTTAGCAATTGCATTTATACTCCCTTTAGAAGGGTCAATTAACCCAACAACTGAAGAGTGGCCGATACTAGTTGCTATTCCATTTTCTCCTCTATAATCTAAAGAAACAACTCCACAATTACTCAATGGCAATTGAATAGCTCCAACAGTTTGTTGCTGAGCAACTCGACCAGTTACACATCTGTCAACTTTACTAGTTAGCCAGTCTTTACATGCCACACCCTCTAACATTAATACTTTTGATAAAATTACTTTTGGATCTCCACTTAAATCAACTTCACTAAAATCTTGCTTTGAAGTATTGTCTTGAATCTGAGTTTGAGGAGGGTTTCCAAAAAGAAACTTTAACTCTAGATCAATAGGTTTTTGATTGGTTGTGTTATTTAAAAAAGTAAAATGCTCATCTCCTGTAACTTCACCTACAACATAAATAGGAGCTCTTTCACGTTCACAAATACCTTTCAGAGTCTTTATGTCTTTCTGAGCAATTATTAACCCCATTCTTTCTTGAGACTCATTTCCAATTATCTCTTTATCTGATAGTGAAGAATCCCCAACAGGAAGTTTGTTAATAATAATTTTTCCGCCAGTTTCTTCAACCAGTTCTGATAAACAGTTCAAATGTCCTCCAGCTCCGTGATCATGTATAGAGATAATAGGGTTTTTAACCCGTTCACAAAGACTGCGAATTGCATTAGCAACTCTTTTTTGCATTTCAGGATTTGAACGTTGAACAGCATTTAGTTCTATTCCACTTTCAAAGACTCCTGTGTTTGCTGATGATACAGCAGCACCTCCCATTCCAATTCTATAATTGTCACCGCCTAAAACTACAATAACGTCTCCTTTTTTTGGTATATGTTTTTTAGAATGATCACTATTAGCAAATCCAACACCACCAGCTTGCATTATCACTTTATCATAACCAATCTTCATATCATTTTCTTGATGTTCAAAAGTGAACAAAGATCCTGAAATTAAAGGTTGTCCAAATTTATTTCCAAAATCTGAGGCACCGTTAGATGCTTTTATTAATATGTCTAGAGGGGTTTGATATCTCCAATTTCTTTTAGGAAATTTGTTTTCCCAAACTCTGTCATCAGTTACTCTGGAGTAAGGAGTCATATAAACTGCAGTACCCGCTAAAGGAATTGATCCTTGACCACCAGCTAAACGATCTCTTATTTCGCCTCCAGATCCTGTTGCAGCACCATTAAATGCCTCAACAGTTGTTGGAAAATTATGAGTTTCAGCTTTTAATGAAATCACACTATTTATTTCTGTTTTTAAATAAACACTGGGTTTGTCTCCATTAGATGGGGCAAATTGTTCAATTTGAGGACCTTCAATAAAAGCAACATTGTCCTTGTAAGCAGAAATAATTCCATTTGGATTTTTGCTAGAAGTTTTTTTGATCCAATCAAAAAGTGAATCTTTTTTTAATTTTCCATCGATTTTAAATTTTCCATTGAAAATTTTATGTCTGCAGTGTTCTGAATTTACTTGAGAAAAGCCAAAAACTTCAGAATCAGTTAATTCTCTTCCTAATTTTAAAGCTAAATCTTCTAAATATTTTATTTCATTTTTACTTAATGCTAATCCTTCTTTTTGATTGAATTGACTTATGTTTTTAATATTGAGTAGAGGTGCTGGACTATCATTTAAATTAAATAAACTTTGATCAAGTTTTGTAAACTTCTCTTGTAACATAGGGTCAAAATTGAGGCCTTTATTTATAACAAAGTATTTTTCAATTCTTAAAACATGATTTACTCCCATATTTTGAAGTATCTCCACTGCATTTGTGCTCCAAGGAGTAAGCATGTTAGCCCTTGGCCCTATATAGTTTCCTGAAATAGATTTTTCTTTTATGAAAGGACTATTATCAAATAACCAGATTAATTTGTCTTGTGTTTTTTTATTTAAACTTGAAGCACTCTTAACAGCATAAACAGCTTGGCTTTGCTCTCCAAAAAATTGAATCATATTAATATATATATCATTGTAAAAATACTTTTTTATAGAACTAATGATATAAACACAACAAAATATATTTCAATATTTATTCACAGTTTTTTTTGAGTTGAACAATGTAAAAACCATCAAACCCAGTTGTGTGAGAAAAATATGTTTTTTCATTTTTTATAATAAATTTTTTTCCAACTTTATTGTCTAAAAAGATTTTAATTTGTTCCTTGTTTTCTTGATGAAATATTGAACATGTAGCATAAATAAGTTCTCCTCCAGGTTTAATATACTTTGACCAAAAATTAATCAAATATTGCTGAGTGTTAATTAATTTTTTTATTTTTTCAGGATTCATTTTCCATTTAGCATCAGGATTTCTTTTAAGCACTCCTAGTCCGCTACATGGTGCATCAATTAATACCCGGTCAGCTTTTCCTATTAAGTTTGAAATATTTTTACTTTTAAAAGTGTTTAGTGTTTTGATTATTTTAACACCATTTCTTTTAGCTCTTTTTTCTAGTTCTTTCAATTTACTATCATGAGGATCTAAAGCAATGATTTCTCCTTCATTTTTAATAATACTAGCCATATGTATGCTTTTCCCTCCTGCTCCAGCACATGCATCAATAATTGTCATTCCAGGTTTTAAATTACATGATGTTGCAACTTTTTGAGAATTTGCATCTTGAATTTCAAATAATCCCAACTTATATGAGTTTAAATTAATAACTTTTTTGTGTTCTTTAACAAATAATGCATCTGGATATTCTTTTTTTAAGACTGTATCTATATTTTCAACTTTAAGTAAATTTTTTAATTCTTTAATATTTGTTTTTAATGTGTTACACCTAAGAACTAGTGATGATCTAGTGTTAAAGGCACTTACTTCCTTATTCCATAAACTTTCACCAAAATCATTTATTCCTATTTGATCTAGCCAATCAGGAATAGATTCGTTTATTTTTCTATTATTAATTATTTCACTTTCATTTTTTAATATTTCTTTAGAATTAATATTAGAAAACTCCATTAAATTTGGAATAATTTGGCCTTTGAGAACTATAGCAGTTCCTAAAATATCCCACAAGTTTTTTCTTGTAGCTAGCTCCTTAATATTAGAACAGTATCCATACTTTCTTATCCACCTGACAGTATCAAAAATAGTTGATGAAACAAATTTTCTATCACGTGCCCCCCACTTTTTATTTTCATCAATTAATTTATCTACCACTTTAATTGCTGGCTTATTAAGTAAAAAAATTTCTTCTAGACCATTAATAACTCCAATTAGTAAATTATAATGCCATTTCATTTAGACGCAATTTTAAAAAATTTAAATTTGTTGAAGTTGAACTAGATTATAGTAGGCTTCTTTTTTAGAAAGAAGTTGATCATGAGATCCCTTTTCAACTATTTCTCCGTTTTGCATAACTACTATAAGGTTTGCTTTTTGAATAGTAGAAAGTCGATGAGCAATTACAATAGCTGTTCTACCTTTCATTATAAACTCTAAAGCTTCTTGAACTAGTTTTTCTGATTTAGTATCCAGCGATGAGGTTGCCTCATCTAATATTAGAATTTGAGGATTTTTGAGTATGGCCCTAGCTATAGAAATTCTTTGTTTTTGACCACCTGATAATTTATTTCCACTCTCACCAATATTGCTTTCATAACCATCTTCCATATTTATAATAAAATCATGAGCATTTGCTGCTTTTGCTGCCTGAATCACCTCTTCTTTAGTTGCACCTTTTTTTCCTATAATTAGATTATTTTTAATACTATCATTAAAAAGTATAGAATCTTGAGTTACGATTCCAATCATTTCATGAAGAGACGTTTTTTTGAGTTTTGGAAGCTCTAAACCATCTAAACTAATTGATCCAGACTGAACATCATAAAAACGAGCTAAAAGGTTAGCTATTGTAGTTTTTCCACTTCCTGATTGGCCAACTAGCGCAACTGTTTCTCCCTTTTTAATTATCAAATTTAAATCTGGAATAATAATTTGATTATCGTAAGAAAATTTAACATTTTTAAATTCTATTTCTGATGTTAAAGATGTTTTAGCGATAGCGTCGACTTTATCTTTTAATGCGTTTTCAGCTTCGAGTAGTTCAATAATTCTTGCTGCAGCAGCATCTCCTTTTCGTATACTAAAAACAGATTTACTTATTGCTTTAGCTGGAGTGAGTATGTTATAAGCTAATCCAATAAAAACTAAGAATGTACTTCCTTTAATAGTTTGATCAATTAAGACCATTTGCCCACCATACCATAATAAAACTCCAATAACTGTAATTCCAAAAAATTCACTGCTTGGAGCGGCTAAATTTGCTCTATGAAGTAAGCGATTTGAATAATTAAAAAATCTCTTTGTAGAGTTTTGAAATTTACTTATAAATAAATTTCCTGCTCCGAATGTTTTAATAACTTTTTGACCGTTGATTGTTTCGTCTATTATTGATAAGAAATTACCCTGTTCTTTTTGAACTAAATCAGAATCTTTTCTCAATTTTTTTCCAATTAATGATATAAAAAAACCAGAAATTGGAATAAATATTATAACAAAAAGTGTAAGTTTTGAGCTTATTGTTAGCATAGCTACTAAAGTAAAAATAATAGTTAGCGGCTCTCTGATTAATAGCTCAAGAATTGACAAGAAAGACACCTGAACTTCTATAACATCTGCAGATATCCTAGCCATTAGATCTCCTTTCTTTTTTTCTGTAAAAAACGCAACAGGTAAATTAATTATTTTATCAAATAGTGCATTTCTAATATCTTTTAAAACACCATTACGCAGATAAGTAATGAAAAATAAAGCCAAGTAATTAAATAAGTTTTTAAGTAGAAAAAGAATTATTACTAAACTAACAACATAGATTAAAGTAGTTCCTACATCCTTACTAAGCTGATAATTTACTTGAAAACTAAGCCATTCTTCTATGTAAGACTTAAGAGAGTTAAATTCAGAATATTCTGGCTTAATTATTGTTTTTTTTGTGTTTTGAAAAAGAACTTCCAGTAAAGGAATAAAAGCAATCATTGAAAGTGCACTAAAAAATGCATATAAAACATTAAAAAATATATTTAGTAAAGCATACCCTTTATATGGAATAGCATATTTTAAAATTTTTTTGAAAAATCCCATTCTATAAATTTAAATCAAAAATAATTGAGTCAATTTTCTTATCTAACTCTTTTTCGGTTAGTTCCCAATCGTTATTTTTAAAATTTTTGGAATTAACACCAAAGTAAAACTTAATTTTAGGTTCTGTTCCGCTAGGGCGAATTGCAATATTGCTATTGTCTTTTAGAGTAAATATGATTACATCAGATTCAGGAAGACTTATTTCGTATTTGATTTTAGTATTAACATCGGTTTTAGATGAATTTAAATAGTCTTCAATGAAATAGATGGATTGATTATTTATTTTTTTTGGGGGATTATTTCTGAAGTTTTTCATCATTTCTTTTATTTTTTTTTCTCCACTTATCCCATCTAATTTATAACTTATTAAACGTTCTTTATGTGGGCCATATAATTTATAACACTCAATCATATAGTCATATAAAGTTTTGCCTTTGGCCTTTAATACAGCTACAATTTCACATATTAAAAGAGCGGATGTAACAGCATCTTTGTCCCTGATTTTATTTCCAATTAAGTAGCCACAACTTTCCTCTCCTCCAAATATAAAATTTTGATCTTTTCTTTCTTCAATTTCTTTTCCAATCCATTTGAATCCAGTTAAAGTAGTCAAATATTTTATTCCAAATCGATTTGCTACTTTCTTCATTATTGAAGAAGAAACAATTGTTGATGCAATATAATCCTTAGAATCTATAAGTCCCTTTTCTTTTCTTTTACTTAATAAAAAATGAGCCATTATTAGCATAGTTTGATTGCCATTAAGAATTGTAAATTTTTCTTTTTTATTTTTTACAGCGACTCCAAGTCTGTCAGAGTCTGGATCTGTACCTATTACAACATCTGCATTTTCAACTTTGGCTATATCTATAGCCATTTTAAGAGCCTCTGGTTCCTCAGGGTTTGGAGATTTAACAGTCGGAAAACCTCCATCAGGTTTAGCTTGTTCATTAACAATAATCAAAGATTTGTATCCTGCTCTTTTTAAAACCTCAGGAATTGAAACAATCGAACTTCCATGAAGAGAAGTGTAGACAATTTTTATATTGTTTGATTTAATATCATCTTGTATGGCAAGATTAGTACATGTATCTATAAATGCATCATCTAACTCTTTATCAATTATTTTTAAATTGTCATTCAGTCCTTTAAAAAGAATTTCATCGAAACTTATTGAATTAATTTCATCCATTAACTCTTTATCAAAAGGAGGGACTAATTGTCCACCATCTTTCCAATAAACTTTAAACCCATTATATTCTGGAGGATTATGAGATGCTGTTAAAACAATACCGCAATTTGCGTTAAGATACCTGACAGAATAAGAAAGTTGCGGAGTAGTTCTTAGTGATGAATACATATATACTTCTATACCATTGGCTAATAATACATTTGAAACTATTTTTGAAAATAATTCATTGTTATGCCTACAGTCATATGCTATTACAACTTTTATCTTATCTTCAATAAATTTACTTTTTAGAAATGATGAAAGTCCCTGCGTGGCTTTTCCTAAAGTGTATTTATTAATTCTATTAGTTCCAACTCCCATTATTCCTCTCATTCCACCAGTTCCAAATTCTAATTCCTTATAGAATGCCTCCTCGAGCTTATCCGGATGATCAAATAGAAATTTAACATCTTTTTGAGTTTGAATATCAAAAGGAGATTTACACCATTGTAAAGCTTTTTCTTTAATCTTATTCATTCAAGGTGGTTTGAGAAATCAAATAATTATTTTGACTAGGTTTTTGTCTTACTAAAAGCTCACCTATAAACCCAGCAATAAAAAATTGAACCCCAATAATAATTGTAACTAATGCTATAAAGAATTCAGGTCGATCAGTAATAAGTCTGGAGTTTATATTAAAAAACAATTTATCAATTCCAAGATATAGAGTAAATCCAAAACCTACAAAAAACATAATATTTCCCAGAAGGCCAAAAAAATGCATTGGTCGCTTTCCAAATTGATTTAAAAACCATAATGTTAATAAATCTAGAAAACCATTTAAGAATCTTTCTGGACCAAATTTAGTAATCCCGTATTTTCTTGATTGATGCTTTACTTCTTTTTCAGATATATTTTTAAATCCAGCCTGAGAAGCTAGAAATGGAATATATCTATGCATTTCTCCACTTACATCAATAGTTTTGACTACATTTTTAGTATAAACTTTAATTCCACAATTAAAATCATGCAGTTTAATTCCTGAAACTAATCTTGCTGCAAAATTAAAAAGTTTAGAAGGTATGTTTTTTAGGAATAAATTATCGTGTCTAGTTTTTTTCCAACCTGACACTAAATCTAAATCTTCTTTATTTAGCTTTTTTATCATTGAGGGGAGTTCTTCAGGCGAATCCTGTAAATCAGCATCCAGGGTAGCTATGAACTTGCCTTTAGCAGATTTAAAACCAGCGTTTAATGCTTGAGATTTACCATAGTTTTTAGCAAAACGAATTCCTTTAATATTTTTATTTCTTTTTGATAAACCCTCGATTATTATCCAGGAGTTATCTAAACTGCCATCATCAATAAAAATGATTTCAAATGAATAGTCAGTAGGATCTAGGCTAGATTTAATCCATTGATGTAATTCTATTAAAGACTCTTCTTCATTATATAAGGGGACTACAATAGAAAGATGCACATTAAAATATTTATAACAAATCTACAAAAATTGAAGCTTATTCAGGCTTTGACTTCTTTAGAATTAAACCACCAATAAGAGAAATAAAAAAACCTATAAAAATTGAGCCAAGTAATCCACCAGCTATTCTAATAGGAAGTGTTGTGAGTTTTTTTGACATCTCTATCGCTTGATTTGCATCTTGAAGTGATAATTCTTGATTTGCATCTAACATTTTTTGTTTTGCAATTTCAAAGGTTTTATCCATAAATTGTGGATCTAAAAATTCGGTTAAGATAATTCCGTAAATAGTTCCTATGACCCCAGAAACCAGTGCTATTCCTACACCAACTTTAAGACCTTGCGAGAGTGACATGAAATCATCATTATCTTTTCTGAATTCATATATACCAAAATTGATAAAACCTACACTTAAAATTAAAGGCACAGTTGAAGAGAGGGTATCACCTTGGTAATGAGCATCTAAAAAGAATAACATTAGCGAAAAAATCACTGAGGCTGTACCAAGCAGAGTGCCAAAGTTTAATGCATATGATGATGTTTGAATTGTTGATTTATCCATTTTTTAATGTTGTTTTTACAAAAATAGTTTTTTATATGTAATTTTTATTATTAAAATAAGCTTTACTGTTTTGTATGTTTTGAAAAAAAAAGTAAATTTGCATCCTTCAAATATATAAAATGAGAACAGATATCCATCCAGAAAGCTACAGACTTGTTGCATTTAAAGACATGTCAAACGAAGATGTTTTTATTACTAAATCTACCGTTGATTCAAAAGAAATCATAAAAGTTAAAGGTGTTGAATATCCCCTTGTTAAACTTGAAATTTCCAGGACTTCACATCCTTTCTACACAGGAAAGTCTAAGTTGGTCGATACTGCAGGAAGAATTGATAAGTTTAAAAACAAATATTCCAAGTTTAAGAAGTAATATATTACTTTGTATATTCGTTTAATCAACCTAAGATCTGTTCCTTCTTAAATTAATTCTACTCTCTTGTTTTCTGTTGACACCAAGTTAAATGTTAATAAAAAAAGCTCAGTTCGTTCTCGCATTGCTTTTCATACATTAGGTTGTAAGCTTAATTTTTCTGAAACAGCTTCTATTTCACGTGAATTTGATTATAAAAAATATGAGCATGTTGATTTCACTGATATTGCTGATGTATACGTTATTAATACTTGTTCAGTTACTGAGAAAGCAGATAAAAGATTTAAATCATTAGTCAAAAAGGCACTTAAATTAAATAATAAAGCATTTATTGCTGCAATAGGTTGTTATGCTCAATTACAACCTGAAGAGCTTATATCAGTTAAAGGAGTTGACTTGGTTTTGGGTGCAAATGAAAAATTTAAGCTTCCAGATTATTTAAATGATCTAACTAAAATAGAAACTGGAAAAATTCACTCTTGTGAAATTGATGAGGTAAGTAAATATGTTGGAAGTTTTTCATTGCATGATCGAACACGATCTTTTTTAAAAGTTCAAGATGGATGTGATTATAAATGTACATATTGTACTATACCTAAAGCAAGAGGAGTTTCAAGAAGTGACAGTTTGTTTAATGTTATATCAAATGCAAAAAAAATTGCTTCAAATGGAATAAAAGAAATTGTATTAACAGGAGTTAATATTGGAGACTATGGAAAAGGAGAGGATGGAAATAAAAAGCACAATCACACTTTTTTAGACATGATTAAAGCGTTAGATGATGTTGAACCTGTTGAAAGAATAAGAATATCCTCTATAGAACCTAACTTACTTAAAAATGAAGCTATTGAGTTTATCTCTAAAAGTAAGCGTTTTGTTCCCCATTTTCATATCCCTCTGCAAAGTGGCAGTGATCTGATATTAAAAAAAATGAAAAGAAGGTATTTAACATCATTATATTCAGAACGTGTTTTAAAGATTAAAACACTAATTCCAAACGCTTGTATTGGAGTTGATGTTATAGTAGGTTTTCCTGGCGAATCCAATGATAATTTTATTGAAACTTATAATTTTTTAAATAATCTACCTATTTGCTATCTACATGTTTTTACATATTCGGAAAGACAGGGTACAGAAGCTTCAATAATGAAAAATAGTATACCTATTAATATTCGAATTAAAAGAAGTAAAATGCTAAGAACATTATCTGTTAAAAAACGCAGATCTTTTTATGAATCTCAGCTTGGTAAAAAGTTAAGTGTATTGTTTGAGGGAGAAAATAAAAAAGGATATATGTATGGTTTTTCAGAGAACTATGTGAAAGTTAGAACACCTTGGAATCCAGAATTAACAAATAAAATAAAAGTTGTTAAGCTACATGAAATAGATAATGAAGGATATTTAAGGAGTAAAGATTTATAGTTTTATTCCAACAGGCAGAATTGATTTGTATGATTTGTTTCTGCGAACAAATCCTGCAATTTTTGGAGATGTAGGAACAACTTTCATGTTTCGTTCTATTAAAACTTCTAAAACACAACGTATAAATTTTTCTTCAAAATTCTTATCTTTAACTTCGTCTGGTATAATTATTTTTGTGAGAAATATTTTTCTTTCTTGTTCGGCATATTCAATACGCGCTAAGGTGTTATCTACTTTAACTTCAAACTGTCTTAGGAATTCATTGTTTTCTAGAACTATATTTGCCATATTGAATTGATTTATGTTTTTAAAGAAATGTACCCTTAAAGGTCTGAAAACGATTATAAATAAAAATTAAAAGGGCCTCAAATTTACAAAAAAATAGTTGATCATTAAGTAGTTGTAAGTTAAAATATGGAAAATAAATATATATATCTAATGCCAGGAATGGCTGCAAGCACAAAAATTTTTGAGTTATTAAAATTCCCTAGCTCTTTTTCTGTCGAATTTTTATCATGGATACCTCCCGTCAAAAACGAAAAGTTATCAGATTATGCCTATAGAATCAGTAAGTTGATAAAACATAAAAACCCTATACTTATTGGAGTCTCGTTAGGTGGTATATTGGTGCAAGAAATATCTAAAATAATTAATTGTGAAAAAGTAATTATTATTTCTAGTATTAAATCAAAGAGTGAATTGCCAATCCACATGAAAATGTCTAAACATACAAAAGCTCATAGGCTTTTACCTTTTGAATGGATAAAAAATATTGAAAACTTAGCACTTTTTGTTTTTGGTGATTCAATTAAGGTCAGAGTAAATCTTTATAAAAAATATTTATCACATAGAGATCCTGAATATCTAGATTGGGCAATTAACGCTTTAGTTAATTGGGAGCAGGATTACAATATTGAATCTGTTATTCATATTCACGGAAAAAAAGATAATATATTTCCAATTCGACAAATTAAAGAGCCAGTTATAAAGATTAAAGGTTCTCATGCTTTAATACTGACTCAAGCTAATTGGCTTAATGATAATTTACCTAAACTGATTTTAGATTGAAAGTTTATATTTTTTTTAATTGCTGTTGCATTAATTTCATCTGAGCACTAAGCATTCCTTGACGATCTAATTTTTTTGCCTCAGCAAGCAACATAACTGCTTCACGCTTTCTTCTTTTTTGCATTGATATACCGGCTAAACTCATCTTAGCCATCGCCAAATCGTGATTAAAAGAAAGTCCTAAACTAATTGCTTTTTTAAAATTCTTTTCAGCAATTGTTAAATTAGTTTGTGATTTGATAATTCCATGTAGGTAGTAAAAATATCCTTGTTGTTTTTTCACAAGACTTGATTCAGGATTGGTAATCTTGTTTAGCCATTTTTCTGTTCCATTAAAATCTTGTTTTCGTAGTCTTAAAAATGCTAAAAATATTATTTCATTTTTAAAATATAAAAGGATAAACATCCCAAATAGTAGTAAGCTGAAAATTCCATTTCCAATGTAGTTCTCAATAAATTGATATATTGCATATGCAAATAAAAAGAAAGCAAAAAATAATTTAATAATCTTTGGAAACATAATTTTTGATTTAATTATCAAAGGTAAAAAAAAAGGTTTGGAATTATCAACTAAAGGTTTTGTTAAATAAAAAGATGTTATATATTTGCACGGCTTTTGTAAGGCACATATTGCCTTAAAGTTTAAAATATGAAAAGAACATTTCAACCTTCAAGAAGAAAAAGACGTAATAAGCATGGTTTTCGTGAGAGAATGGCAAGTGCTAACGGTAGAAGAGTACTAGCTAGTCGTCGGGCTAAGGGTAGAAATAAGATATCTGTTTCCTCAGAACCAAGACATAAAAAATAATGCTGGACATTATGAAAATTTATTAAGGTGTTACTTTTTTTAAGTAGCACCTTTTTTTTTATATTGAAGTTATAAAGTAACCTTAGATTAATGCCAAAAAATAATAAATTAAAAAGTATACTAATAATAGGTTCAGGACCCATAATAATTGGGCAAGCCTGTGAATTTGACTACTCTGGAACTCAAGCTCTTCGTTCACTTAGAGAAGATGGAATTGAAACTATTTTGATCAATTCTAATCCTGCAACTATTATGACTGATCCATCCATGGCAGATCATATTTATTTAAAACCTTTAACAACTAAATCCATAATTGAAATTTTAAAAATACATAATATAGATGCTGTTTTACCTACTATGGGAGGACAAACTGCTCTAAACCTATGTATAGAGGCTGATGATAAAGGTGTGTGGAATGATTTTAATGTTAAAATCATAGGTGTCGATATTGACGCAATTCAAATAACAGAGAATCGTGAACAGTTTAAACAATTGTTAAAAAAAATTAATATTCCAGTAGCACCTGCTGAAACCGCTAACTCATTTTTAAAAGGTAAAGAAATTGCTCAAAAATTTGGCTTTCCCTTAGTTATTAGACCTTCATTTACTCTTGGTGGAACTGGTGCGTCATTTGTTCATAAGGAAGAAGCTTTTAGCGAATTATTAACGCGTGGTCTAGAAGCATCCCCCATTCACGAAGTCCTTATTGATAAGGCTTTGGTAGGATGGAAAGAATATGAATTAGAATTATTAAGAGATAAAAACGATAACGTAGTAATTATTTGTACTATTGAGAATATGGATCCAATGGGTATTCATACTGGAGATTCGATAACAGTAGCTCCTGCAATGACCCTTTCTGACCATACCTTTCAAAGAATGAGAGATATGGCTATTAAGATGATGAGAAGTATTGGAGATTTTGCTGGTGGCTGTAATGTTCAATTTGCGGTAAGCCCTGATAAAAAAGAAGATATCATAGCTATAGAAATTAACCCAAGAGTTTCTCGTTCTTCAGCCTTAGCATCTAAGGCGTCTGGTTATCCAATAGCAAAAATAGCAGCTAAATTAGCAATTGGATATACTTTAGATGAATTAGAAAATCAAATAACAAAATCCACATCAGCGCTATTTGAACCAGCTCTAGATTACGTTATTGTTAAAATTCCTCGATGGAACTTTGATAAATTTGAAGGATCTGATCGAACACTTGGCTTGCAAATGAAATCTGTAGGTGAGGTTATGGGAATTGGAAGATCTTTTCAAGAAGCTCTTCACAAAGCAACACAATCACTAGAGATTAAAAGAAATGGTTTAGGTGCTGACGGTAAAGGTTATACTGATTATGATCAAATTTTATATAAATTAAAAAATGCTAGTTGGGATAGAGTATTCGTTATTTATGATGCAATACAAATAGGGATTCCTTTAATAACAATA
Organism: Candidatus Marivariicella framensis; assembly: GCA_905182735.1. Lineage (GTDB taxonomy): Bacteria > Bacteroidota > Bacteroidia > Flavobacteriales > Flavobacteriaceae > Marivariicella > Marivariicella framensis. The sequence continues at coordinate 23,823 of CAJJCT010000024.1, forward strand.
CATGATCTTACTAAGATTGACATGTGGTTTTTAAAGCAGTATGAAGAGCTGTTCAAGCTAGAATGTGAAATCACAAATTATTCAATAGAAACAATTGCTTCTCCTTTAATGTTAGAAGCTAAGCAGAAGGGTTTTGCCGACAGACAAATTGCTCATATGTTAAATTGTTTAGAAAGTCAAGTTTATAAAAAAAGAGATATGCTTGGTATTCAGCGTGTTTATAAGTTGGTTGATACTTGTGCAGCTGAATTTGGAGCTAAAACTCCATACTATTATTCCACTTTTGAAGAAAAAATGCAATTAGCAAATTCTAACAAAGCCTTTAGTGTTAATGAAAGTGTTGTGAGTGATCGTAAGAAAATTGTTGTACTTGGGTCTGGTCCAAATAGGATCGGTCAGGGTATTGAGTTTGATTATTGTTGTGTTCATGGTGTTTTGGCTTCAAGTGAGGCAGGCTATGAAACCATAATGATTAATTGTAACCCCGAAACTGTCTCTACAGATTTTGATGTAGCAGATAAGCTTTATTTTGAGCCTGTGTTTTGGGAGCACATATATGATATTATAAGACATGAAAAACCTCATGGAGTCATTGTTCAATTAGGGGGTCAAACAGCTTTAAAATTAGCTGAAAAGCTTGACCGATATGGGATTAAAATTATTGGCACAAGCTATAAATCACTTGATTTAGCAGAGGATAGAGGAAGTTTTTCAACCCTTTTAAAAGATAATAATATTCCATACCCTGATTTTGGTGTTGCTGAAACTGCAGAAGATGCAATCAAATTAACAGAAGAGTTGAGTTTTCCTATTTTAGTCAGACCATCATATGTTTTAGGCGGTCAAGGAATGAAAATTGTTATAAACAAAGAAGATTTAGAAGCTCACGTTGTTGATTTATTAAGAAAAATGCCTAACAACAAGCTTTTGTTAGATCATTATTTAGACGGGGCTATAGAGGCTGAAGCTGACGCTATTTCTGATGGAGAAGATGTTTATATTATTGGAATAATGGAACATATTGAACCGTGCGGTATTCATTCTGGAGATTCTAATGCAACTTTACCTCCCTTTAATTTGGGCGAGTATGTACTTCAACAAATTAAAGATCACACTCGTAAAATCGCATTAGCTCTAAAAACAAAAGGATTGATTAATATTCAATTTGCAATTAAAAATGATAAAGTATATATAATTGAAGCTAATCCGAGAGCTTCTAGAACAGTTCCATTTATATCAAAGGCTTATAATGAGCCATATGTTAATTATGCTACAAAAATAATGTTGGGAGATAAAAAGGTGAGTGATTTTAAATTTAATCCCATTTTAAAAGGCTATGCTATAAAACAACCAGTTTTTTCTTTTGATAAATTCCATAATGTAAATAAGCAATTGGGTCCTGAAATGAAAAGTACAGGAGAAAGTATTTTATTTATTGATGACCTTAAAGATGATGAATTCTATAACTTATATTCAAGAAGAAAAATGTATTTGACTAAATAGTTTTTACTAATTTTTAACTATTCCAAAACCAGGAATTTCTATAATTAATCTTTGCTCTCTTTCCATTTCAGGGTCAATAACCCTATTTTCAATAAGATTATCTTGATAAAACGGCGTTCGCGCCGCAAAATTAATACCATTAATTATTTCTATTGCCTTTGAAAATAATGGTTCATCTGGACTTCCTAATGCTCCGAGTTGAGAAACACTTTCTTTAAATTCATAATTTGGTTTTAATCCTTCAGTATAATCAGAGAAGTCTTCACTATTTGCGATTGCTAAAACAATTGGTTGCATTGCATATTTATGATTAGGATTCTTATTACCATCATTATCTATATAGTCATAAATGGTAATTGAGCCTACGTTTTTTCCTGTAGTTGTGTCACCGATTTGTATTACATCTATATATGAAGCTAAACTATTTATTAAAAGTTCACTCGCAGAAGCACTTTCACTTGATGTCAAAACATATAGTTTTTGGACATTAAGACTATTCAGCGCCATGCCACTAGATAGTGAACCTACAAAATAATCATTCAGATCTTCTTTTTTTTCTTCCCAATACATGTTAAGTTTAGAATTCCAGTTTTGTTTAGAAAAAACTTCACCGGTAAACTGACCAGTTATTAGACTAGATAAAACGATACAATTATTAATTGATCCTCCTCTATTATATCTTAAGTCTAGAACAAGGTCAGTTACGTTTTCAGCTTTAAAATCAGCAAAAACATCATTTAACTCATTTTCGTAACTAGAAACGAACTGATTATACATTAAGTATCCAATCTTATATGTGCCTGTTTCTGAACCAGTTATTGATCCAGATTGGATAGTTTTACTAACATGCACTGGATTTTTTTCAAAATTCTCCTCTTTGGTTAATGTTATGTTTTGACCATTTGGAATAAAGCTACCACTTTCATAATTAGTAAGAGTAATGGTATAAGTCATTGCTTCATCACTAAATAATAAATCTCTGTAATTACTAATCGTTAAATTAAAACCATTAACTATCGTAAATAAATCACCTCTGAAAATATTTTTTAATGAAGCATCAGATTCTGGATGAACATACTTAACATAGGCAACTAAATCATCACATCCGCTACATTGTCTTGTTAAACCAAACTCCAATCCGTTAGACGCTACAATTCCCTGTAATGAATTTTCCAGAGCAACATAATCATCAACTATCCAGCTAAATCTATCTGCTGAATATAATAATAAATCAAAAAATGAATCAGGGTTAGAATTTTGGGATATAAACTGGGTGTATGTATTTTGATTTTCAATCATAGTGTCAGCAAGATTTGGAACATCAGATTGCCAATAATAAAATTCATTCAATCCTTTCCATATAAAATCACTAATCTCAAGATTATCACTGAGTTCAATTAAATTATCATCTTTATCTTTTGAGCAACCATAACTGATAAACAAAATCAAAATTAGTATGTGTTTTAAAATTTTCATTGATTTAAATTCCTGTATAATTAAAGGGAGTAATTGCTTTGAGTTCTGTTTTTATAGAATCACTTATATTTAATTTGTCTATAAAATCTGACATACTTTCCTTAGTTATTTTGGTGTTAATCCTTGTTAAATCTTTTAAGGCTTCATAAGGGTTTGGATAACCTTCCCTTCTTAATATTGTTTGAATTGCTTCAGCTATTACTGCCCAGTTTTTTTCTAGATCATCATGAATTTTATTTTTATTAACTAATAATTTTGATAAACCTTTTAGTGTAGATTTAAGTGCAATAATTGTATGACCTAATGGGACACCAATGTTTCTTAAAACAGTACTGTCAGTTAAATCACGTTGAAGCCTTGATATTGGAAGCTTATCTGAAAAAAAGCTAAAGGTTGCATTAGCAAGTCCAAGGTTCCCTTCAGAGTTTTCAAAATCTATTGGATTGACTTTGTGAGGCATAGCAGAAGATCCAACTTCTCCATCATTTATTTTTTGTTTAAAATAATCCATTGATACATAAGACCAAATATCCCTATTAAAATCAATTAAAATTGTGTTAATCCTTCTTAAGGAATCACATAGAGCAGCAAATGAATCGTAGTGCTCTATTTGTGTTGTTGGAAATGAATGTTTTAAGCCAAAGTTTTTTTCAACTAAATTTGTACTAAAACTTTTCCAATCAATGTTTGGGTATGCTACATGGTGAGCATTAAAATTACCAGTAGCTCCTCCAAATTTAGCTGAATGTGGAATTTGTAATAGAGATACTTTTTGATTTTCAATTCTCTCAATAAAAACCATAAACTCCTTACCTAATTTAGAAGGAGAAGCAGGCTGACCATGAGTCCTTGCAAGGATCGGTATATCTTTAAAATCTTCTGAAAGCAAAGACATTTTAGTTAAAACTTCTTCTAATTCAGGCAAATAAACTTTATTGATTGCTTCTTTTATTGATAGAGGAATTGCGGTATTGTTTATGTCTTGAGAAGTTAAGCCAAAGTGTATAAACTCTTTATAATCTTGTAAATCAAGTTTATCAAATTCTTGTTTTATAAAGTATTCAACTGCCTTTACATCATGATTTGTTTTTTTTTCAATTTCTTTTATTTCTAAAGCATCATCAGAACTAAAATGTATGTAAATACTTTGAAGATCTTCAAATAATGAGTTATTGAATTCTGACAATTGAGGTAAGGGTAGTTTGCACAAAGAAATAAAATACTCTATTTCAATTTGCACTCTATATTTAATTAAAGCTTCTTCAGAAAAATAATTTGATAGAACTTTTGTTTTAGACCTATACCTACCATCAATAGGAGAAATCGCATTTAATGCTGTTAGCAACATATTTAATATAAATTGGTCCACAAAGATACATTTCTTTTAATTTATAATTAAATTATTGAGTTCCAAGCATTATTCTGTATTCTTCATAACAAGAACTAATTGCTTCTAAAAATTGTAAGTCATTAGATTGTTTAATAAATAAATCAGAATAATTGCAATTCCGAATAATTTCTTCTAAATCAATTCTTTTAATACCAAGAAGTTGAACTAAAACTTCCCTGTCAAATTTAGAAATCAGTAAGTTTTTAATTTCATCATCTGCTCTCACTTGTTTGAGTTTTTTTAACTGTTTTGGGTTTTTTCCGAACAGATTATGAAGAAAATCTGCAGGGTTAAATAAAGTACTTAATGCTTTACTAATAGCACCTTTGTTTCTGTTTCCTGCTTCATATCCAGAATTAGGAAGACCTGAAATACTATACCTTGCTGCTGAATTTATTGGTACATTTTTCACATCAATTTCTAAATAGCCTGTAAGTTCGTATGGACGTAAAATGATTTCTTCTAAAGCAAAAGCTAAGCCAGTCAATTTAAACTTAGAATTTCCAAATTTTATCATATCTCCTGTTACTGATATTTTTAATGGTTTATAACCCACATAAGAAAAATACAAAGTATCATTTAGAGATGCTTCAATCTCAAATTCTCCTTTCTGATTTGTTATTGTTCCGATTACTCTATTAAGATTAATAACATGAACACTTCGCATTGGAGCTTCAGTGATCTCGTTTTCAACAGACCCTTTAAAAATCTTGATTTTATCTTGAGCTTCTATTAAGGAAGAACTCAGAAAACATGCTATATAGAAAAAATATTTCATTTAATTATATCGAATATAATTGTGATTAATACAAATATAAAGGTCTTTAAAGTCAAATTTATATATTTAGTTTTATTAAATATTTAATTAACTTTTTTAAAGCAATTCCTCTGTGACTTATTTCATTTTTTTTCTTTAAACTTAATTCTGCAAAAGTTTTATTTAAATTATCAGGTTTAAAAATAGAATCATAACCAAATCCTGCGCTTCCCCTTGGAGAATCAATAATTTTACCCTTTACAATTCCTTCAAATAGTTGACTTTTATTTTCTGTAATTAACGATATACATGTTCTGAATTGCGCAGAACGATTTATTATTGATTTCATTTTTTTTAAAATCAAATCAATATTTTTATCAGAATCTACTGGTATACCAGCATAACGAGCTGAAAAAACACCCGGCTCACCTCCAAGCTTATCAACTTCTAGTCCAGAGTCATCTGAAAAACAATTATATCCATAATTATTTTTTATATAACTTGATTTGATAAATGCATTTTCAGAGATTGTTTTTCCTGTTTCTTCAATTTCTTCAAAGCACCCAATGTCCTGTAAACTTAATATTTTGATGAACTTTGGAATAAAAGTTTTTATTTCTTTTATTTTATTTTGATTGTTAGTGGCAAAAACCAGAGTCATTTTATGTGTGGTGATAATTTTCATTTTTCAATATAGTATTAGCTCTATACAATTGTTCATAAAAAAACAGTCTAGTCATTTGATGAGTAAAGGTCATTTATGACAAAAATATGTTTTGATTTTTTAATTTATAAATAGATTCTGAAAACCCATATGTACCTCCAATAACAAAAACTATTCTTTTACAATTAGCATCATCTTTTTTATTTAAGAATTTTACAAAATCATTAGAACTTAATGAATCACCTGATTCATCAAGCAAAATGCACAAATCTCCATTTTTAATTTTTTTTGAATCAAAACTCCTTCCTTTTCTTTTTGTTCTTTAGGAGATAGGTTTTAGGAGTTTTTTATATCAGAATTACTAATAGTTGAAAATTTAATATAATGTGCTATCCTTTGCTCGTAATCATTCAATAAATTCTTTAGATTATCATTTTTAGTCTTATTTACGGTCAATAGTATGATCTCCATATTACAAAAATAATGGAGATTAAATAATTAACACATTTAAAATCTATAATTCCATGTTATATTTGAATTGAAAAAAATGAATTTTGAGAAATCGATTTAAAAATACTCCCTTATTAAAGTCAATAATTGAACTTTTGGATTCTGTTAAACTACCAGGGTTTAATGGTTTTTCTTTTTTTGATTTACTTGAAATGTATTTTTCAGGAATTTTAAAGGGAGCTCTTACTGCAAGAGCTGGAAGTATTTCTTTTAGTTTTTTCATGGCTATTTTCCCCTTTCTTCTTTTTATTTTAAACCTTATACCTTTTATCCCAATTAATAATTTTGATTCAATTTTATTAAACTTTATAGAGTTATTAGTTCCAAATGATAGTCAAGGGTTTTTTTCTCAAATTTTTCAGGATATTCAGAACAAGCCTCGTGGGGGTTTGTTGTCCTCGGTTTTTATACTATCTGTAATTCTAACAGCCAATGGAGTTAGTGCAATATTCTCAGGCTTTGAAGAGTCATACCATATTGAGCTTTCTAGAAATTTCTTCAAACAATACTTATATTCTGTTGGCGTTGCAATATTATTAGCATTTACTTTATTATTAGCTGTAGTTTTTGCAGTCTATTTTGAAATTTACATATACAAACATTTTAAACAGCTGCTTCAAAACACTTTAGATTGGATAAGATTGGGACAGTCATTTTTTTATATTGTACTTACATATTTCTCAGTTTCTATTTTGTATTACTTTGGAACAATCGAAGGTAGAAAGTCAAAGTTTTTCTCTCCAGGTGCATTGATGACAACATTATTGATAATGCTTACTACTTGGCTTTTTGGAATTTATATAGAAAATTTCTCCACATACAATCAACTATACGGCTCAATAGGTGCATTATTAATTTTTATGCTCTACATATGGTTAAATTCAAACGTGCTTCTTCTTGGTTTTGAGTTAAACGCAACACTTATGCGCTTAAAAAATGAAGTTCCAAAAAAAGAATAAGACATGAACTTTTATTAATTTTGAATATGCATTTTTTTGTTGATGTTTATTTACCATTGGCTTTGCCGAAACCATTTACTTATTTAGTAAACGAGAAAGAATTTAAAATTATTTCTCCAGGATATAGAGTTGCTGTTCCTTTTGGTAAATCAAAAATTTACACAGGTATAGTTGCTCGTAAACATAATGTATCACCTCAAACTTATGAAGCGAAAAACATAGAATCAATTTTAGATGATAAACCCTGTGTTTATTCTTTTCAAATTGAATTTTGGGAATGGATAGCTGACTATTACCAATGTTCAGTTGGATCAGTTCTGAAAGCTTCAATACCTGCAACATTACTTTTGGAGAGTGAAACTAATATTGTTAAAAACCCTAGTGTTTCAATTGATAAAAATATTCTTTCAGACGAAGAATACCTTGTTTATGAGGCCCTAGAAAAGTCAGTTTTAAAAATTGAACATGTTGTAAAAATTTCAGGAAAAAGAAATGCTATTAAATTACTTCAGTCTTTAGTTAGAATGGGAGCTGTAATTATTCATCAAAATATTCAAGAAAAATATAAAGCAAAAACAGAAAGAGTTTTTCGAATAAATCAAAAAGTTATAGAATCTAAATCACTTGAAAAGCTCTTCACTTCCCTAAACAGATCTCCCAAGCAAAGAGATTTTGTAATGTCTTTATTTGCCTTGGGAAATAATAAAAATCAATGGATAAGTGCAAAAATAATTTTTAAAAAGTCAGATACGTCGAGTTCAATTTCTAGAGCACTTTTGAGTAAATTTATTATTGAGGAAAAATATATTAAAATTGAAAGATTTGTATATAAAGGAAAAGTCGAAGCATCTCTTCAGCAGCTTTCTATTGATCAAGAGAAGGCCTTTGTTTCATTAAAAAAGGAGTTTAATGATAAAAAAGTAGTTCTTCTTCAAGGAGTTACGTCTTCAGGTAAAACTGCTGTATATATGAAATACATCAAGGAAGTTATTGATAAAGGCGGTCAAGTCTTGTTTTTACTTCCAGAAATTTCAATTACCTCACAAATGGTTGTAAGATTTCAAGCTTATTTTGGAAGCCTAGTTCAAGTTTATCATTCTAAATTTAGCTTAAATGAGAGAACTGAAGTCTGGAGGAATGTTTACGAAGGGGCTGACAATGCGAAAGTTATTATAGGAGCAAGATCTTCACTTTTTTTACCATTCAAAAACCTTGATCTAATTGTAGTTGACGAAGAGCATGAAACATCTTACAAGCAATTTGACCCAGCTCCGAGATATCATGCTAGAGATGCGTCAATTTATTTATCAAATATTTCAAATTCGAAAGTCATTTTAGGATCTGCGACTCCAAGTCTAGAAACTTTGATTAATGTAAAAAACAAGAAATATGGTTTTGTTAATCTGAAAAAGAGGTTTGGAGGTGTAAAGTTGCCAGAAATTAAAACTATTGATCTAAAAGATGCTCATAAAAAAAAGAAGATTAAAGGGGATTTATCTATTGATTTAATTGAGTCAATTTCTAAAACCTTAGAGTCGGATAAACAAGTGATTTTATTTCAAAATAGAAGGGGTTATGCTCCAATTTTAGAATGTATAACGTGTGGACATATGCCTGAATGTGTTCAATGTGATGTAACATTGACTCATCACAAAAACAGCGGTAAACTTCAATGTCATTATTGTGGATATAATATACCTATTCCTGTAATGTGTCATTCCTGTGGCTCTCCTAATATAACTACTAAAGGAACTGGAACTCAGCAAATTGAAAAACAATTAAATGATCTTTTTCCAAATGTAGCTATAGCTCGAATGGATTGGGATAGTACAAGGGGTAAAAATGATTTTGATAGAATTATTAATTCGTTTTCATCGCAAGAAATAAAAATTTTAGTTGGGACACAAATGGTTGTTAAGGGATTAGATTTTAAAAATGTTCATTTAGTGGGTGTTATAAATGCAGATCATTTAATCAACTTTCCTGATTTTAGGTCTTATGAAAGAAGTTTTCAGATGCTTACTCAAGTTGCAGGAAGATCGGGAAGATCTGATCAAAGGGGTAGAGTTTTAATTCAAACATACCAGCCTCACCACCCAGTGATTAAAAATGTGATTGATAATGATATGAATTCCTTCGTTGATTCTGAATTAAAGGATAGAAAATTACATTCTTACCCGCCTTTTGTAAGGTTAGTTAGAATAACTTTAAAAAATAGAAATATAGAAACACTTTCAATAGCTTCTGATTGGTTTTTGAATGTTTTGAGTCAGTCTTTCCGTGGAAAGATTTTAGGTCCGGTTTATCCTCCAGTTGCAAGAGTTAGAAATTATTACCATAAACAATTACTTATTAAGCTTGACACCAAATCATCTAGACTGCATTTTAAAAAAGTTTTACAAAAAACTAAAAAAAGCTTTGAAAGCATAGCTTCTTTTAAAAGCACAAAATTTATTATTGATGTTGATCCTTGTTAGTATAATATTTTTAAAAAATAATATAGAAAAAAACCTAATTACTTGGTGGTTCAAATGAGTTCTACTACTTTTGCAGACTAAAATAAAAATTATGAATCATTATGAAACTGTTTTCATTCTAAATCCCGTTCTGTCTGAAACCCAGATAGAGGAAGCAGTTCAGAAATATGAAAAATTTCTGATTTCCGAAGGTGGAAGCATAACCAGTAAAGAAAACTGGGGCTTAAAAAAACTAGCTTACCCAATTCAAAATAAAAAAAGTGCTTTTTATCATTTGTTTGAATATACAGCTATTGGTGATACAATAGACGAGTTAGAAGTTTCTTTTCGAAGAGATGAACGTATAATGAGATATCTAACTGTTAAGCTAGATAAACACTCTCTAGCATGGGCTGAAAAAAGAAGAAAAAAGAACACTGTAAAAGCATAATTTATGTCAAAAATTGAAGAACAAAATAGTGGAAAAAAAGAAGGAGAGATTAGATATCTAACTCCTCTTAATATTGACACAACAAATAAAAAAAAGTATTGTAGATTTAAGCGTACTGGAATTAAGTATGTTGATTACAAAGACTCTAGCTTTTTAATTAAGTTTGTAAATGAGCAGGGTAAAATTTTACCGAGACGTTTAACAGGAACTTCATTAAAATACCAACGAAAGGTTTCAATTGCCGTAAAACGTGCTCGTCATCTTGCCTTAATGCCATATGTGGCAGATATGTTAAAATAAATTATAGATATCATGCAAATTATATTAAAAGTAGATGTTCAAAACGTAGGTTTTAAAGATGACCTCTTAGAGGTAAAAAATGGATATGGCCGTAATTTTTTAATTCCCCAAGGAAAAGCAGTTTTAGCTACTATTTCAGCCAAAAAAGTTTTAAATGAAAATTTAAAACAAAGGGCTTTCAAAGAAGAAAAAATTGTTAAAGAAGCAAAGTCTTTCGGTAATAAGTTAATGAAAATTGAAATGAAACTAGTTTCTAAAGTTTCAAGTGGGGATAAGCTTTTTGGCTCGATAACCTCACAAGATATAGTTGCTTTTTTTGATTCTAAAGGTGAATCTGTTGACAAGAAATTCATAAGTATCCCAGGAAGATCGATCAAAAGAACTGGTAAATATGAAGCCAGCATTCGCCTTCACAGAGACGTGAGTATTCAATTTCCATTTGAAATTACTGCTCAGGCTTAAATACTTAACAATTAAATTTAAACCCCATTTTATGGGGTTTTTTTATATATAATATTGAAATACTCTAGATTAACAAAAGAACAATTTGAATCTCTTAGTGATGAATTTTCTCTTTTCTTGGCGTCACATTCTATTGATTCTAAACAATGGGATAAGATTAAAATAAGTTCAAAAGAAAGTGTTGATCATATTTTAGACTTATTTAGTGATTTAGTCTGGGATGACATTCTCCAGAAAGTAAAATTTATTGAAAACATTAGCTCAACTCATCTTTTTCTTTTTAAGTGTAATGAAAACTCAATTGATTCAATAATAATTAAATCTAGTGAATCTTCAATTAACTTAAATTCTTCTGAAGGTCAAGTTTGGCTTTTAAATAATTTACATTCCAATAATATTGAAGTTTTAAAATCAACTAAAAAATTTAATACTGATCAAAATAATGAGATTTATTCATTGATTTCAAAGGGTTCACAAATTTCTGAGGGTCAACTATTTATTATGTATGATGAAAGACTTTTAAAATCAAGTGAAAAGTAAGATATTTGTTTTGTAGATAATTATTATGTCATTAAAACCAACTACTCCTAAAGGCACAAGAGATTTTTCATCTAAAGTGTTGTCTAAACGTAATTACCTTAAGATGATTTTGCAAAAAGCTTTTGAATCTTTTGCATTTGAACCACTTGAAACACCATCATTTGAAAAATTAACAACTTTAATGGGCAAATATGGGGATGAAGGAGACCGACTAATTTTTAAAATTCTTAATTCTGGTGAGAAATTAAAAAAAGCTGATATAAATTCTCTTAAAAATAATTCTTTGAAAGAATTTTCTAATTCTTTGAGCGAAAAAGCCTTACGTTATGATTTAACTGTTCCTTTTGCCAGATATGTAGCTGGAAATCAAAATGATTTGATTTTTCCTTTTCGAAGATATCAGATTCAAAATGTATGGAGAGCTGACAGACCACAACATGGACGTTTTCAAGAATTTTGTCAATGTGATGCTGATATAGTTGGTGAAAGATCGCTGTGGCAAGAAGTTGAAATTATTTCACTTTATGATCGAGTATTTTCTGATCTAAAACTAGAAGGAGTAACTTTAAAAATTAATCACAGAAAAATTCTTGAAGGAATTGTAAAGTTAATTGGTAATGATAATCAATTAATCGATTTTACTGTTGCAGTTGACAAAATTGATAAGATTGGTCTTAAAGGCGTTGAAAACGAATTGTTGTCTAAGGGTTTTTCAGCTGATTCAATAAAAAAAATTAAACCTATTATTTCTTTAAAAGGTGATATTAATAAAATATTACTTGATTTAGAGTTTTTATTTAAGGACATCCCTGAGGGATTAAATGGAGTTGAGGAGTTAAGGTTTGTTTTTGATAAATTAAATAAAGTAGGTCTTCTGAAATCTGTAAAGTTATCTTTTGATCTTACTCTTGCTAGAGGTCTTAATTATTACACAGGTATGATAGTCGAGGTAGATGGACCTCCAAGTGTGAAAATGGGATCAATTGGAGGAGGAGGAAGGTATGATGATTTGACTAGTTTTTTTGGAATGAAAGGCATAAGTGGAATTGGTATTTCTTTTGGTTTTGATCGAATATATCTTGTTTTAGAAGAACTAGATTTGTTCCCGGAAAATATAGAAATAAATACAGAAATTTTATTTTTAAACCTTGGAGTGAACAGTTCTGATGTTGCTTTCAGTAGTTTAACTAAATTAAGATCAGTTGGAGTTATTTGCGAGATTTACCCTTCCGAAATTAAAATGAGTAAGCAGCTAAATTATGCAAACAAAAAAAATATTGGTTTTGTTGTGATAATTGGAGATGAAGAACTTAAAAATAAAAAATTTACTCTTAAGGATATGTCTTCTGGAGAGCAAAATGAATATCCATTAGTTGACATGATAAAAATATTAAAAAATTTATCTAAATTTTAAATTTTTTCTGATTTTGTTGGCCTTTGATAAACTTGAAAAGGCTGTTTCAACAAATCTACTATTTTAGAATTTTTTTTCTCATCTGGAAAAACATCAACTCCATAAACTATTTTTTCTCTATCTAAATCCATATAGGTGCCAAAAATTCTATCCCAGATCGAGAATATATTTCCATAGTTGGCGTCTGTGTATGGCAATCTATAATGATGATGAATTTTATGCATATCTGGAGAAACCAGAACATAGCTTATTAATTTATCGATTTTTTTAGGAAGTTTAATATTTGCATGATTAAATTGAGTAGAAATAACAGAAAGGGATTGGTAAAGCAAAACATATGCTATTGGGGCTCCAACAATTAATATTGCTAGTAAAGTAAAGCTAAATCTAATTAAGCTTTCTAAAGGATGGTGTCTGTTTGCTGTAGTTGTATCCACTTTATGATCAGAATGATGGACAAGGTGAATCATCCATAAAGAATTAAATTGATGTTCAACATAATGAGCCAGAAAAGCACCAAAAAAGTCAAGTAAAAGAACTGCAATGAAAACTTCAAGAATTAAAGGGAGTTCATTAAAAAGATATATAAATCCAAATTTATTATATACAACCCAATCAGAAATAGCTAAAAGTAAAAAGGCTAATGAGAAGTTTATTAAAATTGTTGTTGTTGTGAAAAAAAAGTTTGGAATGGCATGTTTCCATTTTTTGTATTTAAATAAAAAAAGGGGAAGAGCACCTTCTAAAATCCAAAAAAACGAAATACCTCCTACTAGAATTATTGCCCTATGAAGAGTGGGTATGTTATTAAAATATTCAACAATAAATTCCATAGGGTATAAAGATCATTATTTTTTTTCAATTTGAATTTACTAATAATAAATTTCATATAAAAACATAAAAAATTTATATATTTATTTGATAAGGTTAAAAATTAAACCTTTTAATTTTTTTATAGTCTATATAATTGATGTTCATATCAATATAAATTAAAAACCAATTAAAAATCATAAAATGAAAAAATTTAGTTTATTAGTATTTAGTGTTCTATTTATGTTTAGTTCTTCATTTACAAATGCTCAAAAAAAGAGAGGGCAAAAAAAACAAGAATCAAAAACTACAAATAGGATAGATTTATCAGCATTTAAATTTAGAAATATTGGCCCTGCTTTTTTGTCAGGTAGAATCGCTGATATAGCAATACATCCAAACAAAGAAAACACATGGTATGTTGCTGTGGGCTCTGGAGGTTTATGGAAAACTGAAAACGCAGGAACAACTTGGACCCCTTTGTTTGATAAGCAATCTTCATACTCTACTGGATGTGTAACTATTGATAATAACAATCCATCAACTATATGGCTTGGAACTGGAGAAAATGTGGGTGGTCGTCATGTTGCCTATGGAGATGGTGTTTACAGATCTGATGATGAAGGAAAGACATGGAAGAATATGGGATTAAAAAAATCTGAACATATATCAAAAATTATAGTTCATCCTACAGATCCAGATATTGTATGGGTAGCTGCTCAGGGTCCTTTATGGAGTAAAGGAGGGGAAAGAGGATTATATAAAACTGAAAATGGTGGCAAAACATGGGTTCAGACTCTAGGAAATAAAGAATGGACAGGAGTTACAGATATTTTAATTGACCCAAGAGATCCAAACACTTTATATGCTGCTACATGGGATCGTCACAGAACTGTTGCCGCATTAATGGGTGGAGGACCAGGAACTGCAATTTACCGCTCAGATGATGGAGGTAATAACTGGAAAAAATTAAATAATGGAATCCCAAAATCCAATAAAGGTAAAATTGGTTTGGCAATTTCTCCGCAGAATCCTGATGTTGTTTATGCTGCTGTCGAACTAGATAGAACAAAAGGAGGTGTATTCAGATCAGAAAATAAAGGAGAATCGTGGAAAAAAATGTCAAATACTGTTTCTGGAGCCACTGGACCTCATTACTATCAAGAACTATATGCTAGTCCTCATAAATTTGACAGATTATATTTGATGAATGTTCGAGTTCTTAAATCAGAAGATGGAGGGAAAACATTCAATCAATTAAAAGAAGAAAAAAAGCATTCTGATAATCATGTTTTAGTTTTTAAACAAGATGATCCAGATTACCTAATGATAGGAACAGATGCTGGAATTTATGAAAGTTTCGATTTAGCTGATACATGGAGATACATAAAGAACCTCCCATTAACACAGTTTTATAAAGTTGCGGTAAATAACCATGAGCCTTTTTATCATATTTTTGGAGGAACACAAGACAATGGATCAGCTGGAGGCCCTTCTGCTACTGATGAAAGAGAAGGAATAAGTAATAAGCATTGGTATAAAACTCTTGGAGCAGATGGTCACCAATCTGCAACTGACCCTGAATTTAACGATATTATATATGCTGAAACACAACAAGGGGGGCTTCATCGAATTGATTTAACTACTGGTGACCAAATAATGATTCAGCCACAGCCTGATCTAGGAGATCCTTTTGAAAGATTTAATTGGGATGCGCCTATTTTGGTCAGTCCTCACAAAGCATCAAGACTTTATTTTGCATCTTCAAGAGTTTGGAAATCTGAAAATAGAGGGGATGATTGGATCCCAATATCAGAAGACTTGACAAGAAATGAGGAGAGAATAACTTTACCTATCATGGGACGTCAACAGAGTTGGGATAATGCATGGGATGTAGGAGCGATGTCAAATTACAATACAATAACTTCCTTATCAGAATCTCCAATTAAAGAAGGTCTCATATATGCTGGAACAGACGATGGTTTTATTCAAGTAACTTCTAATGGTGGTGAAAGCTGGATGAAAATCCCAGTTACTAAATTAGGTATACCTTCTAGAAGTTTTGTTAACGATATTAAAGCTGATTTATATGATGAAAATACCGTCTATGTAAGTTTAGATAATCATAAAGAAGGAGATTTCAACCCTTATATTTTTAAAAGTACAGATAAGGGCGTTACTTGGAAATCGATTAAAGGAAACCTGCCAGACAGGATTCTAATATGGAGAATGGTTCAAGATCCAGTTGCTAAAAACTTACTTTTTGTAGCTACTGAATCTGGAGTTTACACTTCTTTAGATTCAGGTAATTCATGGAATAGACTTCCTGGAATGCCTAATATGGGAATTAGAGATTTAGTTATTCAAAAAAGAGAAAATGATTTGGTTGCTGCTTCATTTGGAAGAGGCTTCTTTGTACTTGATGATTATAGTGCATTAAGAGAAATGACTCCAGATAATTTGAAAAAAGAAGCAAAATTATATAGTCCTAGACCTGCAAAATGGTATAATCCAAAAAGCACTACGGGTAACACGGGAGCAGATTATTATTTTGCTGAAAATCCAGTTTTTGGTGCTGTTTTTACATATCATTTAAATGGAGACTTTTCTACCATCAAGCAAAAAAGAATGAAAAAAGAGGGTAAGCTAAACAAAGCAAATTCCAATATTCCTTTTCCTGGATGGGACGCTTTAGAAGATGAAAAAAATGAAAAAAAATCGATGGTTTGGCTTAATATAAAAGATTCAGATGGAAACATAATTAATAATATAAGTCAACCAGCTAAAAAAGGGACTCGAAAAATATCTTGGAACTTAAGACATTCTTCATCTACTCCGATTGATCCAGATAGAGTTTCAAGAGGGCAGGGAAGAGGATGGAGAAGCTGGGGAGGCCCTATGGCTATTCCTGGAAAGTATAGTGCTAGCATATATTTAGAAGCTAATGGAAAATATAAATTATTGGATGGTCCAATTAATTTTGATGTAAACTCTATTCGTGATGGAGTTCTGAAGGGGGCAGACTATGAAACTTATAACTCTTATAGGAATGAATTCACGAAACTTCAAAGTGATCTTGCAATGGCTAACAAAATGATGAGTGAAAATTCAAAGATTTTAAATGCATATAAAATGTCTGTAAATAAATCTTTAAGTATACCAGGTACTCTATCTGTTGATTTAGCTGATGCAGAGAAAACACTGTTAGAATTACAAGCTCAGATTCAAGGTAACTCTTCAAGGTCTGAAATTGGTGAAAGAAATCCACCTTCAATTCAAACTCACTTAAGAGCTGCTGGCTCTGGGATGAGGACTACCTATGGACCTACGGGATTGCATAAAAAGAGCTTAGGAATAGCCTCTAAAATGCTTTCTGATCTTATGCCTAGAATAACAATGTTACGTAATCAAAAATTACCGTTAATTAAGTCAAAATTAAATAAAATGAATGCTCCATCTATTTTGAGAGATTAATTATATTTATAAGTAAAGCCTCAAAGAAATTTGGGGCTTTTTATTTTAGAATTTGTTTCAAGGATTTTAATATATTATCAGGGATTGGAACAGACTTTTTTTTTGATCTATTCACAAAAGAATGAACAAATTCTCCATATGCAGAAGCTCTATTTTCTCTATCTTTAAAAACACCAATTCCATATGTTACAGAGGTAGTCCCTAGCTTTTTCACAACTATCCCTACATCTATAATTCCAGGATAAGAGATCCCAGATAAATAATTACAATTCGAGTGAACAACATAACCAACTATTGGAGAATCTTTCATGTTTAAGCTGGTGTTTTCTATCAAATATTGATTAATAGCTGTATCAAAATAGGAATAGTATGTTATATTATTAATGTGTCCATATATATCATTATCAGTCCAACGAGTTGAAATTGAATAAAAGCATTTGTAATCAGATCGATTTAATAATTTTTCTTCGCTCATAAATTTATTTTACACTAATATATTAATTTGCCGTCATATACAATGTTTGCTAATAAAAACTCAATATTCAAAGCTGTTTTATAATTTTTATTAAATATTTAAAAACTAAAAGAGGTCTAAAATCAATTAATAAAGAACCATAAGCTTTATTAGTTTTTTTTTATTAAATTCAAGAATATGAATTTATCTTATTATGAAAATTAAATTAACATTCTTTTTATTTATTACTCTAAGTCTTCAAGCAACTCCAAACACTTCAAATGACAGTATTATAAACTCTCTTCATTGGAGGAATATAGGACCCGATCGTGGTGGCAGGTCATTAGCTGTTGCAGGATCATCAAGAATCAATGAATACTATTTTGGAGCTGTAGGGGGAGGTTTATGGAAAACTACCGATGGTGGACAAACATGGAATCCTGTTACTGATGGACAAATAAAAAGTTCTTCAGTTGGAGCAGTTGCAGTTTCAGAGTCTAACCCTGACATTATATATATTGGAATGGGTGAGACTGAATTAAGAGGAAATATTATGCAAGGGGATGGTGTTTATAAATCAATTGATGCTGGTTTAACTTGGAATCATATTGGACTTGAAGACACCCAGGCTATTTCAAAAATCAGAATACATCCAACAAATCCTGATGTGTTATATGTAGCTGCATTAGGACATCCTTATGGAGAAAACGAGCAAAGGGGAGTTTTTAAATCTGTTGATGGAGGAAAGAATTGGGAAAAGATATTATTCAAAAGCCCTAAATCTGGAGCAATCGATATGATTCTTGATCCTAATAATCCAGATATATTATATGCATCATTTTGGCAAGTATACAGAACCCCTTATAAAATGCTAGGAGGTGGTCCCGAGTGTAGCCTATATAAATCTGAGGATGGAGGAGATTCATGGGTAGATATTTCAGAAAATAAGGGATTTCCAAAAAGACCACTAGGTAAAATAGGAATTACAGTTTCACCTGCTAATTCCAATAAGTTGTGGGCTTTGGTTGAATCTGATAATGGGGGAGTTTATTCATCTGAAGATGCAGGTGAATCATGGAGTTTAGTTAATGATGAGCGTAAATTAAGGCAAAGAGCTTTCTATTATAGTAGAATTTACGCTGATCCAAAGGATGAAAATACAGTATATGCATTGAATACTGGATTTTATAAGTCTACTGATGGTGGAAAAACGTTTGATACAAGAATAATTGTGCCACATGGTGACAACCATGATTTATGGATAGATCCTCAAAACCCATCCCGAATGGCAAATGCAAACGATGGGGGAGGTTGTGTTTCTGTTAATGGGGGAAAGACTTGGACCGATCTTGATTTTCCAACTTCTCAGCTATACCATATTATGGTAACAAAAGATTTCCCTTATTATGTTTGTGGGGCTCAGCAAGACAACTCCACAATGTGTGTTCCTTCTGAGGGGTGGAATTTTAAGCAAGCACGTGGTCCACATAAACAATATTATTATCCTGTAGGAGGAGGTGAATCTGGTTATATTACACAACACCCATCAAATCTTGACTGGTTTTATGCTGGTAGTCAGGGAGCATTACTTACAAAATTTGATAGAAAAACTGGATTTAAAAGAGATATTCAGGTCTACCCAAGATTTTTTTCTGGAGAACCTGCAAGTGAATTACCAGAGAGATGGCAATGGACATTCCCAATAATTTTTTCACCCTTAAATTCAAGTAAACTCTATACCAGCTCTCAACATGTTTGGGTATCAGAAGATGATGGACAAAGTTGGTCAAAAATAAGTCCTGATCTTACTTATGCCGATCCTAAAACACTTGGAAAAACCGGAGGAGTGATTACAAATGATATGAATGGTCCAGAGATTTACGCCACTATATTTTCCTTAGTTCCGTCAAGTTATGATGAAAACACATTATGGGCTGGGTCTGATGATGGATTAGTCCATCTGACTCAAGATCATGGAAAGTCATGGAAAAACATAACACCTCCAGATATGCCAAAAGATACCAGAATTAGTATAATAGAGGAGTCTAAACATAATCCAGGGACTATATATATAGCTGGAAAAAGATATCAAATGGATGATAGAAAACCATATTTATGGAAAACACACGATTATGGTAAGACATGGAGTAAGATAATAAATGGTATTAGAAATGATGACTTCCTGCATGTGATTCGTGAAGATTTAAAAATTCCTGGTCTATTGTATGCTGGTGGTGAACACGAAGTATGGGTTTCTTATAATGATGGAGATAATTGGGAGTCAATAAGTTTAAATCTTCCAGACACTCAAATATCTGACTTAATAGTTACCGAAAAAGATTTAGTGGTTGGTACTCATGGAAGGTCAGTTTATATACTTGATGATATTTCGCCAATAAGAGAAATGTCAAAAGTTGACAAACAAAAGCCACATCTTTATGATGTATATTTTGCAACCAGAAGAGTTCAAGACGCTGAAATTAAATATTACCTTCCATCTACACCCAAAAAACTATCAATTAAAATACTTGATAGTAAAAACAGAATTGTATTAGAAAAAGAGGGTGTTACTGATGATCAAACAAAGGATGAATCTTCTTCATGGTTTGGAGCGGATAATAAAAACCCAACAATGAATAGCGGATTAAACAATTACAAATGGAATCTAAGATATCAAGGAGCTAGAGATTTTGAGGGTATGGTAATCTGGTCTGCAAAACCAACACTTGGGCCAATTGCTCCTCCTGGACAATATAGATTTCAGCTAATCATAGATGATAATATGTATGAAACTGTTTTTGAAGTAAGAAAAGATCCAAGAATAGATGTTTTAGATACCGTTATTAACAAACAATTTGACTTTGCAATGAGTATAATGATGCAAACTGATCTTGCGAATAAAAGTGTAATTGAAATTCGTTCAATTAAAGAAAAGTTGAATAATATTTATGATATTTCCTCAGTTTATGGAACTAAAGGGTTTGATAGTTCTAGATCAAAAAAAATCAAAGTATTAATCTCTGATTTTGAAACTATAGAATCTAGTATATATCAAGTAAAGAATCAAAGTGGTCAAGACCCATTAAATTTTCCAATTAAAGTAAATAATAGGTTAGCGTATTTAAGAAAAAGTGTTGAAAGTGGAGACGGTCTTCCTACGGCAGGTTCAATTGAAGTTTTCAAACTATTAAAGAATGAGCTGTCAGGTTATGTGAGAAAATTTAATAAGCTTAAAATTCAAGCTAAAGAGTTATTTTAATTAAATATTATGAAACTATTCAAAACTCTAATACTGTTACTGTTAATATTTAGCTGTTCTCCGCCTATCAATTATGATATTTTAATCAAAAATGGAACAATTGCTGATGGCTCAGGAAACCCAACTTATATTGGATCTGTTGGTATTAATGCAGACACTATTGCAGCTGTTGGAAAGATAAAAGGAACAGGAACCTCAGAGATAGATGCAAGTGGTTTGGTTGTTGCACCTGGTTTTATAAATGTACTTTCTTGGGCAACCGAATCATTAATAGAAGATGGTAGATCCCAGAGTGATATTAGACAGGGAGTCACTTTAGAGGTTTTTGGTGAAGGCTGGTCTATGGGTCCATTAAGTAAAGATTTAAAAAAGGATTTACAATTACCAACAGCACAAGGAGATATTAAATACGACGTTGATTGGAATTCACTAGATGAATATTTACAATCATTAATAAAACGTGGTATTTCACCAAATGTAGCTTCATTTATTGGTGCAACTACAGTTAGAATCAACCATATAGGATATGAGGATCGTGCTCCAACAGATGAAGAATTGACCTCTATGAAACAAATGGTAAGACAAGCTATGGAAGATGGTGCTCTTGGTGTTGGTTCATCATTAATTTATGCACCTGCTTTTTATTCAAGTACAGAAGAATTGATTGCATTATGCAAAGTTGCATCAGAATATAATGGACTTTATATTTCACATATGCGTAGTGAAGGAAATCGTCTGTTACAAAGTATTGATGAATTAATGCGTATAGCAAATGAAGCTGATATTCGCGCAGAAATATATCACTTAAAAATGAGTGGTAAAGAAAATTGGAGTAAATATGATGAAGTTGTTAAAAAAATTGACTCTGCTAGGACAGCAGGTTTAAGTATAACAACTAATATGTATAATTATGTTGCTGGAGCAACAGGTTTGGATGCTTCCATGCCTCCTTGGGTTCAAGAAGGTGGTTACAAAAAATGGGCAGAACGTTTGCAAGACCCAAAAATACGTCAAAGGGTTTTAGGAGAAATGACAACTCCAACTGACAAATGGGAAAATTTAATGTATGCTGCAGGAACTTCAGATAATTTATTGTTAGTTGGTTTTAAAAATGATAGTTTACGGCATTATACCGGTAAAACTTTAACAGAGGTTGCTATTATACATGGTAAATCACCTGAAGAAACTGCAATGGATTTAGTAATTGCAGATGGTAGTCGTGTTGGAACTGTTTACTTTTTGATGTCAGAAGAGAATATAAAAAAACAAATTGCATTACCTTATATGAGTTTTGGATCTGATGCTTCCTCAATGACTCCAGAAGGGGTTTTTTTAAATTCAAGTACACACCCTAGAGCTTATGGAAATTTTTCTAGATTACTAGGGAAGTATGTTAGAGATGAGCAAATAATTTCAATTGAAGAAGCTGTCAGAAAATTAACATCATTACCAGCTTCTAACTTAAAAATTAAAAACCGTGGGAACCTTGCTAAAGGTTATTTCGCAGACTTAGCTATTTTTAATCCTGAAACTATTCAAGACCATGCAACTTTTACTG
The DNA here is from genome assembly GCA_905182735.1 of Candidatus Marivariicella framensis. Lineage (GTDB taxonomy): Bacteria > Bacteroidota > Bacteroidia > Flavobacteriales > Flavobacteriaceae > Marivariicella > Marivariicella framensis. The sequence goes on from CAJJCT010000024.1 coordinate 46,260, forward strand.
AACCTCATCAATTATCGACAGGAATGGTACATGTGTTTGTAAACGGGGAGCAAGTATTAAAAGATGGCGAACATACTGGTGCGACCCCTGGAAGGGTGGTTAGAGGGCCGGGTTACAAAAATTAATAAAAGATATAGTATAATGAATAATCTTAGAACTTTATTAATATTATTAATGATATTACTGGGACCATCTGGTTATACTCAAGATACTTTAAAAAGTAAAAAACTCAATGCAATGATTGAGAAAGGAATGAAAGAATGGCAAATACCAGGTCTTTCAGCAGTAGTAGTTAAAAATGGAGAAGTAGTATTCAAAAAAGCATATGGTTTAAAAGATATTGAAACTAAAAAGTTAGTAGACGAAAACACACTCTTCTCAATGGCTTCAACTACCAAAGCTCTAATTGCCATTTCATTAGGAATCCTTGTAGATCAAGATAAAATATCATGGGAGGATAAAGTAATTGATCATCTTCCTTCTTTTAAGCTTTCAGATCCATACATTACAGCGAACGCTAGAGTAATAGATCTTCTAACACATAATCTTGGCATTGGAAATGCAGACTTATTATGGGTAATAAATAATCTTTCTACAGCTGAGACAATTGATAAATTTAAATATGCAAAAAAAACATACCCTCTTCGGGGAGGGTTTACCTATCAAAACATTATGTATGTTGTTGCAGGAGAGGTTATTGAGGCTGTAAGTGGACAACATTGGTCAATTTTTATGGAAAATAATATTTTAAAACCATTAGAGATGACTGACACCCAGACTAAATCGAAAGATATCAGGGAAGCTGGTAATTTCACCACACCTCACTATAATGATTTAGATGATGGTGTTGTAAAAATAGATTATACCTTTTCTGATCAAATTGGTGCTGCTGGAATGGTTTGGTCCACAACAAATGATATTAGTAATTATTTAACTTTTCTAGTAAATGATGGAGTCTTTAAAAAAGATACAATTCTTCAACCTGTCACATTTAAATACTTATTCAAACCACATTCCATACTAACAGAAAAGGCGGTCTATCCAACAAATGCATTGACTAAACCAAAATGGAATACCTACGGGTTAGGCTGGTTTCAACAGGATTATAGAGGCAACAAACTTGATTTTCACACAGGTAGTTTACCGGGACTTGTTGCAATAGCTGGAATTATTCATGATCAGGATGTTGCTGTTTATGTTTTTGCAAACCTTGATCATGCTGAACTTCGTCACGCAATAATGTATAAGTCTATCGACCTTTATGCATTCAACGATGATAGACGAGATTGGCACGAGGAGATCTTTAAACTGTATTCTGGTTTCAGAGATGAGACAAAGGAGGTAATTAAAAAGAGAGATCAAGGACGAGTTATGGAAACTAGCACATCATTAACCTTAGACCAATATTCAGGAACTTATCAAAATAAGATGTTAGGTAAAGTTAACATCAGTTTGGTTAACGACCAATTGCAAATAGACTTTAATAACCATTTAAATTATAAAATGGAGCATTGGCATTATAATACATTTATTACGAATAAAAATCATAACTGGGGTGGTGAAATCTTGATTAATTTTAATTTAAAAAAATCTGGAAAAATTAAAGACTTTGAAGTTTTTGAGGAAAAGTTTACTAAAACATATTGAATTAATAGAAAATAGAAAATTAGTCAGTTTATTACAAAATAAATATTCTCAACATAATTATTATAAAGATGTCGGGGCTATGTTCCTTCTAACGGGTCTATTGACATAATTATTTATTGAATCTAATTTAGTCAATTAAAAGAAGTTGAAGAAAAAGTAGTTGTTTCATATTACAAGTATATGCAATATTCATAAAATTGAGATATTTTTGAATAAAATTTAACACTATGAAAAAGCTACTTCTTGTTTTACTGTTTGTTCCACTT
>CAJJCT010000025.1 GCA_905182735.1 Candidatus Marivariicella framensis
CCAGGCAAGAAAAGTATTTCCTACATTGGAAAATAAACTAAACCACAGGCATATCTTCTTCAGTAATTTCAGGAGTTGGATAATATACCCATATAGCGAAGCACTCCCAAAAAGGAAAGTGGATTTATTTAGACCTAGTGGGGGTGGTTCTTTAAACTTTTGGATCAGATTTTTTAGACTTTTCACAAACTAATCAGGGACAAGTTTCGGGACAAATTAAAAAAGGTTCACAAAACAATTACCTGTAAACCCTTATTATTAATAGTGGAGAAGATGGGACTCGAACCCACGACCTCTTGACTGCCAGTCAAGCGCTCTAGCCAGCTGAGCTACATCCCCATTATTAAATTTTCTTCAATTTTTATTTTCGTCTTCAAGAAGATTATAAATTATTTCAAATACTTTCATGTCCCCTTTTAATCTGCCAAGCTCTATTATTGTCGTTTCTATTTTAAAATTAATAATATTCCAAAATTTTAGGTCATTTGACAATTTTTCAAAATCTGTTTTAGGACCTCCAATAACAAGTTGACTGTTTGAATTTCCTAGAACAATTTCTCTATAATTAATGTTATCATTGATATATGGTTCAATTCTATCATTATACTGAGCTTCATTATACTCCGCCAGTCCTTTTGACCTCTCAATTTGCCTAACATACTTTTTAAGCATAGTTTTTAATGAGTCATTCTCTACTTTATTTATATAGTCCAGGTCGATAAACTCTTGAGTAATTGGCATTGTATAACTTACCGGCCATGTGGTAGCTAAAGTTCCCAATAGTTTTTTTAAGACAGGAATAGAATCTTTGTTTTTTGATTTGATAATCTCTAATGATCTTGTCATTGAATTTTTGAGATATTGTAATGTTTTTTGGTAACCCTTTTGATAATTAATTGTCTCTTTAAATTCAACTTGAATATCCTTATAGTAATATTTAATCTCAGCTTGTTCGACTCTTTTATTATTCCAATTATCTATAGCTAAGGCAATTAAAATTCCTCCTGTTACTAAAACTATTTCGAAAAGTATATGCTTAAATGAAACTCCTCCTCCTAACCCTTTAGCATTTGTAAGCCTCCTTAAGTTAATCATATTATTATTTAATTAGGTAATTATTCGTAAGCTTGATCCGCTATTTTTAAAGCTTCAGATATAATCTTTAAACCTTCGTCTATTTCATTTTTATTTATACAAAGTGGAGGTGCTATAAAGATATAGCTCCATTTACTAAAAGTATACATTCCTAGTTCAGCAATTTTAGCCTTGACTTTATCCATGACTTTTAAATCCTCCGGCTTAGCATTAAAATGAGCCATTGGCTCTTTATTTTTTCTATTCTTAACTAATTCTATGCACCCTAAAAGCCCAGTATTTCTAAAATCTCCAATGGAAGGGTGTTTGCTTTTTAATAATTCGACTTGCTCTTCCATATAAGCACCCATCTTTTTTGCATTATTAAAAAGATCGTCCTTTTCGTATATACTTATAACCTCTAACGCCGCTGCACATGCTGTTGGGTGAGCAGAGTATGTTAGCCCAAGCATCATAGGATTGTTGTCAAAATGTGATGCAATAGTATCAGTTACTTGTAAGGCTCCAAAAGGTAAATAGCCTGCAGTAATTCCTTTTGCTAAAACCATCATATCGGGAATAACATTATGGTTATTAATCCCAAACCACTGACCAGTTCTTCCAAATCCACTCATCACTTCATCTGAAATCAGTAAGATTCCATGCTTATTACAGACCTCTCTTAGTTTTTTAAAGTATCCTTTTGGTAACTTGAGACATCCCGAAGTTCCTGATTCTCCCTCCATCATAATTGCTGCAAAGTTTTCTGGTCCCTCATATGCTAATATTCTGTCGAGTTGGTCAAAACATTCTTGTTCCCAACCACTTCCCTTGGAACGGTATTCATAAGGTATCTCAAGATGAACAAAGTTTGGGGCTTGATGAGCATCAACTTTTAATCTTCTTGGATCTCCACCAGCTGACATAGCTCCCGTTGTTGAGCCATGATAGGATCGATATCTTGTTAAAATTTTATGCCTTCCTGTATATAGTCTTGCTAGTTTTATAGCATTTTCAATACCCGTAGCTCCACAAACAGTAAAAAAAGATTTATTTAAATTTCCAGGACATATTTCGGCTAGTTTTTTTCCTAATTCGCCCCGAACTCCAGTAATTGCAGATGGAGTAACGTAACTCACTTTTTGCATCTGATTCACAACTGCATTTGTTACTCTTTGATCTCCGTGGCCAATATTAACATTCATTAATCCAGAGGAAAAATCTATGATTTTATTTCCATCATGATCGTATAAATAAATCCCTTTTGCCCTTTCGATGTTTAAAGGCTTAATACCTTTTTGCTTTGACCATGAAAACAGTGTGTAGTCAAGATTATTTTTAAGGATCGTATCCTTTTTATCTAACATAAAAAAAAATTTAAGACTCGTACTTCCACTTACCCCCGACCATCGTTCTCTCAATTGGAATATCTATAATTTCCATTGGATCAACTTTTCTTAGGTCTTTGCCAAGAACAACCAAGTCGGCCAGTTTTCCACTCTCTAAACTCCCCTTTATACTCTCTTCATATGATGCATAAGCCCCATGAATTGTTCCTACTTTAATTGCCTCTTCTACTGATATTTTTTGGGACGGCCCCCATATATTTCCATTGATATCTGTCCTTGTTACGCTAGACTGAATAGCCATCATGGGCTCAAAAGGACCTGGAGGGTAGTCAGAAGTTTGCGTAACTTTTATCCCTGCATCAAGAAAACTACGAACGGCAAACATGTTTTCAAGTCTTTCCTTTCCATATTGTTTCATTTTCTCACCATGAAAATAAACATATGTAGAAAAAGGATTTGGAATAGCGTTTAATTTTTTGATTCTTCTAACTAGATCATCGTTAATTACTGTGCAGTGTTCGAGTCTAAACCTGGGGTCAATTCGAGGGTGTTCTTTTTGAAGTCGTTCATAAATGTTTAGTGTCTTGTCAATTCCAACATCTCCATTTGCATGAACGCCAATTTGCCATCCGTTTGTATGAGCTTTGTGGGCGTACTTATATACTTCTTCCTGCTCCATTACTAGTATTCCATAGTCATTTGGCCTTCCAATATATGGTTTTGATAACCTTGCTGTTCTTTCCGAAATTGAACCATCTATTGTAATTTTCATTCCACCAATCCTAAGCCATTCATCTCCAAAGCCAGTCTTAATTCCTGCATCAATAAACTTATCTATTTCTCTGTAAGAAATCATACTGTAAATCCTCATGGATAATTCATCTGCACTATACGCATCCTGATAAGCTTTTAAAAAAGTTGAAGACCCATAAGCCTCAGTAACAGATGTAACTCCACTTTTTGTCATCATTTTAGTTATCAACCTAACTCCTTCTTGATGATCTTTTTCAGTAAAAGTATTTGGAATTAATTTTGATAGAGGGTACCCTGCTGTTTCTAAAAGTTGTCCTGTTAATTCTCCAGTTTTTCCGTCTCTACCTATTTTGCCTCCTTTAGGATCAGGAGTGCTTCGGTCATATCCCATTAAATTTAGAGCTGTTGAATTAACATATGTTGAATGTCCCCCTCGATGTTTAATTCTAACTGGATGATTTGGAGCAGCTTCATCAAGGTCATACCTGTTTATTAATCTTCCTTCTTTAATCTTTGTGTCGTCATATTTAAACCCTAAAATCCACTCTCCCGGAGGAGTTTTTTTTGCTCTTTCTTGGATAGCTTTTTTAATCTCCTCTATTGATCTTAAATCAATATCAACATTTCTCAAATGTGATAGTCCTGATGAGGCAGGATGAGAATGGGCATCAATAAATCCTGGAACAACTGTTTTCCCAGCAATATTAATTTTTTTAGTATTTGAGTTTGCTAATTTTAATATTTGATCATTTTCTCCAATTGCAACAACTTTTTCTCCTAAAATGGCAATAGCTTGAGCCTCAGGATTCTTTGGGTTTACGGTTATTACATTTGCGTTATATAAAATTGTATCAGGGCTTGATGTGAAAATGCCTTTGGTTCTTAGCCATGGAAGGGCGATTAAAGGGCTTGCGTTTTTGAAAAATTGTCTCCTGTTTTGAATTGGCATAAAAATTTATTTAGGGTCTCTTAAATTTATAAAAAATCTTTTTCATTTTATCTATTTTTATTTTTCCTGCAAAAAATAATATCCTTATGATCTATTAATACATCATTATTTGCATCAAGCTTACTAAAATATATGTTATAGTTTTTTATTAAAAATTCAATAGAAAGTAAGGTTTAGTTTAAAAGTAAATAAATTTAACTTTAGTTTAGTGTTAAAATCTTGACAACAATTATTTTAGGGTTGTTACTGTATATTAGAGGAATGTTGCGAGTTTATTTGTTTTTAGCTTTAATTTTAACTGGTTTTTTATCCTTTTCACAAGGAAATAAAAACCTATACAAACAATATAGAACTGGGCCTGATCCAGACAGTTTTTATCACCTTTGGAATTACTCTTTATACGGAAGGTTAAATTGGATGAACTCTGATCAAGATTATACTAAAAACGGAATGGGAAAAGGTGTTGGTTTTGTAGTTCAAAAACTTGAGTCTAAAACATTTGGATTTTCAACTGGTTTTGAGTTTAATGAAATTCGCTATCAATATGATGGGTTTTTAGAAAACTCTTCTGATAGTATAAATTGGTTGAGTTTCCCTTTATCAATTAGACTTTATCCCTCAAGGAAATTATTGTTTGAAGTAGGACTCAAGTACCATTATTTTTTGAATGCTAAAAATTCAACAATTAATAATTTAATTACTGGGTCGCTTAAATATCCTAACGAGTCTTTTGGAAATACTTTCGGAACATTTATCACTATTCAATACCAAGTTTGGAAAAGATTAAATATAGGTTTTCAGTATCAATACATGAAGGGGAAAAGCATAAATTCTTCAGGGGTTCAACCAAGTGTTTTTGATGGATTGACTCTAACGTTTGGTGCTTTTATTAAAAACCCTATGAAGCGTCCAGAATTAAATTAATTATAATTTTTAACTATAGTGTCCTTAATAATTATCATTTTAACCAAAGAATCTGTAGCTAAACTATCAATTATAACAAGGTGTCCTTTTGGCTTAATTTCGTCTATGAAATAAATTTCAGATTTACGATTTTTTAAATCAACAAACTCCCCAGAAGGGTTTAGTTTCTTGGTAATATTTGATTTATGACCAAATTCTTTAGTCAAGGTTTTGGAGGGTGTTTCATAAAAGTTATTTACTATTAAACATGATTGAAACAAAATTAAAATAAGGCCTGAGGTAAAAAAAATTTTTATTGAATTCATGTTTTAAAATTGATTTCTTATTGTAATATTAAGGACTTGATGTCGATTGAATCTTTGACCAGGAGTGTCTTTACTCATAGATTGGTATAGCATTAAAATTGTCCACTTTTTTTTCTGAGAAAAAAATCCAAATTCAAAATTATTTCGATATTTTAAATTGGGTCTTGTTAATTCAGATGAACTATTATCAAATATGCTTCCACTCAAAGCAAAATCATGAGGCCTATATTCTTGTCTAGTTCCAATATATATTCCTCTAGAAAGTTCAGAGTTGCTAAATGAAATTCTTTGAAATGGAATCTTTTCATTTGAGCCTATTAAAACTCCTATTCTAGCTATAGATTGAATTCTATAGCTAGATAGTTTTGAAAAAAGTTGAGAGGTTAAATGAATTTTATCTGATATAGTAATTCCTTTATTAACCTGGCCAAAAATTCCAAAATGAAATCTTTGAGGTTGAGCTCCTGCCCATGAAAGTTCGTCTAAGTTTAAAAAAGTGCGATGATAGAAATTTTGAAATGTTTTTGCTAAAGAAGCATCTCCCGTAACTCCTAATTCTGTTCCCCAGCTATAGCTGAATTTTGAATTCAAAAAATATTCTTTTTCATTTTGAATATATAGCCATCCATTATAAGGATAGTCGATTTTAGATAGATTAGTAGTAAAGCGATGAGAGGGGTGAAATATTTCTTGTCCAATTCGCCAATGAGAGGCTTTTTCTTCTTTCTTTTTACCATATGAAATAATTATTCCACTTGAATAATATTGGTCAGTTAGAAAATATAAGTCGTTATCAACAGATAATTGAACATATGACTGAGAATGAGTTTTTACAGTCAAAAAAGCAAAACACACAATCAAGTAAATTAACTTATTTTTCAATTTGTATTTTATAATACGTTTATATAAAATTAGATGTAAGGTTAAAATTAGAACATCTTTCTAAAAAACATAAAATTATAGCTAATGATGTTAAAAAAATTTATTTTGGCAAAAAATTTATTATGATTCGACTTGCATACTTTTCTGACTTAGATAACATTAAAAAATTAGCTGAAGCCTGTGCACAAGAAATGATTTCTAGAAAAATATTCCAATGGAATGAACATTATCCTTCTAGAGAGACTTTTGAAAAAGATATAATGAATAGGGAATTATATGTTGCTGAAATAGATAATTCTATAGTTGGTTGTATTATGTTTTCAAAGCTCAAAGATGAGGTTTATAATGAAATTGAATGGCTCACGCCTGATCTAAACAATTTATATATTCACAGACTAGCTGTTCATCCCAAAAATCAAAAAAAGGGATTAGCTAGATCAATGATGGATTTTGCAGAAGAAGAAGCAATTAAAATGAACTGTATTTCAGTTAGACTTGATACCTTTAGTCAAAATCCGAGAAATTCAAAATTTTATAATTCCAGGGATTATATTCAGCTAGGAGATGTATATTTTCCAAAACAAAGTGAATATCCATTTTATTGTTTTGAAAAAATTATGAAGCATTAAGAAGATAAATTATGAATAATAAAATACGAATTACTAAAGAATTTAGTTTAGAAACTGGTCATGCGCTTTATGGTTACGATGGACTCTGTAAAAATGTCCATGGACATAGTTATAAGCTATATGTGACCATAATTGGAAAACCAATAGATGAATCCAAAAATGTAAAGCTTGGAATGGTCATTGATTTTAGTGATTTGAAAAAAATTGTAAAGGAAGAAATTATTACTCCTTTTGACCATGCAACAGTTTTAAACTGTGATTCTCCTCATAATGTGTTAGCAAATGAGATGGAAGAAAAAGGAAATAAAATTGTTAGAGTAAATTATCAGCCCACTTGTGAAATGTTGGTTTCTGATTTTGCAAGTAAAATACAGGTTCGTCTTCCTAGACATTTAAAACTCCACTCTTTAAAACTAAGAGAAACAGCTACTGCTTATGCTGAGTGGTATGCGGAGGATAATCCTTAATTAGAATCCAAAACCATCTAAATCCTCTAAATCTTCATCTGATTTTTCTTGAATATATTGATCACAATCTAATGAAATTTTTAGTATTTCAGGCTTAATAAAATCCTCTTTTGAAATTCCTAATTCAGGCTTAAGATAAACTTCTTTCATAAACTGACCCCATATAGGTAGGGCCATTGTAGCCCCTTGACCGTAAGCAATTTTTTCAAAGTGAATTGAACGGTCTTCTCCACCTACCCAGACTCCTGTTACCAGGTTTGGAACAATTCCCATGAACCAACCATCGCTTTGATTTTGAGTTGTTCCTGTTTTTCCGGCAATTGGATTTTCAAAAATATAAGGGTATCCTGTAATTATGTTTTTATAAATGTAATTTTCTTTTTCAAGTCCTGCATGTCTTAGCCTTGCTCCTGAACCAAGCTCAGTAACTCCTTTCATCAGGCTTATTGTTACGTAAGCTGCCTCTTCAGATATAACATCTTGTGTTTCTGGAACTGATTCGTAAATAACTGTTCCATTTTTATCTTCTATTCTTGAAATCATTACTGGCTTAACATATATTCCTTTGTTTGCAAAAGTTCCGTATGCTCCAACCATTTCAAAAAGACTTATGTCGGGTGTTCCAAGTGCAATTGAAGGAACAGGGGGGATATTGGAGGTGATTCCCATTTTTCGTACTAAATTAATTACTGGTCTAGGACCTACTTTATCCATCAGTCTTGCACTTACAGTATTTACAGAGTTTGCTAATGCGTTTTTTAAGGTTCTATTCCTTCCATATTTATCTCCTGCATTTTTTGGACACCATGCTTCAACATTTCCGTGTTTCATCGGCTCTATACAAAACAGAGCGTCAGGAAGAATATCACATGGTGAAAGCTTTAGTTGATCAATAGCTGTTGCATATAGAAAAGGTTTAAATGTTGATCCGATTTGACGCCTTCCCTGCTTTACTTGATCGTATTGAAAGTGTTTATAATCATATCCACCCACCCAAACTTTTACATGTCCAGTTTGAGGCTCCATTGACATCATTGAGGAGCGCAAAAAATATTTATAATATCTTATTGAGTCTAATGGTGACATAACAGTGTCTATTTCTCCTTTCCAGGAGAAAACTGACATTGATTTAGGTTCTTTAAAGTTATTTAATATTTTATCCTTTTCCCATCCAGCATTTACTTTGTTTTTCCAGCGCTCAGATCTGTATGCTGTTCGCTCCAATAGAGTATCTATTTGTCCTGTTCTTAAGTCTAAAAAGGGTGCTGTTTTATTTAGTTTTTTTGTGTTTTGTCTGAAAAACTCTTTTTGTAAATTTTTCATGTGGTTACGAACCGACTCTTCTCCAATATTTTGAAGCTGGGAATCAATTGTTGTATAAATTTTTAACCCGTCCCGATACAAGTTATATTGATCTCCGTTTTGTTTTGGATTTTCTTTTGTCCATTTTCTCATAAACTCTTGCAGATATGCTCTGAAATATGTTGCCAATCCTTCCCTATGAGACTCAGGAGTATAATCAACTTCTAAAGTCATTTTTGAAAGAGAGTCAGCAATTTTTTGTGACAAAAAACCATTTCTTTCCATTTGTTTAAAAACAATATTTCTTCTTCTTTTAACTAATTCAGGTCTTCGTAATGGGTTGTAGTATGATGAGTTTTTAAGCATCCCTATTAAAGTTGCTGATTGTTCAATCTTTAGTTTTTTTGGAGTTGTGTTAAAAAATATTTTTGCTGCTGATCGAATTCCGTCAGCATTATACCCGAAATCATAAATATTTAGATACATGGCTATAATTTCTTTTTTGGTATATCTTCTCTCCAATTGAACAGATAAAACCCATTCTTTAACCTTTTGAATTACTGCCTCGGAAATATTTCTAGATCTAACTCCAACAAAAAGCTGTCTTGCTAATTGCTGAGTTATTGTGCTTGCCCCTCCTCTTTTTCCTAAAAAAACAAACGCGCTAATTGTTCGTCTCCAGTCTATTCCTGAATGGGAATAAAACCTTTCATCTTCTGTAGCTATAAGTCCATTTACAATATTTTCAGGAAGCTCATTAAATTGAATGGGGGTTCTGTTGTCCTCATAATAATACTTTCCTAGCACGACTCCGTCTGATGAAAATATTTGCGTGGCTAAATTAGTTTTAGGATTCTCGAGTTGTTGAAGATCAGGCATAGAACCATAGTGGCCCATTCCCGCTCTATAAAATATAATAACTGCAATAATAATTCCTGAAATGATTATTCCCCAAAAAATATTAATAGCGAGCCTAAAGGGTTTATTTTTTGGACTATTCATTTTTTTCTCTGTTAAGAATTATACTTATTCCTACACTTATAATTCCAGGTAAAACTTTCATTCCAAATTCATTTTGATTTTTCCTCATTGCATGTTTTAAAGTAACTGAATATTTAGATTCACTTGAAAAACTAATATCTTCTTTCCAGGTTAACAGACTTTCTTTCACGCTTCCAAAACCCTTACCTAAATACCTTCCTGTTTTATCGGCCATTGAATATTCTAAAGTGTCAGTTGTAATTTCAACTCCATCTTTTAATAAAGAGGAAATTAAAAAAATATTAGAAAAAGGATAATTATTGTCGTTTCTAATATTAATGAGAATATTTCCTTTTGAATTAGGTGTTTCATTAAAACTAAAAGTGGCTGAATCTTCTGATTTCCATCCATCTGAGAAATCTTTAAAATCACTATACCAAATTTCATTCGAACAAGAGCAAAAAACTATTGATGTAATTAAAAATAAGATTCTATTAATATTTTTAGTTGTCATAATGATTTTGGTGTCTAAGCAAAGATACAATATCTATAGACTGCCAATATATGTGAATATTTTATTTTTTAAACTTTAGAAATTCTGATCTGCCTTTTTTAAAAATCTTGTTACTATTGCGGGTTCCTTTTCTTAATTGTTTTTGAATTTCAAATGGCATGTTAATAATTTCTTTACACTCGTCAGAACAACAACTTTTATGTTTTTCACAACATTTAGAACATTGTATAAATAGTAAATGACAAGCTTGATTTTTACAATTCACATGAACATCACAAGGTGATCCACATTGGTGGCATTTAGAAACAATTTCTTGAGATATTCTTTCTCCTCTTCTCTCGTCAAAAACAAAATTCTTACCTATAAATTTGTTTTCAATACTTGTGTTATTAACTTGCCTAGCATATTCAATGATTCCACCTTCTAATTGAAAAACATTCTTAAACCCTTTATGTTTAAAATAGGCGCTTGCTTTTTCACATCTAATTCCTCCAGTACAATACATTAAAATGTTTTTCTCTTTTTCATTTTTTATTATGGTGTTTTCAATTACTGGTAATGAATCTCTAAAAGTATCTACATCAGGAGTTATAGCTCCTTTGAAGTAGCCTATTTCACTTTCATAATGATTCCTAATATCAACACAAATAGTTTTTGGATCCTCTAACAGTTCATTAAATTCTTTAGCACTCAAATGTTTGCCCTTATCGGTTACATCAAAAGAATCATCATTTAAGCCATCTGCTACAATTTTATCTCTCACTTTAATAGTAAGCTTCAAAAATGATTTGTTGTTTTGTTCAACAGCAATATTAAGCCTGACATTTTTTAAAAAAGAGATATCATCAATATTGTGTTTGAAGTTTTGAAATTTTTCTGCAGGAACAGAAAGTTGAGCATTTATTCCCTCATTTGCTACATAAATTCTACCCAAAACTTCAAGTGGATTCAATGTCAAAAAAAGGTGGTCTCTAAAAAGGGTAGGGTTCCCAATTTGTGCATATTGATAAAAAGAAAGGGTTAGGCGATCTTTTCCTGCAGATTCAATTATTTCTGCACGTTCATTTGCACTTAATTTATTGTACAGTTGCATGCTATACGTTTTTAAGTTTAATTTAAATAAAGATAATATTATTCTATAGCATTATCTTTTTGTCCAACCAAAATAAGTTCAGTTTGTCTTCCATTGACGTATTTAAACCCCTCATCACCAAAATATCCGGCTTCTTCGAGCATAACTCTAATTTCTTTTTTCCATTCTTTTATATAAACTTTTGTGTTTAATTCAATAGCATATACAGTTTCTAAACGTAATGGATGTTCTCCTGATCCAGGTATACCGCTTTGCGCATCCCACATTCCAAAAGTTGTTCCTGCAGAATGTCCGAAAAAGCCTAAAGGATGAGTATATATTTGAGGTTTATAACCCATTTTTTTAGCTTGACTTAATGCCTTGATAAGAGTCTTATTTCCAGTTTGACCCTCAATAAAGTTGTTTGTCAAATAGTCCTGGACAGTGTTTCCGTCTTTTAAGGCTTTTTCTAGTTCTTGGGGAGCCCTTTTTTCGTCTCTTTTTAAAACATAGGCCAACTCTTGACAGTCTGTGTTTAACGTTAAATAACTGATGCCAAAATCACAATGAAGCAAGTCTCCTGGAAGTATGGTGTCAAATTTTGATTTACCATCAAAAGAGTATAAATCACTCGATTCATTTCTTTGTACGTCTACTGTTGGATGAAACCAAGTAGACAAACCAAGACTCCTTACTTTTTCACGAAGCCACCAAACAACATCATCCGTAGTTGTAATTCCTGGAGTAATTACTTGACTTGAAAACGCTTCTTTAATAATATTATGAGTAATAGAAACTAGTTGATTATATATAATCATTTCTCTTTTTGTTCTTGTTTCAATCCATGAAACAGCCAATGGTTCAGATGACATTACTTTACTGGCTAGATTTTCGGGTAACACTTTTATTAAGTTGTCAAAATCAGTTCTGACTAGACCATCAGCTAATGCATAATTTTCAGATGTATTGACCGCTATTGTTTTAGGGTTTTGAGACTTTATATATTTAGCTAATGCTTTCCACTGATCAGGCTCTTTTTCTTTATCCCAAACCGATGGAATAAGGTTTCCAAATGGATACCTTGTGATTGCGGCTGATTTAAAAACTCCTTCTTTCAACGAAAAAACTATAATCGTCCTCCTTCTGGCATTCAACCATGTTGGAGGTAAAAAGGTCTTAACTACTGGGTCTTCGTTATACTCTCTTGTTATTAATACCCACATATCAATATTATGCCTTTTCATTAATTGTGGTAATAAATTTTCTAATCGATCTTTTTGAATTTCATCAATAACGGTAGCTTGATCTTTTAGATCTAATATATTCTGTGATTTTAAAGAGGTAACAAAGAACAAAAAAGCTACAAATAAGTAAAAATTTTTCATAGTGTTAAACTAATTAAAATTTTGTTAATAATCACTTTTATAGCTACTTGACCTAGACTAAAAGAAATATTACTTTAGCTAAAAATAAAACTAATGTCAGAAGATAATTCAGCAAAAATAAAAGCTTTACAGTTAACCTTAGATAAACTAGATAAAACTTATGGGAAAGGGACTGTAATGAGGTTAGGTGATGAAGTAGTAGTGGAGACAGAGGCAATTTCATCTGGATCCCTAGGTCTTGATATTGCACTTGGAGTAGGCGGGTATCCTCGAGGAAGAGTCATAGAGATTTACGGACCTGAATCTTCAGGGAAAACAACTTTAACTCTTCATGCTATTGCTGAATGTCAAAAAAAGGGAGGTATAGCAGCTTTTATAGATGCTGAACATGCATTTGATCGCTCGTATGCAGAAAACCTTGGAATTGATATTAATGAGCTGATAATTTCACAGCCTGACCATGGAGAACAAGCTCTTGAGATTGCTGATAATTTAATTAGATCAGGAGCTATAGATATGGTTGTTATTGATTCTGTAGCCGCTCTGACTCCAAAAAGCGAAATAGAGGGAGAAATGGGTGATTCTAAAATGGGACTGCATGCTCGACTTATGTCACAAGCATTAAGAAAACTAACCGCTTCAATAAGTAAAACTAATTGTACGGTTTTTTTTATAAACCAATTAAGAGAGAAAATTGGAGTCATGTTTGGAAATCCAGAAACAACTACCGGAGGAAACGCTCTAAAATTCTATGCTTCAGTTAGGCTTGATATTAGAAGATCAACACAAATAAAAAATGGAGACGCAGAGGTTCTGGGTAATAAAACAAGAGTAAAAGTTGTTAAAAACAAAGTTGCTCCTCCATTTAAAACAACTGAGTTTGATATTATTTATGGCGAAGGAATTTCAAAAATTGGTGAAATAATAGATCTTGGAGTGAATTATGAGATAATTAATAAAAGTGGCTCTTGGTTTAGTTATGGAGAAACAAGACTTGGTCAAGGTAGGGACTCTGTTAAAATCCTTTTAGCTGACAATCCAGATTTAATGGAAGAGCTAGAAACTAAAATAATGGAATCAATAAATGCTGTAAGTAGTTAATTCGTTTTATTTTTTAAGACTTATTAGTTCTTTTTTTCCAAATTTCAATTGCTTCAATCGCTGACTGCTCAGGATCTTTGATTAATTTATCTTCAATAAACATTCTTGTTTCTTTCATCACTTTTTTATAATCACTTTCCTTTAAATTCTTTGTAGAAATTGGATTAAAAATTGTTGCTCTGAGCTGACCTGGATATCCATGTGTTATATACCAAGGAAATTTTCTTTTACAATCGTAAAAAACAATTGGAACTATGGGAAGTTGATGTTCAATCGCTAGCTTAAATGCCCCATGTTTAAATTCATTCAATAAGTTCTCTTCAACCGTATATTGTTTTTCTGGAAATATGCAAACACTGTATCCTTTGCTTAATTTTTCACTTGCTTGTCCATAAACTGCAAATCGGCTATTCTTATTGCTTCTGTCAACCATAATTGCAGCGCGCCTATATAAATATCCAAAAAAAGGGATGCTGTCTAATTCTTTTTTTCCAACAAAAACAAATGGTTTTTTAAATAATCTCAGCATGATCATGGGATCTATATAGCTTGTATGATTCGCCACGAGTAAGTAGGGTTTGTTTTTTATAAGATTAGAAAAATTGGTTTTCTTAATATAAAATCCCATTCCAATTAACACAAAAGGTGCCCATACATTCCTTGCGTAGCAATAAATGACATCATAGCCTCTGGGGAAAATAAAAATAATAGGAGATATCGGAAAAATTAATATTATGGGGATTGTGCATAAAATATAAAACCAAAGTCTCCAAAAGATTAATAAAATACTTCTTAATAATTTCACGAAATAAGTTTATAAAGTCCCGAATATACAAAGGCTTCATTAAAAAATAAGCTAAAGCTCTTAATAAAAATTTATCTTTGTAATAACATTTTATAATATGTCAAGAATATTAACTGGAGTTCAGTCAACAGGGACTCCTCATTTAGGAAATCTTCTAGGGGCTGTGATTCCAGCTATTCAACTTGCTGAAAAGGATAAGAATGAATCCTTTTTATTTATCGCAGATTTACATTCACTAACTCAGGTTAAAAAAGGAAAAGAGCTTAGAGAAAATACTTTTGCTACAGCAGCTTCATGGTTAGCATGTGGTTTAAACCCAAATAAAACAATTTTTTACCGACAAAGTGATGTAAGTCAAGTGACAGAGTTGTCGTGGTATTTATCATGTTTTTTTCCTTATCAAAGACTTACACTGGCTCATTCTTTTAAGGATAAAGCTGAAAATTTATCAGACATAAATGCCGGTTTATTTAGTTATCCAATGTTGATGGCTGCAGACATACTGCTTTATGATGCTGAGTTCGTTCCTGTAGGAAAAGATCAATTACAGCATTTAGAAATGACTAGAAATGTAGCTTTAAGATTTAATAATCTTATGGGAGATACATTTATTTTACCCCGTCCAATATTACAGAAAGATAGTCAATATGTTCCTGGTACTGATGGTAATAAAATGAGTAAGTCCAAAAATAATACCATTAATGTTTTTCTGCCTGAGGAAAAATTAAGAAAACAAATTATGAGTATTTCAACAAATAGTACTCCTATAGAAGAACCAAAAAAACCTGAAAGTTGCACGGTTTTTAAACTTTATTCCTTATTGGCTAATCCTGATAAAACAGATTTACTAAAAAATAAATATTTATCTGGTGGTATGGGTTACGGAGCGGCAAAAGAATTACTTTATGAATTAATTCTTGAAAAATTTAAGCCTGAAAGGATTAAATTTGAATATTATAATTCAAATCCTGAAGAAGTTAACATTGCTCTTGAAAAAGGTGCTGAAAAAGCTAGAAAAATAGCTAA
The DNA here is from genome assembly GCA_905182735.1 of Candidatus Marivariicella framensis. GTDB lineage: Bacteria > Bacteroidota > Bacteroidia > Flavobacteriales > Flavobacteriaceae > Marivariicella > Marivariicella framensis. Next base: position 15,519 of record CAJJCT010000025.1, read on the forward strand.
TAAAGTTTTATTAAGAACAAGAGATAGAATAGGTTATTAAATCAGTCTTTAAATTTCTAGGACGAGAAAATAAATTTGTTATTTTTGGTAAATGGCTCTTGAACAATATATAAAAGAATTATTATTTGATTACGAGTGTGTTACGATTCCTGGATTTGGTGCGTTTTTAACACGTTCTTATGATTTTCAAGTAAATAATATTACTGGAGAATTTAGTCCTTCTCGAAAAGAGCTAACTTTTAATAGCTTATTGACAAGTAATGATGGTGTTTTAGCTAATTATTTTGCAAAAAAACAAAATGTAAGTTACGAAAGCGCTATTCGTTTAATTGAAAAAGAAGCTGGTGTTTGGAAAAATAAATTAAACACTCAACCAATATACATAGGTAGTCTAGGAAAAATGATGCTCAATCAAAATAAAAAAATTGAATTTGAGCCCTATGGTAAATTGAATTTTGATAGCTCTGTTTATGGTTTAAGTTCTTTTATTAGAAAGCCTGTAAATTCATTAAAAAGTTCAAAAATAATTTCTTTACGGGATAAAATAGAAAAGCTAGAATTCATACCAGAAAATAAAAAGGCTCCTATTCGAAAACCTTTCTATCGATATGCAGCTATTGGATTAATTACTATTGCATTATCTACGTCATCTTTTTACTTTGGAGAGCAATACGTCAATGATCAAAGACATATAAATCAAGAGGTTGCTCAAAATGAAATTCAAAATAATGTTCAATCTGCAACTTTTAATTTAGGGAAGTTAAATAGTGTTTCACTTACTGTAGGTGTTACCAAAAAGAAAGAAAAAACTAAATTGAAAAACCCTTATTACAGTATAATAGCGGGATCATTTAGAAATAAAATTTATGCCAAAAGAAAAATTAAAACTTTAAAAAAAGAAGGGTATAATGCTGTTCTAGCTGAGGTTAATCCCAAGGGTATGTTTCGCGTTGCCTATGGACGTTTTAAATCTAAAGATGATGCAATTAAGCTTCTGTATTTGCTAAAGTATACTCTAAAAAAAGATGCTTGGTATCTTATTGAACGATAAATTACTATAAAATTATTTGAATAACCAGAATGCAGGGTCTTCAGACTTCATTCCTTTAAAAACACTGAACTGTAATATTGTTTTTCCTGTTTCTTTATTTGTGAATATTTGACCCAAATCTTGTTTAGATTTAACTTTCTGGCCTTTCTTTACAAAAACTTTTGAAAGGTTTTTATAAGCAGTAATATAATTTCCGTGTTTTATTAAAACTGTTGGGTTACTGTTTTTGAAAGCTAATATAGACATGACTTCTCCTTCAAAAACAACCCTTGCTTTCATTCTTGATTCTGTTGCTATGCTAACTCCACTACTCTTAATTTTAGTTGTCTTAACAACTGGATGCGTTTGAGTGCCGTAACGCTGAACTATTACTCCTTTTATAACTGGCCATGGAAGTTGACCTTTGTTAGATTTAAAATTTTCTGCTAGAATTTTGGATTCGGGCGTTAATGAAAAAAAATTTGATGCTTTTTTACCAGCTTTTTTATTTGAAAGAGCAATTGCTTCACTTATAAGACTTTCAATTTTAGCATCAATTAAGCTAGCTTGTGTTTGCTTATTAGTAATTTGTTTTTTAAAATTTTTAAAATTTTTATTGAGAGATTTTAATACGTTTTCTTGTGTAACTTGTTCGCTTATTAGAAAATTAGTCACATTTCTATTTTCAGAAACTAATTCTTTCCTTTGTCTTTTTTTAAGTATTAAATCTTTATTTAGATCCTGAAGGTTTAGAGTTTGATTTTTTATTTTAATTCCTTGTTTTTTTCGAAAAGCATTATATTGTTTTAAATAATCCAGCCTCTTGTATGCCTTAAGCAAATTTTCAGATGAAAAAACAAACATCAACCTGTTTTGCATAGATTTACTTTTGTATGAGTTTTGAATCATCAACGCATATTCTTCTTTGAGTTTTTTAAGCTCAAGTCGATATTTATCTATGTCTCTTTGATTTATATTTATTAGATTATCTAAAAAATTTGCTTGCTCATTGTTTACTCTTATCAATTGCTTTCTTACTGATATTCTAAGTTGAATATCTTCAACCTCTGAAAGTGTAGATTTCTTTTGATTTTTATTTTCAAATAACAAACTGTTTATTTGCTTTATCTCTTCTCTTAATTTAATGCGCTGTTCTTCGAGTTTAATTTGTTTGTTTCTTGAAGCTTTTTGAGCAAATAAATTTCCTCCAATTAAACAAAATATTAAAATTAAAGCCGCGGTGTTTTTCATTAAAGTTTAATTGGTAAATAACCTGATGGAAAGGTAAATGGAAATGTTAAATTAGTTGGGATTTCTGCTCTAGTGTAATCTAATATAATTTCAATATTACTTTCATTGTTGATTAAGTTTAAAGAAATTTTACTTGGGACTAATTTTCCATCAACTTTTTGAAAATCGTCATAATATATTGTCAAAGACTTGTTAATATCCTCAAAGATTAATCTTTGCTCCTTCAAGAGAAAAGTTGAAGGGTCAAAGAAAAAAATAGGTCTAAATTTATTATTAAACGATTTGGGAGAAATAACATAAGACTTTGGGTTTTTAATTTGCTCCCATTTTCCCTTTCTTATATCTATTAGTGGTCTTCCTATTAGTAAATTTTGTAGGCTTTCGTATCCAAAATCAATCCCCAAATACTTCTTTATAAATGAAAAGTCTCCTTCATATGAGTTTTTTTGAAACTTCTCATAAAAAGAAATTTTATTTGGGGTTATTAATATCTTAGCAATAGGAATAAGCATCGTTGCGCTTAGCCAAACTGCTTCATCTTTCTCCATTCTCAGATTTACAATCAATTGTTGACTTCTCTTTCCGTCGTCAAAACTTACCTTCAATCTTGATCTCAATAATGACAGCTTAGGTGAGGACGAGTATAACACCTTGGTTAATTCCTTTGTTTTTATATTTTTAATAGGTGCTTTATTTGGTAAAACCTTTATAGACTTGCAGCTGTTAAATGTCAGGCCTATAAAAGCAAATATTATAAAGAAGTGTTTGGTTGATGTCTGATTCATTTTAATTGCGAATAATCTCCTATGGATATCGATTTATGTTGATGATTAAAGTTTACATTATTACCTATCATAGACTTTACTAATTTAGCATTTTGAATTATAGAGTTATTTTGAATTAGCGAATGTTTAATTTGACTGTTTTTTACTCGAGTATTTTCTCCAATTGAGACGCCTGGGCCAATTTTAGAATTAATAATCTGTACACCATTTCCAATATAACAGGGTGGTATAATTTTTGAGTTTTTTAGTGTTATTCCTGAAGAAATTAATTTCACATTTTCATTACTTAAGATCTTTAACATCTGGGTATTAGTTTCTATAGTTATGCTTGGATTTCCACAATCCATCCAATGACTAACCTTTCCAGGCTCAATTATATAGCCTTCATTAATCATAGAAATTATACCTTCATTAATTTGATATTCTTCACCTACTTCTTTTTTAATAAGTAATATCTCCTGTAGTTTATTTTTTAATATTTCAATTTCTTTAAAATAATAAACCCCTATAGCTGCAAGGTTGGAGACAAAAGACTTTGGTTTCTCAATCAGGTTTTTAACTTGTTTTTTCTTATTAAGTTCGATTACTCCATAGGACTCCGGATTTTTAACTTTTTTTACCCAAATCATTCCATCAACTTCAGGATTTATTTCTAAATCTGCTCTTATAAGGGTGTCTGCAAATGCTACAATTGCCGGACCATGAAGAGAGGGGAGTGCACACATAACAGCATGCCCAGTTCCTAGTGGTTCAAGCTGCCTATATATAGTAGCCTTGGCTCCTATTGATTTAGCGGCTTTTATTAAACTTTTTTCAATTTCTTTTCCAAAAAAAGCAGGTTCTCCTATGATGTAAGCAACTTCATCTATGGGAGATTTTATGACTTTTGATATTGTAGATATTAATTGATGGACTATTGGTGTGCCCGCCACGGGTAACATTGGCTTAGGTATTGTTAAGCTATGAGGTCTAAGTCTTGAACCCCTTCCTGCCATTGGCACTATAATTTTCAAATTGTTTGGTTTTTAATATTTATCTTTCATTTACCTGTACTTCCAAAACCTCCATCACCCCTTGATGTAGTATCTAAGTCATTTTTTAAGTCCCATTTAACTTGTTCAACCTTAGCAAAAACAAGCTGCGCAATTCTTTCACCTGGTTTAATAGTATAGCTTTCCGAAGAAAGGTTGACCAGAATGATTCCAATTTCTCCACGGTAATCTGCATCAATTGTTCCTGGAGAGTTAAGAACTGTTATTCCATGTTTAGCGGATAAGCCACTTCGAGGCCTTACTTGAGCTTCATAGCCTGCTGGTAAAGCAATTTTAATTCCTGTGCCTATAACTTTTCTTTCAAGGGAAGAAAGCTTAACCTCAGTTGTTAAAACTGCTCTAAGATCAACTCCCGCCGACGAAGTAGTTTCATATTCAGGTAATTTGAATGGGCTTTTATTTATAATAGAGACTTTTGGCATATTTCAGTTTTTTATAAAATTACAAAAAGCCTAATTTATCAAATCTTAATTAAAAGCTAATTTTAATTAGATTAATAAATATTTAATTTTAGAATTCTTTAATTATTTTAAGGCTTCAGCTCCGCCTACTATTTCTAATATTTCATTAGTTATCGAAGCCTGACGGGCTTGATTATATGTAAGCTTGAGTTGATCTCTAAGCTCTCCAGCATTATCAGTCGCCTTGTGCATTGCTGTCATTCTGGCTCCATGTTCGCTTGCAAAAGAATCTTTCAATGATTTTAAAAGTTGAGTTTTTAGAGCTTTTGGAAGTAATTCGTTGATAATCTTTTCCTGAGATGGCTCATAAATGTAGTCAACCAAAGATTTCTTTTCATCAGAATTGTATTCTGGAACAATTGGCAGGTAAGGTTCTTTTGTAACGATTTGAGTAGCTGCATTTTTAAAACGATTATACAAAAGCTGAATAGAATCGTATTCTTCTTTAGAGAAAGCTTTCATGATTAAATCTGCTATTAAAGATGAGTTTTCATAGTTTAAATTATCAAAAACATCATCATGGGAACTAATTACTTTATATTTTTTTGACAATAAATCTGTTCCTTTTTTTCCAATTGATAAGATTTCAATTTTTTTATCTTGATTTTTATTATAAATTTCTTTCACAACTTTAATTATATTAGAATTAAAGCCTCCACATAGTCCTCTATTAGAGGTGATTGCAACTAATAAAATTTTATTGACTGGTCTAATTTTGACATAAGAATTATCATTGTCTCCACTTTCAAAGGATGAGCTTAAATTCTGAATAAGTTCAGTTAATTTATCTGAATAAGGTCTCATCCGAGAAATAGCATCAGTTGCTTTTTTTAATTTAGCAGCAGAAACCATTTTCATTGCGCTTGTGATTTGCATTGTTGAAGATACTGACGCAATTCTATTTCTTATTTCCTTTAAATTAGCCATAGACTTTTTTTAATATTGCCCTGAAATAGTTTGCGCAGTTTCGTTTAAAACGTCAATCACTTTATCTGTGAGTTTTCCTGATTTTAACTGAGATAATACTTCTAGATGATTTTTCTTCAAATGTTCTAAATAACTTATTTCAAAATCTTTGACTTTAGCAACCGGAACAGATCTCAGTAAATTTTTAGATCCTGCATAAATTATAGCAACCTGATCTTCAACTTTGAAGGGATCGTTTTGTGCTTGTTTTAATATTTCAACATTTCTTTTCCCTTTTTCAATAACATTTAATGTAGCTGCATCTAAATCTGATCCAAATTTTGCAAAGGCTTCTAGTTCCCTGTACTGGGCTTGATCAAGCTTAAGTGTTCCGGCAACTTTTTTCATTGACTTAATCTGAGCAGATCCTCCTACTCTAGAAACAGAAATTCCTACATTTATTGCGGGCCTTACTCCTGCGTTAAAAAGATCAGACTCTAGAAAAATCTGACCATCAGTAATAGAAATAACGTTAGTAGGGATGTATGCAGAGACATCTCCAGCTTGAGTCTCTATTATGGGAAGGGCGGTCAACGATCCTCCCCCCTTGACTTTGTCTTTTAAAGCTTCTGGAAGATCATTCATTTCAGAAGCAATGCTATCATCAGAAATTACTTTTGCAGCTCTTTCAAGTAAGCGTGAATGTAAATAAAACACATCTCCAGGATAGGCCTCTCGTCCGGGAGGTCTTCTAAGTAACAATGAAACCTCTCTATAGGCAACTGCTTGTTTAGACAAGTCATCATAAATTATTAATGCTGGTCTCCCTGTGTCTCTAAAGTACTCTCCTATTGCTGCTCCAGCAAAAGGAGCATAAACTTGCATTGGCGCAGGGTCAGAAGCATTTGCCGCTACTATAGTAGTATATGCTAAAGCTCCTTTTTCTTCTAATACTCTTGCTATTCCTGCTACTGTTGAGGCTTTTTGCCCAATTGCTACATATATACAATATACTGGCTTTCCTGCATCAAAAAATTCTTTTTGATTAAGAATAGTGTCAATACAAACAGTAGTCTTTCCTGTTTGCCGATCTCCAATAACAAGCTCTCTTTGACCTCTTCCAATGGGTATCATGGCGTCTATAGATTTTATCCCTGTTTGCATTGGTTCATTTACTGGTTGTCTATAAATAACCCCTGGCGCTTTTCTTTCAAGAGGCATTTCATATAATTCCCCTTCAATAGGTCCTTTTCCGTCAATAGTAGCACCCAAGGTATTGACAACTCTTCCTACAATTCCTTCTCCAACTTTAATTGAAGCAATTCTTTGAGTTCTTTTAACAGTATCTCCTTCTTTTAATTCTTTTGAAGGTCCTAATAAAACAATTCCAACATTATCTTCTTCTAAATTAAGCACCATTCCTTCAAGGCCACTATCAAAGGATACTAATTCACCGTACTGAGCATTGGTTAGTCCAAATACTCGAGCAATTCCGTCACCTACCTCAAGAACAGTTCCTATTTCGTTTAGATCTAAAGCAGAATCATATCCTGCTAATTGATTTTTTAGAATTGCTGATACTTCAGCTGGTTTAACTTCTGCCATAATGTTTTATTTAAGCGTTGTACTTGTTTTTGTTAATGTGCTACTCAAAGTCTTTAGCTGATTAGTTATGCTTGCATCGATCTGTAAATCCCCCACATTTAAAATAAACCCTCCAACAATTGAGGAATCAATCTCATTTTTCAATTCAACTTGAAAATCAGTCATTTTTTTTGCTTTATTTAAAACTTGTTTTATAGTTGATTCATCAAGGGCTATAGCTGAAGTAACTACCGCAGTAATTTTTCCTTGTGCTTTCTGATAGCTTGCTATGAAGTGTTCAGCTACTGCAGGTAACAAATGAAGCCTTCGGTTATTTGAAATAAGAGAGATGATTGATTTTGTCTCATCATTAATTGTGGAAAATATCTTAATTATTGTATTAAGTTTTAATTGAGATGGTAATACTGGATTAGATAAAAAGTCTCTTAAATCATTTGAGCCAGAAACAGTTGATAAAATATTTTTAAAGTCTTGCTCTACTCTGTTGGCTATGTTTCTTTCCAAAGAATATGCAAGGGAGGCTTTTGAATATCGTATTGCTGCTCTATTTACTTTCATAAAGAATTAAAGTTTAGTCTCTTTAAGTAATCGCTCAATTAGTTTGTTTTGTTTGTCTTTATCATCTAATTCTGAGTGAAGAACTTTTTCAGCCATCTGAATCGCTATACCTGCAACTTGAGTTTTAAGTTCTTGAATTGCTGCTCTTTTTTCGCTTTCAATGGATTCCTGAGCTTGTTTAATTGATTGATCTGCAGAAATTTTTGCTGCTTGTTTTGCTTCCTCAATTATTTTTGAGCTTGTATTTCTTGCTTCTTTAAGAAGCGACTCTCTTTCAGATCGCGCTTCTTTAATTATTCTTTGGTTATCTTCATTTAAAGACTCCATTTCTTTTCTGGCATTATCTGCTGATGAAAGAGCTTCTCTAATAGAAAACTCTCTTTCATTAACAGCATCTAAGATAGGCTTCCAGGCATACTTCTTTAGCAATAGGACTAAGCCTATGAAAATAAGTAATTGCCAAAAAAACAGCCCAAAAGAAAATTCATTTATTAATTTTTCCATTTTAGTGCTTTTAAGATAACTGTTTTAAAACATTTAATTTACTGCAAATAATGCTGCAAAACCAATACCCTCAACAAGGGCTGCGGCTATTAACATTACTGTTTGGATTTTTCCTGTTGCATCTGGCTGACGTCCAATCGCCTCCATCGCTCCTTTACCAATATTTCCGATACCGATACCTACTCCTATTACTACTAAACCTGCTCCTATTATTTTTGGAATTTCCATATTTACTATTTATTTAAATTAAACATTAATTAGATTAAACTTTAATGATCCTGCTCTTCATGATCGTGTTCTTCTACGGCAAAACCAAAATATAACGCTGATAATACTGTAAAAATATATGCTTGTAATACTGCTACTAAAATCTCAATGATAGAGATTGAAAAGGCTAAGATAAAAGACAAACTTGATCCAAGCCAATTTCTGAAAATAAAAATTAAAGATATGAGACTCATTAAGACAATGTGTCCTGCAGAAATATTTGCATATAGGCGAATCATTAAAGCAAATGGCTTAATCATGACTCCTAATAGTTCTATAGGTGCTAATGCAATTTTCATTGGCAATGGGACTCCCGGCATCCAAAAAATATGTTTCCAGTAAACTTTTTTTGCTGTCAAATTAGTTATTAAAAATGTTATTAACGCTAAACAAGATGTAACAGCGATATTTCCTGTAACATTAATTCCTAGTGGTGTTAATCCAAGAATATTTAAAAACCAAATAAAGAAAAATAGAGTCAATAAATAGCTCATATAATTCTTGTAATATTTTTCTCCAATATTTGGAATTGCTATCTCATCTCTAACGTATAAAACAATAGGCTCAAAAAACCTTCCAATTCCATTAGCAACAAGGTTGTTTTTTTTATAGGAATCAGCAAGTCCTTTAAATAAAAAAAACATTATTATGGACGTGAAAATTATACTAACAACTCCTTTTGTTAATGAAAAATCTAGAGGAGCTATGTTTTTAGGGTGATGGAATTCATCATATATAATAAGTCCCTCTGAGTTGGTTTTATATATTTTATTATGTTCTAGCTTGTAATAGTTTTTACCAACATGAGCAACGCTTTCGCCATGATGAAGTTTCGAAGAGGAGAATATCTTTAGTCCCTCGTCCCATAAAATTACTGGCAATGGAAGTCCAATGTGAATTTTTTTTCCTTCATTATTAGTATAAGAGAGCAAGTTAAAATCATGCGAATCCTGAAGATGATGCAAGATGTACTCTTTTATTTCTGATTTTTTATCCCTATTTTCTGAAGAAGGTTCTTTTGTTTCATTTGCACTTATTGGCAATATTCCAAAGAGAATTAAAAAAAAACTTATATAGTGTGTATTTTTGAGCATACTTAGCGTAAAAATTAGTTTGTTTTTTGCGCATTGCAAATGTAGGTCATTCACAAAAAATATTAAAGCACTTTTGGTATATATTTTTATTAAAGCTATTTGACCTTATTCTCTTGAGTTTAAAAACCTTAAAAG
>CAJJCT010000026.1 GCA_905182735.1 Candidatus Marivariicella framensis
AGAAAAACTCAAAATTTTTACTAATTGGTCTAAAAAGTTTGTTGAAACTTTTGAGGGTCTATTTTTGGAAATCATAATTCAATATAACAAAATTATTTTTAAGTAGAATGTAACAAACAAAATCCTGATATTTACAAAAAGAATGAATCTAGATGTGGGAAAGTAGTTAGGGGTTATAAATCTTACTCCACAAGATTATTCCATTACTGTTGAATAAGTTAACATGAAGCCTAATCAATCAAATAATAGTTCCAAAAAAATTCAAATTGAAAAAATGTTTGACTCAATTTCCGTTGAATATGATTTATTAAATAGAATCTTAACATTTGGGAGTGATATTAGATGGAGGAAAAAAATAGTTTCAATTGCAAGAACAAGTAATCCAAAACATATTTTAGATATAGCGACAGGCACTGCTGATATCGCATTAGAACTTTCTAAGATCAATGATTCTAAAATAACAGGTGTTGATATTTCTAGAAAAATGCTTGAGGTAGGAAGAACTAAAATTAAATTAAGAAAATTATCAAATCAAATTGTTTTAGAGTCTGGAGATGCAGAATGCCTTAATTATTCTGATGAAAGTTTTGATTTAGTAACTATTGGTTTTGGTGTGAGAAACTTTCAAAATTTAGAAAAAGGATTAAAGGAAAGCAATAGAGTCCTCAAAAAAGGTGGTGTAATAATAATTCTTGAAACATCAGTTCCTCAAAATTATATTATTAAATATTTTTATTTATTATTTACTAGGTCATTCATTCCATTAATAGGGTCAGTTTTTTCTAAAGATAAATCTGCATATAATTATTTACAAAAGTCAGCAGAAAAATTTCCTAGTGGTAAAGAATTTATTTCAATATTAAAAAAATGTGATTTTCAAAATATTGATATTAAACCTTTAATGTTAGGAGCTACATCAATATATTTAGCTAATAAATAGAGATATTAATTTATGATTTCAAATGCTAATTTTTTTTATAATTTAAATTTCTATTATAAAAATAACATTCCTTTTTCTTCATTTAGATTACCCAATAAATCAATTGTTGAATGTCATTCAGCTAACAACAAAGATATATCGAGGGGAAAAAAACCTCATGGATCTGGATTTATAATGATGCCATTCAACACAAACTCTGAAGGTTATTTAATCCCCTCAGATAATATAATTTCAACAAAATTTATAAATAAAAACAAACATAAAAACCCTATCTTATCAAAAATAATAACAGAATTAGATGTTTATAAAAATGAGTATTTAAATGACGTCTCTGATGTAATTAAACAGATTTTTAATTCAGATTTAGTTAAAACAGTTTATTCTAGAGCATTTGATTTTAGCTTAAATTCTTATAATATTTTTAATTATTTCAAAAAATTATTAAATCTCTATCCTACTGATTTTTGTTATCTTTTTTATCATCCTGATGAAGGTTTCTGGATGGGAGCAACACCTGAAACTCTTTTGAAAATGCAAAATCAAAGTCTCTCCACAATGGCTTTAGCTGGAACTAAAAAACTAGACAACTCTAATTGGGGGCACAAAGAATTAAATGAACAAAAGATTGTACAAGAAGAAATCAGAGAAAACTTAGCACCATTTTGTGATGATTTAAATTTTGAAAAGACAAGATCATCCAAAGCTGGGAATATCAAACATTTAAAAACTATTATTACGGGAAAATCATACAACTCTCCTAGAGAAATAATTAAAGCACTTCACCCTACTTCTGCAACTGCAGGAATCCCCAGAAAAAAAGCCTTATCATGTATTTACTCTAAAGAAAAACATAATAGACTCTTTTACTCAGGATATTTAGGTCTAATTGATGACCAAAACTGTGACCTGTATGTAAACCTCAGGTCAGTAAATATTAAAAACAACATAGCTAGAATATTTGTAGGAGGTGGAATAACAAAAGATAGTGAACCAAAAGATGAATGGGAAGAAATTTTACAAAAGTCAACAACAATGTTAAATGTTCTTTTTGATTAATAAATTAATTCATTTCTTACATTTGTTATTTAAATTATGTATCCAAAAATCCCATCAGCACAAACTGTTATACTTACATGTCTTGAGTTAGGAATTACAAATGTGGTTATATCACCTGGGTCAAGAAATATTCCACTAGCTGTTAGCTTTGCGTCTAATAAAAAGTTTAGTTGTTTCAGTATAGTAGATGAAAGGTCAGCAGGATTTTTTGCTTTAGGTATTTCACAACAAACAAATAAGCCAACTATTGTTTTATGCACATCCGGATCAGCATTATTAAATTACTCACCCGCAGTTTCAGAATCCTTTTACAGTGAAATTCCTTTAATCATAATTTCAGCAGACCGTCCAGCTTACAAAATTAACATTGGAGATGGCCAAACAATAAATCAAAATAATGTTTTTGGCAGTAATGTTTTATGTTCAAAGTCATTACTTCAGGATGTAGTACATGAAACTGATAAAATTCTTCTTAGTAACAAACAAAACTTGATTAAGAACAGTGAATTGAAAATAAAGTCAATTGAAAAAATTCAGTCAGATACTCAAAATTTTAATGAAGAAATAATTTTTAGTTTTTTTTCAAAATCAATCCAATTTAAAAAACCAGTTCATATAAATATTCCTCTAGAAGAGCCTCTTTATGAATTTACTAAAAGGCCTTCAATCAATCTCTCAAAAAAAATAATTAAGTATAAAAATGAAGAGCCTGATATTAATGAATTTAAAATTTTAATTAAAAAATCTCTCAAAATACTAGTCCTGGTTGGCTCTTTAGCCCCAGAGACACTTTTAAAAAAAACTGTCAGTAAATTATCAAAATATGAAAAAGTTGTAGTTTTAACAGAATCAACTTCTAATTTACATGATAAATCTTTTTTTGGAAATATTGATCAAATAATTGCTCCAATTGAGATTTCCAAAAACAGAGATTTGATTTTTAGTAGTCTTAAGCCAGAAATAATTATAACAATAGGCGGAATGATTATTTCAAAAAAAATAAAAGATTTTCTTAGAAATTGTTCTCCAATAAAACATTTTCATGTTGGGTTTAGCGACGCGAAAGATACCTTTTTTAAAGGTGTTGAACATATTAAATTAGATCCTAATTTCTTTTTCAAAGAGGTAATGATTAATGATATTAGGTCCGGCTACAATAATATATGGAGAGAATTATCAAACAATAGAAAAAGTTTACATAAACATTATATTAGAAATATTCCTTTCAGTGATTTATTAGTTTTTTCTATTTTATCGTCAAAAATATCCTCAGAATACCATATTCAAGTTGCTAATAGCTCACCAATCAGATACTTGCAACTATTTGAAATGAATAACTACACAATGTATAGCAACAGAGGCACTAGTGGAATAGACGGAAGTACTTCAACTGCAGTTGGATATTCAGTTTTCAGTAAAACTCCGACCCTGTTAATAACAGGAGATTTAAGTTTTCTCTATGACACTAATGGTCTATGGAATAATTATATTAATTCAAATTTCAGAATTATAATTATAAATAACGGAGGTGGAGGAATTTTCAGAATTTTACCTGGCTTTAAAGATAATTCTGTTTTTTCAAAATTTATTGAAACTCAACATAATTTAAGTGCTAAATATTTAGCAAAAATGTATGGGTTTATTTATCAAAAGAAAAGTTCGAAAATAGGTTTAAAATTAGCTTTAAAAAGCTTTTTTAAAAAATCGAATAAACCTAAAATACTAGAAGTGAAAACCTCATCAAAACTTAGTTCAAAAATTCTTAAAAGCTATTTTAAATATTTGTCCGAATCTTAAACATTAATTTAAAAACATAAAACATTATCTTTATTGCAAATAAATTATGACAAAAATAATGTGGGAAAATATTAAAAAATACTCTGATATTAAGTTTGAGATTTATACTGGTATTGCTAAAATTACCATAAATAGACCTGAAGTATATAATGCTTTTAGGCCTGAAACTAATATTCAAATGTTAGAAGCGTTTGATATTTGCCATGAAAGAAACGACATAGATGTTGTTGTTTTAACTGGAGAAGGAGATAAGGCTTTTTGTAGTGGTGGAGACCAAAATGTAAAAGGATCTGGAGGATATATTGGAGAGGATGGTGTTCCGAGGCTAAACGTTTTGGATTTACATAAAAAAATTAGAGAAATACCCAAACCCGTAATCGCTATGGTTAATGGCTATGCAATAGGAGGTGGTCATGTTTTACACGTAGTTTGTGACCTCACAATCGCTAGTGAAAATGCTATTTTTGGTCAAACCGGACCTAAAGTTGGTAGTTTTGATGGTGGATTTGGATCTTCCTATTTAGCAAGACATGTTGGGCAAAAAAAGGCTAGAGAGATTTGGTTTCTCTGTCAACAATATTCAGCAAATGATGCTTTGGATATGGGGATGGTAAACAAAGTAGTCCCTTTAGATAAACTAGAAGAAACTGTTCTCAACTGGTGTTCAATTATGCAGGAAAGAAGTCCACTTGCGCTAAGAATGATAAAAAGAAGTTTAAATGCAGAGTTAGATGGTCAACACGGATTAATGCAACTTGCAGGTGACGCTACTTTGTTATATTACTTGACAGAAGAAGCTCAGGAAGGAAAAAATGCTTTTATTGAAAAACGAAAACCTGACTTTAAAAAATTTCCTAAATTTCCATAAAAAATAACACATAGTTGATTAATAAAAACAGTTCAAAATTTAAATTGTGGTTCTCTGCGGCTAGATTAAGAACTTTACCACTTTCTGTCTCAGGTATTTTTGTTGGTTCTTTTGCTTCATTTACTGACAATAATTTTAATTCATCTATTTTCTTTCTTGCAATAGCAACTACTATTTCATATCAGGTTTTATCAAATTTTGCAAATGACTATGGAGATGGAGTCAAAGGAACTGATATAAACAGAGTTGGTCCTAAAAGAACAGTTCAGTCAGGTTTAATTACTTCAAAAGAAATGAAAATAATAATAATTGCAACCTCTATTATTTCCTTTTTATTAACTATTTCGCTAGTGTTTACTTCTTTTAAAAACAGTCCTTTTTATTTACTCTTATTTTTAATTTTAGGACTATTAGCAATAATTGCTGCTATAAAATATACAGTTGGAAATAACCCATATGGTTATATAGGTTTTGGAGACTTATTTGTTTTTATTTTTTTTGGTTTAATTAGTGTTTTGGGCTCCAATTTTCTTTTCACCTCAAAATTAAATCTATCACTTTTATATCCTGCATTAACCATTGGTCTTTTATCTGTAGGAGTATTAAATCTAAATAACATGAGAGATATTCAAAATGATAAATTGGTGGGTAAAAAAACTATGTCGGCAAGAATGGGTTTAGACAACTCCAAGTTTTATCATTTTTTGTTAATTTCAATTTCTATAATTTTAATGGTTTCATTCTTAATTAAAGAAAAAAGTTGTTCTTTAATATTAACCCTATTAACTTTTGTTAATATAATTTGGTTAGTTTATGATCTTTATAGAGTCTATAAAATTAAAGATCCAAAGGAATTTGATTTTTTTTTAAAACCTTTAGTTCTTGCAACAGTTTTTTACTCAATTAGTTTATCTATAAACTTTGCTTATTTAATTTAAAATATGAAAGCCTTCTATTTTAAGCATGTGTTAAAATTTAAAATCCCTGGAGGTACTTCTAGAGGCGTTTTAAAGAATAAAATAAGTTGGTTTATATTAATTAGGGATGGAGAAAATTATGGAATAGGTGAATGTAGTTTAATAAATGGTTTAAGTCCAGATCCTATTTTTTCATTTGAATCCAAGTTAAAAGAGGTTTGTGAAAATATCCATCTTGGATTTAATGAATTGTCAAAAAAAATACAAGAATATCCTTCAATATTATTTGGACTTGAAACAGCATATTTATCATATAATAATTCAACTCCCTTTAACCTCTTTAAATCTAATTTCATGTCTGGAAAAGAATTTATACCTATAAACGGATTGATCTGGATGGGTGAAAAATCCTTTATGAAAAACCAAATTAAAGAAAAAATTGAAAATGGTTTTACTTGTATAAAAATTAAAATTGGGGCTTTAGATTTTTCTCTAGAATTAGATCTTTTAAAGTCGATCAGATCAGAGTACTCAGATAGAGATATAGAAATCAGACTTGATGCAAATGGATCTTTTGATTTTAAAATAGCTCTAAATAAACTTGATGAACTATCAAATTTTAAAATTCACTCAATTGAACAACCCATTGAAGTAAAACAGTGGGACAAAATGGCTGTAATTTGTAAAAAATCTCCTATTGATATTGCTCTTGACGAAGAGCTGATTGGAATAAATGACATAGGGGAAAAAAAACAATTACTTTCAGAAGTTAAGCCTTCATATATAATCTTAAAACCCAGTTTAATTGGAGGTTTAAAAAAATCAGACATATGGATTGAGTTAGCAAATTCTCAAGGAATAAAATGGTGGTCAACTAGTGCTCTAGAAAGTAATATTGGTTTAAATTCCATTTCACAATGGCTTTTCAATAAAAACACGTCATTAAGACAAGGTTTAGGAACAGGGATGCTCTATTCCAATAATATTAGCTCTCCTCACTATATAGAAAATGGTTATTTAAAATATAATCCCAAGCTTCAATGGGAAACCAAATTGTTTGACAAGTATATAAATTAAATAATGTTTAAAAAAGAGTTTAATATTAATTCCAGATTTAAGTTAAATGGTAAGCATTATACTAAAAACGAACTCATAAGTTTTTGCAAAAACAAGTCTTCTAAAAACAATGAAGTTTATAGTTTTATTATCGACTTGCTAAGTAATAAGAGGACAATTAAAGTTCAAACATCTGGATCTACAGGTAATCCTAAAACTTACTCTATAAAAAAAAGTAAAATGATTTCTTCAGCAAAAAAAACAAAAAAGTTTTTTAATCTCAAGCAAGGAGACAAGGCTTTATTATGCTTGCCTATTAGTTTTATTGCAGGGAAAATGATGGTAGTTAGAGCCTTGACAATAGGGCTTGATTTAGTTATAAAAAAACCTTGTGACAAACCTCTAGAAAAATTAAATCAAAATTTTGATTTTGCGGCAATGACTGTTCATCAATTAAATAATTCAATTAAAAATATTAATAAAATTAAATGCTTAATTGTTGGAGGAAGCCCTGTAAATGAAAGTTTAAAAGAAAAAATTACTTATAAAACCAAGGGGGTTTATGAAACTTATGGAATGACTGAAACATTGAGTCATGTTGCACTCAAAAATTTAAGTAAAGGTGAAAAAGAATTTAGTTCATTGCCGGGAGTAGAATTCAGTTCAAGAAATGGGGTTTTAGTAATTAACGCTTCATATATTTCAAAAAGACCTATTATAACAAATGATATAGTCGAATTGATCTCTGAGACAAGATTTGTTTGGATTGGAAGAAAAGATTATGTTATTAATTCTGGTGGAATTAAAACTAATCCAGAAATAATTGAAAAAAAGTTAAATCCATTTTATTCAAGTAAATTTATAATATGTGGGATTCCTCATGAAAAACTTGGTGAACAAATAGTTTTAGTTTTTGAAAATAAAATACCTTCAAATCACACCTTATGTTTTAATGAATTGGGGCTATATGAAAAGCCTAAAGAAGTCTTTTGTTTAAAATCTTTCAAATATCTTAATGGAAAAATTGAAAGAAAATATATTCAAAATGAAATTATAAAAATGAAAAATGAAAAAAGTAATTAATTTAAAAAATAAGCTAAATCTGTTTTCAGATTATTGGTCGCCTAGGGTAATTGCTGAAATGAACGATTATCAATTTAAACTTGTTAAGATTAAGGGAGATTTCATCCCCCATAAACACGATAACACAGATGAAGTGTTTATTGTTTTAGAAGGAGTTTTAAAAATTGAATTTAATGACAAGATAATAGAAATAAATAGCGGAGAAATGATAGTCGTTCCTAAAAATGAAATACATAAACCATATTCAGATAAAGAATGTAAAATAATGCTAATTGAACCTAAAAACATAGTTAACACTGGAGATGCTGGAGGAAGTCTTACTGCACTAAACAATCAATGGATATAACTTTAATCTGAAAACTTAAAAAATCATGCTTGGAATAGAACCCAATTTCTAGTAGCTGAAAGAATCAAATAAATCAGTATAATTAAAGGAAAACCAGCGCCTTGATATAAATAAATAATTAATACTGAAATTAAAAAAAGAATTAATGGAAAAATAAAAGCCTTAATTCCTAATTTAAAGTTTGTTTTTAAAGAAAACAATCTCCAACTACTATTCATCATAAAAACAGATAATAGAATCAAGAAAATTAAAAAATAAGCTGATTTAAAAAAAGAGGCAATAAAAGAAAATGATGGATGAGCAATCATTAATGGAAGACTACAGAAAAATAATGCATTTGCTGGAGTTGGTAATCCAAAAAAGTCTAGGGATTTGGTTTTAAGTAAATTGAATTTTGCTAATCTAAATGCTGCACCAACTGGGAGAAGAAAAGCTATCAATGCTAAGGGAGCAATTGAAAAAACAATAGTTTCAGAAAAGAAATTTAATTTAAAATCAGTAACAAGAACTCCACTTCTTATAAACAGCTGGTAAACTACAATTCCAGGAGTGAAACCACTTGTGATAACATCAGCAAGAGAGTCAAGCTGTAAGCCTAAATCACTGGTCACATTTAATACCCTAGCAATCATTCCATCAAATAAATCAAAAGTTATTCCCAACAAAACAGTCCAAAAAGCAGCTTCAAATTGATTTAGACCAGCAAAAACACATGCCAAACAACCGCATAAGAGGTTGGCACTTGTAATTAAATTAGGGATTTGCTTTATAACTTTTTGCATTTAACAGTAAAAAAACAAATATTTATGGTAATTAGAGCTAAAAAGTATAAAAAAAATTAACTTTCACTTTTATATGATTAAAATAAAAAGTCCCTGGTCTCTTTCTCTTATTTCAGCACTACTTTTTTTAGTTGGCTGGCCTGTATGGGGGCATCCAGTTTTATTGTTTTTCATATTTATTCCTTTGT
The DNA here is from genome assembly GCA_905182735.1 of Candidatus Marivariicella framensis. Classification (GTDB taxonomy): domain Bacteria; phylum Bacteroidota; class Bacteroidia; order Flavobacteriales; family Flavobacteriaceae; genus Marivariicella; species Marivariicella framensis. The sequence goes on from CAJJCT010000026.1 coordinate 9,034, forward strand.
TTTTTATAGAAAAAAAGATCAATTTAAGTTCTGATAGAAATAAAGCTTTAAAAATATGGGCGTTTAGCTATTTAACCTTTTTACTATGGAATCTAGTCTCAACATGGTGGCTTATTAATGCTTCATTGTCAGGAATGCTAATAGCAAATATTTTTAATTCACTGTTTTTTAGTATCCTTTTTTTATCATTTCACTGGAGTAAAAAAAGACTTCCTATTAGAGGAGCATATGTTTTTTTTATAAGTATTTGGATCTCTTTTGAAAAACTACACCTAAGCTGGGATATTTCATGGCCTTGGCTGACACTAGGTAATGGATTTTCAGAACAGATATATTGGATTCAATGGTATGAATTTACAGGTGTTTTTGGTGGATCATTATGGATTTTAATTATAAACATCGGTCTTTTCGAAGTGTTTAAAAAAATACAAGTTGATTATAAATTTACTGATGTCTTAAAAAAATCTATAAAGTGGATTTTTTCAATTGTAATACCTATTTTAATTTCATTAATAATTTATATTAACATTGATGAATCCCAAGAAAAAATTAAAGTACTGTCAATACAACCAAATATAGATCCTTACGAGGAAAAATACCTTTATTCAAATATTCAGTTTCTTGAAATGCTTATTGAACAAATTAAAGATTACAAAGACCAAGAAATCGACTACATAATTTCACCAGAAACTTATTTTGCTAATGGTTTTGGAGAAAGGCTTAATAACTTTGAGCAAAGTCAATTAAATATTGAAATCAAAAAGAAATTAATTGGATTTGAAAAAACACAACTTATATCTGGAATTCAATTTTATAACACTTACTCTAATTTAAAACGCACCAAAACTTCAAATAAAATTAAACAAAATCTATGGGCTGATTTTTATAACTCCGCAATTTCAGTGTCAATTAATGAAGCAACTGAGTTCTATCATAAATCAAAGTTGGTTGTGGGAGTTGAAAATCTTCCTTATAGTGATTTAATAATGCCAATCTTTGGAAAATTTATGATTGACTTGGGAGGAACAGTGTCAAATAGAGTTGTTCAAAACAATAGATCAATTTTTCAACATCCATATAAAGAAATAAAAGCTGCTCCGGTAATTTGTTATGAGTCAATTTATGGAGATTTCAGCACTGAATATGTTCGTTTAGGCGCTGATTTTTTTGCAGTCATATCCAATGATGCCTGGTGGGGGGAAACTCCTGGTCATGAACAATTATTAAGTATAACTAGGTTAAGAGCGATAGAGAATAGGAGAGCAATTGCAAGAAGCGCAAATACTGGGATCTCTGCGTTAGTAAATGAAAAAGGTGAGTATGTTAAAACTCTTAAATATGGATCTAAAGGAGCTATTTTAGGAGAAATACCAATAGTTAAAAAAATAACATTTTATACTAAATATGGAGATTTTATAGCCAGAATATGCATTTTAACATTAATTCTATATTTTTTAATGGCCATAAGTGGTAGGTATAAATCTAAGTAATGATCAATTTCTTTAATTATATAAAGTTTTGTTATAAATCAACCTCCAATCACGGTGTTCATTCACCTTTTGTTTATGATTTAATTACGTTTTGTTTTTTCAATAAAAAGTGGAAAAAAGAAAGAAATTTTTTTTGTATAAAAAAACACCTACAGAGTAATTCAATATTTTTTATTGAGGGTTTGAAAAAATATTTATTGAATTACAATAAGAATAATCTATCAGATCAATTTGTTTTAAAATTACAGTCAAAGGATAATCTTATTGAATTAATAAATAAATTAAATATAAAATATTCTCAATTTGTTTTATTCATTGATAATAGTCATTGTTTAAAACCTATAATTAAAACTATAGAAAACATAAAGATGTATATAGTAATTGATTTTTATTTCTGGGCTATTATCGTAAAAAAGCAAGGAAATCAATCACAAAATTATAAAATAAGAGTTTTCTAGTGAAAGCATTAAAAAGAGATTTTAAATTAAATATTTTGTAAAAAGATCATTAAAAAGTTGTTCAGTTTAATAAAGATTCTATTTTTGCAAAAAAATATTATCAATGTATTGGACTTTAGAACTTGCATCTTATTTAAGTGATGCCCCGTGGCCAGCGACAAAAGACGAATTAATAGACTTTTCTATTCGTACAGGAGCACCTCTTGAAGTTGTTGAAAATCTCCAGTCTGTGGAAGATGAAGGTGACATATACGAGTCTATACAAGAAATATGGCCGGATTTCCCAACAGAGGACGATTATCTTTGGAATGAAGATGAGTATTAATATTCATTTCAAATCACAAAAAAGTCTCGTTTGAGGCTTTTTTTTTGTGTATATTTGAGTGTTAAAAATTAAATTTTAATGAGTTTTTTAAATCGTATTTTAAAAACATTTTTGGGTGATAAAGCTCAAAAAGATGTATCAATTATTCAACCTTTAGTCCTGGAAATAAATCAAATTCAAAAAGAATTTGAGAATATTAGTAATGACGAGCTAAGAAGTAAAACTTCTAGCTTAAAAAGGAAAATTAAAGACGGCAGGTCTCAAATTGACAAAGAAATTCATGATATAGAAATTGATATTGAAACTACTAAAAGTTATGAAACGAAAGAACAATTGTATTTAAAAATTGATTCTTTAGAGGAAAAGGCATATGAAGACATTCAAAATATTCTTAATATTATTCTTCCAGAAGCTTTTGCAATTATAAAGGAAACAGCAAGAAGATTTAAACTAAACTCTTCACTTGAAGTTTCAGCCAAAAATTTTGATCTTATTTTATCTTCAAAACACGACTATGTTGAACTAAAAGATGATAAAGCCATTTGGAAAAATCATTGGGATGCTGCAGGAAAACCTATCACTTGGGACATGGTTCATTATGATGTTCAACTCATTGGAGGCATAGCCCTTCACCAGGGAAAAATTGCTGAAATGCAGACTGGAGAAGGAAAAACCCTTGTAGCTACGCTTCCTATGTTTCTTAATGCTTTAACTGGAAAAGGAGTTCACTTGGTTACAGTAAATGATTATTTAGCAAAAAGAGATAGTGCTTGGATGGCTCCAATTTTTCAGTTTCATGGACTTACAATTGACTGTATAGACTACCATAAACCTAACAGTCCTGAAAGACGTCAGGCATATTTGGCAGATATAACTTATGGAACAAATAATGAATTTGGATTTGATTATTTGAGGGATAATATGGCTCATACACCGCAGGATTTAGTTCAGCGAAAACATCATTTTTCAATTGTAGATGAAGTTGATTCTGTATTAGTTGATGACGCTAGAACTCCTCTAATTATTTCTGGTCCAACTCCAGAAGGAGATCGACATGAGTTCAATCAACTAAAACCTCAAGTTTCAGACCTAGTATTAAAACAAAAAAATCTTTTAAATGATCTTCTCGATGAAGCAAAAAATAAAATAAAAGAAGGAGATAGGGAAGAAGGAGGGAAATTATTATATAGGGTTTTCAGAGGGCTTCCTAAAAACAAAGCTCTTATTAAATTTTTGAGTGAAGAAGGAATTAAGCAGTTACTGCAGAAAAATGAAAATTTTTATATGCAAGACAATAATCGCAACATGCATTTAATTGATGAAGATTTATTTTTTGTAATTGATGAAAAAAACAATCAAATTGATCTTACAGAAAAAGGTACAGAATTACTTTCAAGTAAAAGTAATGACCCAAATCTTTTTGTTCTACCAGATATTGGTTCAGAGATAGCAAATATTGAATCTAAGGGGATAAAGCCTGAAGATGAAGCAAAAGAAAAAGAAATGCTTTTTAAAGATTTCAATATAAAAAGTGAAAGAATTCATTCAATGAATCAATTATTAAAAGCATATACATTATTCGAAAAAGATATAGAATATGTAGTAATGGATAACAAGGTTATGATAGTTGACGAGCAAACAGGAAGAATAATGGACGGAAGAAGGTATTCAGATGGACTTCACCAGTCTATTGAAGCTAAAGAGAATGTAAAAATTGAAGCTGCAACTCAAACTTTTGCAACAGTCACGCTTCAAAATTATTTTAGAATGTATCAGAAATTATCTGGAATGACTGGTACTGCTGTTACTGAAGCTGGAGAATTTTGGGAAATCTATAAATTAGATGTCATTGAAATACCAACAAATCGTCCAATAGTCAGAAATGATGATAATGATTTGATCTACAAAACAAAACGAGAAAAGTATAATGCTGTAATTGAAGAAGTAACAAAACTAGCAAACAATGGAAGACCTGTACTTATAGGAACAACGTCAGTAGAAATTTCTGAATTGCTGAGTAAAACTTTAACAATAAGAAAAATAAAACACAACGTCCTAAATGCGAAGTTACATAAGAAAGAAGCTGATATCGTTGCTGAGGCAGGAAATCCAGGAATAGTAACTATTGCAACAAATATGGCTGGAAGAGGAACTGATATTAAACTCTCTGAAATCGTAAAGGAATCTGGAGGTTTGGCAATAATTGGAACAGAAAGACATGATTCAAGAAGAGTTGATAGACAATTAAGAGGTCGATCAGGAAGACAAGGAGATCCTGGAAGCTCTCAGTTTTTTGTTTCACTTGAAGATAACCTCATGAGGTTGTTTGGATCTGAAAGAGTTGCTAAAGTTATGGATAGAATGGGTCTTGAAGATGGTGAAGTTATTCAGCATTCGATGATGACAAAATCTATTGAGAGAGCACAAAAAAAAGTTGAAGAAAATAATTTTGGCATAAGAAAAAGGTTACTTGAATATGATGATGTAATGAATTCTCAGAGGGAAGTGATATATAAACGAAGAAAAAATGCATTAAGTGGAGATAGGTTAAAGCTAGACATAGCTAATATGCTTTATGACACTTGTGAAGATATCATTATTAGAAATAAAACCTCAAATGATTATAAAAACTTTGAATTTGAGGTTATAAGTAATTTTTCTATTACTGCTTCAACTGATTTGGAACAATTTGAAAATTCTAGTGAAGAGATTTTAATTAATGAATTATATCAGTTTTTATTAAAGTATTATGATGATAAAACCAATTCAAATGCAAAATTAGCCTATAAAGTAATCAAAAACGTATATGAGCGCCCTGGAAATAAATTTGAAAGAATTGTTGTCCCATTTTCAGATGGTGTTAAATCAATAAATGTTGTAACTGATTTAAAAAAAGCATATGATTCGAGTGGTAAAAAATTAGTTGATGATTTTGAACGTAATATTTCTCTGGCATTTATAGATGATGTATGGAAGACACATCTTAGAAAAATGGATGAACTAAAACAATCAGTACAACTAGCAGTTCATGAACAAAAAGATCCGCTATTGATTTACAAATTTGAATCTTTTGAATTATTTAAAGAGATGATAAACTTATTAAACAGAGATACTTTGTCATTTCTCATAAAAGGTAGTTTACCTTCTCAAAATGACTCAATACAAGAGGCGAAAAACACTCCAGTTAAGCAAAGCTATGCAACCAAAAAAGACGAAGTCTTAAACACTGACCAGAGAGCGGCTCAAAACAGATCTGTTGGAGCTAACGCTAGTGGACAAAAGCAACAAATAGAAACGATAGTTAGACAAAAGCCTAAAATTGGAAGGAATGAAAGGGTTACTATTAAACATTTAGTTAATGGAAGCTCTAAAACATTAAAATATAAACAAGCTGAACCTTTAGTTAATAAAGGAGAATGGATTATAATAGATAATTAGAATATTTTACTTTTGTAAATAAAATAAATAAAAATGGAAGCATATATCAACGCTCTTTTAGTTGCAATTCCTAGTTTTAGCCTATTAGTGCTTTTAGAAATAGCTTATGGACATTTTAAAGGCTTTCAAACATATAGTTTCAATGATACCTTAACTAGTATGACTTCTGGAATAACTCAAACAATAAAAAATTCTCTTGGATTGATTTTTATATTGATATCTTATCCATTTTTATTTGAAAAAATATCAATGATTAGCCTACCCAATACTTTTTGGTTATGGATTGTTGCTTTTATTTGTATTGACTTTGCACAATATTGGATACATCGTTTAAAACATAAAGTTAATATATTTTGGAATATACATGTTATTCACCATAGTAGTGAAGAATTTAATTTAGCTTGTGCATTAAGGCAAAGTATTTCAAACTTAATTGGATTTACAGCTGTATTTCTAATTCCTGCAGCTATAGTAGGTATACCCTATAAAATAATATCTATTTTGACTCCACTTCATCTATTTGGTCAATTTTGGTATCATACAAGACATATAGGTAAGTTAGGTGTTTTGGAGTACATTATTGTAACTCCATCACAACATAGGGTTCATCATGCAATCAATCCAGAGTATATAGATAAAAACCTTTCATCAATATTTTGTGTCTGGGATCGGATATTTGGAACTTTTCAAGAAGAATTAGATGAAGTAGAGCCTGTTTATGGAGTATTAAAACCAGTACAAACATGGAATCCTTTTTGGATTAATTTTCAACATTTATGGAGACTTTCAAAAGATGCATTTTATACAAAGGATTGGAAAGCTAAATTTTATATTTGGTTTAAGCCAACTGGATGGAGGCCTGAAGATGTAAAAGAAAAATATCCTATAGACATCATAAAAGATGTGTATTCACAAAAAAAATATGTAACAAAAGAGGGATTTGAAAATAAATTATGGGCAATCTTTCAATTTATTGGTATAAATATTACCCTATATTATTTTTTAACTTTTTTTTCTGATTTAAACCCTGTAAATCGAATAGAAATTGGAGTTGTAATCATGTTGAATATTTTTGGATTTACTACTGTAATGGATGGCCATGGATGGTCAAAATTATTTGAAATCTTAAGATGCACTTCAGCTCTAATATATTTTACTCTTCCATTTCAATGGAATCTATATGTTGACTTTTCTCAAATATTTCTCTATTTTATTTTAACATATTTAATTATAACATTAATAAGCGTGTTTTTTATTTCTCTTCCTAAAAAACTTATATATGCAGACGGTTGATTATTTATTAATAGGACCTGCACACCCATTCAGAGGAGGAATAGCTCAAACACAGAATGAATTAGCTTTAAGCTTGATTAGATTAGGTAAAACTGTACAATTATTCACTTTTAAAAAATTATACCCTAATTTCTTATTTCCAGGAGAAAGTCAGTATACTTCAGAAGCCAAACCCGATTTACTGGAAATTAAAATTGATTTACACAGTTATAATCCTTTTAATTGGATTAAAACAGCAAAAAAAATTAACACAATTAACCCCAAGGTTGTTGTTTTCAGATACTACAATCCACTTTTAGCTTTTTGTTACTCTGGAATAATTAATAATTTAAATGACAGAATTAAAAAGGTTGCATTAGTTGATAATTGGATTCATCATGAGTCCAAGTTTTATGATGAAATTTTAAATAAATTATTTTCAAAAAAAATAGACAGTTTCATTACTTTATCTGATAATGTTGCGCTAGAGTTAAAAAAACAAATAAATTCAAATATCTTTTCAGGTTTTCATCCCATTAGTAATAACCTACCAAAAATAATATCTAAATCAAAAGCAAGAAAAAAACTAGGCTGGGATAATAACTCCCCAGTCGTTCTTTTTTATGGCTTAATCAGGCCCTACAAAGGACTAGATGATCTTTTAAAAGCTTTTGCAAAACCTCCATTGAACTTGTCTAATGTTAAGCTAGCAATAACCGGAGAGTTTTATGAGTCGATAAACAAGTACCAAGCAATTATAAAAAAACTGAAGTTAGAAGATAAAATATATCTAATTCCAAAATTTTCAGATACCAAATCAACTCAACTTTATTTTTCATCAGCAGATGTGGTTGCTTTAACATATAAGTCAGCAACACAAAGTGGTGTAATTTCACTTGCATATCATTTTGAAACTCCAATTCTAGTTACAAACTTATTAGGACTAAAAACTCCGATTGTAAATGATAACACCGGTTTGGTTTGTTCCCATGAACCAGAGGATATTTCAATAAAGCTGATGGAAATGTTGAAATTGGATAGAAACATCATTTACATTAGAAACATTAAAAGATCCCTTAAAAAATATTCCTGGGAAGAATATTCAAAACACATAATTAACTTCATAGAAAAAATCAATTAATTTACATGAAAAACAAAATCATTTTACTTTCAATTTTCCTTTCATTTCAATCATGTTTTGGAAAAGAAAAAAAAATTAAAAATTATATGGATGAATCTCAATCAAAAAATTTAACACAATATCAAAATAATAAAAGAGCTTATTTTGCATCTGGCTGTTTTTGGTGTGTTGAGGCAATTTTTGAGAGTATTAAAGGCGTTGAAGAAGTTTATTCAGGATATTCTGGAGGAAACACTCCTAATCCAACTTATAATAAAATAGGAACTGGAAGAACTGGCCACGCAGAGGCTGTAGAAGTGATTTATGACCCTTCTATTGTCTCATACGAGACGCTCGTTGATGTTTTTTTCGGCTCTCATGATCCAACAACACTAAACAGGCAAGGGCCAGATAGAGGTACTCAATATAGGTCTATTGCCTTTTATAAAAATAGTAAGGAAAAAATAATCATTGAAAAACAAATTCAAAAACTTCAGCAAAATAAAATTTTCAAGAATTCTATTGTTACAGAAGTTAAAAAATTAGAAAAATTTTTTTACGCTGAAGACTATCATCAAGATTATGAAAAGCTCAATCCTAACAATTCATATGTTAGAAATGTATCCATTCCAAGGTTAAAGAAATTTAAAGCTAAATTTTCTCGATTATTAAAATACAATCACTAAAGAGTACTTATTTATTCTCTAACGAATCATTATATATAAATTTATTCCATAAAGAGTAACCTATATACCCTGAAAAAGATCCAACTATTACTCCTGATAAAACATCTAATGGATAATGAACTCCTATGTATATTCTACTATATGAGACTAAAAAAGCAAATAAAATTAATGAAACAGGTAGCCATTTTATTTTAAATAATAATCTTGAAAAGAAAAAAGCTAAAGCAAAAGAGTTTGAAGCATGTCCTGAAAAATACCCATAAGCTCCACCACAACTTTCCTTAACTAATCTAATTAGTCCTTGAAAATCTTCCTCATGACAAGGCCTAGGTCTTGAAACCGTGTATTTAATTAAGTTAGTGAATTGATCTGTGAATAAAATTAATACAGAAACTGATAATAAAAGAAAAGAGAAGTGTTTTAAATTTGTTTTATTAAAAAAAAATAAAGCCAAAATAAAATAAATTATTGCGTTTAAAATTTTATTTGTTATGACGAGCCAAAATATATCAAATACTGGGTCACCCAACCCATTTAAAAAAAGAAATAATGATCTATCTAATTCTAATAGGTTTTCTATCATTATTCAAAGCTTTTAATTTCAGAATCGTAAAACCTTAAAGCGTTATCAATCCAAGCTTCTGAGTTGTCTGAAACCTCAATTTCATCCTCCTTATTAAATTCTTCAAGCCAGCATATATCATCGTTTGAAACATTTAAAATAAAACGAGGATACTCAGTATGAACTATATAAAGACTATTAGGGTATTTTGAATTATCAGCAATTAAATATTTCGGAAATAATTCTTCGTTAACTTTTGACATTTTTATTTATTAATTTTTTGGTAAGGTATTGAAATCGTAAAAATAAAAGAATAGATGAGGTGGTCAACCCTGAAAGTAAACCTATCCAAATACCCATAACATTATATTCAAGTTTAATCCCTAAAATATATGAAATGGGCAATCCAATTAAACCATATGAAAAGAAAGCAATTAAAGCAGGGATATTAACATCTTGCAACCCTCTTAAAGCTCCAAGAACAACAGCCTGTAACCCATCTGATATTTGAAAAAAGCCAGAAATTATTAATAAACTAGCTGATAAACTAACTACTTGATATATATCTGATACATTAGAAGAGCTTTCAAGATCTAAATAAAGCCAGGGTAATTGATCATTAAAAACCAAAAATAATGCACAAAAAATAATGTCAAATAAAAAAATTAATAAAAACATTGAAAGAGCAACTCGACGAAGTTCCATATAATTTTTTTTTCCTTTTTGGTTACCCACTCTTATCATAGCAGCTACACCAAAGCCCATTGCAAACATAAAAGTAACAGTTGATAGGTTTAGTGCAATTTGATTAGCAGCTTGAGGATTTTTCCCTAAAAGTCCAGATAACCAAACTGCACATGTAAAAAAAGTAACTTCAAAAAACATAATTGCAGCACTGGGAAACCCAAGTTTAAATATTTTAATAAAAAGTAATTTATCTAAACCTCTTCTAGTTATATTTCTTACGTAGGGAGAGAATTTTTTATCTATAAATAAGTATGAAATCATAAAAAATAAGGCTAATACTCTGGAAATAAGTGTACCTATAGCAGCGCCTTCAATACCCATAGCTGGAGCTCCCCAATTCCCAAAAATTAACATGTAGTTTAATATTACATTAAAAATATTTGCCAATAAACTGGCATACATTGAAGGCTTAGTGTATGAAAGGCCATCTGAAAATTGTTTAAATGCTTGAAAAATTAATAATGGAACTAAAGAAATTCCAACCCAAAATAAATATTTATAGGCAAAATCAACTACTTGTTCAGGTTGACCCATTTCATATAAAAGTGGCTGAGCTAACAAAACAGATATAGATAAAATTATACCTAAAAAAGTACAGGAAAGTAATCCGTGAATAAGGACTTTTCTTCCTTTTTCAGTATTTCCTTGTCCATCAGTTTCAGCAATTAGCGGTGTGATTGCTGTTGAAAACCCAATCCCTATTGACATGGCCACCCAAAAGAAACTATTCCCCAATGATATGGCTGCCAACGATGCAGTTCCTAGTTGACCAACCATAATGTTATCAACTAATTGAACAAAAGTATGTCCAAGAAGAGCTGTAATTACGGGTATTGCAAGTTTTAAATTATAATCAAACTCCTTAGTGTAGGCGGTAAGAAAGCCCATGAAATTTTTTTGGCTAATCTACACCTTAAAAACCGAAAATATCAACTAAATATATTAAACTGCTCATTGAGGCAGCACCTATTTCAAGTTCTCTTTTATTTATAGCGTCAAAAGTATCTTGTGAAGAATGATGATAATCAAAATATCTTTGAGAATCTGGTCTTAACCCTGACAAAATAGTTCCTGTTGATTTAAGAGGTCCAATATCAGCTCCTCCTCCACCTTGAGTAAATTCATTTATAAGATACGGTTTGAAGTATTTTTTCCATGATTTTATTTTATCAAATTCAGAATCTGAAGAATCAAAAGAAAAACCCCTTGGTGTAAATCCACCTGCATCTGATTCTAATGCAAAAAGATGATCTTCTCTTTTTTTATTTGCAATATTAGCATATTTACTACCTCCACGTAGACCATTTTCCTCGTTCATAAATAGAACAACTCTCAATGTGTGCCTTGGTTTTACTCCTAATGATTTGAATTGATTTAAAACTTCCATAGACTGAACAACACCAGCTCCATCATCGTGAGACCCATCACCTAAATCCCAAGAATCAAGATGACCTCCAACTAAAATAATTTTGTTTGGAAATTCACTTCCCTTTATCTCTCCTATTACATTATAAGATAAAACATCTGGGTAATTTTGACAATTTTGTTTAATAAAAAATTTAAGCTTGGGGTCTAGCTTTAGCATTGAACTTAAAAGATTTGCCCCATTTGTACTTATAGCTGCAGCAGGAATTCTATCTTTTAACTTTACTGATCCGTAATACATTGATCCTGTGTGAGGAAAATCATCATTACTTAAGTTCATAGATCTAACAAGAACAGCTTTAGCGCCAAGTTTTATTGCTTCCTCTGCCCCTTCTGTTCTTTGATTTACTGCTCCTGAATAAGATGAAAATGTGTTTATTTTAGTAGGGTCCATTGGACGATTAAAAAAAACTATTTTTCCAGCTATTTTATCTACACCTAACTTTTTTAATTCAACAAAAGATTTAACCTCTATTACCTCAGCTCGAATACCTCTATTGGGAGTAGCAACAGATCCACCAAGTGCACAGATAGAGACATTGATTGAATTACCTGTTGAGCTTTCTATACTAGCATATTCAAAATTCCCTCTTACCCATTTAGGAACCATGACTGGCTGAAGCCATACTTTATCTAACCCAAGACTCTCTAATTCTTCTTTACTCCATTGAACTGCTCTCTCTGCATTAAGAGAGCCTGATAATCGTCCTCCAATTTGATTAGATAAATGCTCTAGCCACTCATAACTTTTACCACTAGTTAAAGAGTGGTCATAAAAAGACTTTATTTGAGATTCGATATTTTGACTATCCTGTGAATAAGAAAATAAGGAAATTGACAATAAGAAATAAAAGAAACGAAACATACTTAAAATTTATTTTGGAGCAAATTGATTTATATTTTCTGAAGTTATTGGATTATTGCCTAATATCATAAGTCTTTCTATAACATTTCTCAGCTCCCTAATGTTTCCAGACCATGGATAATTTTTTAATAATTCAACAGCATTTGAATCAAATCTTTTAATTTCAAGACCTTGATCTTTTGAAAGAGTATTAACAAAATGCTCAACCAATAAGCCTATATCATCTTTACGACTCTTTAGAGTTGGAACCTCGATTAATATAACAGCTAATCTATGAAAGAGATCTTCTCTGAAATTACCATTTTTAATTTCTAAATTTAAGTCTTTATTGGTTGCTGCAATAACTCTAACATTAACAGAAATATCTTTATTTCCTCCAACTCTTTGAACTTTATTTTCTTCGAGTGCCCTTAAAACTTTTGCCTGTGCGGCAAGACTCATATCGGCAATTTCATCCAAAAATAAAGTTCCATTATTAGCGGATTCAAACTTACCTGACCTGTCTTTAATAGCAGATGTAAAAGCTCCCTTAATATGACCGAAAAGCTCACTCTCAATAAGTTCTGATGGGATTGCAGCACAATTGACTTCGACAAAGGGAGATTTTGATCTTTGACTTTTTTGATGCAAGTTATGAGCAACCAATTCTTTTCCAGTCCCATTTTCTCCAGTAATGAGAACTCTAGCTTCTGTTGGTGCAACTTTGTCTATTAGGTCATGAATAGCTTTAATTGCTTTGGACTCACCAATAATATGATATTTTCTAGCAACCTGCTTTTTTAAAATAATATTTTCACTTACCAAGTTTTTATTCTCCAGAGCATGTCTCACAGAATTCAATAATCTATTTAAATCTGGTGGTTTAGAAATAAAATCATAAGCGCCAAGCTTCATGGCTTCAACAGCAGTTGAAACATTACCGTGGCCAGTTAACATAATAAATGGCAAAGTTTTATTTGAAACTTTGATGCTTTCAAGAACTTCAATACCATCCATTCCAGGCATCTTTATGTCACACAAAATAAGGTCATAATTGTTATTGTTAATTTTTTTAAGACCGTCTTTACCATCGAAAGCCTCATGAACTTCATATGAAGAATCTTCTTCCGTAAGAATACGAAGCAACACCCTTCTAATAGGCTCTTCATCTTCAATAATTAAAATTTTTATCATGATTATTTTTCAATTGGATTTATAAAACTAATTGTACGTTGAGGATAAGGAATTTCAACACCTTTCTCTTTAAATAGTTTATTCATTGAAAAGCGCAAATCACTTTTTACTTTATACAAGTTAAAACTATTCGACATAGAGAAAACTATAGTGAATTTTAATGCATTATCTCCAAAGTCTTCGAATAAAACAATCGGCTTATTTTCTTTATGTATTAATGGGTGGTTTAAAGCTAATTCAATAAGGTGTTTTTGTAAAAGTTCAGTATCAGTATCATATGCAACTCCAACAGAAACAGATTCCCTAATTAATGCACCATTTTCTGTCCAATTGTATAATATTTTAGTTAAAAATATATGATTAGGAATTATTAAAACTTTATTATCTCTTGTAACTGCTCTAGTTGTTCTTAATGTAATATTTTCAACTTTACCTATTTGTCCATCTATTTGAATTATATCTCCAACATGAACTGCCTGATCTGCAATTATAAAAACACCAGAAATAATATCTTGAATAAATGTTTGAAGGGCCAATCCAAATCCAACTAGCAAAGCAGCTGATGCAGCAAAAAAACCAGTTAAATCGATACCTAAGGTATCAATCGTAACTAGAGAAACAATAGTATATATGAAATAGTTAAAAAAAGAAAAAATACTTTTAAACTTTATTTTGGCTTCATTAGATAATGCTCTATGAATAATTTTTTTAAAGGTTTTAAGAACTAGCCAAGTAATAAAAAAGGCAAATAAAATAATCAATATTGATCTTGGAGTAATCACTATAGTACTACCTAAAGGGATCTCTAAATTTAAGAATTTTATAAACGGGTTTTGCGTTAAATTCATCTTCTAATATACTACAAAAATTAAAACATTATTTTTAATTTAAAAGAAAGAAGTTAGACATGAAAAGGCTAAAAACAAAAGCATTGTAAAACTAAGCAAACATGTCTTTAACCTTTTCGAAAAATGATTTATCAGATTTATCTGGTCTTGGTTCAAAGTTGTCATCATCAATCATGCTCTGAAAAAATTTCTTTTGATCCCTGTTTAATACTTTTGGTGTCCATACATTTATATGAACTAACAAGTCTCCACTTGAATATCCATTAATATCAGAAAGCCCCTTACTTCTTAATCTTAAAGTTTTTCCAGACTGAATTCCTGGATCAAGTTTTATTCTTACTTTTCCATTCAAAAGCTGAATGTCTTTTGATACGCCTAAAACTGCTTCTGAAATACTTATGTAGACATCTAAATGAAGGTTTTGACCTTCTCTTATGAATAACTCATGAGGTTTTTCCTCAATTAGAACTAGTAGGTCTCCGGATACGCCATTTGATAATGCAGCGTTACCTTTTCCAGAAACTTTCAACTGCATTCCCTCTTCCACCCCTGGCGGTATTTTTATAGATACTGTTTCTTCCTCATTAATCATACCTTGAGAATCAGAACCTGGAGGACGATTTTCAATTGATTGCCCTGCCCCACCGCATGAACTACAAGGAGCAGATGTTTGCATTCTGCCCAAAATTGTATTTGTAATCTTATTTACTTGGCCAGAGCCGTTACAATTATTACATCTTGTATATGAAAGTCCTGGTGATTGAACTTTCCTTATAACTTTAACTTTTTTCTCAACACCTAAAAGTATTTCTTCAAGAGATAATGAAACTTTTATCCTAAGATTACTCCCTCTTCTCTGGGTTGATCCTTGTTGACCAAAGCCTCCTCCGAAACCCCCAAAAGCACTGCCAAACACATCTCCAAATTGACTAAAGATATCATCCATATTCATTCCGCCACCACCTCCGAAACCTCCATTTTCAAATGCTGCATGTCCATATTGATCATACTTAGCCTTTTTGTTTTGATCTCCAAGAACTTCATAGGCTTGAGCTGCCTTTTTAAAGTTAGCTTCAGCTCTATCATCTCCTGGATTTTTATCAGGATGAAATTCAATTGCTTTTTTCCTGTAAGCTTTCTTTATTTCTCCAGCAGAAGCCCCCTTTGAAACTCCTAAAATATTGTAATAATCTTCTTTCATAAAATATATTTATTTACCAACTACAACTTTAGGAAATCTAATTATTTTTTCTCCTAATTGATATCCTTTTTCAAGAACATCCATAACCTTTCCTTTTTGAGACTCGTCTTGGGCTGGAATTTGAGTTATTGCCTCATGAATTTCAGAATCAAAAATATCACCAACTGAAATTTCTACTTCATTTAAACCATTAATTTTTAGAGTTTCATTCATTTTATTAAAAATTAATAAAAGACCTTTTATTTCATCAGTAGAATTTTCATTATTAATTTGAGATTTTGCTCTGTCATAATCATCCATTATTGGAATTAAAGCTGACATTACTTCTTTATTTGCAGTTTTAAATAATTCGATACGTTCTCTAGATGTTCTTTTCTTGAAATTTTCAAATTCAGCAAAAAGGCGTAAATACTTTTCTTTTTCATTTTGCAAGTCTTCCTTAAGAATAGCTGTAGGACTACTTTTCTTTGAATTAGTCTTTTTCTTTTTAACCTCAGCAAGTTTAGATTTAAATTCATCTTTATCAATTTTTATCTTAGCCTTAGTCATAATTTTATTTTTTTATTAAATGAATGCAAAGGTATTGCCATTTTATAATAAATGTCAAAATGTCATCTAATTAAGTTTTAAATTTATAATTGCTTGATCAAATTTTTCATAAATAAAACTAAATCTAGATTTTAAAACTTTATCAGCACTTACTCTATGACTATCAAGAACCAATTGACTTCTATCCCCTAAAATAATCTTAACCATTTCTTTTGGAATGTTAGGAATAAAAACGGGCCTATTAAGTCTTTTTCCTAAACTTTTTATTAGTTCATTTTGAGTTATTGAATTTGGAGCAACAGCATTATAAACTCCATTAAAACTATTTTCAATACTATATATAATTAAATTAGAAAGATCGTCGATATGAATCCAAGATTGCCATTGGTTTCCAGACCCAAAAGAGGAGCCTAGACCAAGTTTAATTAGAATTAAAAGTTTTGATAAAAAACCTCCTTTATCAGACAAAACAAGACCAATTCTCAGTTTTGTAATATTTTTGGAATGTATTTCTAATTCATCATTAGAATTTTCCCATTTTTTCACGACTTCTTGAAGAAAATTTTCTGAATTAAATTTATCAGATTCTTGATGTAATCTATCTAATGAACTTGGGTAACATCCTATTGCTGATGCTGAAACAACACCCTCAAGTTTGTAATTAAGGTCAACTAAGGAATTATATAATATCTGAGATGAAAGAACTCTACTTTCAATAATTTTAGCCTTATAATTCTTAGTCCAGGGCTTTGAAATAGATGCACCTGCAAGATTAATTAAGTATGAAATATTTTCAAAAGCATTCAAATCTATCTCACCCTTGTAAGGGTTCCAATAAAAACCTTTACACTTATCTATTGAATCAATTTTATCTCTTTGAGTTGTAAGAAAATTGACGGAATAGCCTTTACCAAGTGCTTTGTTAATCAAATTCCTACCAACTAACCCAGTAGCTCCAGTAATAAGTATTTTCATCTTTAGGTTAAAAATAATAGATTAGTTTTTTATAGCACGTAACATTTCTCTTTTTCCTGGTGGGCCAGAAATTCTTTCAACACAAAGACCGAGTCTTTCTAAAATTCTTCTAACCTCACCTTTAGCACAATAACTAACCCAAACCCCATTTTTTTTTAAAAGATTTGTTGATATTTTTAATGCCTTTTCACTCCACATATATGGCTGGGCATGGTAAGCAAAAGGATCATAAAAAATCACATCATAAAAATCTTTATTTATAATATTAAAAAAATCATCATGTATTTTATGTATTTTAAAAAATGGAGATATTTCATGTATTTCATTCCATAAAGAATTTAATATTTTGTTTTCATTTGGAGAAAGATCTTTAAGACTGACTGTTTTTATTTGATCGAAACTCAAAGGGAATTTTTCAATACTAGAATAGCTTATTATTTTTTTGTTTACTTCTGAAAATCTTTTTGTCAATACTGCGTTAAGACCGGTTCCAAAACCCATTTCAAAAACTTTACATAATTCTAATTTCTGGTTTAGATTGATCCAATAATCAAGACCTTTAGATATATATACATGCAATGACTCGGTTAATGCCCCATTTTTTGAATGGTATGTCTCTTTTATAACAGAATCGTAAAAGGAACAACTTCCATCTTGAGTAGTTATTTTTTTTAACATTATCTAAAGGAAGTCTTTTTTTATTATTTTATCATTTATAAGTAAAATTTTTGCGAAAAAATGTAAACATTATTTATAAATTAATTTAATTTTAATTGTTATTATTACAATAAATTAATAGTTGTGAAAATTGAAATAAATAAAAAAACTAAAATTGATCGAATTGACTTCAATAATTTAGATTTTGGAGAAACCTTTACTGACCACATGTTTGTTTGTGACTATTCAAATGGTAAATGGAACACTCCTGAAATTATTCCTTATCAATCTATTTCTTTAGACCCCTCCGCGAGTGCTCTTCATTATGGACAAGCCGTTTTTGAAGGAATGAAAGCATATAAAGATGTTAATGGAAAAGTATGGATGTTTAGACCAAAGGAAAATTGGTTGAGGTTAAATAAATCCTGTGAACGCATGATGATTCCTGGTTTTCCTGAAGATTACTTTATGAAAGGGTTGAAAAAATTAATTTCTATAGATTCTGAATGGGTAAAACCAGGAGACGGAAATTCACTTTATTTAAGACCATTTATTTTTGCAAGTCAACCTTCTGTTCAGGCATCTCCATCAAAAGAGTATAAATTCATGATTATTTGTTCACCAGCAAAATCTTATTATAGTAACTCTGTATTTAATGTTTTA
Organism: Candidatus Marivariicella framensis; assembly: GCA_905182735.1. Classification (GTDB taxonomy): domain Bacteria; phylum Bacteroidota; class Bacteroidia; order Flavobacteriales; family Flavobacteriaceae; genus Marivariicella; species Marivariicella framensis. The sequence goes on from CAJJCT010000026.1 coordinate 27,488, forward strand.
ATAGCAGAAAAATACAGTAGAGCAGCTGATGGGGGTGTTGGATACGCAAAAGCAGCAGGAAATTATGGAGCACAATTTTATCCTACTTCTCTTGCACAAGAGCAAGGATATCAACAGGTGGTTTGGACTGATGCTAATGAGCATAAATTCATTGAAGAGGCTGGAACAATGAATATTTTTGTCAGAATTGGTGATACACTTGTAACAGCTCCAACAAATAACAGAATACTTGATGGTATAACTCGAAAAAGTGCTATTCAGATAGCAAAAGATATGGGGATAAATGTTGAGATTCGATCAATAACCATTGATGAAATTATTGAAGCACTAAAAAATAGGATGTTAAAAGAAATTTTTGGAGCAGGTACTGCGGTTGTAATAATTCCAATTACTGGCTTTGGATATCAAAATACAGATTATAAACTTCAATCTATCAAAGATTCGTATGCAATAAGATTAAAAAAAGCAATTACAGAAATTCAATATAATATTTCAGAAGACCCATACAACTGGAGAATTGAAGTATGAACATTAATCATTTAAAAAACTTTTTAATATCAGGTTTAAAATAATTTGGGCCCTTTAAAACCTTCCCGTCTTCTCTATAAATAGGTTTTCCATTTACATCTAGCTTACTCATATTACTTTGTTGAATTGCATCAAAGACCTCCTCAATTTTGTATTGCATACCATGAGTTAAAATTGTTCCACATAATATATATAACATATCACCCAATGCATCGGCTACTTCTACTATATCGTTGTCTTTAGCTGCAATAAGATACTCTTGGTTTTCTTCCTGCATAAGTTTAAATCTTAATTGTATTTTCTCTAATGATAAATTAACTGTAGGAGAATTAGCAACTTCTATATTAAAAGCATCATGAAATTGTTTAACAGAATCAATAGGTTTTTGTATCATAATATTTTTATTACAAAATAACACAAAACATTAAAATTTATTATCATTTGTTCGGCTTTCATTACTTTAGTAAAAAATAATTTATGTTTAGTACAGGACAATTGATTTTTGCTGCTTGCTTTGTTGTTGTATTTACTTTTATAATTATCTATTCATACAGAAAAGACCGAAAAGATCAAAAAGAATATTTTAAAGGAAGCTTTAAAATAATTTTATTTATGATTGGATTGATTTTTTCACTTTTTTTAATTAAAGTTTATACTCAAAAGTGATTAAGAAATTAATTAAAAATTTAAATTATAGTTTTCAAGAACTTATTATAACATCTCTAATTATTCTAACTATTATTTTAATTGCATTCAATCAATCAAAATTTAAGAGTACAAATGAGTATAAAGGAATGCAGCTCCATCAAGGAGGTTTTTATATTGGAAAGATTTTATCAACTCCAACTCTAGTTTTTGATAAAACACAAAAGCTAGAGTTTAAAAAACTTAACAAGTATATAATAAGTAAAAAATTATCTAAGAATGGTTTTCCCTTTATAATTTATACATCTAAAAATGAAGAATCAACACAATATATAATTGCTATTCCTATAGAGAATTGTAACGAAATAGATTTGCCACTAAAATTTGTTTGTAATTATTTTCCTAAACAAGACGTTTTGACAGTTGTCCATGAAGGATACCTTAATGATAGAAATGAAGCTTGGGAAATATTAGACAAAGAGATAACTAAACAAAATAAAAAAATATTTAATGCACCTTTTGAAGTTTTTTGGAAGGGACTTGAGCAGAGCAGAGACTCAACAGCCTGGATTACTGGGTTATATTATCCAATAAAATGAATTTGATCAAAGAGATAGTTTTAGTTTTTATAGGTGGCGGAATTGGATGCAGTATACGATTCATAATTAGTAAAATAAATCCTGTTAATTCAAATGACTTTCCCTGGGGAACATTTTTAGCAAATTTATTAGGTTGTTTTCTTCTTGGAATATTCATGAGCTGGGCTATTAAAAATTTTAGATCAGACTGGGTAATATTTTTAACAGTCGGCATTTGTGGGGGTCTCACAACTTTTTCTACATTTAGTCATGAATCATTTTTCATGCTAAAAAATGAAAATTGGATAATGTTCTTTACTTATGCAATATCTAGTTTTGTTATTGGATTACTAATGATTCGGTTAGGTTATGGCCTACTGAATCAATTTAATTAAACACACCCCCTCCTTTTTTTACATATATATCAAAAATTAATGCATTTATTTTAATTATACCCTAAAAAAAATAGGGTATAATTAAAATATTAATAATTATTTACATCTATACCCCTTTTTTATGGGGGGTGTTGTAAATAATATAATACTTTTGAAGAATTAAAAAAATCATATAACTATGAAAAAAATTGAAGCAATAATTAGAAAATCAAAATTCCACGATGTTAAAAAAGCTCTACATAATGTAGAGGTAAACTTTTTTAGCTATTGGGATGTTACTGGTGTAGGTAACGAAAAACAAGGACATGTTTATCGTGGTATTTCATATAGTACTGCAGAGATTCAAAGAAGATTCTTATCGATTGTAGTAAATGATGATTTTGTCCAACCCACTATTGAAGCAATTATAGAATCTGGAGCAACTGATAAAGTTGGAGACGGAAAGATATTTATTCTGCCTGTTGAAGAAGCTTACAGAATTAGAACTGGGGAAAAAGGTGGAAACTCACTAAACTAAAAAAAATATATATTAAAATTATTAATCAATGGAAATAACAATTTTAACTGTAAATAACGTATGGATGATGGTCTGTACCGCCTTAGTCTTTTTTATGCACTTAGGCTTTTCTTTTCTTGAAATAGGTCTGACTCAAAAAAAAAATACAGTAAACATACTATTTAAAAACTTTTTTGTTATCACAGCAGGCCTCCTAATGTACGCATTAGGCGGTTTCAACTTAATGTATCCAGGATTTGAAGAAGGATCCGCTGGAATTTTAAAATTTGCTGGATTTGGAATTACAGCTCCTGAAGGAGGAATGGGTTTTGGATATGCTGATGGTGGATACACATGGTGGACAGATTTCCTTTTTCAAGGAATGTTTGCTGCAACTGCTGCCACAATTGTGTCGGGTGCAGTAGCTGGTAGAATCAAATTAACATCGTTTATGCTTTTCACTATACTCTATGTGGGCTTAGCCTATCCAATTGTAGGATCATGGAAATGGGGAGGTGGATTCCTAGATACTATGGGTTTTTATGATTTTGCCGGATCAACATTAGTTCATTCTGTTGGCGGATGGGGAGCATTAGTAGGTATTTATCTACTTGGCGCCCGAATAGGGAAATTTGATGAAAACGGAAAACCAAGAGTTCTACCTGCTTCCAATATTCCACTTGCAGCATCAGGAGTATTAATACTTTGGTTAGGTTGGTTTGGATTCAATGGTGGATCTGTTTTATCAGCCGACCCGACTCTAACATCCCTTACACTTGTAACCACATGTATAGCTGCTGCTGCAGGAGGAATTTCATCTGCAATATTTGCTAACATTTTATATAAAAAATACGACCTAACCATGTACATGAATGGAATATTAGGAGGTTTAGTAGGAATTACTGCTGGTGCTGACCAAATGAGCCCAACAGATGCTGTATGGATTGGATTAATTGCAGGAATAATCATTGTACTTAGTGTAGCTTTTATTGATAAATTAAAACTAGATGACCCCGTTGGAGCTGTTTCTGTTCACTTGATTTGCGGAATCTGGGGAACACTTGCAGTTGGAATATTTGGTGAAATAGCAGGATTAGGGCAGTTTATGATTCAATTAAAATCTATATTAATTGTAGCTGTATTCTGTATAATATCTGCTTTCATAATCTTTTTTACAATTAAATCAACTATCGGCTTAAGGGTTGAAAAAGAAGAAGAAGCAAAAGGCCTAGATCTTTCAGAACACGGAATGCAAGCCTACGAATAATTAAAAAATCAAAATATAAATTACAATTATGAAAAATCTTAAAAAAATAATTCAAATTTTATTAATATTAGCTATGTTTAACTATAGCTATGCTCAAGAGATCGAGGAAGAAGAAACTCCTACATTTAGTGTTTCAGGTTCAGTTGACACATACATGCGTCACAATTTCTCAAATAATTTTGATGCAGCTCCAGGAACATCTTTTGCTAACCTCCCTGGATTTTCCCTAGGTATGGCAAATATTATTCTTGCATATGAAGGAGAAAAGTCTGGTTTTGTTGCAGATCTAGTATATGGTCCTAGAGGAACAGATGCTGTTTTTGGGTCTGTCGAAAATTCAAGCAGTATAATCAATCAAATGTATGCTTATTTAAATGTTGGTGAAAAAACAACAATTACTATGGGTAATTTTAATACTTTTTTAGGGTATGAAGTAATCTCTCCTGTTTATAATTTTAATTATTCTACTTCATATATGTTCTCTTATGGGCCATTTTCTCACACAGGTATTAAAGCAGATTTTACTCTATCAGAAAACAGCTCTTTAATGATAGGTGTTTTAAATCCTACAGATGCTACTGAAAGTAATCCAGATGACACATACATGCTAGGAGTTCAATTTAGTTTTAGTGGCCAATATATCAACTATCTAGGCGGTAAAGGATATAGCCAAATTGATTATACAGGTGGATTTAAATTATCTGAATCTTTCTTTTTTGGAATCAATGCTACTTCAGCATCCAATGACACTCCGGATGGAGGTTTTTCAGGAATAGCGCTATACCCTCAATTAATATTATCTGACTCATTCAGTCTTGGATTAAGAGGTGAAATATTCTCTGACAAAAAAGATTTTACAGGGGTTTTTGGAAATGCTTCAGGAGATGCTGATAACACTTCAATAACTCTAACCGGAAGTTATACATCTGGCAATATGATACTCAAGCCAGAAATAAGAATTGATAGTGCCTCTGAAAAAATATTCGCAGACACCTCAGGTGCATCTGATAATTTAGCCTCATTTATTATTGCAGCAATTTATTCTTTCTAAGCTGCTATAGAAGTATAAGGTTATTTGTTTGGTTTTTGACCCTCAGTTTGGTATCTGAGGGTTTTTTCTATCTTTAAAAGAAAAAACTAAATGAAAAAGCTCCTATTTCTTTTTTTATTAATATTTAGCTCAACCTATCTATCATCTCAAGAATTGTCCGAAGGACCATTCTCACAACTAATAATTAGAGGAGTAACTCTTATAAATGGAAATGGGGCTCCTCCAATTGGCCCTGTAGATATTGTTGTTGAAAAAGATATAATTGTTCAAATAAAAACGGTAGGTTATCCTGGAATTGATATAAAAACCAGCAGACGTCCAAAGTTAAAAAAAGGAGGTAAAGAAATTGACGCATCAGGAATGTATTTAATGCCAGGATTCATCGATATGCATGGACATATTGGAGGAACTTCACAAGGAACTGATTGGGATTATGTTTTCAAACTCTGGCTAGCTCATGGAGTAACTACCGTAAGAGAGCCTAGCGGAAGAGGGCTTGATTACACCTTAAATTTGAAGAGAAAAGCAGAAAAAAATGAAATAATAGCCCCTAGAATAATAGCCTACACGTCTTTTGGACAAGGGAGTGAAAAAGGGATTAATTCGTCACAAGAAGCCATAGATTGGGTTCAACAAAATAAAAAAAATGGTGCTGATGGAATTAAATTTTTTGGAGCAGATCCAAAAATAATGAAAGCAGCTTTAGCTGAAAATAAAAAACTTGGCCTTGGTTCTGCATGTCATCACACTCAGATGAGTGTTGCAAGATGGAATGTACTACATTCGGCAAGAGCTGGTTTAACTTCAATGGAGCATTGGTATGGACTTCCAGAAGCGTTATTTGAAGACAGAACAGTTCAAAACTATCCTTTAGATTATAATTACCAAAATGAACAACATAGATTTGAAGAAGCAGGAAAACTTTGGGAACAAGCTGCTGCACCCTACTCAGATCACTGGAATAATGTAATGAATGAATTAATAGATTTAGATTTTACTCTAGACCCTACATTTAATATATATGAAGCTAGCAGGGATTTACATCGAGCAAGAAGAGCAGAATGGCATGAAAAATATACTCTTCCTTCATTATGGAAATTTTATGAGCCAAGTAAAATTTCACACGGATCATATTGGCATTTCTGGGGGACTGAACAAGAAGTTGCTTGGAAAAATAATTTCCGATTGTGGATGACCTTTATTAATGAATATAAAAATCGAGGTGGAAGAGTAACTACAGGGTCAGATTCGGGGTTTATCTATCAACTTTACGGCTTCGCATATATCAGGGAGCTTGAGCTGCTTCGCGAAGCAGGGTTTCATCCTCTTGAAGTAATTAGATCAGCAACACTTAATGGAGCTGAAGCTCTAGGAATGGATCAAAAAATTGGATCTATTGAAATTGGAAAACAAGCAGACATGATTCTTGTGGAAGAAAATCCATTAAAAAACCTTAAGGTTTTATATGGCACAGGGGCTATAAAAATTAATGAAGAGAATAAAATAGTAAGAGTTGGAGGTGTGAAATATACAATTAGCAATGGTGTGGTTTACAATTCTAAACTTCTATTAAAGGAGGTTAAAAACATGGTTGATGCAGCCAAAGAAAAAAGTTTATTTACAATCAAACAACCAGGAAACTAGATTTACTTAAATCCCATCATCAATAAATGACAACATGCCTTTATTAAATAATTCTGGTCTTTCAATATTTACTACATGACCACACTCAGGCAAAACAATAAGTTTTGAATAGCTATGCTGAGAAACAAGTTTTCTAACTGGTGTTAGAAATAAATAATCTTGGGCACCCATTATATATAAAGTAGGTATTTTAACTTCAATTTTTCTAAATATTTTAAGTAAAGGGATAATTTCAGTTGTTAACTTATACCATCTTAGAAATTCTTTTCTGTAAAGCTTCCTCGCTTCTCTAACAAATAATAAACGTGACTCTTTATGGTTTGAATTTGGCATTACAATCCAAGCAAACATCTTGTAAATCAACATATATGGTAAAAAAGATTTTGTTAAGTTTCCAAAATACATCATTAATCTGGATCGAAAATTTAATTTTATAATTGCTCCCGCCATTATCATCGAAACAACTCTTTCAGGTGAAGTTTCAGCTATTTTTCTTATTAAAATTGTTCCTAATGAAATTCCAACAAAATGAGATTTTATTATTTTTTCATTATCTAAAACTCCTATTATGTCCTCTGTAACAACTTTGAAAGTATATTTCGGCTGAAAAGGGTTAACCATTAAACTCTTAGAATTACCGTGACCTCTTAAGTCAATTAACAATAAATTAAAATATTTTGAAAAATATCTTATTTGTTTAAACCAAATTGATGAACTACCTCCAGCTCCATGAATAAAAGTTATCCATGATGATTTTTTTTTATTATTTCTATAAACAGTGTAATGAAGCATTTATATAATTCCCTTTTTTATCAATTCTTGTTCCATAATTTTTTGAAGTTTTCTAGCCTCTTCTCTCGCAGAAACATCAAAACTCAATCCTCCGTTAGCGTATAAAATTTGTCGAGATGAATTAACGATTAAGCCACACTGTTCATTCATTCCAGTTGAGGCAACATCTCTTAAACTTCCACCTTGTACTCCTACCCCTGGAATCAAAAGAAATGAATCAGGAACAATCTTTCTAATCTTTTTTAAATAATCTGCTTTTGTGGCTCCAACTACATACATGATTCTTTCAGAATTCTTCCATTTTTTAGAAACCTGAATTACTCTTTCATATAAGGCTGTTTTATCACTAGTGAAAAACTGAAAATCATCAGCACCATCGTTAGATGTTAAGGCTAAAATAATAGCATATTTATTCTTAAAATTAAGAAATGGCTCTACAGAGTCTTTACCCATATAAGGAGAAACTGTTATTGAATCAAATGAAAGATTTTTAAAAAAAGCTTCGGCATATCGAGATGCAGTGTTACCTATATCAGCTCTTTTTGCATCTGCAATTGTAAAAACATTTGGATAATTAGTGGAAAGATAATTACTTACTTTTTCTAAAGACTCCCACCCTTTTGATCCGTAAGATTCAAAAAATGCAATGTTAGGTTTATAGGCTATTGCATATTTGGAAGTAGAATCAATAATCGCCTTACAAAAAGAAAAAATAGGGTCTGCTTCTGACAAAAGATGCTTGGGTATCTTTTTTAAATCAACATCTAGGCCAACGCACAAAAAGGAGCGTTTTTCTTTAATTTGATCAAAAATGATTTTTTGGTTCATATAAGTTCTGCCGATGATTTTAATTTTTCAGTTTTTTGATGAAGCTGAAGTTCATTAATAAGTTTTGAAACATCTCCATTAATTATATTTTGAAGATCATATAATGTTAGACCTATTCTATGGTCAGTTACTCTTCCTTGAGGATAGTTATAAGTTCTGATCTTAGCTGATCTATCTCCAGAAGAAACTAAACTATTTCTTTTTTCGGAATCTGCCTCTAATTTTTTACTTAACTCCATTTCATAAAGCCTTGATCTTAAAACTTTTAAAGCCTTATCTTTATTTTTATGTTGAGACTTTTGATCTTGACATTGAGCTACTATACCAGTTGGCTCATGAGTTAATCTTACTGCAGAATATGTAGTATTAACTGACTGACCTCCCGGACCTGATGAACAGAAATAATCAACTCTTACTTCATTCATATCAACTTGGACATCAAATTCTTCAGCCTCAGGTAAAACCATAACTGTAGAAGCAGACGTATGAACTCTTCCTTGGGTTTCAGTTTGAGGCACTCTTTGAACCCTATGAACTCCTGATTCATATTTCAAAGTACCATAAACTTCTTGTCCTGACACTTCAAAAATGATCTCTTTAAAACCACCTGCAGTCCCCTCACTTGAGTCAACCAGACTAGTCTTCCAACCTTTATCCTGACAGTATTTTAAATACATACGGTATAAATCTCCAGCAAAAATACTAGCTTCATCTCCTCCAGTCCCAGCTCGAATCTCAATTACAACGTTTTTAGAATCTTCGGGGTCTTTAGGTATCAATAAAACCTTAATTTTTTCTTCTAGTTCTGGAATTTGAATTTTAGCTTCTTCAATTTGAGTTTTAGCCATTTCTATCATTTCAGAATCAGTCTCTTCTTTTAATATTATTTCAGCCTCATCTATATTAGCAAATAAAGACAAGTATATTTCACTTTGATCCATAATTGCCTTAAGGTCTTTATATTCCTTATTTATTTGAATATATTTTTTTTGATCAGATATAACATCTGGTTGGATTATTAGATCTGAAACCTCATCAAACCTTTGCTTAATAATATTTAACTTGTCTATCATTTTAGAAACTATTAATATAAAATTACGATATAATTAATATATAAAAACACCTTGTGATGTTTTAAGAGTAAGTTTTTTAGCATTTGCAGACTCTACTCTACCTATAATCTGAGCTTTAACATTGAAGTTTTTTGATACTGATATAATATCATCTGCAATAGAATGATCTACATAAAACTCTAGCCTATGACCCATATTAAAAACCTGATACATTTCTTTACCGGAAGTTCCTGATTCATTTTGAATTATTTTAAATAGAGGTGGAACAGGAAGAAAATTATCTTTTATAACATGAAGTTTATCAATAAAATGAAGAATTTTAGTTTGAGCTCCTCCACTGCAATGAATCATACCATGAATATTATTTCTACCAATTTCTTCAAAAACCTGCTGAACAATTGGAGCATATGTTCTAGTAGGAGACAAAACTAATTTTCCAACATCTAAATCAAGTCCTTCAACAGGGTCAGTTAATTTTTTTTTACCAGAATACACCAAGGAAGAAGGTAAGTTAATATCATAAGTTTCAGGATATTTATCAGCTAAATATTTTGCAAAAACATCGTGTCTGGCAGATGTTAAACCATTACTACCCATACCTCCATTATAACTGTTTTCATATGTAGCTTTACCGTATGATTCTAAGCCTACTATTACATCGCCAGATCGAATATTAGAATTATCAATAACATCTTCTTTTTTCATTCGAGCAGTTATTGTTGAATCTACTATTATGGTTTTAACTAAATCCCCAACATCAGCTGTCTCTCCCCCAGTTGAAAAAATATTAATATTATATTTTCTAAGATCTTCTATTAGCTCCTGAGTTCCATTAATGATTGCTGAAATGACCTCGCTAGGAATTAAATTTTTATTTCTTCCAATGGTTGATGAAAGTAAAATATTGTCGGTTGCACCAACACATATTAAGTCATCAATATTCATTATTAGAGAGTCTTGAGCTATACCCTTCCAAACTGACAAATCACCAGTTTCTTTCCAATATAAATAAGCTAATGATGATTTTGTTCCGGCTCCATCTGCATGCATAACAATGCAATGGTCTTTACTGTTTGTTAAATAATCAGGTATAATCTTGCAAAAGGCATTTGGAAACAAACCTTTATCTATATTTTTAATAGCGTTATGCACATCCTCTTTTTGAGCTGAAACACCACGAAGACTATATCTGTTAATTGACATAAAACCTAAAATTATAACAAAAATACTTTAAGTATTCAAAATCACCCCATATTATGGAGTCTATTTTTGACTTCAAAGAATTTGTTAAATTAATTAACAACTAAACAACAACTCCCTGTACTTTGCAAGTGGCCAAAGGGTATTATCTACTAATAGTTCAAGTTTATCACAATGATATCTTATGGGGTCCATTTTCGTAAGAACTTGCTTTGAGTACTCCATAGCTTTATTTTGATGATCACTGATTTCATTTGCTTTTTTTCTAGAATCAATCATAGAATTTACTCCAGAATTAATAGCGGAAACATGTCCAGATATTCTTTCAATTATTAACATTTGCTCTTTTGCGTATTTTTTAAAATCATTTCCATAGATCTCCTTAAGACCTCTAACATTTTCAATTAAAGTATTTTGATAATTTATTGCAGTAGGAATAATATGATTACGAGATATATCTCCTAAAGTCCTGGCTTCAATCTGAATCCTCATAGTATACTCTTCAAGGTCTACTATATACCTCGCTTCAATCTCCCTTTGGGATAAAATATTTAAAGATGAAAAAAGGCTGACACTCTTTTCAAATAAATATGCAGACAAAGCCTCTGGAGTGGATTTGTTATGACTCAAGTTTCTCTTTTTTGCTTCTTTAACCCAAATATCAGAATAACCATCTCCCTCGAATAAAATTGGTTTTATTTCTTTGATTTGATCTCTTAAAATATTAAATATAGCATCATCTTTTTTCATGTTTTTTCCATCTACAAGACTATCAACTTTTATCTTAAAAGATATTAGTTTTTCTGCAACCATAGCATTTAAAAATGTCATAGGCTTGGCACAGTTTGCTTTGGAGCCTACGGCTCTAAATTCAAATTTATTTCCAGTAAAAGCAAATGGTGAGGTTCTATTTCTATCTGTGTTATCCAGTAAAATCTCAGGAATTTTTCCAATCACATTTAATTTAAGGTCTGTTTTTTCTTCTGGAGAGAGTTTTCCTTTTGAAACATTTTCTAAATCTTCTATTACTTTAGTTAATTGCTCACCTATAAAAACAGATAAAATGGCAGGAGGAGCTTCATTTGCACCCAACCTTAGATCATTACTTGCGCTAGAAGTTGCCGCTATCAATAGCTCTTCATGGTCTAATACTGCAGAAACAGTGTTTATGAAAAATGTTAAAAACTGTAAATTACTCATAGGAGTTTTGCCAGGACTAAGAAGATTAACACCTGTATTTGTTGCTAAAGACCAATTATTATGTTTTCCTGATCCATTAATTCCATTAAATGGTTTTTCATGGAACAGAACTTCTAAATCATGTTTATATGCAACCTTATGCATAATATCCATCAACAAAGAATTATGATCAACTGACAAGTTAACTTCTTCAAAAATTGGAGCTAATTCAAATTGACTTGGTGCCACCTCATTATGTCTTGTTTTAACTGGAATTCCAAGTCTTAAACATTCAAATTCAAGTTCTTTCATAAACTCTAAAACACGATTTGGGATTGACCCAAAATAATGATCACTCAATTGTTGCCCCTTAGAAGATCCATGACCTAAAAGAGTTCTTCCAGTCATTTTTAAGTCAGGCCTAGAGTCTATTAATGATTTGTCAATTAAAAAGTATTCCTGTTCCCAACCTAAAGTTGGATATACTTTGGATACATTTTTATCAAAATATTTACATACTGATGTTGCGGCTTGGTCAAGAGATGCAATTGATTTCAGTAAAGGAGTTTTATAGTCCAAAGCCTCCCCTGTATAAGAAACGAAAATTGTTGGTATGCACAATGTGGTGTCAAAAATAAATGCAGGAGAAGTAGGGTCCCACGCAGTATAACCCCTAGCTTCAAAAGTATTTCTAATTCCACCACTTGGAAAACTTGAAGCATCTGGCTCTTGTTGGACTAACTCTGCGCCATCAAATTTTTCAAGAGGGAAACCATCAACAGTAATATCAAAAAATGCATCATGTTTTTCAGCAGTAGCTCCTGTTAGAGGCTGAAACCAATGTGAATAATGAGTAGCTCCTTTTGAAAGAGCCCAAGATTTCATGGCTGCTGCTATTTGGTCTGCTAATGCTCGAGACATCTTATTTCCTTTATCTATTACCTCAATTAAACTATTGAAGGATTCCTTATTCAAGTATTGCTTAAAATTATTTTCATTAAAAACGCTAGCGCCGAAAATCTCAGAGTGTTTCAAAGTGTTTAAATTTAATTAATATAAAAATCAAATATAAAGTTTTTTTAAAATCAAGAGAGCAAAACACCTTAGCTATTAACAAATTGACATTTTAACCCCATAAAAACATGGGTATTCACAAAAATTTATTCACATATAACAATTTACCCCCTTATAAAAGGGGTGTAACTTTAATAAATTATTAATTTTAATTTTTTAATATAAATTTATAAAATGAGCAAATCAAAACTTGAATATATATGGCTTGATGGTTATTTACCAACAGCTAATCTAAGAAGTAAAACCAAAGTGATAGAAAATTTTAATGGTAAATTATCAGACTGTCCTATGTGGTCTTTTGACGGATCCTCAACCCTTCAAGCAGAAGGAGGTTCTTCAGATCGCTTATTAAAACCTGTCGCAATCTACCCTGACCCAATGAGAGTAAATGGATTTTTAGTAATGACTGAAGTTTTAAATGCAGACGGATCAGCTCATGAATCTAATGCAAGAGCAACAATTGATGATGATGATAATGATTTTTGGTTTGGTTTTGAGCAAGAATATTTTATAATGGACACTGACACACAACTTCCTTTAGGTTTTCCCGTAGGAGGCTATCCTGGACCTCAGGGTTTATATTACTGTTCAGTTGGAGGGAGAAACACACACGGAAGAGATTTTGTTGAAGAGCATGCTGATCTTTGTATCGATGCAGGATTAAATTTTGAAGGAATAAATCAAGAAGTTGCTAGTGGTCAATGGGAGTTTCAATTATTTGCTAAAGGAGCCAAAAAAGCTGGAGATGAAATATGGATAGCTAGATACATTCTAGATCGACTTACAGAACAATATGGATATTACATAGAGTACCACCCTAAACCAGTCAAGGGGGATTGGAATGGATCTGGAATGCATGCGAACTTTTCAAATGAGATTCTTAGAACATGTGGAAATCAAGCAACCTATGAAAAAATATGTGAAGCATTTAGACCTCTCACAAAAGAACACATTGCAGTATATGGTCAAGACAATGACCAAAGACTAACTGGTCTTCATGAAACAGCTTCTATAAATGACTTCAGTTATGGAGTTTCTGACAGAGGCGCATCTATTCGCATCCCAATTGCAACTGTCGAGAATGGATGGAAGGGCTGGCTAGAGGATAGACGCCCAGCATCAAACGGAGATCCATACAAAATTGCTTCAAGAATTATTAAAACTGTTAAATCAGCAAAAATATAATTTAATTTGTGTTTTTAATTTACACCCTAAATTTTATTGTTTAGGGTGTTTTTTTATTTAGAGATTAAAGGATATATGAAGGATATGTAAACAGATAATAATATTACTCCTTCAATTTTACTTAATTGATTCCTTTTAAAAAAGAACACCAGAGGTAAAATCAAAAAAGAAATTCCTATCATCCACCATAAATCATTATCTAGAAGTCCCATATCAACAACACTAACTGGAGCAATAATTGATGTAATCCCAAGAACAGCTAATAAATTAAATATGTTCGACCCTATTAAGTTCCCAATTGAAATCGCTTTTTCTTTATTAATTACTGCTATAATTGAAGCTGAAAGTTCAGGAATACTGGTGCCTATAGAGATTATACTTACACTAATTATTCTTTCTGAAACTCCATTATCCAAGGCTAATGCAACAGCACCTTTGATCAGTGTTTCCGAACCCAACCATAGACTGAATCCCCCTGCAAGTAAATAATAAGAGATCTGAGTTATACTTAAAACATCTTTGTTTTCAGAAATTTCATCAACCGTTTCTTTTTGAAAAAAAATTAAATAAAAAAGAAAAGAGATTAATAAAACAAACATTATAAGTCCTTCAATTGAAGTCAATTTATGATCAAAAAAAATAAATAGAAAAAACAATATAGTAGCTGAAATCATCATTGGCCAATCAGTCTTGTAAAAATTAGAATTTACATTTATTGGAGATATAATTATTGTTATTGCCAAAACAAGACCAAGGTTAGCAATATTGGAACCAATAACATTGCCAAGAGCTAGGTCTGGGTGCCCTAATAAAGCTGACCTAATACTTACAATCAACTCAGGTGCAGAAGTTGCAAAGGAAACAACCGTCATTCCAATAACTATTTTAGGAATGTTAAGCTTTAAAGACATAGAAACAGCAGAACGCATTAACCAATCACCACCCTTTATAAGTAATACAATCCCTACTATAATTGCAATAAACGCCATTAGATAATTTTTGTCAAATATATGATTTTAAGGTCTTGATAAAAACTTTAATTATATTTTCAATTTCATCTCTAATAAATTAGGCTCAAAACCATAATTAAGATATGCGGATTTTGCATTTATATTTTTATCATAAACACTTAGCCTAACCTCTGAAAGGCCTCTGTTTTTTGACCATTTAATTAATCCATTTAAGATTAGTTTATTTACACCTTTAGACCTATAGTTTTCTTTAACATAAAAAAAACCAAGACTAATGAAATAGTCATGTTTTAAAAACGGTTTTGATTTAACTATATCAGCAAATCCAGAACCCACTATCTCATTATCACTTTCTACTAATAAAACATAAGAGTTTTCATCTTCAATTCTTTTTGAAATATCATAATAACTAATTACACCTTTTTTTAATGTTGGATCAAAAGGTCTCTCAAACTTGATCAATTCTTGCTCAAATTTTAATAATACATTAATGTCCTCTTGTTTTGCAGGCCTAATTTTCATTTTTAACTTCTTATCCATTTCATGTATATCTGCTCAAACATACGAATTTGATTTCATAATAGTCTTTGAATCTATTGTGACCGGAGGAATCGAAAGATTTAGAATTATTGCAATTACTGAAAATATAGAATGTGTTGCTGGATCAACAATAAGAAAAAAATGGTGAAAAAATTAAAAAGTAATTCAAAAATAAATGATATTGTAGCCTATATATTTAAGGAAACAAAACTATTAAATCTTTATAAGGTTGCAGAAATAAGATTTAATAATATTTCAACAAATGATACTATAGTTAAATCTAAATTAAATAAAATGTATGAATTAGGATGGACTTTATTTGCTATTTCCTCTGCAGTAGGATCATCAGGACATAAAGACCCTAATAGAGTTTTTTTAACTAGACACCTTTTTAGAAGATTAAAAAAATAATTTAGCAATGATCAATCAACATAAAGAATTAATTAAATGGTTTCAAAAAGAATTTGGGGTTTCAGATTATGGACTACTTTGGGTTTGTTTTATGGAGGGGTTTATTTTCGGTGGGTTAATAATTTATTTTATTCTATGAAAAAAAGCACTCCTTTATTCAATTATTTATAAGCACTCTCAAGTCCAAAATGATAAATGCATTTAAAATACTTTATTTGATTCTGCTTGTTTTTTAATCCCTTTAATCGCTTTTCGCATCATACCTTTTAGTTGAATCTTCACAAATAGCCAATTTATAGGATGACACAAAATATTTTTTGAATAATAGGAATACTTATAAACTACGGAAATTTTATCTGAAAGTATTTCATTCACTTCCCATTCTCCAACTGCTTTATATGCAAAAAATAAATAAATTGAAGTGAAGTTACTTAATTCCCACTTCCAATTTTTGTTTTCATTCCTTTCTATTATTTTATCTGTAAAAATTCTGTGCGACTTAACTATACTATTTCCTTTAATAACAGGGACTCTTTTACCATTTATGTTACCCCAATTTTCAACATCATCAAATCCAATGATTGGTGGTTGAAATAGGTAACCGTTTAAAAACTTAGTAGCGTCTCCCAATATAGGTGCCTTAAATGCTCTTTCTATATTACAATTGAATATAGATTTTAATTTTATAGATACTTTCAAGTATTTCTTTTTTATACAATATAATAAATGTAGATCACAGGAACAATCTCTTGAGTTTAAGTCCGAGCAATTCTTGTGATATTAGTCACGCAGCAAACGGGCAAGGCTTGATTAAATGAACCGATCAGTTGACATGAAATATTTAACCGCCATTTACAGTAATTGTTCCACTTAGAGTAACAGAAGATGAAACGGTAGACGATAATGAAGTACTAACAAAAATGATGTTATAATCGTAAGTACCTGTAAATAATGATGGGCTCTGATTTTTTATTTGAACAACATAAGGTCGATCAATTCCAGAAGTAGGATAATGAACAGAAAAACCTGAAGGTAATCCCGTGAATGTAGAAAATGCAATTTCACAATTTGAAGTAATTTGAAATTCGATTGGAGTAATTTCTTGACCAACTATCATAGTTACATCAGAAGAAGCACTTAATAATGTTGCTGAAATTGAACATTGCGAAGAAGGACACGTTCCCCAGATTGGTTTGTTAGCGTTTGTTAGTGCTGAATTTGTTGCAAAACTGGAAGGTTCAGATGCAATATTTGACACACACCAATCTGTTAGATCTTGATTGAATGCTGACGCACTTTCAAACATATAGGACATATCAGTTACACTAGAAGTATTCCAATTCCCTATATCCTGATTAAAAGCAGTAGTTCCAGCAAACATAACCATCATATCAGTCACATTAGAAGTATTCCAGCTTCCTATGTCTTGATTGAATGATG
>CAJJCT010000027.1 GCA_905182735.1 Candidatus Marivariicella framensis
AGTAAGTGGGTTTTGTGTTGATCCGTTAGACCAGTTTACAAACTGATATTCTGGATTTGCAGTAGCGGTTATGGTAACGGATTTACCTTCTGCGTAATCACCTCCTGTTGTGCTTACCGCACCACCAAGACTAGCAGATACCGATAATAAATAACGAAGCGGCTCATCCTTGGAACAAGAAAAAACAACTAGTAAAGCAAGAAGAAGTAGCTTTTTCATAGATTCGTCAAATGTAATCAATTAAAAATACCTGAACATACTGAACATACTGAACAAGATATGCCTGTGATTTGAAAAAGGATCAAGCTTTTGTGCAAGAAAAGTATGATCCTCATACACTAGGAGTTATTTAGCTCTTGTAGAACCATAAAAAGAAACTGCTATAACCATAGCTCCTGATATTAAAAAATATAATGGTGGATGAAAATTGTCATTTGTAGTCATTCTATATATTAACTCTAATATGATTACAGAACCTCCTATTCCCCATCCAATCAATCCATTTTTTGCGTCAGAGCCCTGTATGCCTCGTATCATAAAAGTTAATATTCCAAGACCTAAAAAAGCAGTACCGGTATTCATGTTTCCTCCAGCAGCAGTTTCAAGACTTAGCGCTTCAGCTCCACTTTGCAAAGCAATTTGTTCTGCCATAAAATATAACATCAAGCCTACAATCACATTGTAAGCTGCGCAAATAGTAAATAATGTTTTTGAATTCATTTCAATTGATTTATGATTAATAATATATTAAGATAATAAATTCTTAAACTTTATAAAAACAATATACCTCTAGATTGGGTTAGTTTAATAGCCAAATAAAGTTTCTAAAGAAAGCTCCTGAACTTTTCCGTATTGCTTTAGGTTATCAAAATTAATATTATTACGATTTCCTATCAATAAAATATTGTGAGGTTTATCTTTAATGTGGTTTTTATGAAAAGCTGAAAGATCTTCAATTTTCATTGTTTTTACTTCATTATAAATTTGCTCACGAATATCAAAATTTATTCCTTTTTTTTCAGCTACTAAGTAATTTTCAAGAACATTTCTTTTGGTAATGCGCTCACTTTCAATTTTATTTAGAATGGCTTGTTTTGCAACCTCAAAAGCTTGAGGCGACTCTGGTAAATTATGAATTAAATCAAACATAGAATACAAAGCTTCTTCTTGTTTATCTGACTGAATTCCTATATATGAATATAAATAATCGGCCTTATCCGCTTCTGAAGACTCACTATATGAGGAAAATACTGAATAAGCCAACCCCTGTGCTTCTCTAATTTCTTGAAAAACAATACTTTCCATTCCACTTCCAAAATATTGATTAAACATTCGAATGGCTGCTGCTTTTGAATTGTCTAATAAATCCAATTTAGACAATAAGATGATTTCTGTTTGTACCATATCAAAATGAGCCCAAAAAACCTGCTTTTCAGTATAATCAATTTCAGTATAATTTTTTAAATCACTGATTTTATTAAATATTTCGGGAGTTTTATGATTTGTTATTATTATATCTGTCAGTTCTTCTTGTGTTTTGTTCCCATAATATAAAATACGATGTGGATAATTTGAAAGGTTTTTAATCCATTTAATTAGATCGTTTGATTTAATTTTTTTTAGATCTTCATTGCTTATACCTATGCTCGGATTATCCTTACCATATGTTGAATAAGAAACCAGCTGTGACCTTAAAATTTGATTTTTATTTGTTTTCAAATCTGAACGATACTTCATAATTCGCTCTAACAGTTTATCCAAAGACTTTTGAGAGCCAACAGGATTTTGTAATACTTTTTCAAAAAGCTCAATTGAGGGAAGCATATTTTCACTCAAACCACTAAGGTTAAGGAATATTTGATTTTCTGTAGAATAAAAACTTATACTAGCACCCAACTTGTAAAGCTCTTGCTTAAATTCCTCTGGGCTGTATATTGTAGTTCCAATATAATCCATAAAGCTAGAGGCGAATGATATCAAGGGGTCTAAGTTAAATCCAAAATCAAAAGCATAGACTAGGGTGAATAAATCATTATCAATATTTGTTTTCGAAAAAACATCAATATCACCTATTGTATATTTATCAAAGTCAGTATTAAAATCTACAAACTTAGGTTTAAGTTTTTTCAATTTCATATTGCTTAGACTTTCTTGTAATAGAGATTTATCTTCACGGTTTAATTGAACTTTGGTGATTTTAGGCTTGACTATTTTTTTTGTATTTAGATCTTTACCATTTCGCTTATAAACAACAGCATAATTGTTATGATAATTAGAATTTGCAAAATCAATTATATCTTTCTTATTAATTTTGGATAGTTGATTAAAATAAGTAACCTGATCAATCCACTTTTTATTTCGAGTAAAAGCCATGACCATGTTATTGGCTCTGAAATAATTTGCATTATCAGAATCATCTTGCTCCATAACACTTTTTTTAAGGTCATTAATAGCTGATTCAATAAGCCAGTTTTCAAAATTTCCCTTTTTGATGTTTTCGATTTCTCCCAAAAGAAGAGCTTTCACCTCTTCTAAAGATTGATCTTCTTTAGGAGTTCCCCTGAGTGTATGAATCGAATAGTCATCCATTGAATTAATATATGAATACGCTCCCAGCACTTTTTGTTCCTGTACTAAATTTAAATCTATCAACCCAGCTGTATTGTTAGAGAGCAACATGTCTATCAAACTTAAATACATTAAATCAGTACTTGATTTACTATCAAACCTGAAACCCATTGCAACTGATTCACTTTCAGGACCTAAAACATCTACTTCAATAGGCTCTTTTATTTCAGGTTGTGACTCGTTTTCTAGAATTGGAATATCTGGATTAGGTTTCCAGTCTCCAAAATGTTTATCAATTAAAGTAATAGTTTTTTCAAAATCTAACTCTCCACTCATACATATTGCAACATTATTTGGTCGATAATAAGTGCTAAAATAGTTTTTAATTTCTGTAATAGAAGGGTTTTTTAAATGATCAATAGTTCCAATTACAGATTGTTTTCCATAGGGATGACTTGGAAATAAACTTTGATATAAGGCGAAATTTTGTTTTTGATTATCACTATCTAATGTTCTGTTTTTTTCTTCATATACAGCTTCTAATTCAGTATGAAACAATCGACTTACAATATGTTTAAACCTTAACCCTTCGAGGGTTAAAAAACGTTCCATTTCGTTAGAAGGGATGTCAACTGTATATACTGTTCGATCTTCAGTAGTATATGCATTTAGTTTTTTTCCACCCATTATGGATATCATTTTATCATATTCATTTGGTATGACTAGTTTTGCAGCTTTGTTAGAAATAGCATCAATTTTTTCATAATATTGTGCACGAGCTTTCGGATCTGAAGTATTTG
The DNA here is from genome assembly GCA_905182735.1 of Candidatus Marivariicella framensis. Lineage (GTDB taxonomy): Bacteria > Bacteroidota > Bacteroidia > Flavobacteriales > Flavobacteriaceae > Marivariicella > Marivariicella framensis. Next base: position 3,369 of record CAJJCT010000027.1, read on the forward strand.
CATAATCATTAAATAAATTTTCTATTGAATCTAATAAAGGTTTTTCCTTTTCATAATTTAAGGTTCCAAAGTGCTTGTTTCCCTTAAACATTATGTGTTCCAAATAATGGGCTAAACCAGTATTATTTTCAGGATCATTCTTCCCTCCTGCTTTGACAGCTGTAAAAACATGAACTCTAGGAGCATTTTCAAAATTACTTAAGTAGACTTTTAGTCCGTTATTTAATGTGTATACACGAGTTTCTGTGGGATCATTTGTCACATATTCATAAGTATAACCATTAGAGGTGTTCGTTGAGGTTTTATGTGC
>CAJJCT010000028.1 GCA_905182735.1 Candidatus Marivariicella framensis
ATTAAAGTCAGGAGCATATAATAGTAGCTCAGAGTATAATGTTTATGTTAAACCGACAGATTTATCATATGACATTAATAGTGCTAGAAATAGAATAATGAAGACTACAAAAAAGTGTGCGCCAAATGATTTAATTTCAGATCAATCATATCTAATGCAGATATATAATTCACCCAAAATTCAAAAGTTTTTTTCTTCTTTACTGGGAGTTTCAGATCTTTATCCCTATAGTGATGATTTGTCGAGTGTTAACATTAACTACTACGAATCTGGAGATGCACTTGGTTGGCACTTTGACAACTCTGATTTTACTATAACTTTACTTATTAAGAATTGTAGTAAAGGAGGAATATATCAGTACTTTACTGATATGCGTTATAAAAAAGATGGATCAGAGAATTATCAATTAGTTGAGGATATCCTTGATGATAAAATCCCACCAAATGTTCAACCAGCCTGTGAAGGTGATCTTATGATTTTCAAAGGAAATAAATCATTACATAGAGTAAGCAACATTTTGGATGGAGAAAGAATACTAGTTACATTTAATTACAACAATCAAGAAGGGGTGAGTCTTTCAGAGCAATCAAGAAAAACTTTTTTTGGAAGAATTACTTAGATATAATTAAATGAAAAGATTTAAAATAATAATTAAATCTATAACCACATATAGCAGTTGTGGCATCTTTAATTTTTGTTGGGGCTTAAATTAATCAGTAAACAGAAGTTCAAACAAAGTAAACAAAATCGGACTTTTTGAAGAAGAGGCTTGACAAGCCTATAGAATCCTTATTAAAAAAACTTTTAATAAGGATTCAAAATACACAGAAATGTGGAGTAATAATAAAGAAAGCTTTAGCTTTTCATTTCAAAAAGAAATTGAATTAGAAACTAAAATTTAATAGCTAACTCATTGATTAATAACATATATAATTAACAGTCCTGTAAAATTTTTGTAAGTTTGTAACTTATATAAAACATTTAAAAATGAAAAAAATATTTAGTGTATTAACGTTAGCTTCTTTTATTTTAAGCTCATGTAATACTAATGTAGAAACAAAAGTTGAAATAGGAGGCCCTTCTTCTGAGGATAAAGCCGCTTTTGAAAAACAAATTGAAACATTTAGTGCTTATAGAAAAGCTTTCAACGAAGAAAATATAGAAGATTTAATGGGTACAATGGCAGATTCGTTAAAGTGGAGTCCTCCTGCATATAATGGAAATGAAATTCTTGGATATGAGGATGTTAAAGCCACTTTTCAGTCATATTTTGATCAATTTGACAACATAACTTTTGCTGAAGGTCAAGGGTTAGTTAATAAAGGTGCACCTGCATATTGGGCTGGTTCAACTTTTTCATCAGGAGAAGGAGAGCAAGGAGCATCTTCAAAACCAAATATTATGAGAATATATGGAACATGGTCAGGAATTCACACAGAGTCTGGGGCTAAGGTTTATAATAAATGGTACGGAGTTTTAAATTTTAACTCTGATGGAAAAATCGCAGACTTATCAGACTGGATGGACGTAAGTGGAATGCAAGGTCAGATTGAAAAACATATGGCAAATAAATAGAAAATATAGTCTATAATGATATAAACCAGGTCTAATTTAAATTAGACCTGGTTTTTTATGAGTAGCCCCGACAGGAATCGAACCTGTATCTAAAGTTTAGGAAACTTTTGTTCTATCCTTTGAACTACGGGGCCTTTTAAATTATAAGGTTGTAGTTTACAAATAAAAACTCGCCTAAATTAATTGTTAAATTCGAGACTAAGGCAATAATTAAATTAAAAACAACGTCTAATTTTTTATTTGTATATTTAGTTAAACAACTAATAATCAAATAGATGAAATCATGTAATTGTGAATGTGCGCCATGCTCAATTGGAGATTGCTCACATTGCACTTGTGAAGATTGTAATTGCTCAGCGTGTTCTTGTCACTAAGCATGTAATTGAAATAAATTATGCAACTGCACCCTGTGGCGCCCAATGAGAACATGACATTTTGGGAGCTGCTTTTTTAGGATTTGCACAAGTTGGGGCTTCGTATCGAACACAAGTAACGCAACTCGGGTCATTCTTAATTGCAGCTTTCATGTTAAAACTATTACATGTATATGCTGGATTAACAGAAACCATATGTATCTTACAGACATTATTGGATTGAAGATTTTCACAGTTTGAACAACTATTTCCGATTCTTATAGACATTTAAATGTATTTTAATAAAATAAAAGTAGTTTTGATTCTGATTAGAAACAATATAAATAGACGTAATACAGTATTTTATATTTAGACCATTTAAAAATAAGGCAATTTCCCTCATATTATTTTCACTTTAAAATCAAAGTTAACTCACCATGATAGATAACAGTAAAACTCAAACCAATAAATCTCAAACAGAAATAACTCCTGAGGATGCGATAAATTTGTTAAAAAAAGGAAATAATCGATTCTTAAAAAATAAATTTTTAAATAGAGATTATAAAGAGCAAATTTCTAACTCATCGAATGGACAGCATCCTTTCGCAATTGTTTTAAGCTGTATTGACTCCAGAGTTCCTGTGGAAATTATTTTTGATCAGGGTATAGGAGATCTTTTTAGCGTTAGAGTTGCAGGAAATGTAGTAAGTAAAGACGTCTTAGGGAGTGTTGAATATGCCTGTAAATATGCTGGAGTTAAATTAATAGTTGTTCTTGGTCATACTTCTTGTGGAGCTGTTAAAGGAGCATGTGATGGTCTAGAGGATGGAAACTTAACACATTTACTAAAAAAAATTAAACCAGCAATAGATACTACAAAAACAGAAACTAGTGAAAACAGAGATTCTAGTAATATTAACTTTGTAAATACTGTAGCTAATAATAATCTATTTCAATCAATGAATGACATTAGATCACAGAGCCCTATTTTAAAAAAAATGATTAAATCTAATAAAATTTTAATGTGCTCAGCTATGTATAGTGTAGAAACAGGAACTATTAATTTTAATAAATAATGAATAAATTGAATTTTTCAAATTTCAAAGGAGATATTTTTGGAGGTTTAACCGCTGGAATTGTAGCTCTTCCTCTTGCTCTTGCATTTGGAGTTAGCTCAGGTTTAGGACCTAGCGCAGGTCTATATGGAGCTATTTTTGTTAGCTTTTTTGCAGCTTTATTTGGAGGAACTGAGACGCAAATATCTGGACCTACCGCACCTATGACAGCAGTAAGTATGGTTGTAATTGGTGGTCTTATAGCTTCTTTTAATGGTGACATTTCTAAAGCTTTACCCTCAATATTAACTATTTTCATGCTTTCTGGATTAATGCAAATTGGCTTAGGTTTAATTGGATTTGGAAAGTATATAAAATACATTCCCTATCCTGTTGTTTCTGGATTTATGACAGCAATAGGTGTAATTATTATTCTTACTCAAATCTCACCAGCAATTGGTTATTATCCTAAAGAGGACATAGAATTTGTAAATCAATTTAAGCCTCAAGCCGAGGAAATCATTTTTGAAAATATTATTAATGAAGAAATGAAGCAAGGAACTTTAGTTTTAGAAGAGATCACTGAAACTGTTCGAAGAGCTCAAAGTATTACTGAAGAGCAAATATTGAGAGAATCAAAAGTTTTAGCAGGGACAGAAGCTTCTGGAGTAATAGGATCCATTAGATTTTTATTTAATGCTATAGGAAATATTAATTTTTTAGAATTTTTTCTGGCCTTTGGAACAATTATAATTATTTATGGCTTCAAAAAAATTACTGTTGCTATTCCAAGTACTTTAGTCGCTTTAGTCTTTATGTCTGGGTTTGCAATAATATTTAATCTTGACTACAGAACTATTGAAACAATTCCAAGCGGCTTACCAATTCCAAATTTTAAAATTTTCTCTGAATATAGTATGAGCAATATCTCCCCATATATATTTACAGCCCTAACACTCGCATTGCTAGGCGCAATTGACTCTCTTCTTACTTCGGTGGTTGCAGACAATATGACAAAAACAAAACACAAACCAAATAAAGAGTTGATTGGTCAGGGAATAGGAAACACAATAGGAGCTCTTTTTGGAGGTATTCCAGGGGCTGGAGCTACAATAAGAACAGTAGTAAATATTAATGCAGGAGGAAAGACAAGAATTTCTGGAATGGTAGCTGGAATGATTTTACTTGTAATTTTATTAGCTCTTGGCCCAATAGCTTCAATGATTCCAGCTGCAGTTTTGGCTGGAATTTTGATTACTGTCGGATTTGGAGTTATGGACTACAAAGGTTTAAAAGCTATTCCATATATGCCCAAAACCGAGGTTGCCATTATGCTTATTGTACTAGTTCTATCATCTGTTTGGAATTTAGTTTATGCTGTTGGTATTGGACTTGTTATAGCCTCCCTAATGTTCATGAAAAAAATAGGAGATTTAACAACCGCAAAGTCATCAATTTCTTTACTAAAAGAAACTGCTTGGCAAGACGAGGTTAATATTCCGAAAAAAGTATTCATTAAACATATTGACGGTCCACTATTTTTTGGATCTACTTCAGATTTTCAACAGTTAGCAAAACAAATTCCTGAAGAGGCAGATGTTATTATAATTCGTCTAGAAAAAATGCCCTACATGGATCAATCAGGACTATATGCAATGGAAGATGTGCTAGTTGACTTGGTTGCTTCTAATAAAAAAGTTTTATTAGTCAATTTGATTGAACAGCCGATGTATATGCTCGAGAGAATCGATATTATTCCTGACTTAATTCCAAAAAGTCAAGTTTTTTCCAGCTTGGATGAAAGTCTTGCTTGGGTGAAAAAATATTATAATTAAAAATATCTTTTCATGAAATTATTTGAGATAATTAAAAATAGGCGTTCAATTATGCCAAATCAATTTAATGATAGGCCAATTAAAGAAAGTGAATTAAACAACATTTTAGAAGCTGCTAATTGGGCACCCACCCATAAAAAAACAGAACCTTGGAGATTTAAAGTTTTTAAGAACAACGCTAAACAGAAATTAGGAAATTTTTTAGCTAAAAAATATGAAAACACAACTGAGAATTTTTCCAAATTTAGACATGATAAAATAAAAGAGAAGCTGACGAAATCTTCAGTTGTAATTGCAATTTGTATGCAGAGAGATTTAAAAGAATCTTTACCAGAGTGGGAAGAGTTGGCTTCAGTTTCAATGGCAGTTCAAAACATGTGGCTTATGGCAAGTAATTTAGGTATTGGCTCATATTGGAGCTCTCCCTCATTAATGAATTATTTAGGCGAACATATTTCTTTATTAGAAGGTGAAAAATGTCTTGGATTTTTCTATATGGGAAAATACTCAGCAGAAATAGCATTAAGAAAACCAGGTGCTTTTGAGGATAAAATTGAAAGATTTTATTAATTTTTTTTAAGAATTTTACAAATTTCTGAAACAACTTGATCAACATTCTGCTTGTTAAAACATAAAGGAGGTTTGGTTTTAATCACGTTATTAAACTCTCCGTCTGTTCCAACAAGAATAAACCTATTTCTTAAACCATTTTTAATCTCTTGAGCAAGAATAGGGTTAGCTTCACCGGTAAGAGTTATAATTTCAATACCTAAAAAAAGCCCCTTACCTCTTACATCTCCAATAAAACAACTATCATTTTTTAACTTATTTAATTCTTTTTTATAGTAATTCCCTACTTCCATAGCTCTTGATTGTAACTCTTCATCATCTATAATTTCTAATACACTATTAGCTATTTCACAAGAAACAGGGTTCCCTCCAAATGAGCTAAAAAACTCAACACCTTCCCCAAAAGAAGTACTAATTTTTTCTGAGGTTATAACAGCCCCCATTGGGTGACCATTAGCCATTGGTTTTCCTATAATTACTATATCAGGAATTACACCTTGATCTTCGAAAGCCCAAAAATGATTTCCAGTTCTACCAAAACCTGTTTGGACTTCATCTGCAATGCAAACACCACCCTGATTTCTAATTTTAGAATAAATATTTTTTAAAAAATTATCTTGAAGAGGAACTTGGCCCGCACACCCTAAAATAGTTTCACTGATAAAAAGAGCTATTTGATTTTTATTTCTTTTTAGTTGATCATCAAACCCATTAATTGGTTCATCAATAGACTTTATTTCTTTTTTATAATCGGGAAGAGGGATTTTTAAAATATGGTCCTGTTGACCAATACCATTTGAGTTATTAAACTTGTAATCACTTATTTCAATTCCTATTTGTGTGTGCCCATGGTAACCCTGCTCAACGACCATTAGCTTGTTTTTTTTAGTATACCATTTGGCAATTCTTATTGCTAAATCAGAAGCCTCACTTCCTGAATTCACAAAGAAAACTTTATTTAAACCTATGGGAAATTTAGCAAGTAATTTTTCTGAATAATCATAAAGAGAATCATATAAATACCTAGTATTAGTATTTAATTTTGACATTTGACTTTGACCTATTTTAATTGTTTTCGGATGACAATGCCCAACATGAGGAATATTATTATAAGCATCTAAAAATGTATTTCCATGAGCGTCATACATATATTGAAAAGCAGCTTTTTTAAATAAAACAGGAGTGTTATAGCTCAGTGAAATATTAGAACTAAAAACCTCATTTCTTCTTGAGATTAAAGAAGATGTTTTAGTTGTTTTTAATTTTTTATAACCGCACGCTTTTCTAAAACAATCTTCTGCTTTATAAGGGCTTATTTTAACCCACCCCCTAAGCATTTTTAATATTTTTGACTCACTAATAGTTATATACTCATTTTCAGGATTTATATTTTTAGCCATTGCAGAATTACAAGCACTAACACAGAGTCTTAAAGCAACTTTATAATAAAGAACCTTAACTTCAATTTCTTCTAGAGGAATTAACGAATTATATGAAGTTATCAATTTTTCTGCCCAGCCTAAGTAGTCAGTCTCTCGATATGAATTATAAACAACAGCTATTGCCAATTCATTAATTAGATCTGAATATGAAATATCTCCAAAATCTATTATACCATTAACTGAATTATTTTCAACTAGTAAATTCCATTCATTCGCATCATTATGAATAATTGATTTTCTAAGTTTTTGACTAATAGGAACAACCTCAAACTCATATTGCTGAAAAAAGTAGTGAACCAGGTTTCTGTCTGAAGAATCAGCTATTTGGCTTATGGATTCTTTAGATAGTAAATGTGAATTTAAATTCCATTTGGATTCTTTACTTTTAATTACCGAATTATTCCAAAATCGCAGTTTTAGATTTAACCCGGCTAACAATAAACCTAACGACTTTGTTATTTGTTCAGAAGAAGTTATTTCTCCAATAAAACTACCCTCTAAGTGAGATAAAAGACGAATTATTATTTCATTCTTTTTGTAGTTTATCTTTTTTACATATCCACCATTTAAAAACTCAATAGGCTTTGGAGAGCGAAAACTTTTATTAGAATTTAAATATTTTAATGCTTCAGTTTCAGCTTTTAAAAATGGTAAAAGATTTATGTCGGTGTATGTTTTGAATATATATTTATTGTCAACTGTTTTTACTAGATAGTTTGTATTGTCATATCCATTTAGTTTTAAAATTTCAATAGGCGTTATACCAAAATAAGATTTTAATAAATTATTCATATTTTAAATATACTAAATACAAAAAACCTCGCCAATTGGCGAGGTTTTAGTTTTATAAATAACGTTGAAAATTATTCAACTACTTCTTCTTCAACGGGATCTGGTTGTGTAGCCATAACCATTCCTGTTGCATCAAAATAATCTCCTGATTGAATAATTTTGCCATCTTTTATTCCAAAGTAATGATAGGAATCTACTGAAAATTCTTTTCCAGAAGCAATACTATTTCCTTTCCATGTACCATATACACGAACACTTCCATCAGCAGCTAAAGTTTCGGGGTCAACACCAGGAAGCCACCATTTAGCAGTAAAAGTTACCTTTTCAAAACCAGTCATGTAAAATTTACCTTGAGCTAAGACTTCTTTGTAACCAACTTCTCCAGCACCATACATTGGAGATTGGTGAACAATATTTTCATCTACCATAGATTCGAATAACTCATAATTCACAGGAGCTTGATATGTAAGAATGAATTTTTCAGCAATTTCTTTGTTTTGATTATAGAGACTTAAATCGGGCGGATTTTGACATGTAATTGTAGATAATGCAATAACAACAAGTAGTAATTTTTTCATTTTTATGTTTTATAGTTCTCTATAAAAGTATTGAATAATAACATCTAACACCTTATTTAGTTTAAATTAATTATTAGTTTTAAAGAAATTAACTCTCACAAATGAAAAAATATTTTTCACCAGCAACAACTCTTGTTATTATTGTTTGTGCTTTTATGATAATATGTCTTTTAATTAAAGAGGTTGGGAAATTTTAATTTTTTTGTATAAAAAATAAACTTTAGCAATGTATTTTTAGAAAATGAAATATGTAAAAAAGTTGACTATATACTTAATGGCATTTTTTTATGCTTATGCAGGAATAAATCATTTTATCAATCCAGATTATTTCCTATCCATTATGCCTACATACTTTCCCTGGCAACTTGAAGCGGTTTATATAAGCGGTTTTTTTGAGATTATTTTTGGAATAGGACTATTAACTAGGTATAGAAAATATTCGGCTTGGGGATTAATAATTCTTTTATTTGCTGTTTTTCCTGCAAATATTTATTTGATTGACAGCCAAGACGCTCAAAATGCATTAGGAATAACAAGACAAACTGCAATTATAAGAGCGCCTTTTCAGGTATTGTTTTTAGGTCTAGCTTTTTGGCATTCTAAAACATAGAGCTAGCATAAGTTCGATATTTAGGCTTTTTTGGTGATATTATTTCAAAAAGCTTAATGTCAGATAAAAGACTTATTTTTAGTTCGTTTACATCTGAGACTTTGAAAAAAGTTCCTTTTCCAAGCTCCTGATTATTTGTTTCAATATTTCCATTTAAAATAAAAAATGAATGAATTTTGTCATTCAAAATATCAAAAACATTATCTCTATGTTCTTTTTTAAAATCATATTCTTTAATTATAATTTCTGAAGACTCGATCTGCATTTTTGAATTAGAGTTTTTAATAATTTTAATAATTCTATTTTCTGATTCTATTAATTCAAACTCATCATTTTTGTAATCATCATAAGTAGCCTCATTGTTAAGTGTTTTAGATAAGTCTGGGTCGAACCATATTTGAAAAATCTCAGAATTTTCCATCAATTCTTCAGCATGAGATATCCCGCTTCCAGATCGAATTATTTGGACATCACCTTGGCTTAACGAAATCCATTTTTTTTGCTTTGTATCATAATGATTTATTTGACCTTTTAGAACAAAACTGCAAATTTCAAATCCCTGATGAGGATGAAGACCAATAGTGCTTTTTTTTGAATTAGTCCAAGCATGTGCCCAATAGAAAAGATTAGAATACGGTTTTAATTTTCCTCCATCACTCGGAAAACCAATTGGTTTGTTTTCAAGGATTTCTCCATTATTGAAATTACCTTTTGCCTGGAGACTTATTGGGTAGATTTCTATTGACATCTCATATTTTTTTTTCAAATGATTTAATACATGAATTAAACTCATTTTTCAAATCAATATTTATTATACCTAGTTTTGAGTCAAAATTTTGAAGAAAATCTGGAAGAGAGAAACTAGGAATATCTAGCTGGCCTCCTTTTGAAATTCTATCATGTGCCATTTTTAAGACAGTAATTGCTCCTCTTGACCCATCAGAAGTAGCCATTAAAAACATGGGTTTATTATACCAAACTATTTTTTCAATTCTTGAAATCCAATCAAATATATTTTTGAAAGCAGCTGTATAAGCTCCGTTGTGTTCTGCAAAAGAAATTATAATTCCATTGGCAGAACTCAGTTCTTTTTTGAATTGATAGGCTTGTTTAGGAATACCATTCTCTTTTTCAAAGTCTATACTGTAAATAGGCATTTCAAAATCATTAAGATCTAATAAATTAACTTTAGAATCTTTAATTTGACTAGCTGCATAGTCTGCTAATTTTTTATTGATAGATTTTTTAGAGGAACTAGCACCAAAAGCAACAATTTTTCTCATCACAATTTATTTTAAACAAAAATACATATGATTATTCAGTTATTCACCTAATTTCAGTAAAGTAAAGATTGTTTTTTAGTAACTAATTTTAATTATTTATAACTGAAAGAAAGTATTAATAACAAAGTTGAAATTAAATGAACGAGAGTGTAAATACCCAATTTTATTTTTTTAGTTAATAATTTAATTAATATATAAACAGCTAAAATAAATTGAATTAAAAAACAGGGAAGAATGAGTAACTCTTTGAAAACTCCAATTATTGTTGGCTCCCATTTTAAAAGATAAAAACTGAAAAAAAACAAAATCGTACTATTTGTAATTATAATTAAAAGCTTTAATTCTTTCATTTAAACTAATTTGACTTTTGATTTATTTAATCCAATTTCCTTCAGGATCTTCCAAATAAATTTGTAAAACTTTATCAAGCCTTTCTTGTACTTTATTTATATTTCCGAACCAATCAGAAAATTTCATTTCCTTAGTTTTTTAAAGCCATACATTCTATTTCTAATTTTGCATTTAAAGCTAAACCACTTCCTGCAAAAGCACTTCTAGCTGGAAGCTTATCTTTTTTAAAATGTTTAACATATTCAGCACTCATTTCTCCCCACTCAGATATATCAGAAAGCATACAGGTGCATTTAAAAACATCATCCATTGAGGACCCCATTCGATTTAGAGTGCTCTTAATATTCACAAGTATTTGTCGAGTCTCTGCTGTAATTCCTCCCTCAATTAATTTTCCATTTGGTAGAGTTCCAATTTCTCCAGAAAGGTAAATTACACCATTAACTATGCTTGCTTCAGAAAATGGACTGTTGTTTTTTATATGCTCAGGACTGTTTATCCTTTCAATACCTTGACTAAAACAAAAATTAGTTATTAAAATTAGAAAGCAAAAAAGTAAATTTTTCATATAAAATATATTTAAAGACACACTAGAATTCGCAGTTATTGTTCTAGGTATAACTATTTCCTGTCGGCTAAATGTAATTAGTATTAAGCAAGAAGAAGATAAAAAAAATGAAATTTTTCAAATAATCATTATTTGGTGACAGCAATATCGACTATTTGAGCAGCAAGTTTAGCGGTAATAGAGTCAACATCATAATCTGGATTAAGCTCCACTATGTCAATAGCTACGACTTTTTTTGTTTTTAAAATATATTCAAAAACACATCTAAAGAAATGAGTTGAAAACCCAAAAGGACCTGGCGCACTAACTCCGGGAGCATGAGAGGAAGCAAAGCCATCTAGATCTATACTAACATAAAGGTGTTTGTAATCTTTAAAGTATTCATCTATAACCTTATAAATATGATTGAGATTGATTAATGTGCAATCTTCATTTGATATATAATTAGCCTTAATGTCAGATGCTATTTTATATAGTGAGTTTGGATTTGAAAATTTTTGAATACCTACCGCCAAATACCTAACATCATTTTTAAACTCATTCAATATCTGATAAAAAGGAGTGCCTGAATTTGAGTTTTCTATGGGTGGTCTTAAATCAAAGTGTGCATCGAAATTTATGATTCCAATTTTAGAGTTTTTAATAGCTTTATGTATACCACAAAAATGTCCATATGCTAGATCGTGACCTCCTCCAATTCCAATACTTAATTGACCAGATTTAATAATTTCATTTATTATACCTGAATAAACCCTTTGAGCAACCTCCATGTTACCTTGATGACTAATTACTGTCCCATAATCTGTGATTTTTTTCCCAGAAAAGTGAGCAGATAATTTTCCTAATTGTTTTCTGATTTCTTTTGGACCATTTACAGCTCCTTTCCTCCCCTTATTTCTTTTAACCCCTTCATCACTAGCGTAACCTAAAAGACCGATATCGCTATTAAAAAATTCTGATTTCAAATTACTTAAACCATCAAGATGAAGATGAATACATTCATGCCAATATTCGTTGGGAGAAGCTATATTTGAAATACGACCTTTCCATTCTGATCTTATTGGCGGATTATAATATTTATTTAAACTACTCACGAAATATTTATGGATTTTCCTTTAATGTAAACATCTTCAATTAAGTTTGATCCAAAAGCATAAGGAATCATAGAATATGATTTAATAGTTTTAGTTATAATGAAGTTTGCTTTCTTTCCTTTTGTAATACTTCCCAGCTCCTTTGATAAGCCCATGGCATGAGCTCCGTTTATGGTAGCTGCATTTATAGCTTCTTCTGGAGACATCCCCATTTTAGTGCAAGCTAGTGATACTACAAAATTCATGTTTCCTGAAGGGGCTGATCCTGGATTATAGTCTGAAGCTAAAACTAATGGAATGTTCTGATCAATTATTTTTCTTGCAGGGGTATATGGAATTTTTAGAAAAAACGAACAATTAGGTAATGCAACCGGCATAGTATTGCTTTTTTTAATGGCTTCCAAATCTTTATTGGTTAAGACTTCAAGATGATCAATTGTAAGAGAGTCCATTTTAGTACAAAGAGCAACACCTCCAAAAGAATTAAATTGATTAACATGAATTTTTGGAATTAATCCGTGCCTTTTACCTGCTTCTATAATTAATCTTGTTTCTTTAATTTCAAAATATCCTTTTTCACAAAAAACATCAATGTATTTTGCAAGATTTTTTTTTGAAACTATAGGGATCCACTCATTTACAATTTGATCGACATATTTCTTTTTTTTATTTTTGTATTCACTGGGAATTGCATGCGCTGCAAGAAAAGTTGCTTGAATTGAAGCAGGATAATTCTTTTTTAATTTATCAATAACTTCAAGCATTTTAATTTCCTCTAAAAGATCAAGGCCATAGCCTGATTTTATTTCTATTGCACCTGTCCCTAAGCTCATTACTTCCTCAAGTCGTTTCGAGCTTTCTTTATATAATTGCTCAAAAGAAGTTTTTTTTAGTTTTTTCGCAGAATTTAAAATACCACCTCCCTTTTTAGTTATTTCTTCATAAGTGGATCCGGCAATTCTATCAACAAATTCTTCTTCTCTTGATCCTGAATAAACTATGTGAGTGTGAGAATCACACCAGGTGGGTAAAATAAACTTTCCTTTAGCATCAACAACTTCATCTACCTCTATTTTAGGACAGGAATTCATTTTACCAAAGTCAATAATTTCATCATTATTAATTAATAAATAGGCGTTATTAATTTGAGACAATTTTTTCATTTCAAAGCCTTTTAAGTAAGTTTTGGTTTTACTTAAAGTTTGAAGAAGTCCTTTGATGTTTTTAAAAAGAATTTTCATTTGAACAGAGAATCTATTAGCTTATCATCTACGCTTTCTGGAATTATTACATTCAGATTTTTAGATCGATGCATTTCTTTTTTTATAGCAAAAATAGCTGGTTTATTTCTGGCCCAACTTCTCCTTGCGATCCCATTATTTACATCAAAAAACAATAATTTTTTTAATCTTTTTTCAGAATTTTTGGAGCCATCAAGGAGCATTCCAAAACCACCATTTATTACTTCACCCCAACCAACTCCTCCTCCATTGTGGATTGAAACCCATGTTGCGCCTCTAAAACTATCTCCAATTACATTATGTATTGCCATATCTGCAGTAAACTTACTTCCGTCATAAATATTAGATGTTTCTCTATAAGGAGAATCTGTTCCACTAACATCATGATGATCTCTCCCAAGAATAATTGGACCGATCTTACCCTCTGAAATAGCAGAATTAAAAGCTTTTGCAATTTCAATTCGACCTTGTGAATCAGCATATAAAATTCTTGCTTGAGATCCGACAACTAGTTTGTTCTTTTGAGCATCTTCAATCCATTTTATGTTATCATCTAATTGACCTTGGATTTCTTTGGGTGCTTTTTGTTTTATAGATAATAATACATTTTTTGCAATTTTATCAGTTTCTTCAAGATCTCTAGGATCTCCTGACGCACATACCCATCTAAATGGACCAAAACCATAATCAAAACATATTGGCCCTAATATGTCTTGAACATATGATGGATAACAAAAATCTGTTTCATCTTCATTTAAAACTTCTCCTCCTGCTCTAGAAGCTTCGAGTAAAAATGCGTTTCCATAGTCAAAAAAATATGTTCCTTTTTGAACATGAAGCTTTATGGCTTTTGAATGTCGCCTAAGAGATTCTTGAACCTTTTTCTTAAACAATAAAGGCTCATCTTTTAACATTGTATTTGCTGTTTCATAGCTAATACCTATGGGGTAATACCCGCCAGACCAAGGGTTGTGAAGTGATGTTTGATCTGAGCCAATAGTTACTTTTATATCTTCTTTTAGAAAGGCTTCCCAAACCTCTATAACGTTACCTATAAAGGCAATAGAGATTGTTTTTTTAATTATTTGAGCTTCCTTAACAAAGCTTACTAGTTCATTAATATTAGATATGAGAACATCTACCCATCCTTGATTATATCGCTTTTTTGCAGCGGACGAGTTAACCTCTACGGTTATCGATATACAGCCAACTATATTTGCGGCTTTTGGCTGTGCACCACTCATTCCGCCCAGACCTGAAGTAAGAAATATTTTTCCTTTTACAGATTCTTTTGCTTTTAAAACCCTCCTAAAAGCATTCATTAAGGTAATGGTTGTTCCATGAACTATCCCTTGAGGTCCAATATACATGAATGACCCTGCAGTCATTTGACCAAACTGAGTAACTCCTAAAGCGTTAAATCTCTCCCAGTCATCAGGCTTAGAATAATTAGGAATCATCATTCCATTTGTAATCACAAGTCTTGGAGATTTTTTTGAAGAGGGAAATAATCCCATTGGGTGTCCAGAATAAAGATGGAGTGTTTGATTTTTATTCATGGTAGCTAAATATTTCATAGTTAATAAATATTGAGCCCAATTTTGAAAGACTGCACCATTTCCTCCATAAGTGATAAGCTCTTGTGGATGTTGAGCTATATTAGCATCTAAGTTGTTTTGAATCATCAACATAATTGACTTAGCCTCATCAATTTTTGCAGGATATTCATTTAAGGGACGAGCATGAATTGAATATTTGGGTTTAAAGCGAAGCATGTATATCCTACCGTATTCATTTAACTCTTTTGTAAAATCTAAACTAAGATCATTATGCCATTTTTTAGGAAAATATCTTAATGCATTCCTAATAGCTAGTTTTTTCTCTTTTAGATTTAAGATTTGTTTTCTTTTGGGTGCTGGGTTTAGGCTAGAATCAAATGATTTAAGTTCAGGAAGTTGTTGAGGGATTCCTTGTAAAATTTGTTCTTTAAATGTCATAACTCTGGATATACATTAAAAGCTTGATTTTCAATTAGTCCTGTTATTATTTCAATATCAGTACTTAAGATTCGGTCTTGTTCTAGTTTTTTAACATTTTCACGAACTAGAGTAAGTGTTTTTTCAATGGCTGAAGAAAATTTATTTGGACGTCTAAATTCTAATGCTTGTGCAGAATGTAATAATTCAATTGCAAGAATTTTTTCCAAATTATCTATAACTTCAAGGCATTTGCGACCAGAAATACTCCCCATAGAAACATGGTCTTCTTGACCCATTCCTGTGGGAATGCTATCGACAGATGAAGGAAAGCATAGTGATTTATTTTCTGAAACTAAAGCTGCAGTAGTGTATTGCGTAATCATGAATCCTGAATTAAGTCCAGGATTTTCAGTAAGCATGGCTGGTAAGCCATGTAACCCCTCTAACAGTAAATAACTCCTTCTATCTGAAATATTACCTATTTCAGCTGCTGCAATTTTTAAATAGTCAAGAGCAATGGCTAAAGGTTGACCATGGAAGTTACCTCCAGATATGGCAGTATTATCATCAATAATTACTGGATTATCTGTAACTGAGTTAATCTCAATAACAACCAATTCTTGAACATGACTTAATGCGTTTCTTGATGCGCCATGAACTTGAGGAGTGCACCTGATAGAGTAGGGATCTTGAACTCGATCACAGTCTTTGTGAGAATCTGAGTTTTGCGAGTTTTTTAATAACCCTCTTATACGCCTAGCTACTTTTTTGTTTCCAATAAAAGGTCTTAGTTCATGAAGTTCTTTTTTAAAAGGAGTAAGACTTCCTTGAAACCCCTCTAATGACATTGCAGCTATTAAATCTGCTAAATCCATTAGATAATCTAGTTTTGATATTGCTTTTATAGCGTGAGCTAAAATGAACTGCGTTCCATTAATAAGAGCAAGCCCCTCTTTAGCATGTAAATTAAAAGGTTCTAATTTATGATTCTTTAAAACAGTTATTGCTTTAACCTTTTCTTTACCATCCCAGAAGAAACCACTTCCAATTAAAGGAAGGAATAAATGAGCAAGTGGAGCGAGATCTCCAGAAGCTCCCACTGATCCTTTCTCGGGGACGAGTGGAGTTAGGTTATTTTTAACAAAATAAATAAGACGATCTAAAACCTCTAAACGAATTCCAGAGTATCCATGAGATAAAGATTGGATTTTACATATCAACATTAGTTTTGATAGCTCTGGGTCTATAGGATTTCCCACTCCAACAGAATGACTTAGCAGAAGATTCTCTTGTAAAGCTTTTGTTTCTTTAGGTGAAACCTTTGTTGTGCAAAGAGGACCAAAACCTGTATTTATTCCATAAATTGCCTTTTCGCTTCCAGCCATTTTTTGGACACGCTCATAGCTTCGAATAATTCTCTTTTTTGTGAAATTATTAAATTTAATTTCATCTGGATTTTCCAAAAGAAAACAAATATCTTTTATTGATATGTTATTATTTTCAGTTTTTGACATACTTTATATGAATATTAAAGTAAAAACTAATTTTTAGTTTTTACATCTTTAAACAATGTTTATTTTTTTAAATATTTGTAATGTACAACTACAAAGTTTTAATCTGTAAAATTATAAATTAACATCTTTTTTATGAGTAAACCATTAATTAATTCTCAAAACATATGGAATCCTAATATTCCCGATGGAGAACTAGTTTATTACCCAAATTTTTTAAATTTAAATAAAGCTGATGAATTATTTATTAAGTTAAAAAACACTATTCCATGGCAGCAAGATCCAATCAAGGTTTTTGGAAAAACTTATTTGCAACCTAGGTTAACTTCTTTGCACAGTATAAATAAAAATGAATATAGTTATTCCAATATTACCATGGAATCTAAGCCTATGACTGCTGAACTTATATACTTAAAAAATCAAATTAGTAATATTTTAATAAATGATTTTAATACAGTCTTGCTAAACCACTACAGAGATGGAAAGGATAGTAATGGCTGGCATGCTGATAATGAAAAAGAGTTAGGTGTAAATCCTGTCATAGGTTCAGTTAGTTTGGGTCAAGAGAGGGTTTTTCACTTAAAACATAAAAAAAATAAAACTGATAGGTTTAAAATCATGCTTCAGCATGGGAGTTTGTTAATTATGTCAGGATCTATGCAACACAATTGGCTTCATCAAATACCAAAAACTTCTAGAGTGATTAATGATCGTATTAACCTAACTTTTAGAAAAATAACCTAATTAGTAGGATACAAAAGGTTTTTTATTTGTTTCCAAGTTACTAATTTTATGTTATTATCAGTTAACACCTTTTTAAATTCAGGACTTGAAACTACTGCATAGTCTAGGTTTCTCCATTTTGATCCAAAAGCAATTCTTTGTGAAGTAATTTCCTGCATTTCATTGTCATCATAGCCAAGATGAACAATTATTTCATTTAATCCAGGGTTAAGATTATTTAGAATATCAATATAATATGTTGACCAATCTTCAAAAGAAACATTCTTGTCAGCCATATACATTTTATTTACTACAACTAAATTATTAGGTTTTAAAAAGTCACTATTAAAATGAGGTGCTAAGACCTGAGGCACAAAAACAGGTAGTTTATTTTTATTTCCAACTTCAATATAAATTTTAAAAAATTCAGGTGAGTAAAACAAAGCCCCTTCATGACTATCTAGATGGGTTGGATTTATTCCAATTGATTTTGCATAATCTATTTGTGCTTGTAATTCTTTTTTTACATCTAATGGATTTGCTCTTATTGTAAAAGTCTTTTTCTTTTCAAAAAAATCACCTTTATTATTAATTAGTGATGGAATTGAGTCATTAGGACTAATGCCTGACCATTTATAATTTTTCCACTCTGCAGTAAATGTTAGATGAAGACCTAAATCTGCATTTGGATTGTCTTTAAAATAATTAGCTACCTCAATTGTTTTAGGAGCAGGAATCATTACACTAGCAGAGTTAACATATCCATTACTAAGCGCATCAAAAGAAGCTAGGTTAACGGATTCAGATAAGCCTAAGTCATCAGCATGCAAGATCAATAATTTATCATCTTTATTGAATCCCAAAAGTTCAGACAAATTTTCATATTGGGAAATTTTATTTTTATTAAACATGAAGTTATATGCAAGTCTAATATCATAAATAGGAATATCATTTACGTTAAAATAAATTTTAATACTCCCTACTATTGTAACTCCCAAAAAAATGATAAGGAATAATGTTTTTAAATATGGACTTTTTTTCATAGAATTAATTTAAGGTATCTGTTCCTAAAAATTTATCTTTTTCATTATAAAACCATGATCTAATTTTTGGCATTTTAATACCACTTATTTCTTTTTCTTCTGAAAGTAAAATATATTCACCGTCATTTTCACTCTCTTCATGAAAAAACTGGTAAACTTCAAGTGCATATGATTTAGGGTTAAAATAAAAATACCAACGATCTTTTCCGACAGGTTCTTCATAGTCTACCGTTAAAACTAAATACTCCTTTCCTTTAAAATTTTTAGTAGTTACTGTAGGATTAATAATTGTTCCTGGATCCTTTAACTTCATTGGCAAACCATAAAGATACGTGTAATAATTTCTCATTTTTAATGCAAAATCACAGGTTAACCTATGTTTTTTTATTTCATCTTCAGAAAAAGTAGATTTTCCATTCAGAGTTATTTTACACAAATCATTTTCTACAATTTGTTCAATAGTATTTTCATCTTGAATAACTTTAGACCTAAAAAAGGATCTTAAAATATCAATTTCAACCTCACTATTTCTTTGAGACTTATCTGGTCTTGTCATTGTAATATTCATAACCCCATTAAAGTTATTCCAGGAATTATTTGGGTCATGATATGAAATACTTTTATTTAATAATTCTTCACCACTAATTTGGTTTAAATTATTAAAATCGGTTTTCATTATTTCATCCTCAAAAGAGGAGTAAACAATCAAACCTGAAAAGAATATTATGAATAGGTTTTTCATAAAAGTTTAATGTTTTATGCAAAATAACCATTTATGATTTAAACAAGAGGTTTTATAATATGCAGAGATTACATGTTTTTTTCATATTTTTAGATAAACTATGATTTTAAATCTAAAAAAATGACAACAAATAATTTTTCGTTTCGAAATATCTTAAACTTGACAATATGTTTATTGCTTTCATCAAACATAATTGCTCAAAAAAATTATTCAAAATCAAAATTAAAAAAGCATAAGACTGAGGCTGCTTCTATTGTAAATGACAACCATAAGCAAACCCAAGTTATGATTGATAAGATTTTTAGCTTTGCTGAATTAGGATTTCATGAAATAGAATCTTCAAAATATTTAACTAACATTCTAGAGTCATCAGGATTTGAAATAACTTACGGGGTTTCAGGAATTCCTACCGCTTGGTTCGCCAAGTGGTCTAATGGAGAGGGACCTGTTATTGCTTTAGGAAGTGATGTGGATTGTATACCAAAAGCATCTCAATATCCTGGAGTAGCATACCATAAACCAATTGTAGATGGAGCTCCAGGTCATGGCGAGGGTCATAATTCAGGAATTCCAATGAATGTAACAGCTGCTTTAGCAGTTCAGAAGATAATGAAGTCATCAGATATTAAAGGGACTTTAATTTTATGGCCTGGAATAGCAGAAGAGTTGGTTGCTTCAAAAGCATGGTTTGTTAGAGATGGATTATTTAAAGGAGTTGACATTTGTATATTTACCCATGTAAGTAGCAATCTAGGAGTTTCTTGGGGACAAGCTAGAGGAACTGGCCTTATATCTGTTGAATATACATTTGAAGGAGAGGCTGCTCATTCAGCAGGAGCTCCATGGAGAGGAAGGAGTGCTTTAGACGCGGCAGAACTAATGAATGTCGGCTGGAACTATAAAAGAGAACACCTGCATCCTTTAAAAAGATCTCATTCTATTTTTACAGATGCTGGAGATCAGCCAAATGTTGTTCCTTCAAAATCATCTATTTGGTATTACTTAAGAGATGTTAAATATGAAGGGATTATGAAGATGTATAATGATGCTAATAATATTGCTGATGGAGCCGCATTGATGACCGACACGAAAGTTTCATCAAGAGTCGTAGGTACTGCATGGCCAAGACATTTTAACAAGATTATAGCGGAAACGATGTATAAAAATATTGAAGAAGTTGGATTGCCCGAATGGTCAGAAGAAGATCAAGCTCTTGCAAAAGCAGTTCAAAAAGAGGTAAAATCAAATAACACTAAAGGATTGGCATTGGAATTATATCCAATTGGAAAACCATCAAAAATAATGGTTAGTGGTGGTTCAGACGATATTGGAGATGTTTCATGGACAGTTCCAACAGTTACCCTTCGGTTCCCTTCTAATATCCCAGGGCTTCAAGGACACCACTGGTCTAATGCAATTGCGATGGCTACTCCAATTGCTCATAAAGGAGCAACTGCTGGAGCTAAAGTTGTGGCAATGACAATTTTAGACTTTTTGGTTAAGCCTGATTTACTTTCTTCAGCAAATGATTATTTTGAAAATATTCAGAAAAAAGAGACAGAGTATAAACCTATGATTACTGCTGCTGATCCTCCTCCAATTGAGTTAAACACTCAAATAATGGGAAGATTTAGAAAAGATTTGGAGAAGTTTTACTTTGACGAAACAAAGTATGACACCTACCTGGAACAGCTAGGTGTTTCATACCCCACATTAAAGACAAAAGAAAATTAAATAAAGAAATTATGCAAAGTAGACGAGATTGGCTACGTTCCTCAGTTGGTTTAGGAGGACTTTTATTAGCTCCAGAATTAATGCTTTCTAACCAGGAGATTAAAAAATTTAATCCTCGACCATTTTTAGAAACAATAAAGTTAAGCTCAAATGAAAACCCATATGGACCATCAGAACTAGTTAAAAAAGCGGTTATTAAAGCTTTTGATCACGGCTGTAGATATCCTTATTCTTATTCAGATGCGCTTGCCGTTAAATTGGCAAAAAAACATGGAGTTGATCCTGAAAGTATAATAATTACGGGTGGCTCAACCGAAGGACTTAAAATAACGGGTCTTACTTTCACCCAAGGTGGTGGAGAAATAATTGCAGGACAACCTACCTTTCTAGCTATGATGACTTTTGCTGAGCAATGGGGAGCTAAAATCAATTGGGTCCCTGTTGGAGAAGACAAGGGTTATGATCTTAATGCTATAAATAATAAAATTAATGGAAACACAAAGCTAATTTTCTTATGTAACCCCAATAATCCTACAGGAACGGTTATACCTAAAAATGCTCTGGAAGATTTTTGTGTTTCCGCTAGTAAAAAAGCAATTATTTTTAGTGATGAGGCATACTATGATTTTATTCAGGAACCAGAATACCCATCAATGGATACATTGGTTAGAAAAGGAGCAAATGTTGTTGTGTCAAAAACTTTTTCTAAAGTTTATGGATTAGCAGGGCTTAGGATTGGCTATTTAATAGCCCCTCCTCATCTTGCAAAACAAATTAGAACAAATGTTGTTGCGATGAGTAATGTTTTAGCAATAGCAGCAGCAGATAAAGCAATAGAAGATCAAGAATTTTATGATTTTTCGTTGAACAAAATAAAACAAGGAAGGAAATTAATCACAGACACATTGGATGACCTTGGATTGGATTACGTTCCTTCTAACACAAATTTTGTTTTCTTCCATTCTAAAAAACACATTGATAAATTAGGAAAACAAATGCTAGACAAAGGAATTAGGATAGGAAGACCATTTCCTCCATTCTATGATTGGTGTAGGATTAGTGTAGGAACTTTACCTGAAGTCCAAGCTTTTACTATTGCGCTTAAAGAAGTCTATCAAGAAAGTTAATTACTAAGGGTTACTTTTTAAGTATATTGGACTTTTATTCATAAAATGAAGAATACATTTATTAGCATACTTTTTTTAATATTAGTTCTGGCCTCTTCTTTTGTATTAGCATTATTAGTTGGAGATATTTCAAATGGAATTGATTTTTGGAATTCAATCACTCTAAAAAGCTGGGGTATTATTTTTGGAATTCAGATAGTTATATTTTTACCTTCATTTATCTTTAAAACTGAACATTATTTTGATATAACAGGAGGACTAACCTTTATATTAATCTTGGTATTCTTAACCTACAGCTTAATCACGAAGAGTGACTTGCTTTATTCTTTTAAATTAATTCCTTTATTCTTAATTAGTCTCTGGGCAATTAGACTAAGCTCCTTTTTGTTTTTAAGAGTAAAACGTAGCGGAAAAGATGTTCGTTTTGATGAAATAAAAACAAATTTTTTTAGATTTATGATAGCCTGGGTCCTTCAAGGCTTATGGGTTTTTATTTGTTTACTCCCTGTTATTATTATGGTAAGTTCAAATGAATCAACCAGCTTTATGTTTATTCTGCCAGGAGTTTCATTATGGGTAATTGGATGGCTTATTGAGGTAATTTCAGATATTCAAAAAACAAGATTTAATTCCAATTTAAAAAATAAAGGAAATTTCATAAGTTCTGGCTTATGGTCAATATCAAGACATCCTAATTATTTTGGAGAATTAATCTTATGGATAGGGGTTACAATAATTGCACTTCCTACATTTTCAGGGCTTCAATATTTGGGATGCATAACTCCCTTTTTTGTTTATTTACTTTTAAATAAAATAAGCGGGGTTAATTTGTTGGAAGAAATTGCAAATAATAGATGGGGAGATGATTCAAACTATCAAAAATACAAAAGAAAAACTCCCGTTTTCTTTCCCAAAATTTTTAATAAATGAAAGACATGATTAATAAACAGCAGATTTTAAAAAAGAGACCAGTGGGACTTCCAGATAAAGAAACTTGGGAACTTATTGAATCTAAAATCCAAGAATTGAATGATGGTGAAATGCTAATAGCTCAAGAATATATTTCTTTAGACCCGGCAATGAGGGGTTGGATGAATCAAACTCGATCATACATTCCTCCAGTTGAGTTAGGCGATGTTATGCGAGCAGGTTCTGTAGGAAAAGTCATAAAAACAAAAGGAAAAACTCTATTTCAAGTTGGAGATTATCTTTCTGGTTGGGGGGGTGTCCAAAATTTTTGCATTACAAAAGGAGAAAATTTTCACAAAGTAGATCCTTCAAGATCTTCTCTGTCTTCATACATTGGAATCTTAGGCATGCCAGGGATGACTGCTTATTTTGGAATTCTTGAAGTTGGAGAAATTAAAGAAGGAGATGTTGTTTTAGTTTCTGGAGCTGCTGGAGCAGTAGGAAGTATTGTTGGGCAAATTGCAAAAATCAAAGGGTGTAGGGTTGTTGGAATTGCTGGTGGAAAATCCAAGTGTAATTACTTAACGGAGAAATTGGGTTTTGATGGAGCTATTGATTACAAAAATGAAAATGTTGCTAAGGGAATAAAAAAGTACTGCCCTAAAGGAATTGACGTGTATTTTGATAATGTTGGAGGTGAAATCTTAGATTCAGCATTGATATTTTTAAGAAAAAATGCAAGAGTTGTGATTTGTGGAGCAATTTCACAATACAATTCAAAATCAAATATCAAAGGACCTGAAAATTATTTGTCTTTATTGGTTAATAGAGCTTCTATGAAGGGGATGGTTGTATTTGATTTCGCTCCTAAATATAGTATTGCCATGATAGAAATGGCAGGCTGGATCAAAGAAGGAAAATTAATTCATAAAGAAGATATTTACCATGGAATAGAAAATTTTAGAGAGACATTTTTAAGATTATTCTCTGGAGAGAAGATGGGAAAATTAATTTTGAAAATATAAAGATTAATAATCTAAAGACCATTTATTGCATAGAGTATTCCTTTTTCCAAAAGCTTTTGAAACCGTTCATCTTTATAGGTTTTTCCATGATGCCCTAGGCCCGTATAGAAAGATCGACCTCCTTCAAATTCATGATACCATGTAATAGGATGATTGGATCCATTAACACCGCCATCATATGTTTTTTCATCTAACATAAGAAGAGGAATTATGTTTAGATTTCTGAAATTATAATTGTACCACTCGTCTTCTATGGCCCATTTTTCCTCTAAGTGCTCGGTAAAAAAAGAGTTATTGGAAGTTTTATGAATTGTTGCCTTGGGAGTGCCTTTTGGGTGAGAAGCAAAATAGGCTCCAACTAATCTGCCATACCATGGCCATTCGTATTCTGTATCTGCAGCGGCATGAATTCCAACAAATCCTTTACCTGCGTGAATAAACTCTATAAATTTTTCTTGCTGTAAATCATCAAGTACATCAAGAGTAGTGCATAAAAAGATTATCGCATCGTAATTCAATAATTGATCAGATTTAAAACTTTTTTGAGTTTTAGAATGAACAACTTTAACACCATTATTTTTTCCAATTTCATTAATTAACACAACTCCTTGTTTAATAGCCTCATTATGAACATACCCATTGGTGTGGGTGTAAACAAGTATTTTTTTTTCTAAAGTGTTTGTTTGAGAAAACACAGCAATGTGAAATAACATTAAAGCTATTATTTTAAATATCATATGTATACATATTGATGTGATTAATCATTAATCTAAAGTTATGAATTTATTTATATTTTCTAATTGCATTCTGCAAATAAGAACCTATTTAGCGTTGTCATCTTTATTTTTTTTATTATATTAGTTCGCTACA
>CAJJCT010000029.1 GCA_905182735.1 Candidatus Marivariicella framensis
GATTAATATATATAATAATAGGAAATTTAAAAAAATCATTTACCTAGTAGAAGAATATTTTGATGACAATTCATATAGTGGACCTTTTCCGAATAACTTAGATTTCTCTTCTGTAAGTTATTCCTATGAAAGTGGAACAAATGTATGTGAATCAGATTGGTCATTATTTACAAATAATAATACGATTTTCGTACCAGCAGAAGATTACGCTGGTGGTGGCTTCAACATTGACAATTATACAATACTTAAAAAAAATGAGTATAATAAAATCTCTTTCTCAACGACTAATTTAGTTGGACAAGAATTTATAAACTATGAAATTTCATTGAATTTGGATAACACACTAAGAGTTTCTTTCACTAATGCCATACCCAATGAAAATTATTTTGTGAATTCAACAGTATTCTATTTAAGAGAAAGAACAATTATACTTCCACCAAGTGAATATGAATTAGATGGGGTTAGTTATACTAATATTTGTGAGGTTAATGATCTTTTTCTGATAGAAGGTGATTTGTATAATGAAGAAATTTTCATGAATGGTGCTGCTGCAAATGTATCTATTGACAGTACTGACCTTTATACTCCATTTAATATATGGTCTATTTGGCTCTGTTATATTGGTTTCTGTAATGAGGAAATTTGGGGAGGATCTCTGGGTACAGATTAAAAAACAATAAAACATTATGGAACTACTAATAGGGTTGTTGGTTGGACGCCTACAGCTGCTTGTACTTACTACTACCAATGTTCAGTACACGATGGTATGAATGGAACAATTACTGTTCAATAACTAACATATCATCTTTAATATGTTCAGATCTAGAAGGATATGGATGCTAAAAAAATACTAATTTTAACACCTTGAAAATCAGATAGTTATAAATAGTTTTGTCGGGGTGGCAGTATTTGAACTATATGTATTAAAATACTGATTATTAATACTTTATATATTTTATTTTATCCCAAAACAACTAATTTGGGGACTAATAGTCCCCATGAATATTCTTCTGAGATTACCTGTGTTTTCCATACTTTAAAACATTTCTCATATTTCAAATAACTTTGTAAAAGTAGAATTCAAAACCTCATCACAATTATTAAAAAATTAAAACTTGACTGACGTGATTTTAAAGAGTATTTTACAATCAAATAAGAATTCATAAATATGTCAAACCATAACGAAATATCCTCCTTTATTTGGAACGTCTGTGATGATGTACTAAGAGGATTATTCAAACAACACGAATACGGATATGTAATTCTTCCTTTTGTTGTTTTAAGAAGATTAGATTGTGTTATATGATTTATGATTTTGATTTACTTATAGAGAGATTAAATAATCTTGAAGAGGAGACATTACCAGAATGGGGAAAAATGAATTCATCTCAAATGATGATTCATTGTAACAATTTTATTGAAGTCTCTATAGGAAATCAAAAAATTAGTTTTTGGACCAAGGTCTTCGGGAGAATTTTTGGAAAACTTTTTTTGAAATATTTAGAATCATTGGAGTTTGATATAAACAAGTATCCCAAAAACTCAAAAACTCTTAGAGAGTTTAAACCGTTTATTTCAGAAGAATCATTTTCATTTCAAAAAAATAAACTTAGAAAAAATATTCAAAAAGTTAAAGAAATTAAATCTCAGTATACTATTCATATTATATATGGTAAAATTGAGACAACTCTATTTAAAAAATTAGTTTACTTCCACACTTCATATCACCTAAATCAATTTGGTGTTTTATGAATATGGTTTTTTGGGGACCTGAACCAGGGTTGAAACAAAATTTCTTCATTTTTAATTATTGGTTCAATAAAAACTACTCTGACACCTATTTTAGGGTACTATATGGGTACAAGTTAAATACAGGGTGTAAAAAAACCCTTAAAGTGTTGAACTTTAAGGGTTTCTGAACTGTCTTAGTCGGGGTGGCAGGATTCGAACCTGCGACCTCCTGCTCCCAAAGCAGGCGCGATGACCGGGCTACGCTACACCCCGAAAAATAATGGGGCAAATATAACGTTAATTACGTTCTTCACAAGTTATTTAATAATTTGTTTTGTGACCTCTTTAAAAATAAAAAAATATTTATTTAGGTGCTATTATTTTTACATTTTCAAACTGAATAGTTCCTCTGATTATTCCATCAATAACCTTATTTAATGCAAAAGCAATAGGGAGTTTTAGTTTAGCTTTTGAATATATTAGGCTAATTTCTCTTGCTGGTGCTGGGTCTTCAAAATACCTTAGGTTTTTTTGTTTTTTACTAGATAAAGATTGTGTGTGCATGTAAGGCAGTAAAGTCATTCCAAGACCTTCATCAGCTAAATTTATCATTGTTTCAAAACTCCCACTTTTAATACTAAACTTATAATCAATAAGATTTATGCCACATAGATTAATCATTTGATTTCTAAAACAATGACCATCTTCTAAGATTAAAATTTTACTACTTTCTAAATCGTTTATTTGTAACTTTTTATTTTTATATAATGGGTGATTTTCTGGTACATACCCCACAAATGGTTCATAGTATAGTGGGTTTTCTATTAATTTGAAATTATTTAATGGTGTTGCTCCAATTCCAGCATCTATTCTGCC
The DNA here is from genome assembly GCA_905182735.1 of Candidatus Marivariicella framensis. GTDB lineage: Bacteria > Bacteroidota > Bacteroidia > Flavobacteriales > Flavobacteriaceae > Marivariicella > Marivariicella framensis. The sequence goes on from CAJJCT010000029.1 coordinate 2,608, forward strand.
ATCTAATATTTGTTCAGTAAAATTTTTAGTATTTAATTCTTCAATTTTCAATCGTACTTTAGGAAATTTTTTCAGAAAAGTATTTAAAAAAAGCGGAAGTAATGTTGGCATTACTGTTGGAATAATACCTAACCTGAATTCACCTTCTACAACTCCTTTTTCTTGATCAATTAAATATCTCATTTTTTGAGATTCTTCAATTATATTTTTTGCTTGTTTAATTATTTTTTCCCCAACAGCAGTTAATGCTATTGGTTTTGTGTTTCGATTAAAGATTATAGCACCAAGTTCTTCTTCTAATTTTTGAACTTGCATGCTAAGAGTAGGTTGAGTTACATTGGATTTATCCGCAGCTAATGTGAAATTACCATATTTTGCTACAGCAAGTGTATATTGAAGTTGAGTGAGTGTCATTAGTATATTCTATTAAAAAACTAAATTTAATAAGAAAAATCTATTTAATCAACAACTATAGCTTTTATATATATATTTTTATGTGGTGTTTCTCTGTCATCAGTTTTTTCTTTATTTATTTTGTCAACTACATCCATGCCTTTTATTACTCTCCCAAAGGCTGTATAGTCTTTGTCAAGATGATATGCTCCTGAATTTTGTTGAACTATGAAAAACTCAAATGGTGATGCTAATTTATGTGGATTGTCAATTTCACTACTAGGCATTGATATTACTCCTCTATGATGTTTGTTTCCTTTTCTTGTGTCTGGAGGAAGTAAATATCTACCTATTTGTCTCCTTTTTAGTAATATTTTTGAGTCATCTGAATTTCCTCCCTGAATGATAAAATCAGGAACAACTCTATGAAAAATTGTACCGTCAAAATATTTTTTCTTTATTAAAAAAATAAAATTTGAACGGTGAATGTTCGTGTTTTTATATAAAAGAATGACTATATCACCATATTCGGTAGATATTTTCACTTTGTCTTCTAAATTTTTCTTTGAGTACTCATATAAAAATGGTATTGCATTTTTCTCATTTAACTTTATAAAACTATCAATCTGTTTTATATTTGTTATAGTTTTTGTTTCCGGGTTTTTCAATAAAGGCTTATTTTTTTTTATAGTCTCACAACTAGAAAAAATAAAAACTATTAATAATAAAATTCTTTTCATGAAGTTTTCGATATTTCAAAATGCAATTCCAAAATTAAAAGAAATATCGTTACCGGGTAATGATGCTCAAATTGAAATGTCCTCATCTGAGAGATTAAAGCTTATTAAGAAATATAAAAGTTACAAATCAAATGCTTTAATAGCTAGTGTTTTAATATGTGTTTATAAAGACAAGACTGGTGAGGCCTGCTTTGTGTTAATGCAAAGACCAATAGATAAGGGTGTTCATTCTGGTCAAATATGTTTGCCCGGAGGCAAAAAAGAATCATTTGATAAATCAAATTGGAAAACTTCAATAAGAGAGACTGAAGAAGAGGTAGGGCTAGATGCACATGACATGAATTACGTAAAGGCCTTGTCATCAATTTATATTCCTCCAAGTAACTTTATAGTCTACCCTTTTATTGCGATTTACAACCAATTTCCAGAGTTTAAAATTGATAAAAATGAAGTTAAAAAAGTTTTTGATGTACCTTTTGATTTATTATTAGATGATTCATCAAAAATTAAAATTGATATTTATGATAAATATATGAATGAAATAGGCGTTCCAGCTTATAATTTTAGAGATAATATTGTTTGGGGTGCAACAGCAATGATATTATCAGAATTCAAGTTTTTATTAAAAAAAATTCATTTTTAATTTTTCAACAATTCTAGTTATAAAAAACTTATGCTTTTTTTAAAAAAAAATTCTTTTGGACATTATCTAATTTTAAAGAAATGGTTGATTAGATATCTGGGAATAATGACCCATAGAAGATATAGGGGATTTAATAATTTAAAAATTGAAGGATCTGAAATCATTAAAAATCTACCAGATAAAAATGTTTTATTTGTTTCTAATCATCAAACTTACTTTGCTGATGTAGTAGCAATGTTTCATGTTTTTAATGCATGTTTAAGAGGTAGAACAGATTCTATAAAAAATGTAGGTTATATATGGAATCCAAAACTAAATGTTTATTATGTTGCTGCAAAAGAAACCATGAAATCTAGCTTATTGTCTAGAATATTAGCTTATGCAGGTTCAGTTTCTATTGAAAGAACATGGCGCGAAAAAGGTAAAGAAATTAACAGAAAGGTTAAGTTTTCTGATGTTTCAAATATTGGAAGAGCTTTAGATGATGGCTGGGTTGTAACCTTTCCACAAGGAACAACAAAATCTTTCAAGCCTATCAGAAAAGGCACTGCTCATATCATCAAAAGATATAAACCTGTTGTGATTCCTATTGTTATTGATGGTTTTAGACGATCATTTGATAAAAAGGGCATAATGATTAAAAAAAGAGATATTCTCCAGACAATGCATATCAAGAAGGCCTTGGATATAGATTATAATAATGAATCTATTGACGAAATTATTGAGAAAGTAGAATATGCAATTGAACAACATTCATCTTTTTTAAAAGTAATGTCAATTAAAGAGTTAGAGGTTCAAGAAAAATTAAATAAAAATAGAACTTTCTAGCTTTTAAAAATCATTAATAATTCCTGCACAAGAAACTCTAGCTCCTGCTGCTCCTGATGGTTGAGACGTAAGATCATCTTCTCCATCATGAATGATAATAGATTTTCCTATTATATTTTTAATTGGATCATCACAGTTTAAGCACCAAAGATCAGTAGCGAATTTCATCATTCCATGTCCATTTTCATCTGCAATAAAATTTCCAATATCTCCTCTATGAAATCCTTTGCTGTTTCCCCATGATCCATGATTTTCAAAAGTTGGATTCCAATG
>CAJJCT010000030.1 GCA_905182735.1 Candidatus Marivariicella framensis
CTTCCTCAGCCATTCGATCTATATTTGGTGTTTGTATTGCTGGATCTTTAGCGCCATAGCAAGAAAGGTCGTTGTAGCCTATATCATCTACAAAGATCACAATAATATTTGGTTGTTTATTTTTACTGTTGACACAAGCTGACATTGTTGTCAGGTAAATTGTCACAAAAACGAATAAACGAATTATTCTGATTAAATTCTTCATTTTTAGTTGTTTAAAGGTGTTAAAATGTTCTACCATAATTTTAATTTGTTTTAAGTTTTATCATTTATTTTTTTATCATTTTTTAGAAACTACAAACGTTATAGATTCTCCTTTAATAAAAGTTTTTTCTTTTTTAAATTCAATTTTTCCAAAATCATTCAATATAAATGAACTAAGCATCAAATCTCCATTTTTAGAAGTAAGAATCACTGTTTTACCCAAAGCAGAATCAAGCACTTCTAAAGTTCCATATTGATAACCATTAGACCAGAAAAAAATTCCGTTTTTAGCGTTAAAACTCATGGAATGATCTACGGCAGAATATTGAAAACCAGTATAGGCTAATATGCCTGCCCATGCTGCCATAGCTCTAGCGTATCTATGACCGTATTCTCCTTCATTAAAGGGGTTTCTTTTGAATCCGTCATAACGATTTCTAATATCTTTAAATATCTGTAATCCATTTTCTACTTGACCTTCATAAATCATGTGAGCGGCTGTACTGTACTCAAAACCTGTCATTAACTCAGTGTAATAAGGAAATGGGAAATCTAATAAAGTTCCTTCTTTTGGGTACGATGCCATAACAAGTCCAGCCTCATCACCTAAAGCAAAGCTTCTAAAGGTGTTAAAATGTTCATTAAAATTATCAACATAATTATATTTCATAATACTTTTCAAGGTAGTTTGTACATGCTCTTTATCTAAAACATAACCTAAGCCAGCTGTATGCGATAAATACTGCCCCACTAATTGGTCAACCAAACAACCTTTACCCAGCTGCGCTACTTTACTAGCCCCTTCTGGAATATGATGTTCATAAAATTCTCCATTAAAAAGATTACCATCTATCCATTTACGCCCTTTTTCATAAAGCCCTCTACATTCTTTGGCAAAAGCCTTGTCTTTTAAATGATGTGCCATTTTTTCTGAAGCTTTTAAAGCTCCTAGATACCAAGCTGCCATTTGAGGGTTAGGGCCTACATAATTAATATCCATAGTATTATGTTGACTGCCTTCCATAACTCCATCTTTATTTACATCCCAAATACCAGTCCATGCAAATGCCATAACCTTTTTTATATTTGGCCACATTTCTTTCAGTTTTTCATCATCACCAGATAGTTGCCAGTCGCGATATACTTTTATAAGCGTTCCCATTTGCCCATCCGCTGCCCATTTTTTAAAGTCTTTCCCTCTTTTTTTTATAGGCAAACCAACACGATGACTTTGACCTCCATTGTCATTTACACTGTGCAAAAATTCAACTTCCCTGAATTTGGTAGCCAAATCACCAAACACAAAAGGTGTGGTAGACTCATAATTCCAAACATGAGTACAGGTTCCAAATCCCCAACCAGAAGATTTATCTGCACCAATTTTTGTTCCTTTAATACTTCCTGTACCTTCAAAACCAAAAGGTAATCCATCGGCAGTACGAAATACCGTTTGGCTTCTTAAATTATTCAAATTGAACAATCCTGCTTCTTTCAATACATCTGGGATATCACTGTTAGCTAAGCTACTTACAAAATCTACTGTTTTATTTTCCAATGCTTCTAAACTTGTGGCTGTTTGCTCTGCTACGGCCCAAGCATCTTGGTATAAAGTTGTATAATAATTACCAACAATTTCTTTACCGCCACCGCCATTATGTGTTCCATGATCCCAAGCTCTACGATTTGGAAAATGCCAAGTCAACATAAATGTTACCGTTTTTGATTCTCCTGGCTGCAACACTTGCTTAACTGCTAAAGTAGCTGGAGGTGTTTCTATCTTTTTATTGTCTTTTACATTATGCCCTCCAATAAAAGTTGTTTTACCATCATTTTTGGTTACTTTTTTACTTTCAGGGTGATCTGTTAACTTCCCATCGGCAATAAAATCGTCCCAAAACTCACGAAACGTCCAATTCCAACCTAATCTTGCCCAAGAAGTTCTATAGCTAATATCTCCATTTGAAGTGGTCGTTAGTGCCATGGTTCCCCAATTCGTGTCTTTTTTATCTACGCCTTCAGAATACATATACAGCCCTTTTACTCCATTTGATTCTTTATAATCATTATAATTATCTTTAGGCTTCCCTGTCCAACCGTCAACGCCAATATAGTTAGGCACCATACCTACCACTGAAGTTTCAATAGGCTTATTTGTGTTATTTGTAATCACATAACGTAGTACAGCAACTGGAATACCACTTTTATCTGCATCACCCATAATAAGAGGATTAAACGCTTCTAAACGTACATCTACAGGCACATCTTTATGTTTAAAATTAACTTGCGCTAAAGGGTATGCTGCCGAAAACGTGGTTTCTTCAAATCGTGGAAAACCAGAATTTACAGCATCTGCTCCCCAATCTCCGTAATAATCTTTGGTTGAAACAGGTCCTTCTAATACTTTTACAGCGGCTTCTTTATTTTGTTCTTTATAGTATAAGGCGAAAAACGGCCCATTGGCAATGGTAGGTTGTACAAACTTAAAGGCCGGTAAATATCCTAATGCACCACGGTTCATGATTTCCCAATCTCTTAAATCTCCTTTCCCTCCAATGGACACTGTACCCGTACCTATCCCTCCAAGAGGCATAGCAACTTCGTCAATATATTTTCCTTCATAGGTTTTTAATACAGGCCATTTTTTATTTAATTGTTGTGCTGACACCACCGATGTACATAGCACGAAAAAGATTAAGGCTTTTACTGATAGTTTCATTTTGATTTCAATTTTAGAATTATTTCGTTTTTCATTTTATTATTATATCAAAAGTTATTCCTCCTAGCTTTTTTTAAAACCAAGTTTCTATTTTAAAGTGATCTTGTAGAGATAATTCTTGTTCTTTAAAGCTAATTTTATATTTTCCGTCTTTATAGTTCCCTATGCTATCTATGAATGTATTGTTTACTGTTATTTTTAATTCTTTTACTGTATGTTTTGGAATAATAGAAAATGACTTAAGTTTTAATTTTCCATATTCTATTTTAAGCATATTTTCTTGGCCTTCATTACTTATTTTTTGAATAAATGTCCCCCAACTTTCTGCTGTCGTAAAAGCACATTTAAAATCTTCAGGGTGTATTTTTGGATCAAAACCTAACTCTCCTTTTGGACCATGGTAGTGATAGCCACAAGCAGCCAAATACGTACCATAAGAAGCCATAGAACGTGCATAATGACTAGAACACTCTACTTCATCGTACGGATTTCGTTTGGAACCATTATAGCGTTCATGAACTGCTTTCATAATAGACAAACCCTCAGTTAACATATCCTCCCATACCAAGTGTGAGGCAACTTGATATTCAAAACCATTCATACATTCATCAAAATACCCTCCTGGACCAATCCAAAACTCTGAATTATCTGGGCGTTCTGTCATACCTGGGACAGCTTTATCATCGCCTCCAAGTGGCCAAGTGGTCATTATTAATCCTGCTTCTCCAGGCATTACGTATAGGCGATCGCCTTTTATTTCTTTATGATCTAAAGCATATTGTCCTGCATCAGGTGAGAAATTATATTTCCAAAGTGACTTTAATGCCGAACGAGTTTCTTTTTGCGGCAAGACATCAGGTAAATTTACTTGATAGCCAAAACTTTGCCCTAATACCTGGTCTATATGACATCCTTTATTGGTATTGATTGAATTATAATCAGGAGGAAGGTGAATAAAATAGTTGCCATTGAACAATTTATCAACCATATTCTTTTGCCCAATTGGAATGATTCTATTACAACTCGTTGCAAACTCATCATCACCTATTTCCAAAGCCATTTGTTCACAAGCTTTAAGAGCAGCCAAATAGAGTCCAGTAATCCATCCCATAGGGCCATACCATGCAGAATCTAAAGTATGTGGTTGTTTTCCTTCTATTAGCCCATTACCATTGTCCTGGGCTATAATATATCGCATAGACTGTTTTACTTTATCCCAGATTCGGGTTAAAAAAGCGTCATCAATTGACATTTGATGTTCTCTATATACTCTTATGATAGTCCCTAATTGACCATCAATAGCAAAAGCACCACCAGTAAAATTATCTAAATTTTCTGCTCTAAAAGAAATAGTTCCTTTATCGCTATATCCAATACTATAATCAACTTTTTCTCTCAAATTCCTTTCTAAAGAAGGGAAAATACGGGCCATCCCTTGAGCATATTGCCAAACATGTGTACAGGTTCCTTCACAACAATCAACACCTTCCCAACCCCAAAATCGACCATTATTAAACAAATGGCTAGTTTGTGTTGCTAAACAATCTATAGATATAAAAGAGCGATCTAAAAACCAATAGGGTAAGGTAGAATTGTACCAAGTTTCGTTCCACTTTAAAGTTGTACTTGAAAGTTTTTCAAAATTTTTAGACACATAAATTGCTACCTCATTAGCATCATTATAATGTAAAGCGTAATTACGTTTTAAAATATTAAAATCTTTTATCTGTCCCATTACTCCAGAACCAGAAGCATCAATATTGTAATGAGGAAAATACCAGCTTATTAAAAACGTAATGGTTTTACTTTCGTTTGGTTGTAATTCTAAGAGTGTCGATACACTTCCTATCAAAGATTGACTTAATGAGGTTTCAGCTGTAGTTTTTTTATTTTGTTCAAAAACAAATTCTTCGTCTAAATTAGGATTGGCATTACAGGCTTGATTTCCTAATAAAGAGATAGCCATATTTCCATATCCTTTTCTTTTTTTTAATCCTTCGCCTGAAGCAGTCATAAACACCGTCGTTTTTCCATTTTCAGAAATAACAATATTTTTTCTTCTTCCGTCAATATCATCTGTATTAGGGCATACAGTATTTTCAAGCCATCCACCTATGTTTAATTTTAAAGTTTCTTTGCTATTGTTTGTAATTTTATACGAAAGTACAGTTACGGGGATACTAGAGTCTTTAATATTTAAAGGTATAAATGGCGAATATGCTGTTAAATCAACACTTAGTGGAGTATCGTTTTTTTTATAGGATACTTTTGCTATAGGATACTCGCCTCTAAATGAAATAGTATCAAACCCTTCGCTATCTAATCTTAATGTATTAGTACTATCTGCTTGCTGATACTGAACTGAAAATCCATTTTTTACCTGAAAAAGATTGTTTTCTTTTGATGATGTTCGAGGTTTTGGATATAAACCTCCCATGCTAAACTCATCTAAACGCCATCTTTTATTGACATCTGGGTGATTTGGACTTGTTGGTGCTTCTCGATTATAATTAGATTGAAAAATATCCCAAAGCCATAACCTTCCATCTCCACTTATATAAAGTTGTCCACAACCAACTCCACCAATTGGCATTCCTATGTATTTTAACTCATCTTTCAATGAAGAATATACTTCTGGAATACCTCTTTCCGTTAAAGATTTAACCCATTCTAGAGACAACATTTTATCTGCTGGAATTAAATGGCCATATTTTGTTTTGCTTACGAAATCACAAGCGGACAAAGGCATTGCAAACGCTGTTGCACCTAATGCCGAAAGTTTTAAGAAATCTTTTCTTGGCAGGTTGTTTGTTGGTGTACAACAACTTGTATTGGGCTGGCAGCAATTTGATGTTATTTTTAATTCCTTTTTTTTCATCTTTTTCTAATCGGCTCCCACTTCTAAATTAACTTGATGTTTTTTTTCATCTTTATAATTTAAACTTATTTCACCTTTGGGGTCAATCATTAATTTTAATCTGTTCAATTTTTCTTTGGAGAATTCCCCCATTTTATTTCCATTAATAATTAATTGATATTCGTTAAGGTCCATTCCTTCAATTTTTATAAATGTGTTATAAGGTTTATCCCATGGCATATTTATTTGATGTAAAACAGACTTGATTGTGATTTTGAGCTCATCTTTATCTAATTCAACATTTTCTATATGCAAACCATCTACTCCTATATGAATAGAGGTTTCTAAATTAATATATGCTCCTCCTAAACCCCTAAGCGCTTCTGCCAATCCAGTAAACACACCCGAACCTTCTCCCCAACTTGGATGGGTTCGCATAGCAGATTGCGGATGAGCTTCATGGTCTATATTTTCTGGACCCAACCCAAAAGGATAGATATTGGTATGTCTGTAAATATTATTTGCCTTGTGTCGTGGATGGTTTATCAATACCACCGAAGATCTTGCAGCAGCAACTCCTCTTTCCAATAAATCTTGTCGTCCCAGTGTTTTTCCATACCAGATAAATGGTCTTACCATTTCGGCTTGACGCGCATCCAGGAAAGTTGCGTTGTCCGCATTATCTACTGTAAAACCTCCAAAAGGGAATGCGGTATAAATGAAATGAGGCTCCCAACATGCCTGGGTGAAAGTTACATAATCAACACATTGCTCTCCTAATTTTAAGATCTCCTTATCTTCAGTAGCTCTATATAGTGCTGCATAACCTTCAATCGCCCAAAACAGGGACAAATTACCCCTGGCTACCTGATTTTGCCATCGGTCTCTGGTAAACTCAAACGGTCTTTTACCACATGAAAAAAACTGTTCCATATCCACCCATTTTTGTTCGGGTAAAATCTCCCTCTCTAAATAGTCAGATATTTTTTTTGCTCCTTCAAGGTATTTGTTTTCTTGCGTGGAATTATATAATTCTGCCAAAAACCACATACTAGATGCTGGTTGAGCACTAAAGTATAGTACATCACTGGCTATCATGTCTTTTTGATTTATATAGGATGGGAGTGCACCACTCTCATCAATCACAGTTAAAAGCCAATTGCCATAAGGGGTTAAATAATCAACAATTCGTTGATCTTTTTCAATACGCAAATGATAATCTAGCAAATGAGCTCCAGTTTTACTCATCGTAGAAACATCATAAGAATCACTTTCTTTTAAAAAGAATTCATACTTCTTATTTACAGGGTCGGTAAAACTAAGCCCCCATTTCTTGTCATTAGCAGTGTATAATAGGGCAAATAAACCTTGCTTATTTCGTGGAGCAGACAAACACCAATTGATAATACTTCTTCCTTTTTCTATTAAGTCAGGCCTATTCAGCTTATTTCCCCAATACCAAAACCCCTGCGCGTCTCGAGCATTGTTCCAAAATGCTGAATTGTGTATCACATCATTCCACCAGTTAATTGCAGAGCGGTAACCACCAATTTTTTGTTCATCTTTTTCCCATTCTAACCAAGAACCTGTATTTTCATAACCCTTCAAGGGTATGTCAATAGCTGAAACAATAGTTGTTCTAGTATTTGAAGAAGTATAAGTTGTTCCAGTAGTTGTATCCGGAGAGGTCGTTGGATGAAAAGTAATGGAGTCGATAATTCTAAAATACTCATCAAACGGCATAGCCAAATGAGGTCTGTTATCAAACACAGGCTTACCAAATTTTTTCCATTGGTGTCTTGTAATCTTTTGAAATCCTATATTATCAGTAATGTCAGCTCCAACAAAAAGGTCAAACTCATATTTTACTTCGTTACTATTTAAACTTCTGACCATACTTGAATCGTTTACTCTTTGGTAACGAATATGATGTGCAATAATATTATCCATATAACCATATGTTATCACCGGTCTTTTGGTCAACCCTGTCATCACATTTAGATCCAACCCTGTAGGCATGGTGTATTTGTCATCTTCAAATGGCACTGAAAATATATTACGACCAATATCTGTCATTTTCCGGGCATCAGGAGAGGTGATTTTATTTTTATTTATGGCATTTAAATCAGGAACAAGTGCTGCAAAAAGATTTTTTTCTTGTACAATAATGGCTGGCGCATGATAAGAACGGTCGCCTATTATTTGATCTTTCCCCGGTAATAGTTTAAACCTGTTTTGTTTGGAATCTTCATTGTCAAATTTTAATCCTGGGGTATGCACAAAATACGGAGCGTGATCTAGATTGAATGTAAAAGTTGAAAGGGCATAATCTAGCTTAGGCATGCTGTCTGATAGAGTAAGGGATACATCAAAATGAAAATAGTCTTCTTCTCCTGATAACGTAATAGTTTGTTTTATTGGCACATTACCTTTTGAGCCTGTAAACATTACAATCTTTTGCTTTTCATTAACTTCCAATGAAAAATCACTAAATATTGAATTGCTTAAGTACCTATGTGCCACTAGGTCTTGATCAAACAATTTAACCGCTTCACTGGGAAATTTTTCTGGTGGCACAAAGGCAGCAGCTACTTCCTGCCACTGATCATTTTTTTTGGCATAAAAAATCTGTGAAATATGACCATTTTCTTTTTTAAAAACAGCTTTTACTTTAGAGTTTTCAATTTTTACGCTATTATTATCCTGAGTAATTTCAGGTGTAGATTCTTTGTGTTTACAGCTCCAAAAAAATATTGCAAGACTGCCTAATAAAAAACAAACTTTAAATATTTTGCCAAAAAGTGTATTAAATATCATCTATTATTATTTGAAAATCATACTAATTTCTTCTAATGAAACTCCTAGCATTTTCATTGAAATTGTGTTTAATTCTGTCCTATCTCCTTCAAAGTGGAAAGTATATTGCTTGTGAGATATTGAATTTCCAATACCAAGAGCTGCTGCAGGAGAGGATGTCTCTAATTCGTAAAAAGGTCCTAACGGAGCTGCGCCAGGTTCAGGTGGTCCATCATTATAAGAATTAACGACATCACCTTCAAAAGGATTATCTTGAATTTCCCATTTAGAGTTTACATAATTCGTTTCATTTGCTGGTTTGTTAAATTTTATAATTGTTAACGTTCCACTAACATCATCGTAACTTCCCATAACATTTGTAGCCCGTTGCGGGGACACACCAATTTTTCCTCTTTGTTGCCCATCTGCCTTAAAATAAATAGCATTTTCATCAACTTTTAATCTATCTGCGGGTACCTTTCCAAAATAATCATCATTCACAACGGATCCTAATTCTTGATCTTCTCCACTTTTATATGGGATAACCACTGTAGTAGTAGGCGTATGATTGAACATCCCTAAAAGCCAAATGGACAATAGTCCGTTTTCTTTTCGCCAAGGTTTGTCTCCAGTGTTTTTCAATGTATTTTTGGTTAGATATCCAATAGAGCTTATTTCTTTAGAAACATCTAATTCCAATACACTGTTAATTTCATCTTTAGATAAAACAGAAATAACACGCTCAATATTAAAATTAAATATAAAGTCTGCATAATTGGTTAATGAAGCTGTTTTAGAAAATATGGCATATTTAGATGTATTCTCAACCAAGTCAAAAGGCTCCAAATCAATCAATTTTGGAGTAAACCAATTATCTAAGTTGAATGCTGCATCTTTCTTAAAGAAAATAGAGTATTGACCGCCTTCAGGACCAAACCATAACCTTTCTTCACCTCCATAAATATTAATATTTTCCAAAGTGTCACCAGAAATAAAATGTTTTTTATTAATCCAACCATACCCTTTTCCTGACCAACCATTTGCTGTCGTTGTCATAACCCTAGCCTGGAGTGCAGCAGAAATAGCTACTTTTCCATTCCCTTTCTCATCTTCTAAAAGAACGATATCTGTATATTTGCGAAGAAAATCATAATCAGCTTTAAAGGAATTGACTTGTATTCCTATACTGTTCTTTTCTTCAGTTTTCTTTTTAGCATTATCAAATTTACAACTCAACATAGTAATAATAATTAATCCGTATTTTGTTAGTTTATACATTATTCTTTTATTTTTAAAATGGACAACTTATCGTTATTTTTTAATGAGATAAGGTATTCTTGATTGGATAGTTCATGATTAAAGAGTGCTATATTCTTAACATTTCCAGTAAGAAACAGGCTAGTTTCTTTAATCATTTTGAAACTATAATTATCCCTCCCATTTGAAATTAATACAAGGCCTGTTCCTCCATCTAATCTTGGAGTTTCCGCCTCTGTATTATATATGTTACCTGCCAAAATCGCGTCTTCGTAACCATCTCCGTTAAAGTCTTTGAAATCAGAGGAAAGTAGCGGAAATATTTGAGCAAATTCTGGCAGGTAATTCATTTTAAACTTCCCCTCTCCTTGATTTATCAATAGTATGGATCGAAATTCAGTTGCTTCTAAATAATAACTTGATGCAATTTTTTCTCCATAAATATCTTTTAAAGATGCTTCAGCGAAACTTTCATAAGTTTTAAACTTATTAGCTATAAAAGGCATTTGCTGAGAGGAGCATTCACGCCCTCTTAACGGCACGTCTTTTCCTTTATAATCATAACTCAACACAATATCTAGATTACCGTTTTTATCAAAATCATCAGCAAACATTTTAAGTGGGTTTTCTTTACTGGCACGGTATTTACTATTCTCCCCCAAATTGCCAATAATATAATCTTTTAACCCATCATTATTAATATCAGTTTCACCAACAGTAAACCACCATCCATAAAGTTCATTAAGGCCACTTTCCTTTGAAATATCTTTGAACACACCTTCATGATTTTTAAATAACCCAATGTGAGTCCATTCACCAACCACAATAAAATCCTCCCAACCATCGTTGTCGAAATCGGTAGCAATAACTTTATTAATTATACCAAATTTGGATAAACCTTTAGCTACTTCTGTAGTCACATCTTTTAATTTTCCTGCCTCATTTTTAAAAATAAATGAGGACCCAGATATAGGAAAATTCTGAGGCACAATCCTGCTGGTTACAATTAAATCCTTATTGCCATCCTTGTTGTAGTCTATTACTGCAACAGACTTTCCGCTAAAACGTTTGTCATTAAGTATAGCTTCAGAAGAGTTTGTGAGTTGCCCTTTTCCATCATTTAAATAAAGTCTATCTATATATTGTTTAGAATTTGATTTAAATGAATTTCCTCCACTAACTACATAAATATCATTATCATGATCATTATCAAAGTCAAATATAACGGCTTCCATGTCTTCATATTCATTATCCTCTATTAAAACCGATTGAGGAATATTAGTAAAACCGTTGTGTGTTTGAAAATAAATTTGTCCCGCTTGCCCACTGGCTCCTCCAATGAAAATATCTTCTTTACCATCTCCATTTAAATCTCCTTTTGCCAAAGAGGGTCCAAGAGTAGATTGCTTATAGGGAAGTAGCACTTCTTTATTAAAATCATTATAAACATTTTCAACATGTTTATACGTCAAATGAATACTTTCGGCATCTATATTTTCGAAAAGAGAAAGTGTATTATTCTTGTTCTTTTTAATTTTTAAATTGGCTTTACTTTCTTTAAAATCAAGTATTTGGTTCGTCTTAACTTTATAACGCTCTTCAAAAACACCAGAGAGCCAATCTACACGAACAGTATCTATTGTTTCATAATCTCCAACTCCAAAATGAGCACTATTTTCACAGGCCGATAAATAACCTCTAACTCTCTTGATTTTTTCTGTTTGTTGTTTTCCTCCATATTTTAATGTCACTTTAGCAAATGCTTCTGAAGAAAACCCCTGTGTATTAATTTTAATGAAATGACCTAGCTCTTTTTCTACAGAAAGATTTTTAAATAGAAAAGCCTCGTTATCAATATTATTGATTACCAATTCTAAATCACCATCGTTATCTAAATCACCATAGGCAGCTCCATTAGAAAAAGAAGCTTCATTGAATCCCCATTTTTTAGAAGTCTCTTTAAAACTGAGTGAACCCTTATTCTCAAAAGCAATATTGATTGATTTTTCTGATGGCATGGAGTCATACAATTGTTTTTTTAAACTCAACGGAAATTTTTTTGGGTATTTATTTTCTGCTTTTTTTACTAATTTCAAAAAATCATTATCTGTACCATATTTTCTATATCCATTGGTCACAAAAACATCCCGATCTCCATCGTTATCAAAATCTGCTAGAAGCCCGGCCCAACTCCAATCTGTCTTGGCCAACCCTGAAAGATGTGCCACGTTGACAAATTTATTATTACCATTACTAAGCTGTAGAGAATTATACATATACTGATGTTGGTAATTAAGTTTACTGACCATTAAATCAAAAAGTTTTGTATTCATGGAAGGCATTAGTGTTTTGGATCTAATGTGATCTTGAGAAGCCATATCTAATCCAAAAATATCTTCGTTACCATCATTATTGATATCAGCCATATCAACACCCATCCCATAAAAAGAAGTATGGTTTGTGTATTTTTTTATTTCATCAAGAAATGTTCCGTTTTGCTGATTAATATATAGCGCATCGGGGATATAATAGTCATTGGAAATATAGATATCCAACCAACCATCATTATTAATATCATTAGCCATAAGACCTAGTCCAAAGGTGGGATAGAGCAAGCCTGCCTTTTTAGTTACATCATGAAATTTTTCTTTTTCATTCTGGTATAAACGTGAGGTTGTATGTGGAAGAATAGAAGG
The DNA here is from genome assembly GCA_905182735.1 of Candidatus Marivariicella framensis. Lineage (GTDB taxonomy): Bacteria > Bacteroidota > Bacteroidia > Flavobacteriales > Flavobacteriaceae > Marivariicella > Marivariicella framensis. Next base: position 12,527 of record CAJJCT010000030.1, read on the forward strand.
GTCTTCTTTTAAGTATTTATGAAAAACTTGTGGTTGTATTCCGTAAAGTGGATTTTCATTCATCACCAAACAATCCAAATCTCCATCATTATCATAGTCAAAAAAGACCGATTGTGTACTAATTCCAGTATCATTTAGTCCGTAAATTTCTGCACTTTCCTTAAAGGTTGAGTTTTTCTGGTTAATATATAAGGAATTTTTTCTATTTGTGCCTAATGGTCCACCTTGAGATACATAAATATCCAACCAACCATCATTATTTACATCAGCAAAAGTAACGCCACTAGCCCAGTTTTTATTGATATTTATACCAGCTGTTTTGGAAATGTCTTTAAACTTGAGATCTCCTTTATTAATATATAATTTATTTGAAACCTGATTACCACAAAAGAAGATATCTAGTAAACCATCATTATTTAAGTCTGCAATACCTACACCTGCACCATTATAGAAATAATCGTAATCGAAGAGACTTTGTCCATTCTCCAAATCAACTTTAATACTATTAGTAAAAGTTATGTTACTATAAGATGAAGTAACCTTTTGAAATAAAGATAAATCCTCCAAGTCAATAATTTCGCTCTTCTTACTCATGCAAGAAGTTAAAAGTAATATGAAAAGGCACAATTTTCCCCACATAGCTGTAATGAAGTTATTTCCAAAATATAATATAAGTATAAAAGCTGTTATCTTTAATTTTTAATTTAAAAATGAACAGCTTTTATTACAAAAAAACCAAACAACCACTTAAAATTTTATAAACATATTTTTAATATCCCGGGTTTTGTGTTACGACACCATTTGCAACATCTATTTCCGTTTGAGGAATAGGGTAAATTAAACTGTGTGCATCCACATTTGGCACCCCACCACCATATAGAACACCACTATATTCAGCTACCATGTGCGCATTGATAATTGTTAAAGCTTCAGAATCTGGTAATCGTATTAAATCCATCCATCTATGACCTTCAAAAACAAATTCTCGCCTTCTTTCTAACATTAATTTTTCTGAAAAAGTTCCAGGAGAAGCCGCACTAATATCTATGGCAGAATCTAAAGTACCAGAGTCTTGGCCAAAAGCTCTTCTTCTCACCTGGTTAATTAATTCATAAGACGCCGCATTTTCTCCGTCTGCCTCAGCTTTCATTAACAATACATCTGCATATCTTAAAACTACCAAGTTGATATTACTTCCACTACCAGCAGCAGCTAAATCAATAAACTTACTAATATAGGTTTCCATATTACCATTATTATCCCAAGAACTATAAGATGCGGCTGCTCTTAAATCACCAACTTCATACATGTTTGTCACATCTATAGTTGGAGCACAAGGTAATATTCCAGCAAATCCACCAGCCGATATACCAAGACGAGATGCTTCACTAGAAGGAATAAATAAATTATTTAAACCCAGACCAGTTTGGTTTGAGGGATTGAAAGTTATCTCAAAAACAGACTCTGCACTATTGTCATTACCTGCAGCATGTATATCGGCGTAATTAGCTAACAAACTATACTTTCCTATTACATTTTGCAATGTCGATGATGCTTCAGCCTTATTGCCTTTTTGTAATTGCACCTTTGCTAATAAGGTTTGAGCAGCGAATTTGGTTACTCTCCCGACTTCATTAAACGCACCCCCAGTATAACTATCTGGAAGTGAACTAATAGCTGCATTTAAATCGGATACAATAGCCGCATATACATCGGCTATACTACTTCTAGGCAGATTCGCATTATTAAAATCGGTAGTTGGGTCCAACCTTAACGGAACTTCACCATACATTGTCACCAATGTGAAATATGCCATGGCTCTTATGAACTTTGTTTCACCTATTGACCTATTTATCAAACCCTCTTCTACACTATTATCAAAAGGAATACTTGGTGCTCGGGCAAGAACAGTATTCGCATTATTGATTAAAATATAGTTTTTAACCCATGCATCAACCAATAACAAATTACCAGTAGTTTCTTCAAACGTATCTGTTTCAACCCTTTCTTTTTGATCTGCTCCGTTATTCTTTACATTATCAGAACGAGTTTCTTGCAAATTATAAAAATTTAAGCCTCCATAAATTCCTCTTTGGGAAGCATATACACCATTTACGGCAAATACTAATTCATCTGAATTTGAAAAAAATGCTCCAGTATCTATTCTGTCCTCTGGGGCTACTTCTATGAAATCAACACTACATGATGACGTTGAAATTAACAACACACTGCAGCAAAGCATTATTATTTGAGATTTAAAAAAATCTTGTTTTAAAAGATCTATTAAATTATATCTATTTATTTTCATTTTATTAAAAGTTTAAATTAATTCCTAAAGTCCATGTTCTTGGCATTGGTAAACCAGGAGGGCTATTTAACCCTAATTCTCTACCATCTGTAACCGAACCAATTTGTGATCCTCCAATTAAGGCTGGACCTCCACCAGACGCCCTACGTGCTTCTGGATTACCACCAACAAAATTGGTAAATGTATGTAGATTCTCTACTGAAGAATATATTCTAGCACTTGATAAACCTAATTTGTCAGAAAAAGTACTTGGCACGTAATAATTAAGTGTGAGATTTCTAATTCTCATGTAATCTGTTTTGACTGATCCAGCACTTGAAACAGGACCTGACGCTGTGTCAAATCCTCCAGCGGCTGGGGTAACTCCATTTCCTGGGTTAGCCTCGTCTATATATCTGCCATCATACCAAAATTCTTTAGATAAATTTGTCTGTCTGAAAGGTGCTGCTAACTGAATCTGAAAGAAGTCATATACCCACGCTCCTGATTGGCCATTAAGTAAAGCACTCAATTCCCAATTCTTATATCTTACATTGGTATTAATTCCATATATTATATCTACGTTAGTATCTCCTACCAACTGCCCATCAGCTCCTAAAAAATTACTAATTGCACCATCTCCGTCAACATCTTCATAAATATAAGCCCCAGGGGTCTGCAATGGTTGCCCAGTTTGATCATCACCAACTCTAGCAATTTTTATAATTTTTGGTCCTCTAATTTGTTGTAGTTCACCGCCAACAACTCTTCTTAAGGCGCCAAAAAAGTTTTGTATTTCATCATCTCCTCCTAAGTCAAGGATCTCCTGATCGTTAGTTGTGATATTACCACCTAACGTCCACCCCCAATCCTCTGTGTTAATTAGTTCAGTGTTTAATGCAATTTCTACACCTTTATTTCTCATACTACCAATATTGGTTAGAAAAGAAGAATAACCAGATGAAGGAACAATACTTTTAGTTAATAATAAACTTGTAGTCTCATTATTAAAGTAATCAAATACAAGATTGAGGCGATTGTCAAATAAGTCTAAATCTAATCCAATATCTAATTGTGTTGAAGTTTCCCATGTTAAACCTCTATTCCCTGGGTTTCCTAAACTTGTCCCAAAAACAGCACTACCTCCGAAAGCATGCTGCACAGTCCCAAAAGTTGATCTTGAGGCAAAAGGAGGTATAGCATTACTTCCTGTAGTACCATAAGAAGCTCTTAATTTTCCATTATTTAATAAATTTAGTCCTTGAAAAAAAGATTCTTCAGAAAATCGCCATCCTAAAGCAGCCGACCCAAAGGTCTGGAATCTATCATCTTCCCCAAAAACGGAACTTCCGTCTGTTCTTACCGTTGCGGTTAATAAATATTTTTCTTTAAAAGCATAATTAACTCGCCCTAAATAGGATATTAAAGAACTTTCAGTTTTACTATTTGACCCGGATCTGTTGTCCGGATTTCCGATATCCACGTTTCGTACACCTGGCACTTTTAATTCTGAGGTATTTGCACTAACGCTTTCAAATACATTATTTTGCAATGTATATCCTCCCAAGACATCAAAAGAATGATCGCCTAAGGCTTTCTTGTAATTAATAGTATTTTCATTCAACCAGCTTAAGCTTTGATTTTGACCAGTACTATATGAAGATACGGGAGACAATGCAATTGGCACAGTTTGCCCTACTGTTGGCAAGTAATACGTTTCACTTTTGTTAGTTCCTATATTTGCAGAAAATGAAGACTTAAAATTTAGCCCCTCAATTATCTCATAGTCTACATGCATACCTGCTAAAAGTGTAAATATGGATTGATCAAAGTCCCAGTTCCCCATGGTTTCCATTGGATTACCTACAGGAAGCGATCCTGGTAAATCGGAATTCATAGCAAAAGTACCATTCGCCCTTCTTATTGGTAAGATTGGAGCTAACATAAGGGACTGTGCATATAAAGATGCCCAGTCACTATCATCGGTGCCTGGACTGTTTCTTCCAAGAGTCGTAAAGTTTGGCGCAATGTTTATTCCTATAGTCACCCTGTCTGAAGCTTTATAATTTACTTTAGCCCTGGCGGAATATTTCTTTTGTGTTTCTCCTATTACAATTCCTTCTTGATCAAGATAATTCCCTGATATCAAGTAAGTCGTTTTTTCATTACCACCAGACGCTGACAGTGCATAATTTTGGAACTGTCCATTTCTAAAAATCAAATCTTGCCAATCTGTATCTGTTACCCCATCCCAATTATCTGAGATAAAAGCAGGGATTGTACCTCCATTTCTTTCCTTGTGAAACTGCACATATTCTTGTGAATTTAACACTGTCTGACGAGCACTTTTTGGTGCTGATGCTGAACCATTAGTTACTGTTAAATTTAAGGTTGATTCTCCTGGTTTTCCAGTCTTTGTGGTTATTATAATCACACCGTTTGCCCCTCTAGATCCATAAATAGCAGTTGACGACGCATCTTTAAGAACATCGACAGATTGGATATCTGCGGGATTGATTGCTTGAGCGTTTCTTTGGTCAGTTGGAAATCCATCTACGACCCATAATGGCTGAGTACCTGCAGTGATTGATCCAAGCCCTCTAATGGAAACCGTACTCAATTCACCTGGAGAAGATGCTCTTTGAGCAAGATTAATCCCTGGCATCATACCCTGCATAGCTTCCTCTACTGACCCTATAGGCCTTGAAACTATCTGTGACGCACTGATAGAAGCAATTGAGCCCGTTACATCCTTTCTCTTCTGTGTACCATAACCAGTAACCACAACTTCTTCTAAATCTGCATTAGAAACTAATGCTATATTTATCTGATCCTGTCCTGAGACAGTAACTTCCTGGGAGTTAAACCCAACAAATGATATTACGAGAACATCTCCTGAATCAGCTGCGATGGTAAAATTTCCATCAAAATCAGTGATTGTACCAGTATCGGTTCCTTTTAATATAACTGTTGCTCCGGGTAATGGCCCGTCTTCACTTGAAACATTACCTTGTTGTTGAGCAGATAAAGTTCCAAATAAAAAAAGACAGATAAAAAGGTTAATTATATTTTTCATATGAACTTAAAATTTTGAATTAAAAAGTATTTTATATTATATCATTAAAGATAAAGAAGAAAAGAGTGTCTTGTGAATATATAAAAACATCTATTATGTGTCTATTTCCAACATTTGACTCATTATTGCTTATAAAGACTCTATAAGCGTTTTACACACGCTTTTAAATATGATTTTATTTTTTAATATCTGTAATCGTTTAGTTTAAAACAATTTAAAAAGATATTATAATTATAATTATGATTATAATGTTTAATTATATACATAGAATTAAGGATAATAATCAAGAAATTAGCTCTGATTAAAATATTTAAAATAAACAATATTGTGTCTATTTATAACATTTAAATCGAAAGTAATACTTAGTTTAGAAAAAGTATTATAAATACTCCCTCATTAGCATAGCTGCACCCAAAGCACTTGCATTTTTTTCATTAGGAAATCTAATTTTTTGCTCTGGCATTATTTGATCCAAGTATTCAACAAAAATGTGGTTTCTATTAAACCCTCCGGAGATGTAAACTTCTTTCAAATTATTTTTAGAATCTAAAATGAGATTTATACCATCATAAACACGTTGTGTAATTTCATATATAAGTTGATAATACGCGTATTCGTAGGAGAAAAATTTATCGATTTGCAGTAAATCAATTTTGAAATCATTAGCTATTTTACTTGGAAAAAATGTAGATTTTGATTTAGATATAATATCTGAACAAAGTTTTTTATTTAATGATAACTCCAGGTAATGATTTTTATCAACCCCAAAATAAGTGCTTAACTCTATGGCATTTACTTCATGAATATGTCCTAAAAAAAGCATAGAGGACTTTATTTGTTTTTTATCAGGCGTCATATAACACAGACAATTATTTTTTAATTCATGTGACGTTAAAGCTTCTTTACTAAAAGGGTTCATACAAACAACCCAAGTACCTGTTGAAAGTAAAATAAATTCACTTTGAGAATCTTGATGATTTTCTAATAAAGGAATAATTGAAGAGGAACTATCATGCAGACCCTTACCGACAAATATCTCTTGTCCATTTATTAATGATAACGCTGCCTTTTTATCAGACTTCGGTTCTGGTAATGTAATATTTTCTATTTTCAACCAATTATGGTACTGCATAGTATCAAAATTCCAAATAGCTGTATGAGCGCCAAGAGATGTAAAATCTGTAGTTATTTTGTTTGAAAATAAATAGCTTAGGTATTGAGGGTAATGTAAAATGGAATCCACCTTCGACCAAAAGTGAGGCTTGCTATTTTTTAACCAATACATTTGTAAACCCACGTTTAGCATACCATATGCAGGTGAGGCTGTTTTTCTAGAAAATTCTTCTACCCCACCATTTGCTTGGTAAAATGGAATGAAATCAAAATCTAATGGTTTTAAATAGTTATAAAAAGGAGCTACTCTATTTCCGTCTTTATCCAAATAGACTAAGGTTGCCCCATGTGTTGAGAAATTAAGGGCTTTAATTGTAAATTCATTTTTCTCTTGAATGGTTTTAACCTCCTTTTTTATCCAAGCTTCAATTAATTGTATGTCATCACAAGGATAATTATCATCGTCTACAATTTCTTCAAAACGTATGGAGTTTGTATAAACAACTTCAAAATCCTTATTAAATAATAAGATCTTTTTATTGGTTTTCCCAACGTCAAAAACAGCGATTACTTTTTGCATTTTTTTTAAAACAATGCTATGATTTAAATCCATATACTGGACCATATGTTGCACATGCTCTATAATCTGCTGATTCCAGATTTTCTCCAAAAGAAGACCATGCACTTGGGCGGAAAACGTCTTCATCAGGCACATTATGCATGTTCACAGGGATTCTTAATATAGAAGATAACGATATTAAATCTGCACCAATATGTCCAGATGAAATAGCTCCGTGGTTTGCTCCCCATTTTGCCATCACAGAGTATACATTTTTATAAAAACCTTTACCCGTCAATCTTGGCACAAACCAAGTTGTTGGCCATGTAGGATTTGTTCTTTCATCTAAAACGGTATGAATAGCTTGCGGTAATTCTACACTCCATCCTTCAACAATTTGTAATACAGGACCAATACCTTTTACTAGGTTAATTCTGCACATAGTCATTGCTATTTGACCTTTTGTTTTAAATTGGGAAGAGAAACCACCACCTTTAAAATATTCGCCAATGGCAGCTGGCCATTTGGTGTTGTCCAAGCATTTTTGCGTCTCTTCTTTAGTAATTTCCCAATATGGTTTCATGGTAGGATTACCGTTAGTGTCTGATTGTTGACCTGTAGCATCTAGTGTAGTTGAACCTGAATTAATTAAGTGAATTATACCATCTTTAGCAATGCCTGTTAATTTTTTACCTGTAACGCGTTCAACAGAATCTGGACTCCAATATGTTCTTACATCCGAGAATAATTGAGCTGTATTGGTTAATAAATGCCCAAACAACATAGAAATAGCGTTCAAACAATCATTTTCGGTAGCAAACATAAAGGCTTGACGAACACCGTTCCAATCAAAAGATGAGTTTAATATAGATTCTGTAAAATCGGCATTTGGTTGATAATCTGTCCATTGGCGTTGTCCTTGAAAACCACCTATGATTGCATTTCTGCCTTTTGATTCTTCGACAAAACCTAATTCTTTTAATCTTGGGTTTCCAATCATTAAATCACGACAAATAAGTGTCATCTTAATAACTTTTTCCCATTCTTTTTCTTTTACTTCTGCTGATTTTTGAAGTTCAGGACTGTTATAATCTTTACCTTCTTTACAGTTTTCTTTAGTCCAAGCTAATGCTTTCTTATATTCTTCCTTATCATAAATACCTTCTTCTATTCTTCTTAAAAGCTCAATAGACTCAACAAATTCTGTGCGAATTCCAAAATAATTTTGCAAGAAGTTAACATCTACCATAGAGCCGGCAATTCCCATGGAACTGTAACCTATCGATAAATAGGATTTACCTTTCATTTGAGCTACAGCTAAAGCTGCTTTAATAAAGCGTAATAACTTTTCTTCAACGTCTTTAGGGATACTCATATCACCAGCATCTTGAACTTCTCTTCCGTAAATACCAAAAGCTGGCAATCCCATTTGAGAATAGCCCGCTAAAGCTGCCGCTAAGTATACAGCGCCAGGTCTTTCAGTTCCGTTAAAACCCCAAACTGCTTTTGGTATTAATGGATCTGTATCCATTACCTCCGTTCCGTAACACCAACAGGGTGTAACAGTTAAGGACACTTCTACACCTTCTCTTTTAAATTTATCTGCACAAGCAGCTGCATCGGCACCACCACCAATAGTATTATCCGCTATAACGCATTTTACTTTTTCTCCACTAGGGAAACGTAAATTGTTTTCAATTAATTTAGCAGCAGCTCTTGCCATTTCCATACATTGGTCTTCCAATGATTCTCTCACACCTGCTTCACGGCCATCAATTACAGGGCGAATGCCTATTTTTGGTAATCTACCTATTAGTCTATTCATAGCTATCTTAATTTTTAAAATGTTCTTTTAATTCCTGTAACTGTTCTTTAGAAAGACCTTTGGGCTCAAAACCAGCCGCCCAAGAAGCAAGTAATAATTTAGCTCCTTTATTTGCTACATCTAAAAAATCCCACGCTTTTTCAAAATTTTCAGCCGTCGTAGTGGCTCCATGTTTTTCCCAAAGAGCAACATCTCGATATGTAAATGCATGTGTTGTACTATTTGCTAAATCATCTGATTGAGTTATAGAATAAGGCGTACAATTAATGCCTCTTGGAACATAAACACTTACTTCTGGACACATTTTCCAAATAGAATGATTGAGTTTTTCTTCATCATTAAATATAGGATGATGACTTAAAACAATTAATTCTATAGGATGAGCATGCAATACTACTAAATTTTTAGGATTATTCTTTTTGTTAAAGAGATGAATTTCCAAATGAGATGCTAATTCTGAAGTAGGCCTAAACCCTTCTGTATTACCACCCCAAATAATAAAATAGCCACTAGCTTCTTTATTAATGTAAATAATACAAGATGCAACTTCAATATCATCTATTAAGCTGCGAATGTAACATCCGGCACCTGTAACAAAAATATATAACCCTGCTGCTTCAATAGGGAGTTGATGTTTTACAAAATTTGATGTGTCAGGTATATTTGTATCAGAAAAAAAAGAGGTTAAATTCATGGAAATGTTGCCTCCATTTCTTTCCACCCATTCCCTTTGCCAAAGATAATTAGCAACTCTAGACACCTTATTGATTTCTTTTATAACCTTATTAGGAATTACAAGCAATTTTTTTAATTTTAATTTACTTAACTTTATTTTCCTGCAAGTTTATAATATTCTTATTTATATATGTGTATCAAATTTAAACAATTGAATGTAAAATAATGACCGATAAACCAATTGAAATCTTAGGAGACCCGTCAAGAAATAAGCAAAGTTTCACAGACGTAAGATTAAACATTTTATGTTGTCGGTTTTGGAAACTTGACTTATGGGACTGTCATGATATGGCTTTTCCTTTTTGGAGAATTTATTGGAATAAAAATACAGGAGGTGTGTTGAAAAAAACTCAAACCACATACAATATGGAACCTGACAAAATTTATATTATTCCCCCGTTTACTTCTTTTTCTACAAAATATGTAAAAAATCATTTTTATAAAAAAGGGATAAATGTATATGGAAGGAGTATGAAAGAGCATGATAATGATAAATTGACTTCTGAAAGTTCTTTACTTCATTTATTTATTCATTTTAACTTAGGAGTTCCTTTTGATAATGTTTATCCAGGTATTTTTCAAATAAAAACTACTTCTCATTTATTAGAAAAGTTAAACTATTTAACAAATAGGCTTAAAATAGAAAACACTGAATTTTATGCAACTTATACATTAAAATTACAATCTATAATAAATGATATTTTATCAAATATTGGACCTGAATTATTTGAGATACTTAATGTAGATTATAGAATTTTAAAGGTCATTAGACACCTTGAAAATCATATCGAAGAAAATCCGACTAATTCAGAGCTTGCATCTGTTGCTAATATGGCAACAAACTCATTTAGTCGATTATTTACGAAAAAAATGAATATAACTTTGCATATGTATGTAATGAAAAGGAAAATCGCTCAATCTTGTGATTTGATTTTGCATTCCAATAAATCTGTTGAAGAAGTAGCATTTACCATAGGCTTCTCCGACCGCCATCATTTTTCTAAAGTATTTAAGGCTGTTACTGGTACTACACCTGCGGTATATAGATCAGGAAAGTTCTCTTAAGAATTTATTATGATTTTTATCTAATATGTTTGCTAAATACATGACTTTGTTTGTTAAAGATAATCTCTAAGGAGATTGCTTTTTATATTTTTGTTTTAAAATTTATTAATTAAGAGAAATGAATACAAATTTCAATTATGTAGATTATTTATGGGACGATAAAAAAGCAGAAGCTTTAGGTAGCGATCAAATAGCATTATTTCTTTACCGTTCAAATATTTTAGGAGCAGATTTACGAATTACAAATTTTGGAGGCGGAAACACCAGTTGTAAAACAATAGAGCGTGATCCCCTTACAAATAAACAAGTAGAGGTTATGTGGGTTAAAGGTTCTGGTGGTGATATTGGAACACTTACACGTGGGGGTATTGCTGGCTTGTATACTGAAAAACTTCGTGATTTGAAAAAAGTATATCGTGGAATAAAGAATGAAGATGAAATGGTGGCGCTTTTTAATCATTGTATTTATGATTTAGATAGTAAAGCGCCCTCTATTGATACACCTTTACATGGTTTATTGCCTTTTAAACATATCGATCACTTACATCCGGATTCATTAATTGCAGTTGCAGCAGCAGCAGATGGAGAAAAAATTACTAAAGAAATTTGGGGAAGTACCATGGGATGGGTCCCTTGGCAAAAACCAGGATTTGATTTAGGTTTACAATTAGAAGAGTGTTTAGCAAAAAATCCGGAAATTAGAGGTATTGTTCTAGGTAGTCATGGTTTATTCACTTGGGGAGACACCTCTTATGAGTGCTATATGAATAGTTTAGAAGTTATTGAAATGGCTTCAGATTATATCACCAAAAAAATAAAAGCAAATGGCAGTGTTTTTAGTGAGCAAAAAATTTCAAGTTCACCTAAAGGACAACGCTTAAGTCAAGCGGCTTTATTATTACCAATTTTAAGAGGATTATGTTCGTCAAACAATCAAATGATTGGTCATTTTTCTGATAGCGATGTGGTTCTTGAATATATTAATAGTAATGATTTAGAAAGATTAGCTCCTATGGGAACCTCTTGTCCAGATCACTTTTTAAGAACGAAAATTGCACCACTTATTTTAGAACTCTCACCAGATGAAAATTTAGAAAATAGTGATGGCGTTAGAGAAAAACTTGCTCCTTCTTTTGAAGCCTACAAAAAAGATTATGAGGCTTATTATAACGATCACAAACACCATAATAGTCCAGCGATTAGAGATAGTAGTCCTGTGATCATCTTATTCCCAGGAGTTGGTATGTTTAGTTTTGCTAAAAACAAACAAACTGCTCGTGTAGCAAGTGAATTTTATATAAATGCTATTAATGTAATGCGGGGTGCAGAAGCTATTTCTAGTTATATATCGTTGCCGCGTCAAGAAGCTTTTGATATTGAGTATTGGTTATTAGAAGAAGCAAAACTTCAACGTATGCCAAAAGAAAAGCCGTTGTCACGAAAAGTAGCTTTAGTTACTGGATCTGGTGGAGGTATTGGCAGAGCTATTGCTGATAAATTAATTGCAGAAGGTGCTAATGTGGTATTTACTGATATATCGGATGATTTCCTTAAGGAGGCAACTGCAGCTTATAATACAGATACAGCCATAGCTTGCAATTGTGATGTTACTAATAAAGAATCTATTGTCAATGCATTAAGTAAAGCATGTCTTCAGTTTGGTGGTGTAGATATTATTGTACATAGCGCAGGTTTAGCAATTTCTAAGCCAATAGAAGAAACAACACTAGCTGATTGGAATTTATTGCAAAATGTATTAGTAAAAGGTCAATTTTTATTAGCTCAAAGTTTTGCTACTATTTTCAGAAAACAAAAATTAGGGGGTAATATTGTTAATATAGCAAGTAAAAACGGATTGGTTGCAGGTCCTAATAATTTAGGTTATGGCACAGCTAAAGCCGCACAATTGCATATGTCTAGACTTCTTGCAGCGGAATTCGCGCCAGATAATGTTCGTGTTAACACAGTAAACCCTGATGGTGTTATCGTTGGAAGTAAAATTTGGAAAGGGAAATGGGCTGAAGGTAGAGCAAAAGCTTATGGCATTACTGTAGAAGAGCTTCCTGCGTATTATGCTAAAAGAAATTTACTAAACAAAATGATTACTCCTAAAGATATAGCGAACAGTGTATTTGCATTCCTTGCTATATTAGACAAGAGTACAGGTAATATCATCAATGTTGATGGTGGTGTTGCAAATGCTTTTGTAAGATAATTATTAATCTATAACAAAAAAGTGAATGAATAGTAAAGAAAGAGTTCCTGTTGTTTCAAAAGAAGTTTTAGTTCCATTTATTTTAATAACTTCTTTATTTGCTCTTTGGGGCTTTGCAAATGACATTACCAATCCAATGGTAGCTGCATTTGGTTCTATAATGGAAATTTCTACTGCAAAAGCAGCATTAATTCAATTTGCATTTTATGGAGGATATGGTACTATGGCTATTCCTGCAGCACTTTTTGTTAGAAAATATACTTATAAAAAAGGTATTCTTTTAGGGCTTGCACTTTATGCCTTTGGTGCTTTATTGTTTTTTCCAGCAGCTAAGTATGAGGTTTTCGGGTTCTTTTTAATCTCTCTTTATATTTTAACTTTTGGGTTGGCATTTTTAGAAACAACTGCAAACCCATATATCTTGTCAATGGGTGATGAACGTACGGCAACCCGTCGTTTAAATTTAGCACAAGCTTTTAATCCCATTGGTTCTCTTTTCGGCATGTTTGTAGCATCTAAATTTATTCTTACAGCTTTAGATTCAGACAAAAGAAATGAAATGGGAGAATTGATTTTTAAATCTTTAGACGAAGTTCAAAAGGCAGTTATAAGGACACATGATTTAGCAATTATTAGAAACCCATATGTTATTCTTGGAGTTGTAGTTATAATAATGTTAGGTGTTATTTCAATCTCAAAGATGCCTAAACGTGCTAAGAATGATAACCCAGGAAGTGCAATAAATTCTTTTAAAAGATTGATTAAAAATAGTAAATATCGTGAAGGCGTTTTTGCTCAATTATTTTACGTTGCTTCACAAATTATGTGTTGGACATTTATTATTCAATATGCAGGTAATCTGGGTATTTCTAAAGCTGCAGCACAAAATTATAATATTGTGGCTATGTCTATTTTTTTGTCTAGCAGATTTATCAGTACCTTTTTAATGAAATACATAAACTCAAGAAAATTGCTTACCATATTTGCTGTTTGTGCTATGGCAACTACCTCTGGTGTTATTTTGATTGAAGGTATAAAGGGTCTTTACTTACTTATTGCAACTTCAGCATTTATGTCTTTGATGTTTCCTACAATTTATGGAATTGCGCTTCACGGTTTAAGTGAAGAAGATTCAACACTAGGCGCCGCTGGATTAGTGATGGCAATTGTAGGAGGTGCATTAATGCCTGTTTTACAGGGATCCATAATCGACATGGAAAATATTGGAACATTTGATGCTGTTAACATCTCATTCATACTACCTTTTATTTGTTTTTGTTTTATTGCAATTTATGGATATAGAACTTGGAAAGTTCATTAATATATTTAACTATCTAATTGAATGCTAATCAGCTGGAGGAATTAGGTTTAAAGCCAAAAAGTAAAGAGTGGGATGTCAATAGCAAATATTAACAATCAAGTTAAGTCAAGTACAGAATTTAACTCTAGATGAATCAGCAGGAAAAACTTTTCGTAAATTGATTTAGAAAATTATTTATTTATAAATATGTCAAAAAACATGAAAAAAATAAAGTTTAACACTAATTATCCTTCAATAGAAGACTTGCGTGCAAAAGCAAAAAAACGAATTCCAAAATTTGCTTTTGAATACTTAGATGGAGGCTGTAATGAAGATGTTAATCTTCATAAAAACACGAAAGAAATACGTGATATAGAATTGCTTCCTCATTATTTAAGCAAACATACGGGTTCAGATATAAAAACTGAGCTTTTTGGCCATACCTATGATGCGCCTTTTGGAATAGCACCTGTTGGTTTACAAGGGCTTATGTGGCCTAAAGCACCAGAAATTTTGGCTAAAGCAGCATTTGAACACAATATTCCTTTTATTTTAAGCACTGTAACTACCAGCAGTATAGAAACAATTGCTGAAATCACCGAAGGAAAGGCTTGGTTTCAATTATATCACCCAACAGAAAACAGACTAAGAGATGATATTATAAAAAGAGCGGGGGTTGCAGAGTGTCCGGTACTTGTAATTCTTTGTGATGTTCCAACCTTTGGATTTCGTCCAAGAGATATTAGAAACGGATTGGCAATGCCACCTAAAATATCTATTGAAAATATATTTCAAATTTTAGGTAAACCTAAATGGGCTTTAAATACCTTGAAACATGGGCAGCCTAGTTTTGAAACCTTGAAGCCCTACATGCCAAAAGGTATAGCCTTAAAACAACTTGGCAAGTTTATGGATCAAACCTTTTCTGGACGACTTAATGAGGAAAAAATAAAACCTATTCGAGATATGTGGAAAGGTAAATTAGTGTTAAAAGGTGTTGCTAATGAATCAGATGCAGAAAAAGCTATTAAATTAGGTTTAGATGGGATCATAGTTTCTAATCATGGTGGACGTCAATTAGATGCAGGCGAGTCTTCTATAAGGCCGTTAAAGCGCATTGCTGCAAAATATGGAAAAGAAATTAAAGTAATGATGGATAGTGGTTTACGTTCTGGCCCTGATATTGCAAGGACTATAGCTAGTGGTGCGGATTTTACTTTTTTAGGGCGGTCTTTTATGTACGGCGTTTCGGCTTTAGGGAAAAAAGGAGGAGATCATACCATTTCAATATTGAAACAACAGTTATTACAAGTGATGGAGCAAATTTGTTGTGAAAAAACAGAAAAACTTTATAAACATTTATTGTAAAGCAAAATTCAAAACTTGGTGTTTCATTCCGGAATAGCAAGCACCAAAGCAAGGAGTTAAAAATTTGAAGGGTTTTTCTGTAACATCTATCCTTTAGTCCTGCTTTACAGTTACACTTACTAATGCCCTTGCGTTGGCTATCCAGCCCAGCGGCCGATTATTTATGCCTTTTATACCAGTAGAGACATCACCTAAATCTTCCCGACTATCTATTATTAATTTCATCAGTTTTTCGACTATTTTAGGATATTGGTCTGCGACATCATGATTTTCGCCAAGGTCTTCAAAAAGGTTGTAGAGGGCTGGTTTGTCAAAGATTGGCTTACGAGGGACTTTTACTGTCAGTTTCCAATTACCTGACCTTACACCATGAAGCTCATCCATCCAGCGATAGAAAAACACTTTATCATCTATTTTTTCATCTGGATTTAAAAGCAGATTATTTACATCTTTGCCATCATAAATGCGGTCATGGGGAAGTGTGGCATTTGCCAATGAAGCTATTGTTGGTAATAAATCCATCTGTGTAATAAGTTCGTTACTAACACTTCCAGCTTTTATTTTCCCTTTCCATTGAATAATGCCAGGGACACGCATTCCTCCTTCATAAGTTGTTCCTTTTTGACCTCGAAGCACTCCATTACTGCCAGGCTGAATTTTACTTAGAGATGCCCCATGATCTGATGTAAAAACAACAAGAGTGTTTTCATCCATGCCATTTTTCTTTATTTCGTCAAGGATTAGTCCGGAGCAATAATCTAGTAATTCAACATAGGCACCATAGGGTCCATTATCTGATTTTTTAAGAAATTCATTCGGAGGGAGTAATGGTGCATGCGGAATTGTTAATGCCATGTACAAGAAGAAAGGCTGGCTTTGATTATTTCTTATAAACTTAATGGCTTCCTGCGCAAATCGCTGATTCAACTGGCTCCTATCTGGGTTTTCTTCAATAACCATTTCATCAGACAATAATGGCAGAGGCGGAAAACTGAATCGGCTATTATAATGATCAGGAGCAATATCATGACTATAAGGTAAGCCAAAGAAACTGTCGAAACCTTGTCGTGTAGGAAGAAATTGGGGCTGGTCTCCCAAGTGCCATTTTCCAATCATTTTTGTTTTGTAACCTTTGGTTTTTAATATTTCAGGAATAGTAATTTCCCATGGATTAAGGCCAGTAGCTTCTCCGGCAAGTAACACATGCCCGATTTCATTGGGTAACCTGCCAAAGCCAACACGCTGAGGATAGCATCCTGTAAGCAACGAAGCTCTTGAGGGTGAGCACATGGCTGATGCAGAATAAAAACTTTCCAGTAGTATCCCGTTTTCAGCCATTTCATCAAGCTTGGGTGTTTTATTCAATTTTGATCCGTAACATCCCAAATCGCCATAGCCTAGGTCGTCTGCATTTATTATAATAATGTTTGGACTTCTTTGGATAGCGCCTTGTTGCTTAGGTCTGTTACATGAAATATACAACAAAGATATCAGCATCAAAACTGCACTAAGTTTCATAATATCACTTTCTGTTGTTATTTTCTCTTCATTCATTTTAAAAAGAGTTAATTCATTGTGATGACTTCCTTAAATGTAATAAATATAGAAAAAGTGATTTTTCTCATCGTATTGAACAAAAGATGATTAAATATAACGAAATAATCCTAAACTTAATTAGAGGACATGGTTAGCCAATATTTGCCCCCTTAGGTCCGTTACAAGACTTCTAAAGAAGTTGACCATTTTATGATAATCATAATGCCTAATATAATATACAGATTTTTCATTTTTTAATCTGTTCAAGAGAAATTATAAGTAACAAAGAGTAGAACAAGAAGTAGATTTTTCATAGTATACTAAATTTAGTAAAATTTGATATCTTTAGTCTAATTCGACTTTCGAAACTTTATAAAAAAAGTAGTTAATAATTAAATCATGAAAACTTTAAATTTTTTCAATAAACTTTTTCTTATATTCTATTTTTGTACAAGCGGTCTGTTTAGTCAAGCACATAAATACCAACCTAGCCCTGAAAATTTAGAGGCACGTACTTGGTTTCAAAACGCCCGTTTTGGAATGTTTATTCACTGGGGAGTTTATAGTGTTTTGGGTGATGGTGAATGGGTTATGAATAATCAGAATATAAGTATTGAAGAATACGAAAAATTACCTTCATTTTTTAATCCTATTGATTTCAACCCTTCTGAATGGGTGTCTTTGGTTAAAGCTTCTGGTATGAAATATATCACCATCACAAGCCGACATCATGATGGTTTTTCTATGTTTGATTCTAAAGTAACGGATTACGACATTGTAGATAAAACACCTTATGGTAAAGATGTTTTAAAAGCCTTGGCTGAAGAATGCCGTAAGGAAGGAATTAAATTATTTTTTTATTATTCATTATTAGACTGGAATCGTGATGATTATTTTCCAAGAGGTAGAACAGGAGAAGGTATTCAAGGAAGAGGAGAAGGTAAATGGGATGATTATATTGATTTCATGAAAGCTCAACTGAAGGAGCTGTTAACTAATTATGGGGAAATAGGGGGTATTTGGTTTGATGGACATTGGGATCAAAAAGAGTGGGACGGAAAACATTTTGGTAAAGAGAAGGTTAATTGGAATTACGAAGAAATTTATGGAATGATACATGAATTGCAACCTCAAGCTTTAATTGGAAACAATCATCACATTGGGGTGATTGATGGAGAGGATTTTCAAATGTTTGAAAAAGATTTACCTGGAAAAAACACTACTGGTTGGGGCACAGCATTAGATCAGATTGGTTCTGTCCCCTTGGAAGTTTGTGAAACGATCAACGGATCATGGGGATTTAACTTACAGGACCGAAAACACAAAACGGATAAAGAATTGATTCATTATTTAATTAAAGCTGCCGGCTATGGAAGTAATTTGCTTTTAAATGTTGGGCCAATGCCAAATGGTAAAATTCAGCCTGAACATCAAAAATCTTTAAAATCAATAGGAACTTGGTTAAAAGACAATGGGTTTACCATTTATGGAACTCGAAAAGGGCCAATCCCTCCTAATGAAGATTTTGTTTCCACTCAAAAAGGTAAAACAGTCTATTTACATTTGTTAAATCCAGATTTGAATATAATTCATATTGAAAATGGACCGGTTAAAATTAAAAGTATAAAACATGTTGATTCACAAAAAAACCTATCATTTAGAAATGATAAGTTTGGATTAGTTATTGATGTTTCAAATTTATTAAAAGATCCTATTCACACTTTAATTGAAATTATACTTAAGTAAAATGAAATTAAATTAAAAAAAATTAATATTTATTTTAATTGTGGGGCTAATAAGTCAAGCTCTTGTGTCTTCATTGATGAAGGTATGGCCAATGCCTTTGTAAGATGAAAACTGATAAATAGCTTGAGTTATTTTAAAAATTAAAAAACTCTCATAAATTTGAAATATACTTTCGGAGGTTTCTATTCAATAAAAAAGTTAATAAGCGTGAAAATAAAAGAAGAACACATTGTAAAATTAAATAAGAATAGCCTAAAAAATCATATTGAAAACTTTGATTTTTTAGCAAATAAATTAAGTAAAAAAGGTCATAATGTTTCAGATATTGTTTCAAAACTGTCTGAACTCCAAGTGGCCATTCCAAGCTGGGCATTAGGTGCTGGAGGAACACGTTTTGGGCGGTTTTCGTTTTATGGGGAACCTTCAAATTTGGAACAAAAACTGGAAGATGTTGGTGTTTTACAAAGCCTTACTCAAACGGCTGGTGCTGTTTCTCTTCATATTCCTTGGGATATTCCTTCAGATTATAACGCCATTATAGAACAAGCTGATGCTTTAAATATAAAATTTGACTCGGTAAACTCAAATACTTTCCAAGACCAAAAGTATGCTATAGAAACTTATAAATATGGGTCTTTAAGCAATACCAGTCAAGCTGTTAGAGAGCAAGCTATACAGCATAATTTAGATGTCATTAATATTGGCAACAAATTAGGCTCCAAATGCTTAACCATTTGGTTGGCGGATGGCTCTTGTTTCCCCGGTCAAAACAACTTTCAAACAGCTTTTCAAAACACACAAGATAGCTTAAAAAATATATACATGGGATTGCCAGATGATTGGAAAATGTTAATCGAATACAAGCCCTACGAACCAAATTTATACAGTACAGTTATTCGAGATTGGGGAGCATCTTTAATGTTAGCTAACGGATGCGGAGATAAAGCATTTACGTTAGTTGATTTAGGGCACCATTTGCCAAATAGCAATATCGAGCAAATTGTTTCTATTTTACAATTGAAAGGAAAGCTAGGAGGTTTTCACTTTAACGATAGTAAATACGGAGATGATGATTTAACCGTTGGAAGTATAAAACCTTATGCTTTATTCTTAATTTTTAATGAACTGGTTTATGGTATGGAAAATAATCCACAAAACCCAGATTTGAATTGGATGATTGATGCCAGCCATAACGTCAAAGATCCTTTAGAAGATTTAATTCAATCTTTAGAAGCTATACAAGAGGCCTATGCCAAAGCATTATTAATTGATCAAGCAGAACTAAAAGTGGCACAATTAAATAATGATGTGGTTAAATGTCAAGAAATTTTACAAGGGGCTTATAGAACAGATGTAAGATCAATACTTGAAAAAGTCCGTTTAAGTAGCGGTGGTGCATTAAGCCCTATTAATGCTTACCGTTCGTTAAATATTCGTGACACTTTAATTAAAGAAAGAGGAAAGAACACAGTAGCTACAGGACTTTAAAATATGGGCAAACAAAAAAAAGCTATTACAATTTTTGATATTGAAAAAGAGGTAATTGAAGAGATAGCAGGTGGTGAGTTTGAAAGAACACCTGTATCTCAATCAAAACTTAAAGGATGGAAAAGTTTTATAGGGATGTATGCCGGCGAACACGCTGCTGGGACTGAATTTATGATTGGCCCTTTATTTTTAACTGCTGGTGTTAGTGCCTTCGATCTAATTGTTGGTTTATTAATTGGTAATTTACTAGCTGTTTTAAGCTGGCGATTTTTAACTGCTGAAATTGCCGTAAAAAATAGATTGACTTTATATTTTCAATTAGAAAAAATTTGTGGCAAAAAATTGGTAACAGGTTATAACCTTGCCAATGGTGTTTTATTCTGCTTTTTAGCCGGATCTATGATAACCGTTTCTGCTACTGCTGTTGGTGTTCCATTTGACATGCCCATGCCCAAACTAACCGATACGATGCCCAATGGCCTTACTTGGGCTATCATCGTTATTCTTATTGGTGCTGTAATATCAATTATTGCTGCACGTGGTTACGATACGGTAACCAAAGCAGCTAACTGGATGTCTCCCATAATTGTTATAGCATTTATAGCTTGTGGTATTGTAGCATTAAACCAATTGAACGTTACTAGTTTTTTTGATTTTTGGAACATTTGGGGTGAAGGCTCTGAACCGTTTCCGGGTCAAATTAAATTTACCTTCTGGCATGTGGTTATTTGGTCCTGGTTTGCTAATGGTGCCATGCATATTGGTATGTCAGATTTATCAGTATTTAGATTTGCTAAAAAAGCAAAAGCAGGATGGACTTCCGCTGCTGGCATGTACGTTGGTCACTATATGGCATGGATAGCCGCGGCCTTATTATATGCTGTATATTTAAAATCTCCAGAGGCTCATGCTTTTTTAAGTGTAGGCGATGCACCTCCTGTAGCTCCTGGTCCTTTAGCAAATAATGCGATTGGTATTTTTGGAATTATTGCTGTAGTACTAGCTGGTTGGACTACGGCTAACCCTACCATCTATAGAGCTGGTTTGGCTTTTCAAGCTATTCTACCAAAATTATCCACTGCAAAAGCGACTATATTGGCTGGAGCTATTGCAACTATAGCTGGTCTATTTCCTGCATTCGCCATGAAATTATTAGGTTTTGTTGCGCTTTATGGATTTATCCTGGCACCTTTCGGAGCCATCATCGTGTTTGAGCATTTTTTTCATAAAAAGGTGGGTATAATTAAAAATTATGCAGAAGCTGCTAATCTTTCTTTTAACAAATCGGTTTTTTGGGCTTGGGCTATTAGTTTTGGTATATTTTACTTTATATCAATTCAATTTGATGTCTTTTTATCTTTTGTAACTCTTCCTGCTTGGCTGCTTTGTGGTGTATTGTTTTTGGTATTTAGTAAGTCTTGGCAGAAACATAAGTAAGTCATACTCGCTAGATTCAATTAAGTTCAAACCCAATTATAAAAACACCTGAATTAAAAGAAGAAGATATGCTTGTAATATTACTTTTTTTAAAAAACAGCTACTGCATTAACTGGAGAACCAGTTCCCCCCTTAAACCTTAAAGGCTGAATAGAAAGTAAAAATTCCCACTTATTTTGTTTTTTCGCTTCTTTTGAAATTTCAAGCTCTTTAGATATTTCCTTAATTAATTTAATTTTTTATAGGAATGCTATTAAAAAAAGGAATTACAGTTTTCTGAGAAGATTGTAAATTTTCTAAGCTTTTAATTTGATCAATGGCCTCTTTTATTGTTTCAACAGGACGTAAACAAACTTTGTTTTGGCAGACATAAATATAAGTCTCTCCTTTAAAAAACCGATCTTTTAGTAAAGGTAGTTTACTGCCTATGTTACTACTTTGAAATAAAACATTAGGAAGATAGTGTTTCTGAAATTCAGCCTTCATAAATAATGCATTGGGTCCAACTATAATTACTTCATAATAGGGATAAGCATACTTTGTAAAAAGCTTAGCCCAATAAGTGTAATCGCTACTCCTTCCTCCTTCAAAATAAGAAAACATACTTTGAAGCATCAATTTTGATTGCTCTAAATAAACATCGATTCCTGTTAAATGTCCAATGGTCAAAAGATTTTCAGCCATTATAGCATTTGAAGATGGGATTACACTATCATCTAAGCTTATTATTTTTGAGATTAGGGTGGGTTCCTCAGTGAATGTGAAAAATGGAGATGATCCATCTTTAAATTTTAATTGAATGGTTTTGGTATACTCTTGTGCATCATTCAAATAGGAGATCTCTTGGGTGTTTTTATAGAGAGACAATGCAGCTTTTGTCATAAAGGCATAATCTTCGAGAAAACCTTCAATTTTAGTTTTTTTATTTTGAAATGTATGAAAAAACTTAGTTTTTTTATAACAATTTGATTTTAAAAAGCCATATAAAGATTTTGCCTCTTCTATAAATATATCATCGTTAAAGGCCTCATATGCATTTGAAAGTCCAATTACCAACATAGCATTCCATGAGGTGATGATTTTTGTGTCTATAGTTGGGAAATCTCTTTTTTCCATTTTAGTCTTTAATTTTTTAAGCCACACTTTATTCTTTTGATCTAATTCAGCAATTGTAGTTTTATGCTTTTCTGTAAAAACAGAATTAATTATATTTTTCTTTAGTAAGAAATATTGCTCTTCAAAAGGAGCATTAAGATCAATCCTGTAATAGTCTATAAATAGGTCGAAATCTTCTTGAACTATTTCTTGAATCGCTTCTTTAGTAAATAAATAATATTGCCCTTCTCCGTCTTTGTTGTCTGCATCTATAGCAGAATAATAGCCTCCATCTTTGTTAAACATTCGAGATTTTAAAAAACTAAAGGTTTGATATACACGTTCTTTAAAAAGTGGATTTTGAAACTGTTTAAACGCATTAGAGTATAACCCTAAAACTTGTGCATTGTCATAAAGCATTTTTTCGAAATGAGGAATATTCCAGGAAGAGTCAATACTATATCGAAAAAAACCTCCTTCGACGTGATCATAAACACCACTATTAGCAATAGTAGTCAAACTGTTTTTTAGATAAATTGTTACTTTAGGAGAGTCTGTCAGTGCCTGAAATTGCTGAATATAATTGAACTTTACAGGGGTTATGAATTTTTGATTCTGCTTCTCTCCTCCATGATTTTCATCCCACTTTTTTTCCCAAAGTGTAATTTCTTTTTCCAATAATTTAGGTGAGAAATTATTTATTTTTGTAGAAATTTCAATTGAGTTTACTTGTTGAATTCCTTTTTCAATTTTGTCTGCATATGCAATCAATTTATCTTTGTTAGTGGTATAAAGCTGTTGCACCTTAGTTAAGATTTCAAGCCATTGTTTTTTAGAGTGGTACGTTCCCCCATAGATTGGACGACCATCTGGTAAACATATTACGTTTAGCGGCCACCCACCGCTTCCGGTCATCATTTGTACAGCTGTCATGTATATATTATCAACATCAGGATTTTCCTCTCGGTCAACTTTAATACTAATAAAGTTTTCATTCATCTCTTTTGCTACATTTATATCTTCAAAAGTTTCTTTTTCCATTACATGACACCAGTGACAGCTTGAATACCCCAAACTAATTATGAGAAGTTTATCCGTTGTGTTCATTTCTTTGTAAGCACCTTTTTTCCAGCGTTGCCAAAACACAGGATTTTGCGCATGTTGTAAAAGATAGGGGCTTGATTCTAGACTTAAGTTATTAGTATCCAATGAAGTTGTAGTTTGGCAATATGAAAAAAAGATAGATGTCATACTCGCAAAGACTGTCAAATTGAAATAAGATGTTTTTTCCAAAAACATCTTAACTAAGAAGAAATAAAATAGTTAAGATTATATTTTTCATAGCGTATATATTTAACTTAAAAGTAATGAATTAAAAATACCTGAACTTACTGAAGAGGATATGCCTAATCTGGACACGTTCCCCAGACGGGTTTATTTTCATCTGTTAGTGCTGAATTATTAGTTGCAAAATTTTCAGGTTCTGATGTAATATTTGATACACACCAACCTGTTAGATCTTGATTAAATGCTGTTGCACTACTAAACATATAACTCATATCAGTTACACTTGAAGTATCCCAACTCCCTATATCTTGATTAAAAACACTAACAATAAACATCCCCCTCATATTAGTAACATTAGAAGTATTCCAATTGCTTATGTCTTGA
>CAJJCT010000031.1 GCA_905182735.1 Candidatus Marivariicella framensis
AAAATCTGAAAGTGTAAAGTTGGAGGTACATGACTGAAAAAACGTTTACTATTCCAATAAAAAAAAATAAAAAGAAGCTTAAATTTTTCATTTATCCTAAGATAGATTTATGTTATTGGAATAGCAGTCTCTTTGATAGATTTAAAACCTCCTTTTATCTCGATTAAATTATGCACTCCCCTGCTTTTTAAAATTGAAGCAGCAATCATACTCCTATATCCTCCCGCACAGTGAACATAAAAATTTTTTTCATCTGGAACATCTGATAAATAATTATTAATAACATCTAAAGGGGTGTTAATTGCAGAATCAATCCTTTCATTATCATATTCAGAATTTTTACGTACATCAAAAATAACAGAATCATTATTTTTGATTTCTATTTCAAATTGCTGAGCTGAAATAGATGTTACTTTATCAATCTGATTTCCTGATTCTTTCCAAGCTGAAAAGCCACCTTCTAAATACCCTATAGTATTATCAAACCCAACTCTTGATAGTCTTGTTATGGCTTCTTCTTCTTTTCCTTTTTCAACAACTAGTAAAATAGGTTGTTTTACATCTGCTATTAGAGTTCCTACCCAAGGAGCAAACCCACCCTTTAAACCAATAAAAATTGATTTAGGTATATGTCCTTTTGCAAAATCCTGTTGATGCCTAACATCAAGTATAATAGCTCCTGAATCATTAGCTGTTTTTTCAAATTCTAAAACTGATACTGGATTAATACCTCTATCTATAATCGAATCGATATCTTCATACCCCTCTTTGTTCATTTTAACATTTAAAGGAAAATAGGTTGGAGGAGGCATGAGTCCCTCTGTAACTTCTTTAATAAACTCTTCTTTAGTCATGTCTGCTCTTAGGGCATAATTCATCTTTTTTTGATTTCCAAGAATGTCCACTGTCTCCTTCATCATGTTTTTACCACATGCAGAACCTGCTCCATGTGCAGGGTAAACAATCACATCGTCAGCCAATGGCATAATTCTATTTCTTAAGCTTTCATATTGAATTCCAGCCAAGTCTTCCATTGTCATGTCATCAGATTTTTGAGAAAGATCAGGACGACCCACATCTCCTAGAAAAAGGGTGTCTCCACTAAATATAGCGTAATCTTTTCCATTATGGTCTTTCAATAAATATGTTGAACTTTCCATGGTATGGCCTGGAGTGTGCAAAACTGTAATTGTACAATTACCTATTTTAAAAACCTGATTATCAGTTGCTATTATAGCATCATAATTTGGATCAGCGTTTGGCCCGTATACTATTGGAGCTCCCGTCTTTTTTGATAAAGTCAAATGACCACTAACAAAATCTGCATGAAAATGCGTTTCAAAAATATATTTGATTTTTACATTATTAGACTTCGCTTTTTCAATATAACTGTTTACTTCTCTTAATGGATCAATAATAGCAGCCTCACCATCACTTTCAATATAATAAGCTCCTTGTGATAAGCATCCAGTATAAATTTGTTCTACTTTCATTTTATTCTAATATTTCTGTATTTGCTTGCAAACTTATTTTTTCTTCAATCTTATTTTTTGGATTTTTATTTTTAAAATAAGCAAAAGCCTGCTGAGTATTAGCAAAAAAATGTTGACTTCCAATAGCTTTTGCAACTCCACTTTTAAATAAACTATCGACAACCGGTCCAATTGCACCAGCTATATAAAATTGAATATTTTTAGATTTTAAAGTTAAAACTATTTCATTTAATATTTTCATTCCGCTAGAATCAATATAATTAATCCCCCCTGAACTAAGAATAACAACACTTAATTTACCTTTTTTTTGATTAACTCTTTCAAGAAGCTGTTCTTTAAAAAATTGTGAATTTCCAAAATATATTTGCTCATCAAACCTTAGTAAAAGTAAACTCTCATAAGTTTCAATATCCTGTGTAAACCTGTCTATATCTTTAAAATAATCAGTTCCTTTAATTTTTCCTAAAACAGCAACATGTGGCTGAGTAGATCGATATACTAATAATAATAATGAAGCTAAAACTCCTAAGATAATCCCTTCTTTTATCCCAATAAAAAGAGTTATGAAAAACGTGAATAAAAGAATATAAAATTCGCTTTTACTTGATTTCCATAATTTTTTGGGTGATTCAAAATCAATTAATTTAAATACAGCAACCATTATGATTGAAGCTAAAATCGTGTTGGGTAAAAAATAAAATAATGGAGTCAAAAATAAAAGAGTAAGTCCAACTACTATAGCGCTTATTATTGATGCTAATCCAGAATTAGCTCCAGCTTGATCATTTACTGCTGTTCTAGAAAAACCTCCAGTAGTTGGGTATGATTGAAATAAAGAGCCAACAATATTTGATGCTCCTAAAGCAATTAATTCTTGGTTGGGATTAATCGAATAATCTTTTTTTTCTTCAATAGCCTTTGCAACAGAAATAGCTTCCATAAAAGCGATTAATGCTAGTGTTAAAGCTAATGGTAATATTTTTGTAATATTTATCAGTTCAATTTCAGGTAGTCTAAATGAAGGAAGGCCCTCAGGGACTACGCCTACAATCGATACTCCAGAGTTTTCTCCAAAATATTTAATCCAGACACTAGAAAGAATTACCGCTATCAAAGCTCCAGGAATAGATGGGTTTAGTTTTTTTAATAAAACTAATATTGCTATTGCTATTAGTCCAATAAATAAAGTGATTAAATGGATTTGAGAACTTTTATCTATGAACTCAATTAATAATAAATGTATTTTATTGCTTGATTCAAAAGGAGCTCCAACCAAATGCTTTAATTGACTTAATCCGATAATAATAGCTGCAGCAGATGTAAAACCAGAAATAACAGGTTTAGAAAGAAAATTCACCAAAAATCCCATCCTTAAAAACCCTAAAACAAGTTGAATTAAGCCCATGAAAAAAGCTAAAAAAATTGCCATTGAAATATATTCATTAATTCCTGAAAGCTTTAAAGCTGCTAATCCAGAAGCAACCAACAAGGAGTCCATTGCTACTGGACCAACTGATAACTGACGAGAAGTACCCATAATAGCATAAATAACTTGAGGGACCAAGGCTGCATAAAGACCAAATACCGGGGGTAATCCTGCAAGAAGTGCGTATGCCATTCCTTGAGGAACTAGCATAATCCCAACCGTTAGACCAGCAACAAAATCGTTTTGAATTGACTTTTTTGAAAGATTAGGAAGCCATTCTAATATTGGAAAATATTCTTTCATGTTAATCCGCAATTTAATACTTTAATTATAGGGTGGTTATAATTAATAATCACTTTTTGGAATAACCGATCCATGAGGATCAATTAATTCATCCCCTAACATTTCTCTCATTCTGTTAAAGAAACTCGAATTCTCTATGTGCTCTATTTCTTCAGCAATTTCATGAACTTGATCTACTGAAAAATTCATTTCTTTAACTAAATATAATTCAATAAGCCTGTGTTTTGAAATAATTTCTATTGCCTTTTTTCTTCCTTTAGAAGTCAATTCAATTGGCTTATATGGCATTGTATCAATAAACCCCATCTTCACTAATTTATTCAACATGTTTGAGACAGTAGACTTACTTACTTTAAAAAAAATACTGAGCGCCGTAACTGTTACCTTATTATTTTTCTCTTCAAACTTGTAAATAGTTTTTAGATAATTTTCTTTTTCAATTGTTTTTTTCATAAATGTTTTGTAGTATAAAACTTTATAATAGTTTTGCAGTATAAAACTTTTTTTTAGTGTATCGAATTCTATATATATTTTTCATTTTTGTTAAAATATCATATGCCCAAGTTTATCCTATAACAGGCAAAGTGTTTTCTGAAGGTTATCCTCTTCCAGGTGCCTCTGTAATAATTAGCGGAACCAAAATAGGAACTATAACTAATCAATCTGGTTATTTTATCATAAACGTATCTAAGGTAAAGAATCCCAAAATAATTATTTCATATATAGGGCATAAATCTTTCAGTCAAAAAATAAGTTATAGTAGAAAAAATATTGGATCAATTGAATTAAAGTTAGATGATCAATTAAATGAAGTAGTTATTTCTGGAACATTAAAGCCAGTTTCAAAACTAAATAGCCCCGTACCTGTTGAAGTTTATACTAAAGATTTTTTTAAGGGAAACCCAGCCCCTTCTGTTTTTGAGTCAATGGGGATAATAAATGGTGTTAGACCCCAACTAAACTGTAATGTTTGTAGTACTGGAGATATTCATATTAATGGACAAGAAGGCAGTTATACAATGGTTTTAATTGATGGACTTCCAATCGTAAGCGGGTTATCATCAGTTTATGGATTATCTGGTATACCACAATCTTTAATCGAGCAAGTTGAAATTGTTAAGGGACCTGCATCAACTCTTTATGGGTCAGAGGCAATAGGAGGATTAATCAATTTAATAACTAAAATGCCTGCAAATGCTTCGAAATTTTCTTTTGATTCCTTTACCTCAGGGTGGGGAGAAATAAATACAGATTTAGGTTACAAGTACAAATCAAAAAACAAAATACAAGGCATTTTAGGTATAAATTATTTCAATTATTCGAATCCTATTGATAATAATAATGATGGGTTTACAGACTTAACACTAGTAGATAGAATCTCAATTTTTAATAAGTTGGATTTCAAAAACAAACTATCTGTTGCAACTAGATACATTTATGAAGATAGGTGGGGAGGACAAATGAACTGGTCTTCAAGTTTTAGAGGTGGAAAAGAAGTATATGGAGAAAGCATCTATACTAGTAGAATTGAGGTTTTTGGAAAATATGATTTTAATAAAAACTTATTTTTTCAATTTAGTTTTAATAATCATGATCAAAATTCAGTTTACGGAAGCACAATATATAACGCAAAGCAATCAATAGGTTTTGGTCAATTAATTTGGACTAAAAATTTAAAAATTAACTCTTTTCTTTTTGGTTTAGCATATAGATATACATATTATGATGACGATACAACAGCAACATTTAATGAGGGTTCATCATCTAATATGGCAGAGATAACAAACCTTCCAGGTTTTTTTATACAAGATGAAATAAAAATCAATGATTTAAATACAGTTCTCCTAGGCTTAAGGTATGATCACAATTCAATTCATGGAAACATATTCACTCCAAGATTAAATTATAAAATTACTAATCAAGACAAATCTTCAACTGTAAGATTTAGCATTGGATCAGGTTATAGAATTGCAAAGGTTTTTACAGAGGATCATGCAGCTTTAACTGGAGCTAGAGATGTTGTTTTTTTAAATGATTTAAAACCTGAAAGATCATGGAACACAAACATGAATTATGTAAAAAAAATATATGCTAAACAAGGTTATATACTAGATTTTGATGCCAGTATTTTTTGGACAAAATTCTCAAATAAAATTGTTCCAAATTATGATATAAATCCAAATCTCATAATTTATGATAATTTAAATGGTAGATCCATAACTAAAGGAGCATCAATAAATTTTAATTCATTATTTAATAATGGACTTAGAATTAACATTGGTGCTACTTATATAGACTCATCAATTATTGAAGATGGAGAAGAGTACACTCCATACTTAACAGAAAGCTTTCAAGGAGTTTGGAAGATTGAAAAGAAATTTATTAAATCTAAGTATAAAATAGATTTTACTGGAAATATTATAGGGAAAATGAGACTTCCTAGATTAGGGTCATTGGATCCAAGAGATGAATTTTCTCCAGTTTTTAGTATAATAAACTTACAAATAACAAAGTCTCTTAAGAACAATTATGAATTTTATGGTGGTGTTAAAAATATTTTAAATTTTACACCTGCTGAAAATAGTATTGCCCGCTCATTTGATCCTTTTGACAAAAAAGTACTATTTGATCAAAATGGAAATGCTACTCAAACTATTGAAAATCCATATGCACTTACATTTGATCCATCATATGTTTACGCTTCCAATCAGGGTATTCGATATTTTATTGGAATGAGATGGAGTTTAGACTGATCTTAATAGCAATCTAAAAGTAGTTGACCATTATTTTCAAACTCGCTTAATGATTGATTGAGATTTTTTGATGATATTTCTTCAAGAACATCAAGAACATCGTGCTGCATTGATAAT
The DNA here is from genome assembly GCA_905182735.1 of Candidatus Marivariicella framensis. Taxonomy (GTDB): domain Bacteria; phylum Bacteroidota; class Bacteroidia; order Flavobacteriales; family Flavobacteriaceae; genus Marivariicella; species Marivariicella framensis. Next base: position 6,093 of record CAJJCT010000031.1, read on the forward strand.
GATCCACATATCATTATTACTCCATTATTTTTTATTGTATCACAAACTTGATCTTTGTTTTCAATTAAAACGTCTTGAACGTATTGTTTTTTATTTTCTTTCGATAAAGCCTTATAAAAATGTGAAAGATTATTTTTTGATATAGCTCTATTTATATATTTTTCATAAATTTTTAGAGACTCCTTAGTTCTTCCTCCCCAAAATAAATATAATGGTATTTGAGTATTATTTTCATTAATCATTCCAAGAAAAGGAGCAATACCTGTTCCATTAGATATTAAAATAACAGAATGTGCTTTTTTTGGAAAATGAAAATTAGAATTACTTTCAAAAGTAGCATTTAAAGAATCACCGATATTGAGTTCACTTAAATAAGAAGAACAAAAACCTTGATCATGTTTTTTTATACTCAATAATAAATCTTCACCAATCTTTCCTATAGAATATTGTCTTGTATAATTATTTTCTTTTGGGAGAATATTTAATAAATCTCCAGACTTAAAATTGAAGTTTTTTTCAGACTGTAATTCTAATAAAAATGTATTATCAATATTTAATTGTTTTCGATTTATGACTTTAAAATAATTGGTTTTTAATTTCTTTTTGATCGGTTTAGTTATTTCTAAATTTAAATTAATTGCTGTAACCTTTGACCATTTTTTAATCCAAAACTCAAAGGCGCTTTTTGATTCTTCATTAATCTTGTAAAGAGGCATTATTGATTTAAACTTGGGATTATTATTAAGTATTTTATCAACGTCAATAGCAAATTGGCAATAATTTGGATACATTAATGATCCAAAACCTACAACTGAAAAATTCATTTCATTTACAGGAATACTAGTTTCTAGTTTTCTTTCAAATAAGCGAGCATTTGATGGAGCTTCTCCATCCCCATAGGTGGCAGTAAACACAATAATATTCTTTGCTTTTTCATATTGAGTATAGTCGCTTAATGATGATATAAATGCATTCTTTCCTGCTTTAACTAAGCTGTTATAAAAATGTTTGGCAAATGTATAAGTGTTACCTGTTTCTGAACCTACTAAAATTATATACTCACATTCATTTTCGCCCAATACTTTATTTGTTTTTTTACTTTTAAGAATTCGTTTAAGTCCCATTGAAAATCCAGAATACATAAAAAATAACATACTTGAACTTGCTATAAATAAAATAATAGACCATAATATACTTCCTCTTCCTGTATGTAAAATTAAGTTCCATCGTGCAGCTAGTTTCATAAAAGGATAATGAGATTCTTTAATAACTCTTCCCGAAAACTGATCAATAATTAGCACTCTATCTTTAAGAGAAAGTTCAAAAAAATCTTCTTTAGATTTTGAAAAGGGAAAAGTTAAACTTCTAACTTCTTCTAATGAAATAGTTTCAAAAAAGCTTGTTAATGATTTGTTATTCACTAATTCACTTTGTTTATCATTCCAACTATAATTCAAATAATTCTTTGGTAATAACGATAATTTCTCGATTGACAAAAACACTCCCGTTACTGCAACTATTATTATAGGAAGAACCAACCACCTTCCCAAAACAACATGATATTTTTGATTAAAATTACCGTCCTTTACGCGCTTAAACCACTTACTAAAACCACCTTGTCTTTTTGCTAACAAAAAAATTCCTGTAACTCCGATAAAACAGAGCAGCAGTGAAACTAAACCTACAAAAATACGACCAATAGTTTTGAGGAAAAGTGATCGGTGTAGATTAGTGATGAAACTGAAAAATCGTTTTTGTTTTTTGACCAAACCAATATTTCCTCCAGTTATAGGGTCTATGTAAATTTTCTTTGCTTGTCCATCATCTGTAATTACTGACGCTATAACAAAATCATCCTCTGTAACTTCTATTTTAATTGTTTCTTTATAATTTTTATTGAGACTTAAAACAGTTTGATTGAGTGAAACTTCCTCAAGTGAAGTCAAATTATATGGCTGAATTGAAACTGCTATAGGTTCAAAAGCGAGAATTCCTCCAGTTATGGAAGCGATTAGTAAAAAAAGTGAAGAAATTAATGCAAGTAAAAAATGACTATATCTCCAAATAAGAAGTGACATATATTTTATCTAATTAGAAATCATCCTTATGTAATGTATAAATCCACTTCCTTCTATTTTATTATTAATATTTTCAGAGGTCAAATCAAACTGAATATCTTCAATATAATATTTTTGGTCCTCAACTGAACTTTCAAACCTAACGCTATAACCTTTATCGATCTTATCGTTAGGTATTTTTATCAAACTAACTGTTCGTTCACCTCCACTCACTGTTTCTCCAGTAATGGCATCAATATTATTTCTAATTTTGCCATAAAATCTCCACCATTTACTTAATTCATTATACCACTCTTTATCTTTGCCTTGAACAAAAAGTGTGCTTTCGTAATCTCCTTCTGGGTTAATTAGTGATATTATGATATATGCGCCAAACCCATCATAATCTGTCATCTGAATCATACATTTAACATTAGTAGTGTCTAATATTTTTGAATATGAAAACATTAAGAAACTTATCAAAACTATAACTATTGAGGTTTTTAATCTATTTTGCATGTTGTCTAAGTTTATTTAAATCAATATTATTTTTTGAAATCTATAAAACAGGTTACAAAAATAATTATTTATACTTAATCTAAATAAAAGAATTGAATAAAAATTTTTAAAAAATTAAAATTATTTAATCTTCTTTTTTAAAACCATAAAAGAATTGTCCAATAAAGTCCTTAGACATATTATTATCTCCTTCATATCCAAGTTTTATTTCTCCATCTTTGTGAGGAACATAATTAGTCTTAAATATATAATCCCAAACACTTAAACTGATTGCAAAATTGACTCCAATTTTAAATTTCTTTGGAGATGAATGTGCATGATGATGAAGGTGCATAATTGGATTATTGAAAATATATTTTAAAGGGCCATAACTAAGCTTTATGTTTGAGTGATTTAAATGCCCAATAGTGATTGTTAGAAAATGAATTAAATATGCTTGCTCTGGCTCAAAACCACCAATCAACATTATAGCGAAAACTTTTAGAGGTTTATATAAAATATTTTCCATCCAATGATAACGAAAATGTGCAGCAAAACCCATTTCCTTAACCGAGTGATGAACCTTATGGAATTTCCATAAAAACGTATACTTATGCATTAAAATATGTGTGGTCCATTGAAAAAAGTCTAAAATCACAAAAAAAATGAGTAATTGAATTAATGGGTTAAAATGGGAAAGATTCAATATAGAAATTGAATTTGAACTTATATTAAAAGCATCAAACATCATTTTATTAAAAACTTTATAAAAGCCAACAATAATTATTGAGAAAATGAAAAAGTTAAAAAACATATAAAAAAGATCTAACCAAAAATCTTGTCTAAATATTTTCTGATTCTTTCGCCAAGGAAAAACTAATTCAATAGTCCAAACCACCGATGAAATAATAATTAAACCCCAAAAGTAATTTTCACTAATTGGAACTTTAAAGAAAAACTGCCTTACAGTCCATTGTAAGACTCCTAAAAAAGACTCTATAAATAACTCAAAATATTCCATGGATCAAACTCAAACTAATTGTTAAAAAATAATATGCAAATAAAAAAGACAAAAATAAAAATAATGGAAACTGTAATTTGAAAGGTTGAGAAGTGTTTTTTCATGTGATAAAATCATCATAAAGATAGTCAACTAATTGAAACTAAACTCTATTATAAATTAGGGTTGAAAGGTTCACTAATATGAATAGAAACTAACACAAATTTAAATTTTTTGTTTGTCTCTATTGCTCTTAAATTCCAAATCAAAACCCTTTTTGTCTTTCACGAAATTAAAGTAGTTACCCGTACTTTTTTCTTCTTTAATCGGGTGTTATTTAATTTTTCCACCAGGACAACTGCTATTGTTTTTGGCACTGCAACAAAAGCACAATCTTGCTTTAACTCAATTATTCCTAGTTGGTCTTTTGTAATATTTCCTTGTTTAAAAAAAAGTCCTGCAATATCACCTTTAGAAATCTTATCTTTTCTTCCACCAGAAATAAATAGTGTTTCCCAAAACTGAGGCTTTCTTAATGCTTTTTTTGAGATATTTACAACTTTAGGTTTTTTAACATACTCTGGAAAGTCTTCGTTTTCTCCTCTCAAAACATAGGCAGTTCCTTTAGAAACTACTCGAGCAGCTCTTCCATTTCTATGGACAAACTCTTCTTCGGAACGAGGCAGTTCGAAATGAATAATAAATTTTAGTTCTGGAATATCTAAGCCTCTTGAGGCTAAATCGGTAGCTATTAAAATCGAGTTGGTCCCATTTCGAAACTTTATCAATGAACGCTCTCTATCTTTTTGCTCCATTCCGCCTGAAAAGCAGCTATAGTTTAGCTTATTTTTATCTAAAAAACGACTTACCTTATCAACACTACTTCTTAAGTTACAAAATATAATTCCATTTTGATTTCCAAGGTATTCTAATAAATTTAATAGGGTTGTCAATTTATTTTTTGAAGAGGACAAGACCGTTTTAACCTCTAATTTCGAGACTACCTTTTCTTTTAAATAATTGACCATCTTGGGTTGGTCCAAGCGCACAAAGTCTGGAACTTTAATACTTTGCGTTGCCGATGTTAAAACCCGTTTATTTATATGGGGCAGCTGATTGATAATTTCACGCATCTCCGACTCAAAACCAACTTCAAGAGACTTATCAAACTCGTCTAATATAAGTGCTTTTATATATTTCTTAGAAAACCGATCATTACTAAAATGATCTGCAATTCTACCGGGAGTTCCTATTAAAATTGAAGGCACATGCTTGATCTCAATCTTGTCCTTAGACATGGGACGGCCACCATATACAGCATTTACTTTAAATCCAGAACCCATAGTACGAACGACCTGTTCAATTTGGATGGCAAGTTCACGTGAAGGAACAATAATTAATGCTTGCAGCTCTTTACAATTCGGATCTAGAGTCTTGATAATGGGCAATAAAAAAGCCAAGGTTTTACCTGTTCCTGTGGGAGACAAAAGAATTGTGTTGGTTGTTGATTCTATTATAGAAATAGCCTCCTTTTGCATTGGATTTAGTACATGAATATTTAATTTTGTTAAAATATCTTGTTGTTCTTTGATGCTATTTGCCATAATAATTAATCCTTTTTTAAAGTAGATTTTTTTGAAATTGTTACACCTGTATTTGCTAAATAATTTGCAAGCACTTTCTCTATTAATTCTTCTTTTGTAAGGTGATGAAAAATAGTTCTCACCTGCTGTTTAAATTCAGCTGAAACACTACGATTTGATTTGGTTTTAAATATTTTTTTTGCCCATAACAAACCGTTGTTTTCTTCAATGCTTTGTGCATCTCCTTTTTTGAATTCATTAAACTTAATACCTAATTCCTTTTCAAAATCAGCAATTTCTTTAACTTCTTCTTCTTGAACTATAGTTAATGAAAAGCCTTTTACTCCTGCTCTTGCTGATCGTCCACTTCTATGCACGTAAGCTTCATAGGTGTCAGGTAAGTGATAATTCACAACATAGGTGATTTCTTTAACATCAATTCCACGAGCTGCTAAATCGGTTGCAATAAGAATATCTATATATCCTTTTCTAAATTGATCCATAATCCGGTCACGAATTCCTTGCGTTAAACTTCCATGAATCGATCCCGATGAGAATTTATTGATGGATAAATTTTTACCTAATTTATTGACAGCTGCTTTTGTTTTGCAAAAAATAATCCCTCTTTCTCCTTCTTTAGCACTTAAAAAGTGCATTAAAACATTCAGTTTTTCTATTGGCTCTACAACCATATAGTAGTGATCTATGCCTTGATGACCCATCATAGTCATGTCAGTTTCTATTTGCAAAACATCCTTTGACATATAATTTTGAATCAATTGTTTTATAGCGCCAGAAAGAGTTGCGGTAAATAATAGTGTTCTACGATTTTTTGGAATTACTTCGATAATACGATCTAAATCATCTTTAAAAGCACTCACTATTTCATCTGCTTCATCCAACACTAAATACTTTATGTTCTTAATATTTATAGCACTACGGCCAATTAAATCTATCAAGCGTCCAGGTGTTGCAACAATAATATGCGTTTTAGTTTTTAAGCTCTCTATTTGAGATTTTATTGGAATTCCACCGTATACTGCTAAAACAGAAATCTCAGAAATGTACGCTCCATAAGTCAATAAATTGGCATGAATTTGTTGACCTAACTCTCTGGTAGGTGCTAGTATCACAACTTGAACATGAGTTTCTTCTATGTCGATTAACTGCAACAAGGGCAATCCAAAAGCAACAGTTTTACCCGTTCCTGTTTTTGCCAAAGCAACAAGATCTTCTTTTTGATTGAGTAACAACGGAATGATCTTTTTTTGTATATCTGTGGGAGTAGCAATTTTCAAATCTGCTAAACCTTTTTGTAATAGTTGGTTAATTCCTATATCAGAGAAAGATTTTGACATAAAATTGTTTTAAACAAAGATATATATACGAAATCCGATAATCGAATAAATTGGAGCTCTAATTAATTTAACTCAACGGTGAATGAATTGAGCAAAAAATAAAGGCTAATAGAATAATAAGTTTGCTCCCCCAAATGACCCCAGTTAAACAAAAAGGACATTAAACTATAATAGCATAAAATAGATATGGCAAATACAACAGGAAATATTAAAGGTGAAATACGATTAGCTGGTGGTTCTTATTTATCTTCACACAAGACTTGTCATGGAAATCAGCGAGATAGAAAATTATTTGTAGATAAAGAAACTGCTAATACCCATATAAGTATTGTTGGATATAAACCCTTAATATGAAAAAAATAATCTCAATAGTAATATTATTTCTTCTTCATTCATGTGATCAGTCAAAACTTAATATTAAACCTAATTTTATTATAGTTTTTGTTGACGACATGGGGTACGGTGATTTAGGATCATATGGACACCCTACAATCAAAACTCCCAATCTGGATAAAATGGCACACGAAGGACAAAAGTGGACTCAGTTTTACTCTGCATCAAGTGTTTGTACACCAAGTCGTGCAGGATTATTAACAGGACGACTACCCATAAGGAATGGTTTGATTGGTAGAAAACACAGGGTTTTTTTTCCTGACTCTAAACATGGTCTTCCTGATTCTGAGATAACCATTGCAGAAAAATTGAAAAAAAATGGATATAAAACTGCCGCAATAGGTAAATGGCATCTAGGTCATAAAAAAGAATACCTTCCCCTTCAACATGGCTTTGATTATTATTATGGAATACCATATTCGAATGATATGGATAAGATTAATAATGAAACATGTTGTCCAGGATCACAGTATTGGCAGAAGTATGAAAATGAAAGACCTGAATCAACTAACTATAATGTTCCTCTGATTGAAAATAATGAAATCATAGAAAGACCAGTAGATCAAACAACAATTACTAAGCGATTTTCGGATAAAGCAGTTGAATTTATAAGAAATAATAAAGAAGATAATTTTTTTATTTATTTAGCTCATAATTTACCTCATACCCCGCTTTATGCTTCAGACGATTTTATAGGAAAAAGTAAAAGAGGGTTATATGGCGATGTAATTGAAGAAATTGATTACGGAATGGGTTTGATAGTTGAGGAATTAAAGAAGAATAATCTTGATAAGAACACAATTGTAGTTTTTACATCTGATAATGGTCCATGGCTCCCCTTTGAGTCTCACTCAGGCTCTGCAGGACTTCTTAGAGAAGGAAAGGGTTCTACCTGGGAAGGGGGACAAAGAATTCCTGGAATATTTTGGGGAGCTGACATAAGCCCCGGAGTAGTCAGTGATTTAGGATCAACGATGGATATCTTTCCTACTTTATTAGAAATGTCAAATACTAGTATGGTCGATGATAGAATAATGGATGGAATAAGTTTAAAGAATACATTATTAAATCATGAACCCAGTAAAAGAGAAACAATATTTTATTATCGCTCTAGGGAAATTTATGCAGTTAGATTTGGCAAATATAAAGCTCACTTTATTACTCAAGGTGCTTATAATTATCCGCCAGGAAGCGATAAGAAGAAAGTTTTGAAAAAACCATTACTTTATAATTTAAATATTGATCCATCTGAAAAATATGATATAGCAGATAAAAACCCTGAAATATTAATTAAAATCAATAAGATTGTAGAAATACATAAAAAAAACTTAATTGCTCCTGAGGATTTGCTAAATGATAGGGAGGGGGCTAAGTGAATATTGCTATTTGGAGATGATAATAGGTGTGTTTTTAATAGTGGAATCACAAAATACATTAAAAGAATTAATAAGAAACTTGATGGCTTTGTATTTCTTTTGTTTTCAATTTTTTATATTTATTACAATTAACCCTAGGCAATATTCATAAGTTATTTATTTCTTATCACTCTCTTTATTTGACAATAAAGTTTAATTAAACACAATCATGAAACATCTGTACCCAGTATTATTTTTTTCTTTTTTTCTTTCAAGCTGCACTGATAACTTAGAAACAAAGCCTAATATATTATTTATAATGTCTGATGACCATGCTTATCAAGCAATAAGTGCATACGATGACCGACTGATAAAAACTCCTAATATTGATAGAATTGCAAATGAAGGTATGCTCTTTAACAATGCATGTGTTACTAACTCAATATGTGCTCCTTCCAGAGCAGTAATATTAACAGGAAAACATAGTCACATCAATGGTAAGATTGATAATCATGCTAAGTTTGATGACTCACAAACTACTTTTCCTCAACTTTTTCAAAAAGCTGGATATCAAACAGCTATGTTTGGTAAGCTTCATTTTGGAAACAATCCAAAGGGAGTTGATGACTTTCTAATACTTCCTGGACAAGGAGACTACATTAATCCTAAATTCATAGGAAAAGAAAAAGACACAATAATTAGTGGGTATGTAACAGATATAATTACTGATTTAACATTGAATTGGTTTAAAACCAAAAGAGACAAAAACAAACCATTTTTAATGATGTACTTACATAAAGCTCCTCATAGAGCATGGTGGCCAAGTCCAGAAAAGTTTGCAGAATTTTATGAGAAAGAGTTTCCAGAACCTGAGTCCTTATTTGATAATTACTCTGGAAGGGGAACTGCTGCCAAAACAGCAGAAATGAATATTTTAACTCATATGCAATATATGCATGACAGTAAAGTTAGGCCCTCAACTATAGAGGAAATGGATAAAGTAGAACCTGAGATTGTTTATGTTAAAGGTGACGGAACTTTAATGCGTCCAACTGCAAAAGGATTTACTCGTCCTTTTGGAAGAGCCAATGAAGATCAAAAGAAAAAATATGATATTACTCTCGATAAAATCAGCAAAGACTTTAAAGAAAATTGGCCGAAAATGAATAATAAAGAAAAAATGAAATGGAAGTTTCAAAGATATATGCAAGATTATTTAGCAACTATTTCTTCCGTTGACGATAATGTTGGTCGTGTTTTGGATTATCTTCAAGAGTCTGGACTAGATAAAAACACAATAGTGGTATACACATCTGATCAAGGATTTTATTTAGGGGAACACGGCTGGTTTGATAAAAGATTTATTTATGATGAATCCTTTAAAACACCACTAATGATCAAATGGCCTAATATAATTACACCGGGAACAACCAGTGAAGAAATGGTTCAAAATCTAGATTTTGCTCAAACATTTTTAGAAGCTGCAATGATTGAAGCTCCTGAAGATATGCAAGGAGAAAGTCTTATTCCTTTATTAAAAGGAGATTCTGAGAATTGGAATAGAGATGCAGTATATTATCATTATTATGAATACCCTTCAGTACATATGGCTAAAAGACATTATGGAATTGTAAGTAAGGAATTCAAATTAGTTCACTTTTATTATGACGTTGATGAATGGGAGTTATATGATCGTTTAAAAGACCCTAATGAAATGAACAATATATATGAAAATCCTGAATATAAAAACATAGTTGATGAATTAACTCAAGAATTAAAAGAAATGAGAATTAAATATAAAGATTCTGAAGAGCTAGATAAAAGTTTTATTTATTGATTTATAATCATTTGCCTCCCTTCTATCATTTAGTTGAATTTCATTTGAGAATTTTCTCATCAAAAAACGCATTACCTTATCATTACTTAAATGATTAAAAGCTGCTTTTAAATTCTCAATAACTTAATTAAGTTCTGTCATTGTGGATCAAAAAATAAAAGGGAGATAAACTTTCGAATATCTCCCTTTTGGTACTCGAGGCGGGACTTGAACCCGCACGACCGCAATGGTCATTGGATTTTAAGTCCAACGTGTCTACCAATTCCACCACTCGAGCAAAATATACTTAGAGCGAAAGACGGGATTTGAACCCGCGACCCCCACCTTGGCAAGGTGATGCTCTACCCCTGAGCTACTTTCGCAAAAGGTTTACAAATATAGAATAAACATGTAAATAGCAGTTAAAGCTGAATAAAAAAATTGGGTTTTTTTTAAAATTAATTAATACCCAATCTTCGTTTTATTTCATTTAGCTTCATTAAGGCCTCTATAGGGGTAAGTGAATTAATATCTAATTCATTTATTTCATCCCTCAATTGCTCTAAAAGAGGGTCATCAAGTTTAAACATTGTCATTTGTAGAGAGGACTTATTGTCATTCATTGAATCTGTTCTTTCCTCTAATGCATGACTAGATTCTAGAGCTTTTAACTTTTTAGCTGCTGTTTGTAATATAATTTTCGGCATGCCTGCCATTTTTGCTACATGAATACCAAAACTATGAGCGCTACCTCCAGGTTCTAGTTTTCTCAAAAACAAAACCTTATTCTTGAGTTCTTTTACAGAAACATTATGATTTTTAATTCTAGGAAATTGCTGAGACATCGCATTTAGCTCATGATAATGGGTTGCAAAAAGAACTTTAGGCTTATATGGATGTTCATGAAGAAATTGAGCTATTGCCCATGCAATAGATATACCATCATAAGTACTTGTACCTCGTCCAATTTCATCAAGCAAGATTAGGCTTTGTTTTGTGACGTTGTTTAAAATTGTTGCTGACTCATTCATTTCAACCATAAATGTTGAAGCTCCTTTTGAAATATTATCACTTGCTCCAACTCTAGTAAATATTTTATCAACTATTCCCATTTCAACAGACTTAGCAGGCACATAGCTGCCCATTTGACCCATTATAGTTATCAGTGCTGTTTGCCTAAGAAGAGCGGACTTTCCTGACATGTTTGGTCCTGTTATCATGATTAATTGCTGATCCTTGTCGTTTAATGTAACAGTATTTGGAACATAAGAGGAGTCTCTTGACAATTTTTGCTCAATTACTGGATGTCTTCCCTCTTCAATAAAAATTGAGTTTTCATCTATAAATTTTGGACACACATAATTGTGTTTTTTTGCTGAAAATGAAAAACTCCACAAACAATCTAGAAAAGAAAGTTCATTTGAAGCCAGCTTAAGAGTGTCTAAATAACTCTGAAGCTCATTTAGAAGTTTTTCATAAAGACTCTCTTCAAGAATTTTTATTTTATCCTCCGCTCCAAATATTTTTGATTCAAATTCCTTTAATTCATCCGTTATATATCTCTCAGCATTAACTAGGGTTTGCTTTCTGACCCACCGCTCTGGAACTTTATCTTTATGGGTATTTCTTACCTCAATATAATATCCAAAAACATTATTAAATGCGATTTTTAATGAACTTATTTTAGTCAGGTTTATTTCGTTTTTCAAAAGATTGTCTAAGCGTAACTTAGTAGTAGAAAGCAAATTTCTGAGTTCGTCTAATTCATCAGAAACTCCCTTAGCTATTACATTTCCTTTATTAATTGATGCAGGCGCATCTGAATCTAATGTCCTTGAAAGTAAATTAACAACCCCCTCTATTGATGGGAACCTAGAGGCATTGTTTTTTAAATTTTTATTTCCACTTTTGTTTAAAACATCTAGGATATTTGGGATCACATTTAATGAACTATTTAGCTGAACCAAAGTTCTTGGAGCAACCTTATAAGTTGATATTTTAGCCATCACTCTTTCTAAATCTATAACTAATGGCATAAAATCTTTAAGAGCTAGGTAAACCGATTCGACATTTATGATTGATGAAACAATTTGTTGTCGTAAGTTAATTTCTTTAATGTCTTTCGAAGGGAAAGCAAGCCAATGTTTCATGCGCCTGGCTCCCATTGAAGTTTGAGTGTGGTCTAGAATTGAAATTAATGATACACCTTCAATATTCGAAGGGTAAAATAATTCAAGATTTCTAATTGTAAAGTCATCCATCCAAACGTAATCTGAACTAACTAACCTTTGAATCTTGGTTATATGCTTTAATCTTTTTTGTTGGGTTTCATATAAATAATGAAGAATTGCTCCAGCAGAGTTACTTCCTTCAAACAGATCATTAATCCCAAACCCACTTAATGAATTAGTTTCAAAATGTGATGTTAATTTTTCATTGGCAAAATCATTTTCAAAAACCCAATCTTCAACAAAAAATGTAGGAAATTGTGATCCGAAAGTTGCCTCAAAAATTTTTTTATGTGGTTTTGCAACTAATATTTCACTTGGAATAAAATTTTGTAAAAATTGTGCAATTATATTTTTAGTTCCTTGGCCAACCCAAAAATCTCCAGTAGAAATATCTATAAATGATATTCCAATATTTTTTTTTCCAAAAAAGACTGCACATAAATAATTATTTTTCTTGTGATCAAGAATTGCATCATTCATAGCAACACCAGGAGTAACTAGCTCAGTTACACCTCTCTTAACAATTTCCTTAGTTAGCTTCGGGTTTTCTAGTTGATCACAAATAGCTACACGGCAACCTGCTTTTACTAATTTAGGTAGATATGTATCCAAAGAATGATAAGGAAATCCGGCAAGAGGTGTTTCACTAGCACTTCCTGCACCTCGTTTAGTCAAAACAATACCCAAGATTGAGGCAGCTTTAATAGCATCTTCTCCAAAAGTCTCATAAAAATCTCCTACACGAAACAACAACAAAGCATCAGGATGCTTTTCCTTGATTTGATTGTACTGTTTCATTAAAGGCGTTTCCTTTATTTTATTTTGCACTTTTTTGCTTTTTACGAATGTACACTTTTATGAAAATCAAAAAAAGAAAATCAAGTAGACTGTGGCTATGTTTTGTTTATTTTTGAAAATGCGAAAGTTGAAAAATAGTGAACTTAACAGAAAAACAATATCTGAATATAAAGCAGCGAATAAAACTCCATTAATTATAATTCTAGATAATATTAGAAGCATGAATAATATTGGGTCAGTATTTCGAACTGCAGATGCTTTTTTAATTGAAAAGATTTATTTGTGTGGAATCACGGCAAAACCCCCACATAAAGATATTCAAAAAACTGCACTAGGCTCAACAGATTCAGTAGATTGGGAGTATTTTGAATCAACTTATAATTTAATAAAAAGTTTACTAGGTAAAGGAGTAAAAGTTATCGCTATAGAACAAGCCGAAGGTTCAATTTCTTTAGAAAATTTTAAACCTGAAAAGCATGAATTATATGCATTTGTTTTTGGAAATGAAGTTAAAGGCATTTCACAGGAAGTAATTGATTGTATAAATAATACAATAGAAATTCCTCAATTTGGGACTAAGCATTCTTTAAATATATCTGTTTCCGCTGGAGTATTAATTTGGGATTTTTATAGCAAAATTAATGGTTAATGAGTTTTCTTAACAAATACTCTTGACCTTTTTCATCTTTGAGGTTTAAAATCTCTTTTGGACTTAATACAATCAAAATAAAGTTGTGTTTATCATCAAAAACAATTTCATATTCCTTGGAAATAGAGTCTAAATAATCTTTTGAAATTTGATTTTCAAATGATCTACCTCTTTCAATAATTTGTTTTTGTAGTTGTAAAGTGTTTTGATTTAAAAAAACTATAATTTCTGGAGCTCTTAAACCATGATTGAGTTTTTTATATTCCTCAATATATTTTTTAAATAAATTTTCGTGAAGATTGTTTTTCGCAAAAACTAATGATTTTCCAATCCAAAAGTCACTAATTGTTTTTCTTTTTGATGAAATTAAAAAATGCTTATTTATTTGATTTATTCTTTCATTTAAAAAAAAATTTTCAACTTTTAATGAAAACTCATTTGGATTAGAGTAGAACTCTCTTAAAAATGGATTTTTTTTATAATTCTCATTTAACAATTCAATATCAAAATGAGATTTAATTTTTTTACTTAGGGTTGTCTTTCCTGCTCCAATGTTCCCTTCAATCGATATGTAAGAATACCTCTGCCAAAAAGGGACATAATAGCTGTTGTTTTTTATTTTTTTTACATCTGAATTATCTTTAGATATAACTAATAAGTTTTTGATTGATTTATTAATTTTTGGATGAATAAAGTCAGAGGAGATGTCACGCATTGGAATTAGCACAAAATTTCTTTTAGATATATGTGGGTGAGGAATGATCAAGTCCTCTGAATTTAAGATTAAGTTGTCGAAAAATAATAAATCAAGGTCTATTTCCCTAGATGTATATTCACCACTTTCACTTCTTACTCTTCCTAAAGAATCTTCAATCGATAATATTTTTTTTAATACTATCTCTGGTGAAAATTTTGTTTTTAAAATTACACATCCATTATAAAAATCTCTACTTTCAAACCCCCATGATTTTGTTTTATATAAATTAGAAACCCTCATGATTCTCCCTACCTTAACTTCAAGTTCTTTAAGGGACTTGATTATATGGTTCAATCTGTTTCCTTTATTACTTCCAAAAGAAATATAGACTTGATGTGAATTAGCTTTAATCATAAAACAAAATTACAAAACGCTATCTTTGCATGAATGAGATTATTCAATCATAATCTTAAAAAAATATAAGATAAATTAAATGAATGCTTCAGATAAAGTTTTTGCTGAAAAAATTTATCTTTTTTTAAGTGCTCTATTTATAACTTCACTTGTTGTATCTAATATTATTTTTCAAAAATTTTTTTATTGGTATCCTTTTGATTTTTCTTTATTTGGTCAATCTTTATTTGAAATATCTGTAGGATTACTTCCTTATCCACTGACATTTTTAATTACAGATTTAATATCAGAAATTTATGGTAAAAGAAGAGCTAGTATTGTTGTTGTTATTGGAATATTTGCTTCTTTTTTTTCTGCTGGAATTTTACTTTTAGGAAATGCCCTGCCAGCCGTTGACTATTCTCCAATAAATGATTCTGTATACGAAAAAGTTTTCTCACTATCTCCAATTGCAGCTTTAGCATCTATGATTGCTTATTTAATGGCTCAATTTATTGATATTCGTATTTATCATTTTTGGAAAAAGTTGACTAAAGGAAAAATGCTTTGGCTTAGAAATAATTTTTCAACTTTTACCTCTCAATTTATAGATAGCCTAACTGTTGTTGGACTTTTATGTACATTTAATGTCCTTAGCTGGGATAGTTTCTTGGGACTTTCAACAGCTTCTTTCATTTTTAAAATAATGATTGCAATAGTTGATACCCCTTTTTTATACATTTTTGTTCATCTTTTTAGAAAAAGATTTTCATTAAAACTCGGAGAAGAAATAGATTGGAATACAAATGATGAATGAACCTATACGTTTAAATAAATACTTTAGTGAAATAGGATTTTGCTCTAGACGTGCTGCAGATAAATTAATAGACCAGGAAAGAGTTTTAATTAATAATAAAACGGCAATAGTCGGTCAAAAAGTCAATCGTGATGATATAATCAAGGTTGACGGAGAATTATTAAACACAAAAAAAGAAAGACAGGTTTATCTTGCATTTAATAAGCCTATTGGGATTGTTTGTACTACAGACACTAGGGTAGAAAAAGACAACATAATTGACTTTATTAATTATCCATCTAGAATCTATCCAATTGGAAGATTGGATAAACCAAGTGAGGGTCTGATTTTCTTGACTAATGATGGAGAAATAGTAAATAAAATTTTGAGAGCAAGAAATAATCATGAAAAAGAATACTTAGTTACTGTAAACAAGCCTGTAACTGATGATTTTATATCTAAAATGGGAATAGGAATACCAATCCTAGACACTATTACCAGGAAATGTTTTGTAAAACAAACTCATAAAAAACAATTTAAAATTATTTTAACGCAAGGACTAAATCGTCAAATAAGGCGAATGTGTGAATATTTAGATTATAGAGTAATTAAGCTTATAAGAACAAGAATAATGAATGTTAATTTAGACCTAGATGTTGGAAAATATAGAGAGCTTACTTCAAAAGAAATAGAATCAATAAAGGAATTAGTTGTAGATTCAAATAAAACTATTGACTAGTTAATAGTAATTAAAACTTCAGTTCCTTCATTACCTCTAATATTACAAACAGTATCGTCATCAAAAATTAAGTATTGACCTTTTATTCCTATTAAAAGGCCCTCAAATGATGTTGACTTATTTAAATTCAAGCTACTAACTTTTTTAGGGTAATTTTCAATGGGAAAATCAAGCTCAGTAACACTCAAGTCATTCAAAACAAAAGGCTTTAAATCATTTGATAAATTGTCAATTGCTTTATTTTTAGATAATTTCCAGTCAATTGGTTCAAATTCATTTTGCAGCATTTTACGCCAATTAGTTTTATCCGAAAAAACTTTTTTAAGCTCTACCTCAGCTTTTCCAGCAAGATATCTATTTGGAACCTCTAATATTGAAATTGCACTTTGAGCTCCCTGATCAATCCAGCGAGTTATAAGTTGTTCCTTTTTTGTTACTCCAACTTTGACATGACTGCTTAGAGATAAATAGACTATATGAGGTTGTAGTTGCATTTTTTTTTCAAATTCTAAATCACGATCTTCAATCCCTAAATGTGCTGTACTTAATTCAGGTCGAATAATCCAGTCTCCTATAAAAGGTGATTCAAAAAAACAATTTTTGCAGAAACCTTGTCTAAATATAGATTTATTTTTATTACAGTTTAAACACTGCTCTCCAATTTTAATAATCTTTAATTCCCGGCCAATACATTGATTAATTTCAATAAAATCATTTTCAAATGACAAAAAATATTTTATTGGAGAATTGTTATATGTATGCATTTTTTTTAATACACCCTTAAACATAGATCAAAGTTTTTAAATTTACTTTATAAATATAAGCAACCTATGCCAATTCCTTTGTTTCATTCTATAGCATCATGGGCTTTAAAAAAAAGAATTACACAAATCGAATTATTTGTGAAATACCCTAATGAAACTCAGCAAGAAGTCCTACTTAAGCTTCTAAATACTGCTAAAAATACAGAAATCGGAAAAAAATATAAATTCAACTCTATTGAAAATTATGAAGATTTCAAAAACAGACTACCAATTGTAAAGTATGAAGAAATTAGTA
The DNA here is from genome assembly GCA_905182735.1 of Candidatus Marivariicella framensis. Lineage (GTDB taxonomy): Bacteria > Bacteroidota > Bacteroidia > Flavobacteriales > Flavobacteriaceae > Marivariicella > Marivariicella framensis. The sequence continues at coordinate 23,515 of CAJJCT010000031.1, forward strand.
AATCTATTGAAAGATGCAGGCAAGGAGAACAAAATATTTTTTGGCCATCACCAATAAAATGGTTTGCAAAATCAAGTGGAACAACAAATTCAAAAAGTAAATTTATACCTGTTAGCACTGAATCTCTTGAAGATTGTCATTATAAGGCTGGAAAAGATATGCTTTCTCTTTATCTGAATAATAATAAAGATTCTCAACTAATGGTTGGAAAGTGTCTGAGATTAGGGGGTAGTGGGGAATTGTATGAAAACAACAATAGCTATTTTGGTGATCTTTCAGCTATTTTCATAGATAATCTTCCTTTTTGGGCAGAATTAGGAAGTACGCCAAGTAATAAGGTGTCCTTAATGACTGAATGGGAGAGTAAAATGGAAGCTATAATTTCAGAAACTTTAAATGAAAAGGTAACTAGTTTGGCTGGTATGCCTTCCTGGATGTTTGTGCTTCTTCAAAATGCTTTAAAAAGAAAAAAAGTAAAAAAAATAAGCGATATATGGCCAAATATTGAAGTTTATTTTCACGGTGGGGTTAATTTTAAACCCTACAAAAATCAATTTGAAAACCTATTCAATGATAAGCAACTTAAATTTTATGAAATATATAATGCTTCTGAAGGGTTTTTTGCAATTCAAGATCAAAATAATAGCTCTGAACTTTTGTTAATGCTAGATTATGGTATTTTTTATGAGTTTCTGTCAATGGATTCATTTAATGATTTAAAACAAAATATAATCCCTCTTTGGGAAGTGAAAGTTGGTATTAATTATGCTTTAGTTATAACAACTAATGCTGGACTTTGGAGATATTTAATCGGAGATACAATAAAATTTACAACTTTAAAACCTTATAGAATTAAAATTACTGGTCGTACTAAACATTTTATTAATGTTTTTGGGGAGGAGCTAATTATAGAAAATGCTGAAGAAGCAATAAGTTTATCAGCAAAAGAGTTCAGTGTGTCAATTATAAATTATACAGTTGGTCCTGTTTTTATGAAAAAAAATTCAAAAGGAGGGCACGAATGGCTCATTGAATTTGATAAACCACCTAAGAATATTGAATATTTTTCTATTTTTCTTGACAAAAAACTAAAAGAACTAAATTCTGATTATGAGGCTAAAAGGTATAAAAGTATGACTCTGAAAAAACCATTAATAACTATTGCTAAAAAAAATTTATTTTATGAATGGCTGTCTTCTATCAATAAATTGGGTGGACAAAATAAAATTCCAAGATTATCAAATTCAAGAAAATATATTGATTCACTTCTAAAAACAAATATTTGATTAAGACACCGCCTTTAAAGCTGGAAGTTCAACACTCTTAAATTGCTCTTCTGCATAAATCTTATTAACCTTCAATTCAGAAATCTCAGTACCAGGTAGTTCAAACATAGCTTGATTGAGAATTCCTTCACATAAAGAACGTAATCCTCTTGCTCCCAAATTATAATCTAAAGCTTTTTGAACAATAAAATCTAGTGCTCCGGTTGTAAAGGTTAATGAGATATTATCCATAGAAAATAATTTTTGATATTGTTTTATAAGAGCATTTTTCGGGTCAGTTAATATAGATCGTAAAGTTGACTTATCTAGAGGGTTCATGTGAGATAATACAGGGAGTCTTCCTATTATTTCAGGTATTAACCCAAAAGTTCTTATATCTTTTGGTGTTATGTATTGTATTAAATTTTCAATATCAATTTTTTCAGTCTTAATTTGACTTTTATAACCAATTGCCTGAAGGTTCAGTCTATTATTAATTACCCTATTAATACCATCAAAAGCTCCTCCTGCAATAAATAAAATATTAGAAGTGTCAACTTCTATAAACTTTTGATCTGGATGTTTTCTCCCTCCTTTGGGGGGAACATTGACAATCGTACCCTCTAATAATTTCAACAATGCTTGTTGAACTCCTTCTCCTGAAACATCTCTAGTAATTGAAGGGTTATCTCCCTTCCGTGCAATTTTATCTATTTCATCAATAAAAACTATTCCTTGTTGAGCTTTTTCTAAATCATAATCTGCAGATTGAAGCAACCTTGTCAAAATACTTTCTACATCTTCTCCAACATATCCAGCCTCAGTAAGAACGGTTGCATCAACAATTGCTAATGGAACCTCCAGTAGTTTTGAAATTGTTTGAGCTAAAAGAGTTTTTCCAGTTCCTGTTTGTCCAACAAGTAGCAAGTTACTTTTTTGAATTTCTATATCTTCTTTTGATTTTTGATTAGCAATTCTCTTGTAATGGTTATAAACTGCGACACTCAAAACTTTTTTTGCTGTCTCCTGTCCAATAACATATTCATCTAAAAAAGCCTTAATTACTTTTGGGAGTTTTAATTCTATACTAAACTCCGACGTATCAACCTTTGTTGATTCCTCTTCAACTATTTTATTTGCTTGACTAATACATTTTTCACATATGTGCGCATCAAGTCCTGCAACTAATATCTGCGTCTCCGGTTTTACACGACCACAAAAAGAACAAGTTAATTCGTTTTCATTACCCATTTTTAATAATTATTTTGCGGCCTTTAAAACTTCATCAACCATTCCATATTTTTTAGCTTCTTCAGCCTTCATCCAATAGTCACGATCACTGTCGTCAGTCACCTTATCCATTGATTGTCCTGAATGTTTCGAAATAATTTGATATAATTCATCTTTTAATTTAAGAATTTCTCTTGTTGTAATTTCAATATCAGAAGCCTGACCTTGAGCGCCTCCAAGAGGTTGATGAATCATTACTCTTGAGTGAGGTAATGCAGACCTTTTACCAGCCGTCCCAGCACATAATAAAACTGCTCCCATTGAAGCTGCAATACCCGTACAAATAGTTGCTACATCTGGAGAAATAAATTGCATAGTATCGTAGATTCCAAGACCTGCATAAACTCCTCCGCCTGGAGAATTTATATACATTTGAATATCTCTCTTAGCATCTGTACTTTGTAAAAATAAAAGTTGTGCTTGGATTACATTTGCAACATTATCATTGATGGCTGTTCCTAAAAACATAATTCGATCCATCATGAGTCTAGAAAAAACATCCATTTGAGCCACATTTAATTGCCTTTCTTCTATTATATAAGGAGTCATGCTACTTACTATTTCATCATAATACATAGAATTTATCCCATGATGCTTAGTAGCGTAATTTTTAAATTCTTTTCCGTAATCCATATATTTATTATTATAATCTTTATTAAAAATAGTTAAAAAAACTAGGCTTTTGCATAAGCCTCTTTTACAAAACTTTCAAAATTGATTTTTTTTACTTTCAATGGGCCGTGCTCCTTATAAAAGTCTAAAAGCTTTTTACTCATTAATTGCTCTTGAAGTCGTTTTCCTTCTTCTTGATTAGATAAAATTCGGTTTATTGTTCCTTCCATCTCCTCGTCTCCAGGAGCAGGTTGTCCATATTGAGCCATTTGCTTTAATATCATTTCTTTTGCAAAATCCTTTAGTTCTTCAATTTTAACCTGTAGGTCATTATCCACAATGATTTTTCCCTCAATTAATTGATACCTAATTCCTTTCTCAGATTTAGCGTATTCTTTTTCTGCTTTTTCAGGACTTAAAGTTTCTTTTCCTGAATTTTGCATCCATTTAACTAGGAATTTTTCAGGTAATTTAAATTTTGTGTTTTTAATCAGAAATTCCGTAACATCATTAAGTAGTTTTTGTTCAGATTGTTGCTCTAATTGCTTTTCTATACCCTCTGCAATTTTTAATTTTAATTCTTTTTCAGACTTAACAGTTCCTGGCTCATAAACTTTATCAAATAATTCTTGATTTAAATCAGCAAGAATTCTTTCATTAACTTCTTTAATTTCAACCGAGATATTTCCAATTATATTTGATGCTGCTTCGTTACTAATTCCCAAAATACGCTGAGCTTTGTTTGTTTCATTAAACATCCCCTTTCCCTCAATTGAAATTGAACCCCCTGGCTTAGAAGCTAATATTAAATCTTTATTCTTTTTTCCTTCTATGTCGTTAACTGTAAATGTTGATGTTGTTTCTATTCCATTTTCTTTAGAATCAAAAGAAGCAGTTATTTCATAATCTTTTTTAACTTCTTGTTTTGAAATTATTTTACCATATTGTTTTAAAATATTGTTTAACTGATCATTAATCATTTTATCATCAGCTATGATTTTATAATGTGTGACTTTTTTTCTTGTTTTGAGATCAATTTCGAATTTTGGTGACAACCCTAGCTCAAAGTTAAAGTCGAGGCTTTCAGATTTCCAATCTAAATTATTATCCATAATCGGCATAGGGTTTCCCAATATTGCTATTTTTTCGTCTTTAAGATACTTGTCTAAACTTTCTTGTAATATTTTATTTACTTCATCAGCAGTTATTGAGTTTTCATATTGTTTTTTTATCATCCCCATTGGGACATAACCTTTACGAAAACCTGGAACATTGGCAGTTTTACGATAATTTTTTAATACCTCTTCAACCTTGGATGCAAAATCCTTACGATCTAAGTTAATTGTTATGATTGAATTAAGTGAATCAGTATCTTTACGTGAAATTAGCATTTAAAATAATTTAGTGCGCAAAAATACAATAAAATAGGCCCCTATCCAACGAGTTTTAAATTAAGAATTGTTGGTTTTGAGAATGTAAATTATATTAGCTTGGTAATTGTAGGTTAGTAAACAGTTTTAAAGTTTTAAAAAATTAAACTTTATGTGTTGTGCTAACAAAATAAAATCATATTTTTGCCGACCAATTCATTAATAAACAGAAGGTCGGGTACCTTCACAAATTAATTTTTATGCCAGTACGAATTAGATTACAAAGACACGGAAAAAAAGGAAAACCATTTTATTGGGTAGTAGCAGCAGATTCTCGTTCTAAGAGAGATGGGCGTTACTTAGAAAAAATAGGCACTTATAATCCCAACATAAATCCAGCATTAATTGATATCAATGCAGACAGTGCTTTAAAATGGTTGGAAAATGGTGCAGTTCCCTCTGAAACTGCCAGAAATTTACTTTCCTATCTTGGAATAATGTTGAAACATCATCTTAATGGAGGTGTCAAAAAAGGGGCGCTTACGCAAGAACAGGCTAATGAGAAGTTTGATAAATGGTTGGAGGAAAAAGAAGAAAAAATTCAAACTAAAGTTGAAGGTTTGAGTAAAGAAGAATCTCAGACTAAAAAGAAAGCTCTTGAGGCTGAAAAAGCTGTTAGTGATAAAAGAATAACAGACGCAGCCAATGCTTTAGCTGAGGCTAATACTGAAGAAACTACTGCTGTTGAAGAGACTCCTGCTGCTGAAGAGACTCCTGCTGCTGCTGAAGAAACTGCTGTTGAAGAGAATCCTGCTGTTGAAGAGGCTCCTGCTGTTGAAGAGAATCCTGCTGCTGAAGAGGTTCCTGCTACTGAAGAGGCTCCTGTTGTTGAAGAGAATCCTGCTGTTGAAGAGACTCCTGCTGCTGAAGAGGTTCCTGCTGCTGAAGAGGCTCCTGCTGTTGAAGAGAATCCTGCTACTGAAGAAGCCTCTGCTCCTGAAAAATAATATCTTCATAATATTTCCATGAAAAAAGAGGCCTGTTTTTATCTGGGCACTATAATTGGAAAGTATAGTTTTAAAGGAGAGCTACTAGTTAAAACTGATACGGATAACATCAATAGCTACACTTCCTTAACAAGTGTTTTTATAGATATTGAAAATAGGTTAATTCCGTATTTTGTTAAACATTGTTTAGTTCATAAATCATCCCTATTACGTTTTAAACTTGAAGATGTATCCGGTGAAGAAGCGGCTAATGTATTATTAAGAAAAAAAATATATCTTCCACTTGAGCTTCTTCCAAACTTAACGGGAAATAAGTTTTATTATCATGAAGTTATTGGATTCAAAATTATAGATCAAAAAAAAGGTGAAATCGGAACTATTTTAAAAATAAATGATCAAACTGCCCAACCGCTATTTGAAGTTAATGATGGTAATAAAAAAATATTGATTCCCTTACATGATGATTTACTAATCAACTTAAACAGGAAAGATAAAAGTATTTTGGTGAATCTACCTGATGGACTTATTGATCTTTTTCATTAATGATTTTATTAAAACATGTACCTTTATATGCCCTATAACAAATAGACTATGAATCCAGACTTATTTATTGCCCCCGACTATTATAATCTTGATGATTTACTAACTGAAGAACACAAATTAGTTAGAGACGCTTCAAGGAGTTGGGTTAAAAAAAATGTATCTCCAATAATTGAAAAACACTCACAAGAGGCTACTTTTCCAAAAAAACTAATTCCTGGATTAGCTAGTATTGGAGCTTTTGGGCCTTATATTCCCGAAGAGTATGGTGGCGCAGGATTAGATCATATAAGTTATGGCCTGATAATGCAAGAGATTGAAAGAGGTGATTCAGGAATTAGGTCAACCGCATCTGTTCAATCTTCGCTTGTTATGTTCCCTATTTGGAAATATGGAACTGAAGAACAAAAGAAAAAATATTTACCAAAATTAGCTGATGGCTCGTTAATGGGTTGTTTTGGATTAACAGAACCTGATCATGGCTCTAACCCTAGTGGAATGACAACTCGTTTTACAGAAAAAGAAGATCATTATTTATTAAATGGAGCTAAATTGTGGATATCAAACTCTCCTTTTGCTGACATAGCTGTTGTTTGGGCTAAAGATGATAAAAACAGAATACATGGTCTAATCGTAGAAAGAGGAATGGAAGGTTTTAGTACTCCTGAAACTCATAACAAATGGTCTTTACGAGCCTCAGCAACTGGTGAATTAGTATTTAACAATGTCAAAGTTCCAAAAAATAATATACTTCCTGGAAGATCTGGATTAGGAGCACCTCTTTCATGTCTTGATTCAGCTAGATATGGCATTGCTTGGGGAGCAATTGGAGTAGCGATGGACTGTTATGACACAGCGCTTCGTTATGCAAAAGAAAGAGTTCAATTTGATAAGCCAATTGCAGGAAAACAATTACAGCAAAAAAAATTAGCTGAAATGATAACTGAAATTACAAAAGCTCAACTTCTAGCATGGAGGCTTGGCGTTTTAAAAAATGAAGGAAAAGCTACATCAGCGCAAATATCAATGGCTAAAAGAAATAATGTTGAAATTGCTGCAAACATTACAAGACAAGCAAGACAAATGCTTGGAGGAATGGGAATTACTGGAGAATACTCAGTGATGAGGCATATGATGAATTTAGAGTCGGTTCTAACTTACGAAGGAACCCATGATATTCATTTATTAATTACAGGTTTAGATGTTACAGGTTTAAATGCATTTTAATAAATTCTAAAAATCAAACACAAGACCAAAAGATGGAAGTGGAGTATTTCTGTCTTCACGCTCAATTTTTATAAGTTCTCGAGGAGTAATTAAGTTGCCATTCGCATTTCTTGCTAAACTAAACTCATCAGGCCTAGTAATATCTTGTGACAAAAAGTTTTGTAATTCTATATAGAAGTTAAAAGATAATTTCTCAAAGTTCCATTTTTTATCTAACCGAATATCACCTTGCTTAAAAGAAGTTAATCTATCCTGACCAAGACGACTGTAATCAAGAACAATTTTAGGATAGGTTGTCAAAGTTGCTGATACATCTGTAGGAGCATATGGAGTTGACCCAGCATAACGATAACGAGCACTTAATTCCCAGTTTTTAGGTAACTTATATCCTCCTGTAAAAGTAATAAGACTCCCACTGTCCCATAAAGATGGAAGTTTTCTAGTTTCTAATCCAGAAAATTTACTGCTAAAAAGTGTATATGCAAAAATTCCATAAAAATTATTTGATAATTTTTGTTGAAATAAAACTTCAACCCCCTGACTTAAACCACTTCCACTATCAATAATAGCCTCATTTCCAAGAACCTCAAAGTCAGCCCCTTTATTGGCAAGCGAAACACCGTCTAAAACTGAAACAGGATATTGATTATAAACTTTTCTAAAGGCTTCAATAGTAAGTCTAGCAGAAGGACTTACGCCGTATTCAAAGCCAAATACGTAATGATCACTTTGCGTATATCGGTTGGACTTGTTAATAAATTCTCCATCATTGTTTTGAAAGCCAAGCATAGTGTATGTTGGAATTTTGAAATACCTGCCAACTGAAGCGTTCAATTTCCATCTACTGTTTCTATCTAAAGCATAAGAAAAAGAGAGTCTCGGTGATAAATTATCAGTAATATTTGAACCATTTGTATAGCTATCTGCATCACTACGAAGACCCAGTGCAATACTTAAACGTTCATTATAAAAAGAACGGCTAACCTTTCCAAAAAATCCATATTTAGTAAAATTAATCGCAGTATTGTATTGAAAATTACTAATTAAGTCTTTTGTTTTATTTCCATATATAGATTGCTGAATATTTAACCCATAAGAAAGTTTCCAAGCTTCTAAATAATTGATTGCGTGAACTCTTACTTTGGTTTCTTGCTCTTTAGAGTCGTTTTGGAAGAGGATTCCAGTTTTATCCTCATTGTCTTCATATCGACTGAATATATTTTTAAGTCTGTTTGTACTAAGCGTTGTGATTATTTGTCCATTACCACTTTTTAATTTATGCTTCCAAGTTAGTCCCATTGTTATGGTCTGTTGTTGGATAATTGGCGTAGTTTCAATCAAACCTTGTTGCTCTGGATCAAAATCATCTGGCGAAACAACAGAAAAATCATCTAAAGATCCCAAGCCTATGAAGGTTAAACTGTTTTGCTCATCTATTTTATGATTTAACTTCCATTGATAGTCCCAGTAGTCAGGTCTAATAGGAAGTCCTATTAATTCAAACACAAATTGAAGATAACTCCTTCTTGCAGAAATCATTAATGTAGTATTTGATCTTTCCTTTTTACCCTTAAACATAGGACCATTAAAAGTAGCACCAGCCTCACTTGCTCCTACTCGAAAATTAACAGAACCTTTTTTACTATTTCCTTCTCTTTGTTCAAAAGCTAAAACCCCTGATAAAGGATTATCATACTCTGCTCCAAATGCAGAAGAAGAAAGTGTTACTTCTCTTATGAAAGAAACATTAAGCATCCCAACCGGACCTCCAGCACTCCCTTGTGTGCTGAAATGATTAATATTAGGTATCTCAACTCCATCTAAATAATAAACACTTTCATTTGGGGCTCCACCACGAATAATAAAATCATTTCTAAATCCTCCGCTGGATGGAGAAATTCCAGGAAGGCTTTGTGCAACCTTTGTAATATCGTTATTTCCGCCAGGATAAGTTTCAATTTCTACTGAAGAAAAGGTTTGAGTTGACAAAGGTGTCTCTATGCTGTTTCTAAATGAGCTGTTTGACAAGATTACTTCTTCTAAAAGGTATAAAGTTTTGGAAAGTTTAAAAAGCAAATCAGAAGTTCCGACAGATTTAACTATGATATTATATTTAGTTTGACTTTTATATCCAAGGAAGCTAACAGTCAAATTATATGTTTTAGTTTCAATATTTTCAATTTTGAAAAACCCATTTTTATCGGTAATGACTCCGATTGAAGTTCCATCTATAAGAACATTAGCACCACTTAAAGGTGATAAAAATTTAGATTCTATAATCCTTCCTTGAATATCTCCAGAGTTTTGGGAAAACAATGTAAGAGAATTTAATATTATGGAAATAAATAGGAGTAATCGCAATTAGCCGATAATTAAACTAAACAATGATATAAAATATTTAATTGAAATCTTTTTTTTTAGACTTTCTTTTTGAGCTTTTTTTTAACTTTTCTTTAGCTTCTTCTAGCGTTTTTTCTCTCTCTTTTAGATTAAACTCTTGACGAAGGCCTATCAATTCATCTTCTGAAATAGACTTTTGATCAGATGCTTGAATAGAAACGTCATTTGTTGAGAATGATGCTTTATTAGTTTGTTTTCTCATAATTTCCTTCGCAGATTTTAAGTTAAAATACAAACCAGGATCTATTAATTTATTTGCTATATAATTTTCTTTTTTAATTTTGTCCCATCTCACAAAAACAAACCCTCCTGAAATTGAATCTAGTTTAACTCTGAAAACATGAGCTTTATTTGGTAAAGTTTGATATACCCATATTTTTTCAGGCACATATCCTGCCAAGTTTAACAATTCTTCCACGAAGAGTTTTTGCCCATCTAAAGATGAGTCATTTATGGGCTCAAAATATTCATAAGAACCAGTATAATCTTGACTGATTAAAAAAAATGATTTGAAAATCAATAATTTAAAAGCTAATCTCATTTATTAAATTTACAAAATTTACTAAGATTTGAAAATAAAAATCAAATACGGATAGTTGAAGATTGTACCTTGGGTGGGAATCGAACCCACACTCTCGAAAGAACTGGATTTTGAATCCAGCGCGTCTACCAATTCCGCCACCAAGGCATTAATGTCTGCAAACTTATAAAATAAATCTATTTACTAATGATTTCTTTCAATTAATAGGCTTCTGACAAGAATTAATTTATAAATTTGCAAACTCATAAAGTATAAAGCAGTTGAAAACACCAGCTAAAATCTTTTCTTGTACGCAAAGTGAAACTTTGTCAAAGCTAATCGCAAATTCTTTTGGACATCCTTTAGGTAATGTTTTGTTTTCAAGATATAGTGATGGTGAGTTTCAACCTTCTTTTGAAGAATCAGTTCGTGGTGCAAGAGTTTTTCTAATTGGATCAACACATCCAAGTTCCGAAAACCTGATGGAAATGCTTTTAATGCTTGATGCTGCAAAAAGAGCTTCAGCAAGACATATAACTGCGGTTCTTCCATATTTTGGATGGGCAAGACAAGACAGAAAAGACAAACCTAGAGTTCCAATTGGAGCAAAACTAATTGCGAAATTAATCGAAGCTGCTGGAGCTACTAGAATAATAACAATGGATTTACATGCAGATCAAATTCAAGGTTTTTTTGAAAAGCCTGTAGATCATTTATTTGCATCTACTATCTTTCTCCCTTATGTAAAATCTTTAAAACTTGACAATTTAACTATAGCTTCACCAGATATGGGTGGATCAAAGAGAGCATATGCCTACTCTAAGTTCCTCCAAAGTGATGTTGTAATTTGCTACAAACAAAGAACTAAAGCCAATGTAATTTCTCACATGGAGCTAATCGGAGATGTAGAAGGGAAAAATGTTATTCTAGTTGATGACATGGTCGATACTGCAGGAACTCTAGCAAAAGCTGCTGATTTAATGATTGAAAGAGGGGCTCTTTCAGTAAGAGCAATTTGTACTCATGCAATTCTTTCAGGAAATGCATATGAAAAAATAGAAAAATCAAAATTAGAAGAATTAATAGTGACTGACTCTATACCGTCAAAAAAAGACCATGAAAAAGTTCGCGTACTTAGTTGTGCGCCCTTATTTGCCGAGGTCATGAAGAGTGTTCACAATAATTTATCAATCAGTTCAAACTTTATTACTTAAATAAGAAATTAAATTATATAAAATGAAATCAATAACAATTAAAGGATCTAAAAGAGAAAGCGTGGGTAAAGTAGCTACAAAAGCCCTACGTAATGCTGGAAGAGTTCCGTGTGTAGTTTATGGTGGGGATAATCCTCTTCACTTTTCTGCACAAGAACTTGATTTCAGTAAGTTAGTATATACGCCAAACGCTCACACTGTTGAAATCATTTTGGAAGATGAAACAAGAATTAATGCAATTCTTCAGGATATCCAATTTCATCCTGTAAGTGATTCAATACTTCATGTAGATTTTTATCAATTATTTGATGATAGAGAAGTCTCTATAAATATTCCTGTAAAAATTGTGGGTGCCGCGCCTGGAGTTTTAAATAGTGGGGGTACTTTAATTTTAAATAAGCGTAAACTGAAAATCAAAGCCATTCCTTCTAATCTTCCAGACGATCTGACTATTGATATTTCTGGATTAGAACTTGGTGATAAAGTTTATACTGCAGATCTAAAAAATGAAAATTACACCCTTCAACACTCTGATAACATGGTTGTTTGTCAAGTTAAAATATCTCGAGCTTCCTTAGTTGAAGAAGAAGAAGAAGAAGTGTTAGAGGGAGAGGCTGCTGAAGGTGCTGAATCTAAAGACAAAGAAGCTTCTGACAAAGCTACTCCTGCCCCAGAAAAATAAATTTTAAGATTTATCGCAGTCAAAAGCACTCCAAATCTGGAGTGCTTTTTTTATTTTAGCATATGATGTGGTTAATTAATTTATTTAAAAAAAGATCTAAATTCGATAAAATGAAAAAATTTCTTATTGTTGGACTTGGAAATGTTGGTGATGATTATATTGGAACTAGACATAATATAGGTTTTGAGATTTTAGACATGCTAATTGAAGAGCATAATAAGAATTTTGAACTTTCTAGATATGCTTTAAAAAGCACTTTTAAATATAAGGGTAAACAATTTATATGCATAAAACCTTCTACATACATGAATCTTAGTGGTAAAGCAGTCAAATATTGGATTCAAAAGGAGAAAATCAATCTTGAAAACATTCTTATCATAACTGATGATTTAAATCTTCCATTTTGTCAACTTAGGCTGAAATCCAAAGGAAGCTCTGGAGGACATAACGGACTTAAAAGTATTGAAGACCTATTAAATACTCCCAATTATCCTAGATTAAGATTTGGAATAGGAGATAAAGAAAAAACATCACAAACTGACTTTGTACTGGGAAAGTGGAAGGAAAAAGAAAAACTTTTATTAAATAAAAAATTAATTCAAAGCTGCAAAATAATCTTAAGTTTTGGAACTGACGGTATTCAAAATACGATGAATAATTTTAATAATAAGACTTAAGGTTCCGTCTGAAACTGATTAATTCCAGAAGCAGAATTATTCCCTTGTAGATCAATAGTTATGACCTGCCAGAAATAATTTGTATTTATGGTTAATTGTTGATTAAATGAAGTTTGAGGAATTTTATCTCCAAGTTTTGATAAATTATCAATTGAAGTTCCTAAATAAAAATCATACCCTGAAATATTGTTATCCTCATCAGTGCTTGTCCATAAAAATTCTATCAAATCAGAATTTGCAAGAGATATTAGTTCTTCATTTGCAGGATAAATCAAATTTGCTGGCTGAGGTAAAAAATCACCAATTACATTTCCTTCTAAATAAAATTCCCATATTTCGCTTTGAGTTGTTACTATTGTGGAATTTGAAATTGAAGTCACCGACCAAGAATAAGCCCCACCTTTTGGTAACGTTAATTTCTTGTTGATAGTTTCTGGAACCTCCCCATTAAATCGAATTCCACTTGTTGTATCCTTATATTTTATATTTGAAGATTTACCAATCGCTATGACCTCATAATAATCAGTGTTATCTGATTTTATCCAAGAAAAATCAACTCTACTTTGATCAAAGCTAATACTTGTCGCTGTGTTACAATTGTCACCATTTTGTGGAGCTAACAGAACTGCAGGATTTGGATCAGGGATTGAATCCTTTCCACAACCATAAATTATAAATAAAAAAAGAACTATTTTAATTTTCATCTTTTAATGATTTTAATAGATTGTCCCCCTGTCTTACTTATAATATTCATTATGTAGGCTCCGGGAGGATATTCAGACATTGACCATTCAAAATAATTTTCATCATTTTGTAGGTTTATTTGATTTGATTTTATAAACTCTCCATCGATACTGTAAAATTTAATGCTAAAAATTTTATCAAATCCTCCTAAATAAACTTTAGCTATCGAAGCAACTGGGTTAGGAGAAACATATGCATTCTCACTTATATTGATTGTTCTTTCATATGTCCCCTGACATCCTAAATCAGTGGTAATATTTAACTGATTTATTCCTTTTGTTAGAGGCAAACTAATATTATCTGATTTATTATAATTATAAGATCTTCCATTTAATTCAACATAATAATTATCTCCTCCATTTAAATTTAAATTTAATTCTTGATTAGTGTAATTTACTATGGTACTCACCGACAATGATTCTGGCTCATTTATTGCAGCGGTAAAACATCTTTCAATTTGATTTTCTCCATTGGAATATATGCATAGCATGTAGTCTCCATTTTGAAGGTTGTTGATGATTTTACCAGTTTGTTTAAAGAAACTTCCTTCTTCGTTATATCCATTTGGGCCCAATAAGATATAGGTATAGTTAAAGTCTGCAAAAGCTGAAATTGATATTGAACCATTATTTCTTGTAATACAGCTTTCATCAAATTTTAAGATTTGAAAATTATTTTGCGCGTCAAAATCACAAATATCTCCTTCTCCGTCTAAATCAGAATCAGATTGATTTTGATTAGTGATTTGGGGACAATTATCTATTGTGTCTGCAATACTATCTAAATCACTGTTTGCTAACATCTCTCCTTTGATTGTCATATTAATTTGAAAATCTAATAGTTCGCCAATATCTTCAGGCCCATTATCTTCAATGTTAAGTGTCCAATTTCCAAATGCAGTTTTTCCAATCAAACCATCAATTGGTTGATTGGGTCGGAATTTTCCTGTGAATGGAGGGCTTGCATTATTTATTGAAACACTAGCGTTTTGATAAAAAATAGTGTTTGTGAAATTATCACCGGCTCCTGACTGAGTTCCCAATCCAATATTTTCAGCAAGACTAAAAATAGTTCCATCAGGTGAAACTAAAAATAAAGACAAATCAGATACCCAAGTATGATTAATGTTAACAAGAACTTCGATGTCACTTATGGCATTTACATCACTTATGAAAATTGAAGAACTGGTATATCCAATATTGACACTTTGGTTATTAATTACTTCCGCATCATTTAACACTAGAGGTAAACTACTTGCAACATAACTATTATTGGTAATTTTAGCGGTGACAAATGAAAAAACATCAGACCATTCACTAATACCACATTCATTTTCAGAGGCCACTCTCCAATAATAAGTTGTTCCAGAATCTAATTCTTGTAAATTGATAAAATTGTTTTCAGTGTTTATCTGATTTGTTATCGATGATAAATCAGAATCCAAAGAAATTTCAAATATGTATTTTGACACATTTGGATTAGTATTCCATTCAAATTGAAAATCTAGAACTTCTTGATTTCCTTGAGATGGAGAAATTAGTTCGGGTCTAGATATTAATTCTTTATAATTATTTATTTCAATTGGAAAAATCGCAGACACGTTTCCTGATTCTGCAAGTATATTAATTCTATTTACTCCAATAGGCAAGGATGATAATCCAGTTAAATTAATACTGATACTTGAAGTGCTTGATGAAAATAAATCTTGACTAAATGTATAGCTTAATCCACTGTTTAGGTTTGCTATACTTAGTGAAATTGGATTATTTAAGGATTCATAAACTCCAAGGTCCAATAAAATAGTTTCACTTAGCGGGCTACAAAAATCATAAGAAAACTTATCAAACAGGACTGCAAATGGTCTTTGCACAATACTTATGGGTTTTTTATTAATCGAATAATAAATAGAGTTTTTAGAACTTATTTTTATTCTTGTATTTTCTGATGACAAACCACTTGGAACTCTATAAATAAATTCACCGTCATTTGGAGTGGAATTAGATATTAAAGTATTGAAGCTCTGACCTGCATCTAAAGACAATAATATTGATACTTCCAAGGTGTTTATTGGTTGTAAGTTTGTGTTAGCAACATCCCATTGAATAATTACATTATCTCCTGTTTTCCATATATTTTCATCTTCAGACTGCGAGGTCACACTAAACGGTCCTGCATTTGTTGTTATTGTTAATGTCATAGAGTCTGTAGAAGATTGACCTCCTTGTCCCGTTGATAAAGGTGACCTGTCTCTAACTGTCAATCCCCAATTTAATTCTCTTGCAACATTAGATACAGTTTCCCAAGCTGAACCGGTTGTAGGGTTAGTTTGAGTTAATTCTCCATTTAAAACCGAGGTTAAATTAGGTATACTTCTTAATGGACTAATTGACGGAGGCAAAGATCTAGCAGTTGCACCAGTATAATTATCTGGGCCAAATTCTGAAACTGTCATTGAAGCACTATCAATTTGTTCCCAACAATATGTCAGCTGATCATTATCTATATCAGAAGCCGAGGCCGATAATTCATATGCCGTTCCTTTTGGTATAATATAATTAATTCCTGCATCTGCATTTGGTGGGTTGTTTGTCAATTCCACAGAACTAAAACAGGACTCCGTAGCAATGTAGTCAGCAATATTTTCAATACTTTTATAATTAAAATATGGATCACTATGTTGCTGAACATCATCAGGGCCAGTTATTCCTGCATATCCCATAATTGTTGATCCACTCCCAGGCTCTACATTTGATCCTGATCCTTCATTATTATATGCAAAAGTGTGAAATGCACCAAATTGATGACCCATTTCGTGAGCAACATAATCAATGTCAAAATAGTCATTTAAAAATTCTCCATCTGCAGATAAGAATCCATGGGAAGTAAATGCACTCCCTTTTTGTCCATTTTTACATATGCAACCAATACATCCAGCATTTCCATTATTGGAGCCATAAGCAAATAGATGCCCTATATCATAATTTTCTTCTCCAAAATTAGAAGTAAGATCTTCTTGGACTTCAGAATTATAATTGCCCGTGTAAGGATCTGTTTCTGGATCAGTATAAAGCAATTCAACTCCTGAAACAAGTTGCATTGTTATGCTTAGATCAGTTTCATAAACACTATTTACCCTATTCATAGTTGAAACAATAGAGGCCAGAGCATCTTCCTGCCCTGTCCCGTTTTCATCATCATTATCATCCCAAAAATTTGTGTACTCCGCTGTTGTGGAGATTGCTAACCTAAAAGTTCTTAATTTTTTATCGTTATTAATACTCTTATTAAAACTTACATTTTTTTTAAATTCTGATTTTGAATTAAAATCACTAATTGTTTTACACTCCCAATCTTTATTGTATTTTTTACTTCTTTTATACGTATAGTGTTTTCCTTTTAATTTTCTATCAGGTTGAATAAAAACATTTTCTTTTCCAGGAATATTTATCCAAGCACTAATACCCCTTGGAGTTAATGTCATTCTTAAAGATACATTAGGACGTTTTTGACTGAAACCCTTGAAGGTTTGAATTAAAGGATATTTCAATGAAAGTTGTGGTGATAATAATGAGATTTCTTTAATAATAAATGACTCGTAATCATTATTTTCATTTGGAAGAAAAACTACTTTTTGTTTTTGATTTTTAAATTCATTTTTAAACTTATCCTCATTTAAATCAAATGTTTTAACTGGAGTATTCTCTATTTCCTGGATCTGACTTAAATCCGAAACCCAGTAATTTTGAGATTTAAGCTTACTCGGAAGGAATATTAAAACTATTAATTGTAATAATGATAAGTTTAAATATAAGTTTTTCATATAAATAAATAATCAAGTCAAAATGATAAAATGAAAATGGTATTTTTGGTTATATTATGTGTAATATACATTTTTTTAATGAAGGTTTATAAAAGCATAGAAAATTATAAAAGTTTAAAAGAATCTTTTCTGACTATAGGGACTTTTGATGGAGTTCATGTTGGGCACCAGGCCATAATAAAAAGACTGGTTAATAATGCTCATTCTGAAAATGCTCATGCTGTTGTTTTAACTTTTTTTCCACATCCCAGAAGTGTAATTCAGGATGAAAAAAGTCTATTACTAATTGATAGTATGAAAGAAAAAGAAAATCTATTCAGACTATTAGGAGTTGATATTTTAATTATACATCCATTTACTTTAGAGTTTTCAAATTTAAGCGCCAAAAAATTTACGAGAGATATTTTAGTTAATTCTCTAAATGTATCCAAGTTGTTTATAGGATATGATCATCGTTTTGGCAAAAACAGGACCGCATCAGTTTCTGACTTAATATCATTTGGTCAAACTTATGGTTTTGATGTTGAAGTTATTCCTGCTCAAGATATTGATGCTATTTCTGTAAGCTCAACGAAAATTAGAAAAGCTTTATCTGAGGGAGACATAAAAAGAGTAAGTGAATATTTAGGAAGAGATTACATCCTTGAGGGAGTTGTTGTTCATGATCAGGGATTAGGGAGCAAAATAGGATTTCCAACTGCTAACATTAAAGTTATACCAAAATATAAGATATTGCCAAAAACAGGAGTTTACTGGGTTTCGATGATTTGGTTAAGTCAAAAGTACTTTGGAATGTTAAATTTTGGGGTCAGACCCTCTTTATCAATTAAGAAAAAAACTATTGAAATTCACTTCTTTAATTTTAATCAAAATATATATGATGAAACTATTAAAATAAGTTTTCATGCTAAAATTAGAGATGAAAAAAAATTTGATTCATTGGAGTCATTGAAGTCTCAACTAAAACTTGATAGAAAATTCTGTTATGAATTAGAAAAAACTAATTAACAATTCCATTATTTTTGTATTTAAACAATAAAACATGTTAGCACTTTCATACATCCGAGACAATAGAGATCTAATTATTGAAGCTCAAAAGAAAAGAAATTATGATGCTAAAAACATAATAGATGAAATAATTAAACTTGATTCTTTAAGAAGAAATAATCAATCTGAACTTGAAAGCAAATTAGCTAAAGCTAATGTTTTAGCTAAAGACATTGGAGTATTATATAAAAAAGGAGAACATGAAAAAGCAAGTAACTTAAAGACAGAATCTTCTGAACTTAAATCTTCTTCAAAAGTTATTCAAGATAATTTGAATACAATTGAAGAAAAAATAATTGAACTCAGAACACAAATCCCAAATACTCCTCATGAAAGTGTTCCTCATGGTAGTTCAGAAAAAGATAATGAAGAAGTTTTTAGAAGTGCTGATTTAACTGAATTATCTGACAAAGCACTTCCTCACTGGGAACTAGCAAAAAAATATGATATCATTGATTTTGATCTTGGAAGTAAAATCTCTGGAGCTGGATTTCCAGTTTATAAAAATAAAGGTGCTCGACTTCAACGTGGGTTAATTAATTATTTTCTTGATAAAAACACTTCTGCAGGTTATAATGAATTTCAAGTTCCACACCTTGTAAACGCAGAGTCAGGATTTGGTACTGGTCAATTACCTGACAAAGAAGGACAAATGTACCATTCACAAGAAGATGATCTTTATTTAATTCCAACGGCGGAAGTTCCACTAACCAATCTATATAGAAATGTTTTATTAAACGAAAGTGAGCTACCTATATGCCTAACAGGTTATACTCCATGTTTTAGAAGAGAGGCGGGAAGTTATGGAGCCCACGTAAGAGGGTTGAATCGTTTACACCAGTTTGATAAAGTAGAAATTGTTCGTTTGGAGACTCCTGAAAAAGCTATATCTGCTTTAAACGAAATGGTTGAACATATAAAAAACATACTTTCTGAATTAGAATTACCATACCGAATTTTAAAACTTTGTGGGGGTGATTTAGGTTTTACTTCAGCCCTAACTTATGACTTTGAAATTTATTCAGCTGCTCAAAAAAGATGGTTGGAAATCAGTTCTGTGTCTATTTTTAATAATTATCAATCCGAGAGACTGAAGCTTAGATATAAAACCAAAAAAGGGAACAAACGTCCTGTTTTCACTCTTAATGGAAGTGCATTAGCTCTTCCAAGAGTTGTCGCTGGATTACTGGAAAATTTTCAAACTGAAAAAGGTATTGTAATCCCTAAAGCTCTTGTTCCCTATACAGGTTTTGATATTATTGAATTATGATTTATTATAACGTGACATCTCGTTTAGATAGAAGTATTGAGGTTGAATGGATAAATTGGATGCAAGAAAAACATATTCCAGAGATGTTGAATACTAAGTACTTTACTGAAGTAAAGCTATTAAAAATTGATTTTGATGATCAAGAGGACAATCCTACTTATGCAACTCAATACTTGTTATCCTCTGAAGCCCTACTTAAAAGCTACATTAAAAATAAAGCTGATATTTTAAAAAATAAAATAATTGAAAAATTTGGAGAGAGAGTGCTTTCATTTAACACCAAACTTGAAGTAATAAGTGAGCATAAATGAAAAACGTAAACCCAAAGAAGAAACTTGGTCAGCATTTTTTAATTGATTTAAATATTGCAAAAAAAATTTCAGAAACTTTAAAGTTTGAGAATTATGATAAAGTATTAGAAATAGGCCCAGGAATGGGAGTTTTAACAAGATTCATACTTCATAAAACAACTCCTTATGTTGTAGAAATAGACTCGGAATCAGTTCAATATTTAAATGATAATTTTATTGAATTAAAAGATAAAATTATTGAAGAAGACTTTCTAAAATTAGACCTTAAGAATATTTTTAACAAACCTTTTGCTGTAATTGGTAATTTCCCATATAACATATCTTCACAAATTGTTTTCAAAATAATTGAAAATCGCAAATTAATTCCTTTTTTTTCAGGGATGTTTCAAAAAGAAGTTGCTCAAAGAATATGCGAACCATCTGGCTCAAAGAAATATGGAATACTTTCTGTTTTGTGTCAACTTTTTTTTATTACAACCTATCTGTTTTCAGTGTCACCACAGGTTTTTAACCCTAAACCAAAAGTAGAATCTGGAGTGATTCAAATGCGAAGAAAAGAAAATTTTTATCTTAATTGTAATGAAAAATTATTATTTAAAATTATAAAAACAAGCTTTCAGCAAAGAAGAAAAACACTCAGAAATAGTTTAAAAACACTAAGTCTGCCAAAAAATATTACAGAAGATAGTATATTTGATCTAAGACCAGAATCCCTCAATTGTGAGGCATTTGTCAAGCTTACTAAAATGATTGAAAATGTCAAACTTTCAAATTCATAAAGATTTTATTACAGCTATTAAAATACTAATAGCTGAAGAAAGCAATATAAAGCTTAGGATAAAGCTGAAAGATATTCATTATGCAGATATTGCTGAATTAGTTAATGAACTTAACCCTGATCAAGGAACTTATTTAATTAAACTTCTAGACAGTGAAAAAACTGCAGATATTCTTCCAGAACTAGATGAATATCAAAGAGAGGCTGTTTTAGAAAATCTTTCAGCAAAAGAAATTGCTGAAGAAGTTGAAATACTAGATACTGATGATGCTGCTGATATTATAGCTGAACTTCCTGAAGAGAGACAAGAAAAAGTAATGTCAGAAATTACCGACTCTTCTCATATTGATGATATTAGAGAGCTTTTGACCTATGATGAAAATTCTGCAGGTGGTTTAATGGCAAAAGAATTGGTTAAAGTTCAAGAAAATCTGAGTGTATTGAAATGCTTAAATACTATTAAAAGTCAAGCAGAAGAAATAACCAGAATTCATTCAGTCTATGTAGTAGATAGCAGTAATCGACTTAAAGGTCGATTATCTCTAAAAGACCTTTTAACTGCTAACTCTCAAGATAAAGTGAAAGATATTTATATTCCAAAAGTTGATTTTGTTACAGTTGATCAAGATGGAGAAGAAGTTGCTAAGATTATGTCAAAATACGATCTAGAAGCTATTCCTGTTATAAACAAAAAAAGAGAACTAGTTGGACGAATTACAATTGATGATATTTTAGATTTAATAAAAGAAGAAGCTGAAAAAGATTATCAATTAGCTGCAGGTATTGCATCAGATGTAGAGGCCGATGATACAATTTTTGAACTTTCAAGAGCTCGCCTTCCATGGCTTTTTCTTGGTCTTATGGGTGGTCTTGGAAGTGTTTTTATATTGCAGAAATTTGAAGTTATAATGGTAAGGCCTGATTTACGAAGTCTATTTTTTTACACTCCCCTTATAGCTGCAATGGCTGGAAATGTTGGTGTTCAATCATCAGCAATAATAGTTCAGGGTTTGGCAAATAATAATTTAAAGGGGTCTTTACTTTCAAGACTTATTAAAGAAATAGGATTAAGCCTAATTAACGGTTTTGTTTTATCTATTCTTTTAATAATATTTGGTCAAATCATAAATCAGGATTTAAAATTAAGTCTTACAATAGCACTATCTATGATGAGTGTTATTATAGTTGCTGCTCTGATAGGAACTTTCACTCCTATTGTGCTAAATAAAAAAGGGATTGATCCCGCAATAGCAACTGGTCCATTTATAACTACATCTAATGATATTTTTGGGATATTTTTATTTTTTTACATAGCAAAAATCATTTTAGGTTTTTAACATGAAAATACTACATGTAGATAAAAATCACTCTCTTTTAATCGATGGACTAAAATTTTCAGGTCATGAAAATATTGAATTATATTTAGAATCAAAATCAGAAATTTTAAAAATTATTCATGATTTTGATGCACTAATAATTAGGAGTAGATTCCCCATAGATAAAGAATTTATAACTGCTGCTAAAAACCTTAAGATAATTGGACGTGTTGGGTCAGGACTTGAAAATATTGATGTTGATTTTGCTAAAAAAAGTGGAATAAAAATTTTATCTGCTCCAGAAGGTAACAGAGCTGCTGTTGGTGAACATGTTATTGGAATGATTTTATGTTTAATGAATAAAACAATCTTATCTCACAAAAATATACAAAATGGTATTTGGGATAGAGAGATTTCAAGAGGCTATGAAATAGAAAATAAAATTATTGGAATAATTGGTTATGGAAATATGGGAAAAAGCTTAGCGAAAAAATTAAAAGGGTTTAATGCTAAAGTTATTTTCTATGATATTAAAAAAAATATTGCAGATCAAAATGCTGAGCAAGTTGATGTTTTAAGAATTAAAAATGAAGCCCAAGTTCTTAGCCTACATGTTCCTCAGACTTTACTTACGTTAGGAATGATTAATTTAAATTTTATTTCAGAAATGAAAAACCCTTTTTGGCTAATAAACACTTCGAGAGGAAGCGCAGTTGTTACTGAAGATTTGGTTAATGGTTTAAAAAGCGGTAAAATACTTGGAGCAGGATTAGATGTTTTAGAGTATGAGTCTAGTTCATTTAATTCTATTTTTAAAGATAAAAGTATTCCTAAATCAATTGAATATTTGATTAATAGTGAAAATGTTATTCTAAGCCCACATGTTGCAGGATGGACAGTTGAGAGTTATAAAAAACTTTCAAAAGTTATTTTAGATAAAATCAATCAGTTATAAATTGAATTGTGTTTTGAGCTCTTTGCTCTAATAAAATATTTTTTCCATTATTTTTAATCTTTTCAATTGCTTTTTGATCAAAATGCCTAATGGTATATAAGCTTACGTTATTATCAACCTCTACTTTAAATCTATTTTTAAGATGACTCACTAATTCATTTAAACGACCATACTTGTTGTTAATACAAACAGAAAAACTAATAGCAGAATTTTGAATCAACCCTACCCTCATTTGATATAAATGTAATAGCTTAAAAACATCACTAATATTATCTTCAATAATAAATGAAAAGTCCAATGAAGATAATCTCAAAAGAATTTGATTTTGTTTTAAAATAAAACAAGGTATTGAAGGAAATAAGGGGCTTCCTTTTTTTATCGTTGTACCATTTTTCATTGGATTTAAAAATGACTTTACATAAAGTGGTATTTCTCTACGTTGCAAGGGCTGAAGAGTTTTTGGATGGATGACTGATGCTCCATAAAAAGCTAATTCAATGGCTTCTCTGTACGAAATATGTTCCAATAAGGTTGTCTCTGAAAAATATCTTGGATCAGCATTTAACACTCCTGCAACATCCTTCCATATAGTTACTTCAGATGCATTTAGAGCATATGCAAAAATAGAAGCAGAGTAATCAGAACCTTCTCTTCCCAAAGTCGTAGTGAAGTTGTTATGATCACTAGCAATAAAGCCTTGGGTAATATATGTGTTTCCGCTTTTAATCTCTGACTTTATTTTTTGAATAGTTAAATCCCAGTTTAAGTTAGAGTCTCTATAATAACTATCTGTTTTTATGTATTTCCTTGCGTCCAACCAAAAATTATTAATTTGGCTTGAAATAAGAAAATTATGAATAATTGTAGTAGATAAGATTTCTCCATAACAAACTATCTGATCATAGACAAAACTATACTCTTGTGATTTATTGGTAGATAAAAATATTTTTAATTCTTTAAAAATATTTTTAATTAAAGAACTGATTCTTGATGATTCTGAATCAAATAAGTTGCTTACTATTATTTGATGAAAATTTTCTATTTCAAATAAATAATCACTTAAGTATTCATTTTTTTTTAAATATGAATCTACCACTTTCTCAAATGAATTAGTAGTCTTTCCCATAGCAGAAACAATAATTACTGTATTATTGTAGTCAACAGTTTTTAACACTTTGAGTAAATTTCGAACCCCGTCTGCATTCTTAACGGAGGCTCCTCCAAACTTAAATATTTTCAATTTTTGTTATTTGAACGGATAAATTTAATCATTCCTTTTATCGGCATCTGAACTGTTCTCCAGTCTTTTAAAATTTCAGCTCCCGTACTTTCATAAAACTTAATAGCAACTTCATTCCAATCCAATACATTCCATTCAACCCTTTTGAACCCCGCTTTTAAAGCCTCATTAATAAATGCTATGTATAGTCGTTTTCCAACTCCTTTACCTCTATGATTTCGACTAACAATCAAGTCCTCAAGATGAAGTGTTTGTCCATCCCAAGTTGAATATCTTGGATAGTATAGCGCCATTCCAATAATACAATTATCTATCTCGGCAACAAAACATTTGAATTTAGGTTTAACTCCAAAACCATCTTTTTGAATATCTTCAACTAAAAGATTGACCGCATTTGGTTCATTTTCATATTCAGCTAGTTCT
This sequence comes from Candidatus Marivariicella framensis, assembly GCA_905182735.1. GTDB lineage: Bacteria > Bacteroidota > Bacteroidia > Flavobacteriales > Flavobacteriaceae > Marivariicella > Marivariicella framensis. The sequence goes on from CAJJCT010000031.1 coordinate 48,223, forward strand.
TTAATTAATTTGAGAATGGGACTAGAATCATTAAACTCAGCCTCACGTATATTATAGTTTTGCATCATATTTTTTAAAAAATATTCTAAAGATCAATGTAAAATTATAACATTTTGTTAAATTTTAACTAAACAAAAACGTATTTATTGTATTTATAAAATCTTTTTGGTTTTCTACATGGAGCCAATGTCCAGCATTTTGAACTGTCTTAACTTGTGCTTTGGAAAAATATTTATTTATTAATTTAAAATCTTTTTTTAAGATATAATCTGAGTTTTCACCTTTCAAAAAAAGAACAGGTTTGTTAAATACCTTAGTAGAGTTTATTTCTCTACTAATTTCCTCTGATGAATTTTTCAAAACTGAAATATTCAATCTTAAACCTAATTTTTTAGGAGTTATCCAATATAAGTTTTTTAATAAAAATTGTCTTACTTGTATTTCAGGAACATATACAGATAAGTGGACATCTGCTTCTTTTCTTGTTTTAATGATTTTAAAATCAAACGATGCTAGCCCGGCTAATATTTTATCATGACTTGAAACATATTTTTTTGGGGAGACATCAACAATAATTAATTTACTTAGCCTTCCAGGATATTTGAAACTAAACTCCATGGCTGTCTTCCCGCCCATTGAATGACCTATTAAAATTGAATTAGTGATGTTTTCTTCTTTCATATATGAAAGAAGATCATCAGCCAAAATTTCATAGTTAAATTCTTTTTCCCAAAAACTTCTACCGTGATTTCTCTGATCTAATAAATGAACTTTAAACCCATTTTTTGCAAAAACATTTCCCTGACTCTTCCAATTATCACTCATGCCAAGAAAACCATGTAATATAATCAAATGATTTTCACCTACACCCAAGATGTTAGAATACAGTTTTGTCATTTATTTAGTTGATCAATATACATTTTTATTGTTTTTTCTAAACCATGATATAATGATTCCGAAATCAACGCATGTCCGATAGACACCTCAAGTAACCCAGGTATACTTTGATTAAAAAATTTTAAGTTTTGGAAGTTTAAATCATGCCCAGCATTTAAGCCTAGATTTAAATCACTTGCTGTTTTTGAAGCAGAAACATATGATGATATAGCATTGTATTTATCCTTTAAAAATCCTAATGCGTAATTTTCAGTAAACAACTCAACTCTATCAGCTCCTGTTATTTTTGCATATTCAACCATTTCAATTAAGGGATCAACAAAAACTGAAGTCCTAATTCCATTAATTTTAAATTCTGAAATAATATCCTTTAAAAAATCAAGATTGTTTTTAGTATCCCACCCTCTATTTGAAGTTATAGCATCATCATCGTCAGGAACTAATGTAACCTGGGTTGGTTTTACATCTAAAACCATATTAATAAAACTCTTATTTGGGTTTCCTTCAATATTAAATTCAGTTTTAACTACTTGAGACAAATCGTAAACATCAGAATAAGTTATATGACGCTCATCAGGTCTAGGATGAACTGTAATTCCATGAGCTCCATAAGATTCTATATCTCTAGCAAAATCTAGAATATTTGGAGTGTTTCCTCCTCTAGCGTTACGTATAGTTGCAATTTTATTAATATTTACGCTGAGTTGAGTCATGTTTTTTTTCAAAATTACTGATTCAAAATTAAAACAAATAAGCAATTTGATTTTATTTAATTAAACAATCATAATCAATATCAGCACCAACTAAAGTTTTGTAATATTGTAATAATAATATTTTTAAATGAAAGTTGGAATTTTTAGAATTTCGTCAAAATCAAATTCACTAACTGAGCATGAAATTGCTGTTATTGAATACTTAGACAAGCATAATCATGAGATTTTCATTGATGTAGACTTTTTTAAATCTCTTGCTCTTAATAAAAACAAGAAACCCTTAGATATAAATAAAGTTGATGTTTTATTTACGATAGGTGGAGATGGAACTTTACTAAGGGCTATACCAATAGTGAAAGACACTAAAGTTCCTATTTTAGGAATTAATACGGGTCAACTTGGTTTTCTTACAAGTGTCAATAAGGAAAGTTTAATTAAAGGATTAGATATGTTTTTTATGAAAAAATACACGCTAATTAAAAGAACACTTCTTGAGCTTAAAACATCTCCTGAAATATCTGATATTGTATTCTTTCCGTATGCCTTAAATGAAGTTACTATTAACAGAAAAAACAGTACTTCAATGCTATCAATTAAAACAACTATTGATCAAAAGCTTTTAACTACATATTGGTCTGATGGTCTAATAATCTCTACTTCAACAGGCTCTACTGGCTATTCACTTAGTAGTGGAGGGCCTATAATAAGTCCAGAAGCAAATGCATTTGTGTTAAACCCAATAGCTCCGCATAACATTGGAATGCGCCCTCTTATAGTTCCTGATAAATCTAATATTGGAATTCATGTTACGGGAAGATCAAAAAAACATCTAATTTCATTAGACAACAGAAGGTTTACAATACAGAACAGCAGTTCTATTTCCATTTCTAAAGCTCCATTTTTCATTAAAACAATTCAATTAGAGGGAAATGATTTCTTTATGACTCTTAGAGATAAGCTTTTTTGGGGGCTAGATAAACGAAATAGACAATAAAAGTCATTTTTTTTAGTTACACAAAGCACACAGTGCTTTAGTATAATGAAAAATTTAATTTTTATTTTTTTATTGATGATTAGCTCTTTAAATTTAAGAGCTCAATACCATGAAATGGGTTTGTTTTTAGGTACAAGTAATTATATAGGTGATGTTGGATCTAATTATTATTTAATGCCATCAAATTCTGCAATTGGGATAATTTATAAATGGAACCTAACTACAAGGTATTCAATTCGATTTAGTGCTATTAACTCCTCCTTAAAGTCTTCAGACTATAGAACTAGTGATATGAATAGATTTAGAAGAGCCTACTCTTTTGAAAACAATTTAAGTGAAGGAAGTCTTGGGATAGAGTTCAATTTTGTTGATTTTAATTTACATGATAGTCAAACTAACTATAGCCCATATTTATATCTTGGAGCTAGCTATATTAAATTCAATGAGTTTTATTATGACTTTTCTGCTATTCCAATTGCAAAACCAATAGAATATGGAAAAGGAGAAAGTATATCAATTCCTATTATCTTTGGCATAAAAACTAATCCAAGTCCATATTGGGTCCTTGGATTAGAAATTGGAGCGAGATACGCTTTAACTGATAATTTAGATGGAAGCTCTCCTAAAGAGAATATCGGTGTGAATTATTATTCATTTGGAAATAGCAATAATAATGATTGGTATATTTTCAGTGGACTAACAATTTCTTTTACCTTTGGTGATCTACCTTGTTATTGTAAAGAATGATGAATAATAATTTAGATAAAGATAATCTTCCAAAACACATCGCTATAATTATGGATGGTAATGGGAGGTGGGCGGCTAAAAAGGGGTTAGACCGTGTTTTAGGTCATAATATAGGTGTTGAGTCGGTGCAAGAAATAGTTGAAGAAACTTTAAACCTTAATATCCCATATTTAACACTTTATGCCTTTTCAACAGATAACTGGAGTCGCCCCAAAGATGAAATTGGAACGCTGATGAAGCTTTTAGTTAAGTACTTGAAAAGCGAATTTGATAAACTTATCAAAAATAATATTCGTCTAAACACTATTGGTGATTTAAGTGCTCTTCCTAAGGCTGTCCAAAATGAAGTTAAAAGAGTTTCAGGAAAAACTAAAAATAATAAGAAAATGGTTTTAACCATTGCTTTAAACTATGGCGCAAGAGAAGAAATAGAATATGTTGTAAAAAAAATTGCTTCAGAAGTTAAAAATAATACAATTTCATTAGAAAATGTTGACCAATCCATTATAAATAAGCATCTTTACACCCGAAATTTGCCAGACGTTGACTTGCTAATTAGAACTAGTGGTGAACAAAGAGTTAGTAATTTTTTATTATGGCAAATAGCTTATGCAGAATTGTATTTCACAAAGGTTTATTGGCCTGATTTTGGAAAAAAAGACCTGCAAAAAGCGTTGTTAAACTATCAAAACCGAGAAAGAAGGTTTGGAAAAACAAGTGAACAAATCAATGTTTAAAATACATTTTAACCACACAATATTTTTATCTCTCCTAATCACTTTAAGTATTGCATCTAAAGTTCATTCTCAAGTGGGGGAATTCAGCAAAGGAAAAAAATATATTATTGACTCCGTTATTGTTTCTGGACTTAAAACATTTAATGAGAAAACTGTTATATCCTATAGTGGACTTAGAAAAGGTCAACTAGTCCAAATCCCAGGAGAAGAAATAAGCAGCACTATTAACAAATTATGGAAATTAGAGCTTTTTAGTGACATCAACTTTTATGTTTCTAATATTTCAGGGAATCGAGCTACGATTGGAATAGAGGTAAAAGAGCTTCCAACTCTAACCGAAGTCAAAATTATTGGTTTACGTAAATCTAAATCAGAAACACTTATAGCAGATACCGAATTAACTGAAGGAAAAAAACTATCTGAAAGTTTTTTAATAAATACTCGAAACTATATTATTAATAAATATAAAAAAGAAGGTTTTTTAAATACTAAAGTCACCTTGAATACAATTCCTGACACAATTGGAAATAATAGCCTGAAAATGGTTATAAATGTAGACAGGGGAGATAGAATTAAAATTAAATCTATTGAATTTAAGGGAAATGAGGTTTTTAAAGATTTCAAATTAAAAACGAAATTTAAAAACACCAAGACCAAATTTCCTGGTCGTTTTTGGAAAAAGTCAAAATATATAAGTGAAGATTTTATTGAGGATAAAGAAAACTTAATTGATTTTTTTAAGGAAAAGGGGTATAGAAATGCTAGGATTATTTCTGATAGTATTATCAAAAACAAAGACAACACTTTAAGTATAAATATTGATATTGAAGAAGGTAACAGATATTATTTTGGTGATATTAAATACCTTGGAAACAGTGCATATAACAATTATCAACTTCAGCAAGTTCTTGGTATAAAAAAAGGAGATCCCTACAATGGCGTTCTTCTTAAAAAACAAATTGCTGATGATGAAAAACCAGATGGCAATGACTTAACAAACCTTTATCAGAATAATGGATACCTTTTTTCTTCTATAAATGCAGTTGAGGTAAGTGCTATAAATGATACTATTAATTATGAAATAAGAATAAATGAAGGAAAATTGGCTCAGTTTAATAAAATTTCTGTCATAGGGAATACCAAAACTAATGACAGGGTTATTTATCGTGAACTTAGAACCAAACCCGGTGAACTTTATAGTAAAGATAAAGTTGTTAGAACCGTTAGAGAGCTTGGACAACTTGGTTTTTTTGATGCAGAACAAATAAGTCCAAATTTTAAAAATGTTGATCCAAATCAAGGAACAGTTGATATAGAATATGGATTAGTAGAATCTGGAGCAAGTCAAATAGAGCTTCAGGGTGGATATGGTGGAGGTGGTTTTATAGGAACTTTAGGGTTTTCATTTAATAATTTTTCAGTACAAAATTTAAAAAATAAAAAGGCATACAAGCCACTTCCAATGGGAGATGGACAAACACTAAGCCTAAGACTTCAAGCAAGTCAATTTTACAGCACTTACAGCTTTAGCTTTGCAGAGCCCTGGTTAGGAGGTAGACAACCCTTTCAATTATCAACTTCACTATCTCATACTGTTCAATATAGGTATGATTATTTTACGGGAAGAGCCGATAAATCTCAATTCATGCAAATTAGTGGTGCTAGTCTTGGGCTAGCTAAAAGACTTAGAGTTCCTGACGATTATTTCACTTTATCTCAAGCCATTCAATACCAATACTTTAATCTTAAAAATTATTACACTGGATTATTCACCTTTGGAGATGGAAAAGCAAATAATTTAAACTATACGATTGGGCTGTCTAGAAACAATACTTATGTTAATCCTATTTTTCCAATAGGCGGATCTACTTTTTCTTTAACTGGTAAATTTACTCTTCCATATTCATTAATTACCGGAGAAGACTTTTCTAATATGGAAGAAAATCCTAATTTTCAACTTGCGAATGGAGATCCTGATACTCAAAAAATTGATCAAGCAAAATTTATGTGGCTTGAATATTATAAAATAAAATTTAGTGGAACCTGGTATACGACAATTATCGATAAACTTGTCTTAAAAACACAAACAGATTTTGGTTTTATAGGGGCGTATAATACTGATCGTGGCAACATACCTTTTGAGCGTTTTTATCTTGGAGGAGATGGAATGGCTAATAATTATGCCATGGACGGGAGAGAAACTATAGCTTTAAGAGGATATCCTAACCAATCTTTATCTTCAAGAGACGGATCGCTTTTATATAATAAATTTACCATAGAACTTAGATACCCAATAACTCTTAAGCCTGCGGCATCAATTTTTGCTCTTACATTTTTTGAATCGGGAAATGGATATGATAATTTTAGACAATTTAATCCTTTTGAATCAAAAAGATCAGCTGGATTAGGTGTTAGAATTTTTATGCCTGCATTTGGCCTACTTGGAATTGACTTTGCACATGGATTTGACAGCACAACACCAGGAGATCCTACTCCTAATGGATGGGAAACTCATTTCATAATTGGACAAAACTTCTAGACTAATTAATATATAAAGAATAAAATATATTTATTCACGTTATAATAACGTAATAATCAATATCATGGTTTCAAAAATTAATTTTATTGTTTTTTTTAAAAAATTATTTATTCTAATAATTATTTTTTCAAATAGCTTTATAAATGCCCAAAGAGGAGTAAGAATCGGTTATATCGATATGAATATTATTCTTAATAACATAACTGAATATAAAAAATCAACTAAGATTCTAGACGATAGAATTGTTCAGTGGAAAAAAGAAATAGAACTAAAAAAAATTCAGCTATCACAATTTCAAAATCAACTTAATACCGAACGTGTTTTATTAACATCCGAATTAATAGCTGATAGGGAAATAGAAATCAATGATTATGCAAACGAGATCATTGCTCTTCAAGAAAAGAGATTTGGTCCCAATGGTGACAGAATAAAACAAAGAAAAAAATTAATAACTCCGATTCAAGACCAAGTACTAGTTATTGTTCAACAAATAGCTAAGGAAAAGAAATATGACTTTATTTTTGATCGATCTTCGAATATTGTTATGCTATATTCAGCAAAAAATTACGATATTAGCGACCTGGTCTTAAAAAGAATACAAATTAAAGAAAAAATAAAGGCGCGAAATCAAAAATTAAACGCTTTAAAAAATAAAAATTAATAACCTGAAATAATAAATTATAATGAAAAAATTAATTCAACTTTTTACTTTTGCCTTTTTATTAGTAGCTCCTTTTCAAGTTGCTAATTCTCAATCAAAAGTTGCTCATGTGGATGTTCAAAAATTGATTACAGATATGCCTGAAGTAATTGCGGCTCAAAAAGAATTAGAAAAACTTCAGAAAACTTACACTACTGATATTCAAAATACTATTAAAGAGTTGCAAGTTAAACAGCAAACATATTCTGCAGATGCTGCAAATCAAACTGAAATAACTAATCAAGCTAGAGCTGAAGAATTACAGTCAATGCAGCAGAATATTCAAAAATTTGAACAAACTGCAGCTCAGGATTTGCAAAAGAAACAAAAAGACATGATGTCTCCATTAATTGAAAAGGCTCGCTCTGCAATTGAAAAAGTTGCTGCTGCTCAAGGCTTTGATTATGTTTTAGATTCAACTCCAGGAGGTTTTGTTATAATGGCTAAAGGAAAAGATCTACTGGCAGATGTTAAAAAAGAGCTAGGGTTCTAAAAATTTATTTGAAAATAAAAAACCCATCCTAACCGATGGGTTTTTTTATTTAAACCAAGAAGAATAAGTAATATAATTTTTGGCTATTCGGTCTATTTCTTCTCTTTTTAAAGCTGGGTTAACAGATTTGATTTTTTTTCCTGGAATACCAGCATAAACAGAATTTGTAGGAACAATTGTTCCTTTTGCTAAAACACAGCCTGCTGCTATTATGCTATTACTTCCGATTACACAGTCATCCATTATAATACTTCCCATTCCAACCAGCACACTGCTTTCAATAGTACATCCATGAACTATTGCATTATGCCCAATAGAAATATCATTGCCTAAACTTGTTGATGCTTTTTCAAATGTAGCGTGGATTACGGCTCCATCCTGAATATTAACTCTATTACCTATCCTTATTGAATTAACGTCTGCACGTATGACTGCTTGGAACCATACAGAACAATTATCGCCTATTATTAAATCTCCAATAATAGTTGAGTTTTCAGCAAAATAACATCCTTCTCCAAATATGGGAGTAAAACCTCTAACACTTTTTATAAGCATAATAAAAAATTTGATTAGCACTAAATTAAATAATATCAAACTGATGTAGTATTTTTGTAAAAAAAAATAATGGAATCTTTCAATATTAATGCAAAAAGCGAGTTAGGAAATCCAATAGCTCATTTTCAGATTGACAAACCTTTAGGTGTTCCATATTCAAAAAAATTTAATAATATAGATGATGCACAAGACTCACCTCTAGTTCAAAAACTATTTTATTTACCTTTTGTAAAATCTGTTACCCTTAATAATCAATCAATTTTGATAGAGCGTTTTAATATATTAGAATGGGAAGAAGTAATAGAAGAGGTAAATGATCAAATTAAAAATTATTTAAACTCAGGTGAAGTTGTTCTAAAGTCTGATTTTACTGAAAAGAAAGTTCCAATAAGTATTTATGCAGAAAGCACTCCAAATCCATCTGTAATGAAATTTGTAGCTAATAAAAAATTAGTTGAGACTAATGTTGAGTATAAAAATATTGAAGATGCCAAAGGAGCTTCTTTAGCCATTGAATTATTTAATCTACCATATGTAAAAGAAGTTTTTGTTTCAGAAAATTATATTTCAATAACAAAGTTTGATTTAACAGAATGGGATCCGATTATCCAAGAAATAAGGGGGTTAATAGTCAAAGGACTCGAACAAAAAAAGGTGTTATTCAATTTAATTAAAATTGACAATTCAAAATCAGAAGTTGAAAATACTAATCTCACAGATATTGATAAGAAAATCATTTCTATTCTAGATGAATACATTCAACCTGCTGTTGCTTCTGATGGAGGAAGTATTGTTTTTGATTCTTATATTCCTGAAAGTCAAAGCGTAAATGTAATTCTTCAAGGAGCGTGCAGTGGCTGTCCATCATCTACGCTTACTCTTAAAAATGGTATTGAAAACATGCTAAAGGAAATGATGCCAGGTTTAGTAGAAAATGTAACTGCAATTAATGGATAGTGAAACCAAAAAAGCAAGCAAATTCTTTAATTTCAGAAACTAGTCCCTATTTACTTCAACACGCTCTTAATCCAGTTAATTGGATTTCTTGGGAAGACAATTTACTCAGTAAGACTAAAAAACAAAGTAAACTTCTAATTATAAGTATTGGCTACTCTACATGTCATTGGTGTCATGTTATGGAAAAAGAAGTTTTTGAAGATAAAGAAGCTGCGGAGTATATGAATCAAAACTTTATTTGTATTAAAATAGATAGGGAAGAGAGACCAGAAGTTGATCAATTATATATGGAAGCAATTCAAATAATTAGTGGTCAAGGAGGTTGGCCTCTTAATATAGTTGCGCTTCCTGATGGAACCCCTATATGGGGAGCAACATATGTCAATCTTATAAATTGGAAGACAATACTCAAAGACATAATTGAATTATACAATAAAAAACCAGATGCAGCTATTGATTATGGAGTTAATATTCGAAGGATTATTCGAGAACAAAAAGATGAAGAAAAAGAAGTTCAAATTAATATTATTAAAATACTAAATACAATTAAAGGTGATTTAGATTATAAATATGGCGGATTCAAAGGAAGTATAAAGTTTATGATGCCTGTTCAATTAAGGTGTTGGCAATTTTTATCATACAGCTATAAAGATAATTTTAATTTAAAAAAGTACTGGTTAAACACTCTTGAAAAAATCACTTTAGGTGGAGTTTTTGATTTTGTTGGTGGTGGATTTTCAAGGTATTCGACAGATAATAGATGGCACATTCCTCATTTTGAAAAAATGGGATATGATAATGGACAACTATTACAAGTTTATTCAGAAGCCTTTAAAAACAATAGCTCACCTCTTTTTAAAAGAACTGCTAAATTGGTGTTGAAATTTGTTTTAAGTGAATTGAAACATACAGATGGCTCCTTTTACAGCGCTTTAGATGCAGACAGTATTTGTGAAAAATCCTCTCTTAAAGAAGGAGCTTTTTATGCATGGGATCCAAAGATCCTAAAGAATATTTTAGGAAATGATTACTTGTTATTTAATGCGTTTTTAAATGCTAATAATTCAAGCTATTGGGCAGAGGAAGAAAAGTTAGTTTTATTTAGAACTACAACAGAAGAAAAGTTTGCTATTGAAAATAATTTAAATTTAAAAGAGTTTATTTTAAAAATAGATAAATGGAGGAGTCTACTTTATAATAATCGAGAAAAAAGATCAAAACCTTTTAAAGATAAAAAAATAATATGTAGCTGGAACGCAATAATATCAAAGGGTTTGTTGAGCGCATACCAATCTTTTGGATGGAAAGACTCTAAGGACGCTGCGGTAAAGAATTTAGATTTTATTTTATCTAATTTTTTATTGAATAATAATAAAATTTTGAGAATTTATCCTAAAAATAATAGAAAAATTTATGGTGTCCTAGAAGATTATGCCTCTGTAATTTCGTTGCTAATTATGGCATTCGAAACTATTCATAATGAGATTTACATTCAAATTGCAAATAAACTAGTCGACCATTGTCTTTTAAATTTCTATGACTCTGATCTTCACTTTTTTTATTTTACCTCAAAAGAAAATAAATCATTGTGGTCAAGAAAAAAAGAAGATGAGGATAATGTAATTCCTTCAAGTAATGCTATTATGGCAGAGAATTTAAATTTCATCTCTCAGCATTTGAATCGAAATGATTTAAAATCTATCTATCTGAGAATGCTAAAAAATATGAAAAATAAAGTTAGTGCTTCGCCAGGGAATTATTCTCTATGGCTGCAACTAATTGCACTAAATAAAATTCCTCAATATCAAGTTGCAATAATTGGAAATAAAGCTTTTGAAATATCAAAAAAACTTCATAAATATTATTTACCTAATTGTCGTATTTCAGCCACTGAATCTCCTAGCAATCTTCCATTATTTGAAGGGCGTTTTAAAAAAAACGAAACTTTACTTTACGTTTGTGAAGAGTTAAAATGTAACCTTCCTGTCAAAACGATTGATGAGGTAATTCAGCAGGTTGAATTTGCTAAACTTTAGTTGTATAAAATTCTTTTAAATAATATGGCTCAAAGTAAGCAACATCTTCAAAGTCTAGATTCATGAACTTTTTATATGATAGTTTAACCATATTTTTAGCTGACGGTTCAACAGGATTATCAAGGGTTTTAAACTTTGGACTTTTAATTAAACCGTTGGTCTTTTGTGAACCAAATCCAAAGGCAAGTATGTTGTTTTTTGACAGATAATCTTTAAAACTGTTTTCTGTTAAAACTTCTGCCCAAGTCTCTTTGATAACTTTGTGTTGATTATCCAGAATTTGAGTATAAACCTCCATTCGTCTGGCATCTATCATAGGAGCTAAAAAAGTTCCTTTTGGAGCTTCTATTTCTTGAGCAAGAATTGAAAGGCTGTTGACAGAAATTAAAGGTTTATTTAATGAATAGCAAAGACCCTTAGCTGCTGAGACTCCGATTCGAAGTCCCGTATAAGATCCTGGACCTTTACTTACAGAAATAGCGGCTAGTTTTTGCAAATTGATTTGAGAGTCGTCTATCAGTTTTTTCATAAATGGATGTAACTGTTCACCATGAGAATAATTCTCACTACTTTTTTCAATTATTTTAATAAGTTTACCATTAAGACTTAAAGCAACAGAACAGTTTTTTGTCGAGGTTTCAATATGTAATATCCAATTATCCATTAAAATATTTATTCAATAGATAGTGGGATTCCAAAATAAAACTCAACAACCTTTAATTTAAAAATATAATCAAACTTAGCCCTTATTTGATCAGATAATGATTGTTCATATCTTTGCTTAGCCTGGACATAATCAAATGAATTTATTACTCCTTCCTGAAAACTTTCCTGAGTATTTCTAAAGGCTATTTCTCTTGATTTTACAGTTTTTTGAGCAGCTTCATAAAATTTATATGCTCCTCTTGAATCATTAAATGCTTGATTAATTTGGCTTTCTAAATCAAACTTTTGTCTTTCAAAAGAATTTTTAGTTCGTTCTAAATTTATTTTGGCTCTTTTGACTGAGTTTTTTGAAACAAAACCATTAAAAATTGGAATGTTTAAACTTAATCCATAATTCTGACCTTCGTTAAATTGAAACTGTTCTGAAAAAGATAATGGAGATGCAGCCGTTCTATTTTCAACCTCTCTAACAACAGTTTCTCCAGAAGAAAGTACAGTCCCTATTGGGGCTAAGTAATAATCGCCTGTGCCAACCAGTCTGTCTGAATAACCAATTCTGTTACTGTAGCTGTAAAATGCCCTGAGAGTTGGCTGAAGAGTTCCTTTTGCTAATTCAATATCTTTTTCTGCAATATCAATATTAACAGCACCTAGCTTTATATCATTTCTCAAAGTCAATGCTTTTTCAAAGATTGATTTTGGGTTTTCTTCTAAAATTTGAGAAAAAGGAATGTCTAAATCTTCAAAAACAATATTAAAATTATCATAATCTGATATTTGCAGTAGTTGAGCTAAGTTAATTTTAGAAAGAATAAAATTATTTTCAGCACGTACAATCGACTGTTCTTGACTTGCTAAATTTGCTTCAAGTTCATACAAATCTCCACTTGGAAGAACTCCAGCTTCAATTAAAGAGGATGTTCTTTTTAATTGTTCCTTAGCGACTATTAATTGACTTTTTTGAGAATTAAGAATTTCAGAATTAAATAATACTTGCAAATAACTATTAGCGACAAGAAGCTTTGTGTCATCAATCATGTCATCCAATTGATAACGCTTCGCAAGTATGTTTAAATTAGCTCTATGAAGTCTGTTGAAGTTTTGAAGTCCATTATATATATCCATCCCAATACTAGCTCCCATTGAACTGAACTGTGTGGTTAAGTTCTCTAACAAACCTGTTGTTATATTTTGGTTAAGCCCTACATTCCATGAATGTGACGATTGGGCATTAAAGTTTGGTAAAAAATTACCTATTGCATTTGACTTATCAACTGCGGCATTTTCTATATCTAGAATTGACTGTTTAATCGAAATGTTTTTTTCAACAGCCATTTCAACACACTCTTCAAGTGTTAATGTCTGAGACAAAGCATTGTTAGAAACAACAAATAAGCAAAAAGTTAAAATATATCTCATATTCAAATATTAATTAAATCTATTAAAAATTAATTTTCATCATCTTTCTCTCTTAAAATACTATCTCCAATTTTTTCAGGCTTTGTTTGGTTCCAAACTTTAATTTTATCTTCAATTGAAATACCAGAAATAATCTCAATATTTATTCCATCTGAAATCCCAACCTCTATGTCTACTCGCTCAAAAGATTGATCAGCTTTTTCAATTTCAACATATGTTTTCTCAGTCGTTTTATCAAATTGAAGTAGAGCTTCGGAAATTACCATTACATTATCTTTTCTTTCTAAAACTAATGATGCATTAGCGCTATACCCCGCTCTAACACTCACTGAATTATCTAGAAAAACATCTCCTTCTATTTTAAACTTAACCGCTCCTTGTTCTTCATTTCCCTTTGGAGCAATAAATTTTAATCTAGCGTCAAAATCTTTATTTTGAATGGCTCCTAAATTTATAATTAGCGCCATGTCAATTTTCAATTTTTCAACCTCAGATTCATCTATTTTACCCTCGAAAATCATTTTAGTTAAATCCGCAATAGTAGCTATTGTGGTACCAGCATTAAAAGTATTACTCTCAACAACTTGATCACCGGCTTTTACCGGAATTTCCAAAACTGTTCCTGCAACAGTTGCTCTAATGTTTGTATTAGCAGTTGATGATCCTCCAGCTGAACCAAGAAGAATAACTTGTAAATCACTTTTAGCATTAGTTAAATCTTGATTAGATCTATTATAGCTTAAAGATGCATTTTGAAAATCTTGTTTAGATATAATGTCTTTTTCAAATAAGGATTTATTTCTATTATATTCAATTTTTGCATTATCAAGAATAATTTTTAATGAGGCAACGCGTCCCTTGGCACTATTTAACGATCCTTCATTTGGAACGACTTTTACCTTAGCTAGAAGATCTCCCTCTTTCACCTCATCTCCTTCTTCAACAAATAATTCTTGAATAATTCCTGAAATCTGTGGCTTAATCTCAACTTCATCTTCAGGAATAACTTTTCCGGTAACAACTGTTTTCTCCTCCACAGAAGACATAAAAGCTGTTTGAGTTTCATACACAGTAATTGATTTACTGTTAGTTTTTACAAAATAAGCAGCGGCAAATAATGCTCCACAAATTATCAGTGTTATACTTAAGTATTTTAAAAATTTCATATTGTAGTAGATTTATTTTATAATTTATTCTTCTCTTAGTGCGTCTATAGGTTTAATACTTACTGCTCGTTGTGCCGGAATTAATCCAATCAAAGTTCCTAGTGTTACCATAATAAATAATGCCCCTAAAACAAATGGAATTGGAACAGTAGGGTTAGTATAAGGAAAGTCAGTCATATCAATAGTGAAGGCATTTATACCTGCTAATACAAATGCACCAAGTATAATTCCAAGAATTCCAGCAATTATAGTAAGAAAAACTGACTCCAATATTATCTGTACACGAACCTCTCCTGGAGTTGCTCCCAATGCTCTTCTTACTCCTAGCTCTTTAGTTCTTTCTTTTACAGAAATCAATAAAATATTACCGATCCCTATAACACCAGCAATTATTGTTGCAACTCCAACAACTAATGATAGAAAGGTCATTCCTTCTGCAAATCCCATAATACTATTAAAAATTTCACCTAAATTAAAAGACCCAAAAGCCCTATCATCTTTAGGTGAAACTCTGTGAATTCTTTTAAGAGTTTGCTTTACTTCTGTCTCAACTTTTACAACATCCGCATCATCATAAGCAGCAATATTTAACCACCCCACATAATCCCCTGTATTATATAAGTTTTGATAAGTTGTGAAAGGAATAAAAACGTCAGAATCTGAATCAAAAGGACTTCCTTGTCTAAAAACTAGGACTCCAACTACTTTAAAGAATACATTATCAACCCTAACATATTTACCTACAGGATTTTCATTTTGCTCAAATAAGTCAGATGCTGTTCTCTCTCCAATAACACAAACTTTTCTTTTATTTTTAATATCTTCTTGATTGATAAACCTTCCTCCGTCATATATATCCTGAGTAGATATTTTTCTAAATTCAGGAAAATCTCCAAAAATAGCATAATCTCCTGAGTTGTTATTTCTAACAATATTAGCTGGGGCTCCTCCTCCAAAGCTTCCTCGAGAATTTCTTGGAACTATATATTTAATTTGAGGAATTCTTTTTCTTAATATTTCAACATCTTGAAGTTTTAGCTTAGGTTGTCTTCCAATTTTAAAACCATCATAGGGTATACTTGTTGATTGAGACCACACAAACATCGAGTTCATCGCTACTTTTTGAAACTGTCTTTCAAAACCATTATCTAATCCTTTAGCTGAACCGGATAGTGCTATATAAATAAAGATGCCCCAAAGAACTCCAACAATAGTTATTGCAGTTCTTACTTTGTTTTTTTGAATTGAACCAAAAATTTCTTGCCAAGTATCTCTATCAAAAATTATTTTTAAACTATTCATCTCTTAATGCAACAATTGGTTTAATGGAAGCAGCTCTTTTTGCTGGAATATATCCAGCTATTGCTCCAAAAATAATTAGAATAAATGTCGAAAAAATAGCAGTAGAAATATCCACATAAGGATTTCTTATAAAAAACTTATCTAAAGTATCTCCCAAATTCTTTAAAATCACTATTGCAATAATCATTCCTATAGAGCCAGATAAAGTGGTTATAAAAATGGATTCCTGAAGAATCATAGCTATAACTGATCTTGGAGTTGCACCTAGTGCTTTTCTAACACCCAATTCTTTAGTTCTTTCTTTTACAACAAAAACCATAATATTTGAAATTCCAATAATACCTGCTATTAAAGTCCCCAAACCAACAAAAGTGACGATATATTGCAGGACACTTGAAAACTGTTCGTTTTGACTAGCAGCTTGAGCAACATTTCTGATGTAAATACCCTTTGAATCAGTAGGGTCAATAGACTTTTTATTTTTCAAAAACAATCTTAATTTTTTTTCAAATATAAGTGCAATTTTTAGACCTAATTCAGGTTTAAAACTAACTAGTATTTGATCAATTTTATCATTACTTTTTGCTAGAAGTTGACTAGTCGTATAAGGTAAAAAAATAATTCTTTCTTCATTGTCTCCTCCTTCATCTTGAAAAACCCCTATTACTTTAAAAGCAACACCAGCTAAAGAAATATATTTTCCTAAAGGATCTTCCTGTTTAAAAAGATCTAATGCAACTAACCTTCCTATTACTACATTTTTAGTTTTATTTTTTACATCATTTTCATTTAAATAACGCCCTTTCATCATTATTGTTTTTTCAAAATATTGATGAGAAGGTGCTACTCCTTGAGTAGAATAATTATTAGATTCATTTTTATAACTTGAAAGTGCAAATCGATTTATTCTGGGAGTAATATATTCTAAATAAAAAGGGAAATTTAATTTAATGTCTTCCAAATCTGAATTTTTAAATTCAATACGTCTATTTGATTTAAATCCTTTGTAGGGCTTTGAAGTTTTACCTGTAAACATTCTTATGCTGTTTGTCGCATCATCAAGAAACTCTTCTTTAAAGGTGTTTTTGAGACCATTTCCAAAACCAAATAAAATAATGAAAATAAAAATTCCAAGAGCCACGGTAAACCCTGATAAAAAAGTTCTGAGTTTATTTTTATTAATAGTTTGAAAAATTTCTTGCCAACGATCTAAACTAAACATAATTTGAAGCTAATACTTGTTTTACTTTTTTATCCTCTATAATAACACCGTCTTTCAAACGAACTATTCTTTTGCACATTTTAGCAATATCTTCTTCATGAGTAACTACTAAAATAGTTTTCCCTTCTTCGTTGATTTTTTGAATTAAATCCATAACTTCATTTGATGTAGTTGTATCAAGAGCACCTGTAGGTTCGTCTGCCAACAAAACTTTTGGTCTAGCAGCCATAGCTCTTGCAATTGCAACTCTTTGTTTTTGTCCTCCTGATAATTCACTTGGAAGGTGAGTTGCCCATTCCTTAAGGCCAACTCTTTCAAGGTAATTAAGAGCAATCTCTTGACGCTCTTTTCTTTTTATTCCCTGATAATAGAGAGGTAGAGAAACATTTTCAAGAGCATTTTTGTAATTAATCAAATTAAATGATTGAAATACAAAACCTAGAAACTTGTTACGATATCTTGCAGCCTTAGTTTCATCTAAATCTTTTATAATAACATCATCAAGGGTATACTGACCTTCATCTAAAAGATCTAACATTCCTATAATATTTAAAAGTGTGGATTTACCTGATCCTGAGGAACCCATGATAGCCACCAGTTCTCCTTCTTCAACTTTAAAATCAATTCCTTTTAAAACGTGTAAAGTATTCTTACCCATTTTATATGATTTATGAAGATTTTGAATGTTTATCATTATTTTTAGTTTATGCGACAAATATACATCATTATAATAGTTGATTTAAGCAATAATTACGAGAGCTATTAGTTTGTGAAATGTTTGATTATTTATAATTCAAAAGGTTTAATCACTTAATTAATTATTGTCATTTTTAAATTTAAATTGTCTTTCAATTCAAAGATCATGTCTTTAAATTTAGGTGGTCCCATTATGGGTTGAATATTATTTGAATTTCCATAACTTTCTTTAGGTATCCCAATCCAATTTAAATCTATTTTTCCATTATTATTTTTATCATGGAAGAACTTAACCGCATATTTTCCTGCATTAAAAGAATCTATTTTTATAATACATTTTCTCTCAAAAATTGAAATTTTATTTATGGCTAGAATTTTATTTTCGTTATTATCAAAAACTGCTAGCATTAAATATCCTTCATTACTTTTTAATTTAGTCACTTCAATACTTAACGAATAGGGGCCTTTTTCTTTTATGAAGTAAGAAGTGTTTTCATTAAAATTATTTTGACCGAAAACTGTCTGAGTGTTAATAATAATGATTAAAAGTAATTTCAATTTGAGTCTAGTGCATATGTATATCAAAAAGTTAAATGCCTTTTCTGTTGGTCTCATCATTTAATTGTTATTTTAAATTGATGAAGGGGAATTTTATTTATTGAAAAAGTAATAGCTTCAATAATTGAATTATAGTTTTCTAGATTAATTACACCTAGGGTAACGATTAGTATTATAATAATCAAAGTAGATATCCATACCCCTATTAAAACAAATACTGAAGCACTATTCATCCTGATTTTTGGTTTTCCAGTTAGAAGAATTAAGGCTAGGTTTAATAAAAAAACAAATGGTATTCCGAAAACAAAAACACAAGTCAAAAATATTAAAAGACCCTCCACTCCATAACCAAACAATGATAGAGTGAAGGGGATATCAGAGGTTAAGAAAAGCCCTCCAACTGTTCCTCCAATAATTAGTCCAATTAAACTAAGGAATGAGATGAAAACCAAAATAATTCCAAAAAAAAAGGCAATTGTTCTTAAAGCAATTGGAATGATTTTTAGAAAAAAATTAACACTCGATTTTGAAGCATTTTGAATTGGTCCCATTGTTTTTTTATAATCCCCTTTTTTAACAGAATCACTTAATTCTTCATACTCTTCTTTAATTTTATTTTTTATACTAGAAATATTTACAGGTTCTCCTTTCATTTTTATTTTATCTGCAGTTGTTTTTGCCTCAGGTACAAAAATCCAAATTAGAATATATGTCAGAATAGTAAAGGGAACACCAAACACAAAAAGAATAAATAAAACAAGTCTAACCCAAAGAATATTTAGAGCAAAATATTTACTGACTCCTCCAGCAACTCCACCAAGCCAATAATCGTCTGGATCCCTGAAGAACTTTCTCGTAATTTTAGAATTCGTGTTTTCTTCCAAAATTTCATCACCTGCTAGGTCTTCAATACTCCCTAATGTTTGAATAACTATTTCTACTTGTTTTTCTGAAATCACATAGTTATCAAAATTTTTATACTGAGAAAACAATTCTGCAATACGAGACTCTATATCTTCTATTATTTCTTCTTTTCCCAATGTTGATTGGAATAACTGTTCCAGGCTTTTTAAATAGAGTTTTAATTTTAAATAACCTTTTTCATCAATAGAAAACTTGATTTGGGCAAGATGTATACTTATAGCTTTGTTCATTTAATGTTTTTTATAAGCTCATTGACTGTGTTTGATAATTCATTCCAAGAGACGTTTAGTTCAGATAAAAACTCTTTTCCTTTTTTAGTTATATTGTAGTATTTTCTAGGTGGCCCGTTTTTAGACTCTTCCCAGTGATATTCTAATAATTCACTATTTTTCAGTCTTGTTAAAAGAGGATATAAGGTTCCCTCTACAACAAGAATTTTAGAAACTTTGAGCGTTTCAAGAATTTCAAATGAATACTTAGCCTTCTTTTTTAGAATTGATAAAATACAAAACTCTAAAATTCCTTTTCTCATCTGAGCTTTGGTATTTTCTATATTCATAAACCTGTAACTTTAAATAAATTTATTTTTCCAATAATTCATTTTTTTTAATTGATATTATAATAAATGATTGATCATCGTCATCATTCTCCTCATAAGCTATTATCCATTCACCTTTTAACCCATCAATGTTTTCTCCATCAATAGTTAAGTTTATGTCATTAGTTACATGAACACTGGGTCTCACAAATTCAACACAAGAATTAAGTGATAATGCAACTATTAATACTAGAATTTTATTCATTGTAATAATTTTAATTAAAAATCAAATATAGTACATAAAAAGGTACTATGCAAAACATAGTACTAAGTTTTAATTTTTTTTTATATAATTGAAGTTCTTTAAAAAACATTATAAACTAAATAATTGAAAAAAATTAACTTTTATATATTTTGGAAATTCTCCAACTAACCAAAGCAACCAAGATATAAGGTATTGCCATCAAATAAACAATCCCATTATTAATCCCCTTAGCTGTTTGTTGTCCTTCCTCTGACTCTAAGACAGCTCTACACATTGAACATTGAGCATTAACAGGATCAATAAATAATATTAATATTAATAAAAGTAATGTTCTAATTTTATTAACTGACATAATATGGAGATATCATTAAATAAACTATTACACCAGTTACAGCTATATAAAGCCAAATTGGAAATGTAATTCTTGCAATTCTTTTATGGTCTTCAAAGAGTTTTGAAATAGCCTTTACATAGGTTATTAAAACCATAGGAATGATTCCAATAGAAAGTATAATATGCGTTATTAGTATGAAAAAATAAATATTTCGAATCAGGCCTTCTCCTCCATATGTAGTTGGATCAGACGTCATATGATACGCCACATACATTCCTAAAAAAATAACGGATAAGGCTATAGCAAATTTCATCAACCTTTGATGTAAAACAATATTTTTTTGTTTTATTGATACAAGTGCAAAAATTAATAAAACTGCAGTTATACCATTAATTGATGCATAAATAGGAGGTAAAAAATTAAGAGGAGCAACATTAGGTATTCTGATCCCAAATAAAATTGCAACAGCAACAGGTATTACTATTGATAAAAGAATAATCCATTTTTTATACTTTAAAGGGGGTGCAATAGATTCTTGTTTTTCCATAATACTATTCTTTCAATAATTTAGGAATATCCTCTAAGAGCATGGCTGTGCCTTCTGGAAATTCTGAGTTTTCTTGATCAATTCCAAGGTAATAAACAATTGGATTTCCGAATGAATCTAATCTAGATCTAATGTACCCTTTTTTGTCTATTAAAGCAAAGTATCCCTGATGTTCAAAGCCTCCTGCAACTTCAGGGTTAATTGATGAAAAGATATTAAATCCTTTATTAGATAACTCAAATACAGACTTTTTATCTGAAGTTAAAAAATGCCAATTTTTGGAAAAAACATCATATAATTCAGCATATTGTTTTAAAATTTTTGGTGAATCATGTTCTGGATCAATAGTAAAAGAAGCAATTCCAAAATCAATTCTATCTCCAAATGCTTTCTCTAGCTGTTTCATGTTCTTATTCATGATAGGACAAATACTGGGACAAGTGGTGAAAAAAAACTCAACTACATATACTTTATTATTAAAATCTTCATTACTAATTATCAAATTATCTTGATTTGTCATTAGAAATGATGGAACTTTTTTTGCTTCTCCATTAAGTATAATATAAGATAATGGCTTAGGTCCTGAAGATCTGTTGTTTTCAACAATTTTAGAATTTTTAACTCTGTCTATAATTACTGGAAATAATCTAACCGCAATGACAATTATAATAAACGATAAAATTAATGAGTAATATTTTTTCATAATGAATCTACCTAACAGAGTATTTTTTTAGCGCTAATCGATATTCTGCTAAAATGACTTTAACATCATCTTCCATTTTATTGTTAATTTCAGCAACTGATTCGGCATTATACCCAAACAAAGTTCCGATATCTTCATCATCATCACGCCCTCTTAAGTTGCCGTTTCGATCAATTATAAAGACATAAGGTGTGCTATGCTTAGCGTCTAACTCAAGTGTTGTTTTTAAGCTTGTAAAATGATTTTCAATGTCTATGGAAGAACCTTTCATGAATTTCCAATTAACAAGGTCAGTACCAGCTCCCTTTGACAAATCTTCTTCTAATAAAACAACCTGATTTTCTTGATCATTAGTGATTAAAGCGACAAACTGAAAATCTTTAAATTGATAAAATCGCTTATAAATTTTTTGATTTAGGTTAAAAGCATCACCTTTTTTTAAATTCAAATCTGATCCCCAATAACATAAAACAGTAATATGGTCATTCAAAATAACTTTATCATCTCTTAAATGTGTAAAAGAACTTAAATCCATCACACCAGTTGTTAGAACTGGAAGTTTTGCAAAGTTATTTTTTCCAGAAGCAAAAAATAAATAGATGACTATTGGGAAAATAAACAAGATTCCTAGGACTATAAACTTTTGAGTTTCTTTTTTCATTTAACAATAAATATTATAAAAGTGAAACCCAATTAAAAGTTCCAACTAACAAAACCATCCTGCATTACATTGAAAATATAATCTCCTTCAAGTAATATTATAAAAATTAAATATGGTATTAGAATAATTAATGGAAGAACAATTGCGTTTTTTAGTCCAGATTTTTCATCCCTAATGTGCATAAAATCCCATGCAATATAATACGCCTTAACTAATGTTAGAATAATAAAAATCCAATTAAGTAATTTAATTCTTATAAAGGGTGTCATTAAAATTTGCGGTTTTACAATTCCGAGAATAACTTCAACTGTTGTTACAATTGATAAAAAAATTAATACTCCCCATATCTTTTGTGTATTTGATTTAAATTTCAAATAACCTCTGAAAATTGCTAATTTATGTGTGTCGTCTGCCATATTTTTTTTTAAACGAGATAGAAAAATGTAAATACAAAAACCCATACCAAATCAACAAAATGCCAGTATAAACCAACTTTTTCAACCATTTCATAATGCCCTCTTTTTTCATAAGTACCCATTAAAACATTAAAGAAAATAATGATATTAATAACTACCCCTGAAAAAACGTGAAATCCATGAAACCCAGTTATAAAAAAGAAAAAGTCTGCAAAAAGACGATTTCCATATTCATTGTGAATAAGGTTTGCTCCTTGAACAACTTGGATTGCACTTTCAATTTTAGCCAGGGATTCTTCTCTAGATAAAATAGTTTTATCCCCTGAAGAATTAAGTTTTTCTGTTCTAATTAATAATTCTTCATTATTTTTGAAACCTGCTTTTACCTCAGAAACAGTAATTTCTGTAACTGATGGCTCATAACTGAACCATAAACCATTACTGCTTTCGTGAGTAGATCGCTCGGTGGGTAATTCTAAAGCAAAATCTTCTATAGAAATTCTTTTATCATCAGTATTTATAAATTGCAGAATCTGACCACCATTTGTTTCTAAAGCACCATACTCTCCTTTGATAAAGTTTTTCCATTCCCATGCTTGAGAACCAACGAAAATAGCACCTCCTATTATTGTTAAAAACATATAAAAAGCAACCTTAGATTGTTTCATGTGATGTCCAGCGTCTACGGCAAGAACCATAGTAACAGAAGAAAAAATTAATACAAATGTCATTAATGCAACATAATACATTGGAGCATTCACGCCATGAAGAAAAGGGAAGTGATTAAAAACTTCATCCGCAATTGGCCACGAATCAATGTTTTTAAAACGAGAAAAAGAATACGCCACAAGAAATCCAGAAAAAGTTAGTGCATCAGAAACTATGAAAAACCACATCATCATTTTTCCATAGGTTGCTTTAAAAGGCTGTTTATCTCCTCCCCAAAGTGTCTCGTCTTCAGAATGCTCCTTAGCTGTTAGTTCCATAAAAAAATTTAAAATTAATTTTTAGCAAATTTATTAATTCTATTTGTACAAAACCACAAATAAATACAAATAACACCAAAGAAAATCTAGAAAATGCCAAAAAACAACTCCAAGTTCAATGCCTAGTTTGTTTGAGCCAGAATATTTACCTTTAATTAAGTTATATAATACAACGAATAAAACAATTATTCCTGCAAATAAATGTGCCATATGTAACATCACTAACACATATAAAAAAGAGGTTGTAATTGAGCTTTGAGCACCAGTAAAATAATATCCTGAATTTATAATTTGACCAAAACCTTCAAACTGATAGTAGATAAAAGTAAAAGCTAATAGTATTGTGAAAATGATAAACATTATTGATTTTTTTAATGAATCAATAGAGTTAAAGTGTTTTGCAAAACCAAAAGTAATACTACTTAGTATTAAAATAAAAGTACTAATCGTAAATGCTAGAGGCATTTCAAAAGAAGTAAGCCAGTCTGATCTTGATGAGCTAACTACATATGCACTGGTTAGCCCTGCGAATGTCATTGTTATGCTCACCATTCCGATAAGAAGCATCATCTTTTTAGCTTTAATATTTATTTTTTCTGATATCATTGTTTTTTATTAAAATTTATCTAAAACATAAATAATTTGTACAGATGTTAAGTATAAAATACTTGAATACATAAGGTTTTTTGCTGCTTTATTCGTTCGTTCTTTCATTAATCTAAATGCAAAAAATAACATTCCTAAGCCGCAAATAAGAACCAGAAGCCCTCCAAAAGGAGATAGGTTCAATGTGCCTGTATATTTAGTCATTGGCAATAAAGATATAACCACTGTCCAAATAGAATAGAAAACTACTTGAAATGCACTGGCATTATCAGTTTTCCCAGTTGGCAACATTTTGAATCCGGCCTTTTTATAGTCTTTATCAAACATCCAGGCAAGTGCCCAGAAATGAGGAAATTGCCAAAAGAATTGAAATAGAAATAAAACACCCGGCTCAATACCAAAGCTGTTAGTATACGCAACCCAGCCCAGCATATAAGGAATTGCTCCAGGAACTGCACCAACAAAAACAGACAAAGGAGTTTTTATTTTTAGAGGAGTATAAGTGAAAACGTAAAGACAGATGGATATGGCTCCGGTTAAAGCTGTTTTAAGATTTATTAGGTATAATGCTCCTATTCCTAATATAGACAGAAACAATCCAATAAATAAAACCTGGGATGGGGTTATTCTTTTTCCTGGAAGAGGCCTACCTGAAGTTCGATTCATTAAACCGTCTTTATCTCTTTCAATTAATTGATTAAAAACATTGGAAGCTCCAACCATGGCATACCCTCCAACAAAAAGCAAAAGAATGGGTTTTAAGCTAATTGATTCCGCTGCTAAAAAATATCCTGCTAAAGATGAAAAAACAACACTTAAAGCAAGTCTAATTTTTGTTAATTGAAAAAAATCATTGAGGGTAAGTTTCAAGCCTGAATATATATTACTAGATGGAGTTAATTGTTTTACAAAGATAATTCATGTAACATAAAGTACCTATAATAATATTCCTTTTAAATAAAAAACCCAGCTTCATAAAGCTGGGTTTTTAGTTGTTAATTTAATTTAAATGTTATCGGGATAGAAAACGGAACTCTAACTGGTCTTCCTCTTTGTCTACCTGGAGTCATTCGAGGTAGCTTGCTTATGATTCTGTGAGCTTCTTTTTCTAAGTTTTTATCAGGACCACGTTCTCTAATATTTCCAATAGTACCATCCTTGTTAATGATAAAACTTACATATACCCTTCCTTGAATACCCATTTCTTGAGCGATGTCCGGATATCTAAAGTTTTTTCTAATATGCTTATTTATTTGTTCCTGGAAGCAGCTTCTTCTTTCTGACTTTTTTACACGTTCACAACCAGGATAAATTGGAACGTCTTCAATAACAGCAAAAGGAACTTCTACATCGTCATATTCTTCTTCAATTTCTACTTCTTCTATTTCAACAATCTCATCTTGATCTGTTTCTGTTGATTCTATCACAGTCTCTTCGACTTCTTCTTCATCTTCTACAATCTCAATAACTTCTGGTGCTGGAGGAGGAGGAGGAGGAGGAGGAGGGGTTTTAAGTTGCTCAGTGATTGGAACATCTTCGTCATCGTCATCGTCTATGTTTAGCGCTTCATAAGCATATACTGTAGCATATGTTTTCCACTCAATAGCGCGCCAAGCTATCAACAATATAACTGCTAAGCCTATAACGAAATAAAGTGAGCTGTTTTTAGAATGATCAGCGTTTGGATTCTTTTTTGGTTGCATACTTAGGAGTTTAAAGATGCTAATCTAGAAAAAATTGTAAAAAAAACCTCATTAAACTTATCAATGTTGAAACAAAATAATTTTAAAAGAGAGATTAATTTCCATTTAACAACTCCTCATACGCCTCAGAGTCTAGTAAAGAGTCAATTTCTTTAATATTTTTTACTTTAATTTTAATCATCCAACCAGCACCATAAGGATCATCATTAACAAGTTCAGGAGTTGCTTCAAGCTCTTCATTAAAAAACTCTACTGTTCCCGAAACTGGCATAAAAAGATCCGAAACAGTCTTAACTGCCTCAACAGAGCCAAAAACAGCTTCATTATCTAAATCTTCTCCTGCTGTCTCTACTTCAACATAAACTATATCTCCAAGTTCACTTTGAGCAAAATCAGTAATACCAACTGTTACTTGGTCTCCATTTATTAGAACCCATTCATGGTCTTTTGTGTATTTTAAATTTTTTGGGATATTCATTGATTTATTTTAAAAAACAAATGTAATATTTTACCATTATTATTTAAATTTAATTGCCAAAATTGTACCTAATAGTTATACCCGACCTAATTGTTGTTTGAGGAAAAGCTGTTGAAATTGCAAATTCAGAAAAATTATGATCATAAAAAAGAAGGGCGGTGAAGTTTTGAGAAATTGAATAATCTGAACTAAACTTAATTGATAGCTGAGTTTGTCCAGCAGTAACTTGATTGTTGTCATATTCAAGATTTCTGAGAACAGTTTGATTTTTTCTATAGGAAATATCAGCTTTGATGTTTAAATCTCCTTTTAAGGTTGAACGCCTTCCTCCTATTCTTGTATTCATTCTAAGATTTTTAAATCTATATCCAAATCCAATGATATACTCATTTCCAAATGATTCAGTAAGAAGGTTATTGTCTAAACTCAAAGACAAAGCCCTGTCTTTTTTTAACTCAGCAAGTAATTTGAATGAATTTTTTAATTCAATATCTAATCTTATTAATGGATTAAACTGCTCAACCAAATTTATATTTGAATATATTTTACTGTTGATGAAATTTCCAGCTCCGTCAACATTAGCTATGGAGTTTGAGTCAAAATCTAAATTTGCTTGAAAATTATTAATCGTATAGCTTGCTCTATAACCATGAGAAATAGTAAATCTTTGAAAAATCTTTTTAAATGATTTGAGGTTATTAAATCCTGTAAATTTCATGTTCCAATTAGGTAAAGAGCTTTTACTCAAAGGATCTATTTCAACATCAGCAGCAGACAAGCCTGAATATGCAGAAACAAAAGCTCCAATTAGAACCAGCTGATTATTTTTCCCAAAGCCAATTGGGAAACCGTCATTATCAGTTTCTTGATTAGACATTCCTGAGCTAGAAGCTAATCTATTTGCAATTTTAAGTCTATTAATTCTAAAGTTTTCAAAAATAGGACTAAATTCTCCATTGAAAGATTTGAAAGCAGTTTTTAAAAGTATGGTTGATGTTCCGAAATTTCCATAAAAATTAGGATTTAAAGAAATATACTCTAGGTTTTCAACTCTATAGTTTTCAGAACTATTTTCTGAATAATTGTTTTCTAAATTAAAATCAATTACTAAATCCTTAAACGGTGACCATTGAGCGGTGATGTTTAAACTGTTGTTGTGTACTTGTGTAAATGATTGATTGAAATTAGGAAAACTAGTTAACCAGCCATTTCTAGCAACTTCATATCTAATATCAGCTTGATCTCCAAATGTAAAACCTACTGAAGGCTGAATTGTTCCAACAAATCCAGTTGAAGGAATATAACCAGGTAAAACTGTTCCATTGTTTTCTGAATAATTAAATTGTATTCGCTTCAATGTGTTTAATATATCAACTGCTGACTTAATGTTTTTTTTGGTTTTCTTATTTAAAGCTTTTGATTTTTTCTTTTTTGATTTTTCTTTTTTATTAATTACTTGTGTAAATTTATTTTGATCTGTTAGCTTTAAAACTGAGTATAGTTTTTGAAATGAAATCGCTCCAGACAAAGTTTTAGTATTTGCATTTTGAATTGTATTTACATTTCCTAATCTGTCTCCATTTTCAGACACTACATTTGCTAAAGCTTGAGAACCTCTTTGCCAATTAAAATCTCCTGTATAATTGTAATTTCCATCAATAAAACTTAAAAAAGGTATATATCTAAATGGTAATTTATAGTTAACAGATAAAGATTGAGCATGACTGTTTGTTTCACCAAGACTCCAAATATTATTATATATCGGATTTGAATATTTGTTTTCGTTATTGAATGATGCATCTGTACCTCTTACAATTCTATTATTAGTTGCTGTAAAACTTAATCTTAATGATTTACTTAGGTTATGATTAATTTTATAACTCCAGTCAAACAAAAAATTACGTTGCTGTAGGTCAGGAAGAGATAATTGTTTGCTAGTATCTATATTTTCGTTATAAACCTCTCTAAATCTTTGCGTCCTAAAACTTCTATTAATTCTTGAAGTAATTGCAATATTATTTGGTAATGGATTAAAGTTAAACTCCTTCAACCACTGCCAATATTTTTTTTGACTAAATATTTTAATTTTTGAAAAAGGTTTTATTTCTAAACTGTTAAATGAATACCCATAATTAGCTGAAAGAAGTAAATCAGCATTTTTTTGATTTTCAATCTCATAATCATGATGTTGTATTTCGTTATATGCGTATGAAAAATCAAAGTTTTCAGGACTATAAATTCTATTTTTATTTTTACCAGAACTTAACTTTCTAACTCCAATTAAGCTTATGCTTTTTCTTTTAGTATAATCAATAGCCTGATTTTTTATAGAATCTTTTTGTGAGTTTCTAATTGAAGTGTCCAACCTGTCTTTTAATAAAATATCCTGATAAAAGGGATCATATTCAGGAGTGATTATGGTTTCACCAAGCCCAAAATTGATTGGCAATTGTATTCCCCATTTTTTAGGCAACAACTTACCCATATTTACTTCTGAAATTAAATCATATTGAGAAACAGCTTCTCTATTACTCTGATTTGGTGACTGATCTATTGTCCCAAACCCAACTGTTGAAAACCTACCAGTTGCTGAAATTGAAGCAAGATCAGCAATATTAGCATCCACAGATCCAATTGCAGCCCACCCTCCTTGAGAGTCAATACCTGCAATTCTTAGTTCATTAAACCAAACCTCTCCACATAGAGTTTGTCCTAAATTTGTTGATGGATTTTTTACACCAATCATCAAGCTTCTTATGTTTCCTAGCGACGGATTCCCTTTTATTGCAAATTTATATTTCTTTGATCCCGGCAAATCACTTATTGAAGTAAACTCATCAATTAAATTTAATTCTTCGTCAAAATATGAAGCGCCTCCAACACTAATTCTTTGAAGAGCTCTAGCTTTTAACTTAGCTAATAAATCAAGTGAGATTTCAATAGAATTTTGATCTGGAATCCAAACTGCTTCAGCGCTTAAGTTATTTGAAATATTTGATTCATATTCTGAAGGCTTAAGAGGGATTTCGATTTGATAAAAATTATCTTTATAGTCACTCCCAATTCTAATAAATGCTACTAATCTTTCATCAAAAACTTCAGTAGAACCCTCACCGGGTAATGGCGTTTTTCCTGGTATTGACTCCGCATGAAGAAACATTTTAATTTTCTTGTATTGCCTCATATCAATTTGAACATTTTTAAAAATTCCTCTTGAATCCATTGGCTGAAGATCGCATACTCTAAAAGACAGAGATTGTTCATTTTGCCTAACAATCGTATTGTTATTATTTATTTGTTCACGCTGAATAGTTGGGGGTAAAATATAGTTTATTGGAGTTCTATTTTCATTTTCTAAGATATTTACAGTGCTAATGTCTACTGTTGTGTTTTTATTGTTAACTAAGTTTTCATTAAGCCCTCTATTGTACCTTCTCCAGTCTCCTCTTACTAAATCTAAAGTTCCAAACCTAAGAACTGTTGGCTTATTAAAGCCTCTTAAAACCATCCTCATAAATCGAATTGATCTTAGGTCTTGAATATTATTTATAGATTCAAAATAGTTAGAATAATTAGATGACTCATAATATGATTTTTTTACTGGAACTTTAAATTGAATCCACCTTGTCGTAATATTATCTCCATTTGGAAGGTCTATTTTTACATTTTGACGAACATCCGAAATGAAAGGATGATTTCCAACTGTCATTGATCTTGAAATCGGTATTTTATATTCAAAATAGCTGTCAATTGTATTCATACTTTGGTCTTGATTAATATCTTCAATATCAGGCTGAGTTGTATTTCCTCGATCTGTATTAGAAAATGCAATTGGAGAATTACCTTGAGTACCGTTATAATTTTTATATCTATTTAAAATTCCTCCTTCAGCTGAAACAAAATATTTATAATTATCACCTGCAGGATCATCTATGGGTCCATTTGTATATATGTTTTTTTCCTCTAAATCAGAAAGACCATCTAATCCTAAATCTTGCAAATTTCTATCCTGCTCAACTGTATTAAATGCATATAAAAGTGATTGAATTGAAGGCACCTTTCCCCATGAAGTATTTTGAGTTAAATTTTCTTCTCCAGAGCCCGGCAAGCCATTTTCATACTGTTTTCTTCCATCTTTTAATATGTCTTCAGATATGTTTCCTAGATGAAAAATAAGTTCTCCCAGATCATCCTCACCATCTTCTGATTCTGAAAAAGTGTCTAATAACCAAAATTCGATAAACTCCACATTTGATTGCTCAAAATTAGTAGAGCTAATTGGCCTAATTATACTTGCCCAATTTTCTGATAAATTGGATTGAAAATTTATATTATTAGAATTATTATAAGGACCTTTTTCATTAGGATAAAATGCTAAATCAAAGGTCTGTTGAATCGTTGTAGAACCTTGTACTAAATCTTGTTCAGGAAAAATTTCATTAATAAAAATTCTTCTGGTTTTATTATTAGAAATATCATTATTATTAATTCCTTGTGGCCTACTATTTGTGTAAAAAATTGGATCAATTGAGTACCAAGCTAGCTTAGCTCTTCCGTATCCTGATGTAATATCATTATTTGGTAAGCCTGATCCTTTAAAGTTTTTATAGGGTACGCTTCCTAGTTTCCATGAAGTAAAACCTTTGACATCTATATTAGTTTGTGCTCCTTCAAAATCATCTATGTAAACATTTGCTTCACCATCAAGATTAGTATTTCTGGGGTTTCCTGAAATTAATGAAGCTACTTCTCCTCTAAAAGATAATGTTGACGGGATATCAGTTTGTAGAGATGGGATTCTATTTATTAATCTTGATAAAAATGGTAACTCAGTCGAAAAGTTCGAATTAAATCCAACCATTGTGTTGTTAACTGGCTCAGTTCCATAATTTGCTTTTTGAGTCAAAGGGGTTTCATTTAGGTTTAAAAATGTCCCTCCTACTACTACTTTTTCATTAATTTGATGCTCTATGTTTACTCCTGCAAACCTTTTATTTTGTTGATTGAAAAAAGAGTTATTCTCCAAGGAAATAGAAATTGGAATATTTGATGCTTTTAAACCAGGATCAAGTATTTTTACTCTCCCAATATCATAGTTAACAGTGTAATCAATTCCTTCTTGTAAGAGCCTGCCGCCTGCAGTAACCTGAACAGAACCCCTTGGAATGTTAAATGCACCCACAGCTATCCCATCACTACTTGTTGATGAATATCTTCCTTTTAATTGAAATTTATTTTTCTCTGAAACCTCAAATGCAGCTGCCTTAGTTAATGAATACATTTCTTTGAAAACATATTTTTTTTGATTAATGTTAAAGGTGTTTTCTTGATCATAATTTTCAATACCACCATTAGAGTTCAACACATTAAATAAATACGATCCAAAAGGTTCGATCTGTGGGAAAATTATTCTCCCTGATTTTGGGTCAATTGTAATTCCAGGGACATAATCAAAAAAACCGTCTCCCTCTGAAACTGGATCTTGATATAAATTAAGTTTATCAAGCTCAAAAGTTTTTAATAAAATTTGATTTTCTAAATCTTGTGGCCAAATATCTTCATCTACAGGACTAATGTAATTTATTGGTGAAGGATCGACATATAAAATATTTAACTTAAAATCTTTTTCTGACAAGTTAAATGCTCCTGTGCTATATATGTTTTTCATCATTAGGTTCCATACAGGCTCAGTCACATCTGTTAAGTTACTTTTTAAAAGTTTTGTTATTATACTATTATTATTTAATTCCAAACCAGAAGATTCAGAGCTAGATAAAGTAGTTCCTGGTATACTTCCATTTGCAAATTCTCCAACCTGATAAACCTTTCCATTATATGTATACTGAAAAGAGACAGATAGTACTTCATCATTACTTAAACGTTGATTCAAAGAAATATAACCTAACCTAGGGTTTAAGGTATATTCGTTGTTGCTTAGTTTTCTTGCGCTTTCAAGAACTGCATAGTCAATACCTTCCTTAAACTTCTGCTTTTCAGATCCAAAACCTAATTGAACTGAAGAAATATCTCGAATATCTTGGGTTAAAATTCCACCATCATTAATTAAAGCGGGATCTAAGTTATTAGCGGCATTATCTGGAAAAAATTCAGATGATGAATCGTTAAAAAAATTAATGATTTCTGAGCCCAGACTAGTGTTTTTTATTTTTTTCTCACCGAGATCCTGAAGTGCTATGATATTTCTGATGTTTTGTGTTTGAGAGCCTCTATTTGTAACCCAAATCTCTATTCTATTAATTTGAATATTTGAATTAATATATGGATATGTTTTTAGGGCTGAATCATATTGATCCCTGAAGAATTGACTTAAAAAATAATGTCTATCTTCCTCGTAATCCAAAGCAAAAATTTCGAATTGTTGAAGTGAACCTCCACCCTGAGATACTACCTGTTGAGATTGGGATCTCTGCTCTGAAAAAACTGCAGTTACTTTAGTTTTTCCAAATTTCAAATCAGTTCTAACGCCGAACAAACTCTGAGCTCCCTGAATTAAATTACTATTAAGAGGCATGCTAATATTTCCAATATCTATATTTTGTAATATACCGTCCTCAGTTACTTTCCCATCTAAATAGTCAGCAACATCATTACCAAGCGCTGATGGGTTATCTATATAAGTTGATCCTCTAGTTCTAAGTTCTTCTATTTTTGTTTTTGCATCTTTTAATTTTATTTCTGCATCACCTATTTTGTTTTCTAAATCAGAAAATCTTTCAGCAAAAGAATTTGATGATTTGGAATTCACGTCATTATAAAAACTGAATACCTCTTGAGCTTTTGGAGGGTTAAACTGAACTTTAATTAAATTTTGAAAATCAAATGTAGATTCCGTATCATAATTTGCAGTTAATTGAAGTCGTTCTCCAATTTTACCTAAAAGACTCAAGGTTATTCTTTGATCAAAATCAAAACTAAAGCTACTTCTGTTTCGCGGGGATGCTGCTGGATTATCATTTTTTTGATACCTTACACCAAAATCTATGCCTATAGATCCCTGAGGATCAATATCAATAATATCACTGCCAAATATACTTTTAAAATATTTATTGTTTACATAAAGTTCTGGCAATAAATTTTTTTGAGCATCTTCAAGCTCTGAAGAAACTCCGCTGAGAGTTTGGACTTTTTGTTTAAAATAAATTTTTAAATCTTGCTTTAAAACCCAATCTTCATATTCATTTGGACTAAGAACCAGAGGGGTGTTAATTGGATAGTCTCCTATTGATTTTGACAAATAATACATATTCGTAATAGGGTTATAACTATATATATTATCAATAATAGAAGACTCTGGAAATGAAATTTTAATTATTGAATCTTGATCAATAACATTTTGGGAATAAGAGTTAAGCCCAAAAAATATAAAAATTATTAGGAATGATGATTTTACAAAAACAAAAAATCGACGATTAGTCAAACGTGCTTTAAAGTTTATTCAAAGCTAACTTTATTAGAGTTTCAACTGAACTTTCAGAATCACTTTGAACTAGGTTATCAATTACTTTTTCAGAGTTTCTTCGATTATATCCAAGTACCTCTAGAGCTGATAACGCTTCTTCTTTCGTTGTATTGTTTGATTTTGTATGAATTTGCTCAATACCGTAAAGATCCTTAACCTTGTCTTTAAGTTCAATTATAAGACGTTGAGCTGTTTTTAGTCCAATTCCTTTTACACTTTTTATTCTATTCAAGTCTTCACTTACAATTGCATTTTGAACCTCTTCAGGAGCTAATGATGAAAGCATAGTTCTAGCAATACTTGTTCCTATTCCCGAAACACTGATTAAAAGTCTAAATATTGCACGCTCCAACTCAGTAATAAAGCCATATAAAATATGAGCATCTTCACGAATTTGAAGATGCGTATATATTGTAATATTATCTTGTTTTTTAAGCTGACCATAAGTATGTAAAGATATATTTACTTTATATCCAACACCCTGACAGTCAATAACTAAATGGGTAGGATACTTTTCTACTAGAAGACCTTTGAGTTGAGTTATCATTATTTTCTTTTTTGTTGAGCATCTACAACAGCCATTGCGGCCATATTAACAATTTCTTGAACTGAAGCACCAAGCTGCAGTATGTGAACAGGGGCATTAAGCCCCATTAAAATTGGTCCTATTGATAATGTTCCGTTTAACTCTTTCATTAATTTATAAGTTATATTGGCAGAATCAAGATTAGGAAATATTAAAGTATTTACATTTTTTTTTGATAATTGAGAAAAAGGAAACCTGCTTTTTAACATTTCTTTATTCAAAGCAAAATCAGATTGAATTGGACCATCAACATCAATATCAGGATAATATCGATGTAAAAACTTAACCGCTTCAGTTATTTTTGTGGCTTCTGCAAATTCAGAGGAACCATAGTTAGAATAAGAAAGCATAGCTAATACTGGTTGCAGTCCAAACATCTTTGCTGTTTGAGCAGTCATTTGTGCTATTTTAGCTAATTCCTTAGCTGAAGGGTTTATGTTTATAGAGGTGTCAGATAGAAAAATTGGACCACGCTGAGTAAGCATTAAATTTGTTGCTGCCACTCTCCTAACTCCCTTAGCTGGACCAATACATTCTAAAATTGGTTTAATGACCGCAGGGTAATTTCTCGAATAGCCAGACAACATTGCATCTGCATCTCCATTTTTAACCATCATTGCTCCAAAATAGTTTCTTTCTCTTAGTAACCTTTGAGAATCGTATAAAGTTTTACCATTTCTTTTCTGATCATTCCAAAAAATTTCAGCGTACTTTTTTCTTGATTCTTCCTGAAGACTAGATTTTGGATCAATTATTTTTAAGTCTGCTTCAAAATCTATTGTAGTCATTAAATCTCTAATAACAGGTTCGTGACCAAGAAGAATTGGAATAGCAATTCCTTCGTCATAAACTAT
Organism: Candidatus Marivariicella framensis; assembly: GCA_905182735.1. GTDB lineage: Bacteria > Bacteroidota > Bacteroidia > Flavobacteriales > Flavobacteriaceae > Marivariicella > Marivariicella framensis. The sequence continues at coordinate 83,701 of CAJJCT010000031.1, forward strand.
TTGAGCTGCTTTTAGTACATCTAGGTGATCCGCTTCTGCAAAAATTAATTTTTTAGGCTTTCGTTTTGCAGTATTATGAATTAAACGAACTAGTTTTTGATCATTATCAAGTCTTAAAGCTAATTTTTCTTTATATTTTTTCCAATCTAAAATCGGTTCTTTAGCTACTCCTGATTCAATTGCAGCTTTTGCAACTGCTGGAGGAATTTCAATAATTAACCTAGGATCAAAAGGTTTTGGAATAATATATTCTTTTCCAAAAGATAAACGTGTTTCATCATAAGCTATATTTACTTGCTCTGGAACTGGCTCTTTAGCTAAATCAGCTAAAGCCTTTACGGCTGCCTTTTTCATAGCTTCATTAATTGTTGTTGCACGTACATCTAATGCTCCTCTAAAAATAAATGGAAAACCTAAAACATTATTTACTTGATTTGGATTATCAGAACGACCAGTTGCCATAATAATGTCATCTCGAACTGAACATGCTGTTTTATATTTAATCTCAGGGTCAGGATTTGCCATAGCAAATACTATTGGATTAGAACCCATAGATTTTAACATACTTTCGTTAACTATATTTGCCTTTGAAAGCCCTATAAAAACATCGGCATCTTCGAGAGCTTCTTCAAGGGTATTTAGATTTAAGTGAGTTGAAAATTCAGCTTTTTCTTTACTTAAATTTTTTCTGTCATTTCTTATAACGCCTTTACTGTCAGTCATGACAATGTTTTTTCTTGTAGCTCCAAAAGACTCATACAGCCTAGTGCATGAAATCGCAGCAGCCCCAGCTCCTGAGATAACAATTTTAACCTTATCTATCTTTTTGTTTGCTAACTCTAATGCATTTAGCAGTGCTGCACAAGAAATAATTGCAGTTCCATGCTGATCATCATGCATTACCGGTATATCAAGCTCCTCTTTTAAACGTTTTTCAATTTCAAAAGCTTCAGGTGCTTTAATATCCTCAAGATTAATACCTCCAAAAGTCGGAGAAATTGCTTTAACAGTAGAAATAAACAATTCAGTGTCTTTGGCATCAATTTCTATATCAAAAACATCAATATCCGCAAAAATTTTAAATAATAATCCTTTTCCCTCCATAACGGGCTTTGATGCTTCAGGACCAATATCTCCCAGCCCCAAAACAGCTGTTCCATTTGAAATGACCGCAACTAGGTTGCCTTTATTTGTGTATTTATAAACATTGTTTATTTCTTTAGCTATCTCATTACAAGGCTCAGCAACACCAGGTGAGTAAGCCAGTGCTAAATCTCTTTGAGTGCTGTATGGTTTTGTTGGAACCGTTTCAATTTTACCAGGCTTTGGTTTTGAATGGTAATTTAATGCTGATTTACGATCCTTTTGATTCATAATAATCCTTTGAAACAAATGTAATATAAAAGCCTATAATGGCTGTCTAGTAAGATGGTAAAATACTGTGTTGAAATTTATGTGTATTTTACAAAATGGCAACTTAGCAAATATTAATTAGTAGCAGTTTCTTTTAATCGCATTGCTAAAATAGCTGAAATAGCAAAAAATACACCTGCAAAAAGCATTGCATTAATTGCATTGCTTCCTAATAAATATTTATAGATAGGTCCAAAGGTTAGAGTTTGAATAAACATAGGAATTACAATCATCATATTTAAAATCCCCATATATACACCTCTTCGTCCTTGAGGAACAATCTTTGAAACCATAGTATAAGGAATCCCCATCATGGCTGCCCAACCTATTCCAAACAACACCATTGGTAATAAAACAAATATTGGGTCAGAAATATAAGGAATAGAAAATAACGCAATAGCCGTGCCTATTAAACTTAAGGAGTAAATCTTTTTACCGCCAAATCGAAGTGATAGTGGGACTAAAGCCAGTGCAACCAACATTGTGATGACATTATAGATTGTACTCATTTTAGCAGCTTGAGATGCAGCTTCTGACGTAGAATAATTCATCGTTAACTTAAAAAGGGGTGTAATGAACTGCCAGTATACAAAAAGAGCATACCACTGAAATAAATATACTAAGCCGATTTTCCACATAGATTTAGGCATTTCTTTGATAGCATCTACAATTTCATAAAGAGGTTTACTAATACGACTCCCTATTCTTAGATTTTTATCTCTATTTATCTCTATTAACTCCTTTTCAGATGGAGGAATTTCAGATGTTTTCAATACAGACCATAATATAGTAGCTATGGAAAGAAAACCTCCAATAAAAAATGAATAATACAACCACTCAGGAATTGAACCTGCTACTTCAATCGATTCTCCTCCAAACAAATCTTGAAATAAAATAATTGAAAAGTTAGCCAATAAAATACCTGCACCAACAAAAAGACTTTGCATTTGATAACCAAGACTTAATTGTTTTTCCGGTAATTTATCACCTACAAAAGCTCTGTATGGTTCCATTGCTATATTATTACCCACATCTAGAATCCATAACAAACCTACTGCAAACCAAAGGACCGGACTTGTAGGAAAAGCAAATAAACACAAACTTCCAATAATCGCACCTATTAAAAAATAAGGCTTGCGTCTTCCCCATCGGTTTGACCAAGTTTTATCAGACATCGCTCCAATAATTGGCTGTACAATTAAACCTGTAACTGGGCCAGCAATGTTTAATATAGGCAACATATCTTCTGAAGCTCCTAAATATAGAAATATTGGATTAATGGCGGTTTGTTGCAATCCAAAACTATATTGAATCCCTAAAAACCCTATATTCATATTAAAGATTTGCCAAAAAGATAAGCGTGGTTTTGTAATCTGCATAAATTCTATTCTTTAAATGTAATTAAAAATAATACTTTAGGTTGAAAAAGAAGTTTTCATCGACATTTTGTCGAGATCAATATAAATTTCTGCACTATGTGTTATATTTATCCATTTAACATTAAAAAGTTTATCTGTTTTTATCAAAAGGAATTCACCGCCAAAAGCTTTATGTGTATTTCGAATAACCATCAACTCTTTCAATTGTTTCATTAATGGTTTATCTAAACAATTTTTTATTTCATTTTTAGTGTAATAATGCCTATTAATATCTCTCTAGGATTTAATTTGATTTAGTCTGGAGATTATCAACAATAAAAACCCCCACTTTATTTCCTTGAGTAACACCTTCTTCAATTGCCATCATATAATGTATACCTCCATATAATCTTGATATTGCAGCTTCTTCAGATGCATGTATGAAAGAATTAAAACTTCTTTCAGGAAGACCATATTTTAGTTCGGTTGTATCTACAAAATTAAAATTTTCTCCAAAAAGATCAGTAAGAGTAACGGCGGCGGCTCTTGAAATCACTGAATGGCCACTTGTATATTCAGGAAATGGGGGGGTTTGAAGAATTGGAAGCCATTCTTCATCATAATATTTATTAATTAGTGTTTCGGGTCTAACCACTAATGTCTTCCATTTTTCATCCCAACAGGAAATGAATCCATCAAAAAGAGAAATTGAAACATTCACATAAGCATTTATTGTTTCTGAGAAGTTACTCTTTGCTTTTCGAGTTGCGACAGATGTAATTCCAATCCAATGCCCTCCAGGAGTTATTTTTTTTGTTGCAAACATAGCATGTCCCCTATGATGCGTAACATATGGATTGCAGTCCCAAAACTTAGCCATCTCTATTTGTTCATCACTTAAATTTTCACCAATCTCATATACTTGCTGAAGTTGATTTTGAAAAGGACTGCCTTTTGTTAAATCAAATTTAATAGGAGGTTTTGAAGGAAACATACCTGCAGATTTTATTACAAGAGTTCTGATTTTATTCCAGTGAGGCTCAATTCCATCCATATAATCAGGAGGAGTTGGTTTCCAGAAGTTTTCAGGTTCTCTTATAGTGTATTTAGGATATGTTCTGGTTTGATTGTAATTGTCATATTTAGCCCATTCGAGAACATGATCTGCAACAAATTCACCGTATTTTTTTGATGACTTAATTACACGTCGGGGTGTCTTAAATGATTTTATTTTTTTATAAAAAATCTCATCAAAACTATCCATCTTGTCTTCTGAAAAAATAAGTGCTCTCCCAACTTTATTAAAAGCATATAGGGCTGCCAAATTGAAGTTTATATTTTTATCCTCTGGTGATTTAACTTGCTCTAATTCTTTAACCTGGCCGCTAAGTGTAATAAATTTTTTTGGTTTAGAAAAACGCATAGTCTCGTATGCTGCAATAGAGGGGTATGCATAGACTCTTGATGCGACCGGTGGAGAAAAAATATCATATACTATAACATCAGTGAGGTTTTGCATTGCATCTTGAAAGAGTTCTGGATTTTCCAGTTTTTCAATATATTCAGTATTTGGTGTACATGAAATTGTTAAGACAAATAGTAAAATAATTTTAAAGTTGATTTTTTTAATCATTTATTCTTTTTAGTATATATATGTAATCATTATTAGCAATCAAAAGCATATTATCATTATTCAATTTAATAACCCTCCTTAAGTTAAGGTTTATAGGTAAAGGTAGGAACTCTTTATGAATAGCTTGATTATCAAATTCAATTATTCCCCCTGGATTTGCACTTTGAGCTCCTAGCTCAGTCACAAACTCTTCGGAGTTTCCTACATAAAATATTTCTTCAGTCTCTTTATCCCAAAAGAAGTCTTGAATACTACTCCATTGGGCTTCAAAAGGAAGAGGAGTTGGGTCAAAATCCTCACCCTTATTTATAAAAAGCATAGATTTTAATTCTGTTAATTTTTTTATTTCAAGAATATTTTTTTCTTTTTTGCCAGTCAAATTTTCAATTGTTTCAACTTTCGAAAAATCTTTATACTTATTAAACCTCTTTTTGATCATCGGCATTTGAGAACCCAAGTTATCCTTAGTATTAAAAGGTCGATAGGTTCCAAAAAAGTCATAAAAAATTATGGGATCTGATTGTTCATTTTCATCAAAATCATCTACATATAAATAAACAGGTGATTCTATTGTAGGTTGCCACTTAAAATTTTTTCCAGTATTTCCAACTAAAATATCTGACTTTCCATCATCATTTAAATCTGCTAATTCAATTGTATTCCATAAACCATAATAATTTTCTCCTCCTTTTAACTTAGATGCTACAAACTTTCCATCCTCATTTTCATCTATAACTATAATGGGAGTCCAATCTCCAACAACTATCAATTCAAATTCTGGATCCATATCAATATTTCCCCATTTTGCATCAGTTACCATTCCTAAACGTGATTGAACTATTGGCTCAAAATTACCATCACGTGTATTTTTTATAATAAAACTATACGGACTTAACCCATAACCTCCTGGTATTGATCTGCTTCCAACAAAAAGATCATCATATCCATCATCATCTATATCATGAGATACTACAACGCTTCCATTTGTTGAAGGAAGTGCTACCGAAAGTCTTGAAAAGTTAGCATTACCATCATTGATATAAATTCTATCCATCATAAGCTCATCGTTTTCTTTGTAATCATTACCTCCACTTACTACATAAATATCCATATCACCATCATTATCTGCATCAAATGTAGCTGCAGAAACATCTTCATATTTTTGATCAATTCTAAAATCATTAATATCTGCTAATTCATACCCAAGTTTAGTAGCTATTAAAATTTGTGACGGTCGATAACGTGCACCTCCAATGAAAATATCTAACATTTTATCATTGTTAAAATCTGCCAATAAAAATGCAGGTCCTTCAGAGGATAATAATTCAGGAATTAGCTTTTCTCTTTCATAATCTAGGTATATATCCTCCTCATGCTTAAAGGGTAAAACAGAAAGAGAAAAATTATTTTTAACATCGATTGATTCTTCTTTAAATTTACCAGAGTTATAAATTATTTGGATTTTTTCTTTAAAAGGACCATTTACAATTTGAGTTTTTCCATCAGCCCACCTCACAGAGATAGAGTCTACTATGCTTTTACCTAGACCGAAATGTAATCTGTGTGTGGTTGAAGACTGGAAGCCTCGTGTCGTTATTGCTTCTTTAACATCAACTTTGTTGTTGCTTTTAAATACGGTAACCCTGGAACCTTTTATTGCTTTTTTGTTTTTCAATTCTATTGTTAAACTTTTATTTTCTTTACTTGTTTTATTTTCAAGTATACTTGCAATGGAATTAATATTATTAACTATTAAATCTAGGTCACCATCATTGTCTAAATCACTGTAGGCAGATCCATTAGAATAAGAAGGATCTCCAAAAAAAGATTCTTTAATGTTTCCAAAATCAAGCATTCCTTTGTTTTTGAATAAAATATTTGGAATTTTAAGTTCTGGCATTTGATTAATTAGTTCTTCTTTCATCTCATTTTGTTTTGTTAAAACAAAACTGCTATAATTAGAAGTGCTCAAATAATTAATATAGTCTAAATCATTGGGTCTTTTGGCTATTCCATTAGAAATAAAAATATCATTATTACCGTCGTTATCATAGTCCTGTAAAAGAACTGACCAGCTCCAGTCAGTTGCATATGTTTTTGTTAAAAGACCAATTTCAGCGTAATCTCCATATGGTTTTTTTAAATGAAAATGATTTCGAGAATACTGTGGTTCAAATCCATAATCGCTCTTTATTTTTGTTAATTTATCAGTGTCTTCTCCTCCAGATTTTAATGCAATTTTTGAGTCAAAAGGCATCATATCGGTTGTAAAAATATCTAATTTACCATCTTCATTTAAATCAGCTACATCAACTCCCATTGTAAACCTTGAACTATGTTTAAAGTATTTCTTGAAAGATTCTGTGAAAGTTTTATCGCCATTATTGATGTATAAATAATCATTTTCATGAAAATCATTTCCAACATATATGTCTAACCAACCATCATCATTTATATCTGTTGTAGTTAGAGCTAACCCATACCCTAGTGGACTACTTAGTATACCAGATTTATCAGTAACCTCTATAAATTTATTTTTTCCTTCGTCCAGTAAGTTTTCATAAAATCTATCCCCTGAAATAGAATCCTTTTCCTTTCTTTTTTTAGTGGTTCCATAACTTCTTACTGAATGCGTAGCATGATTCATCAAATACATGTCTAAATCACCATCTCTATCATAATCAAAAAATGTTGATTGTGTCGAAAAACCTAAAAAATCAAGGCCATAGTCGCTTGATGATTCAGTAAATGTTAAGTCACCGTTATTTATATATAATAAATTATGGGTGCTTTGATTTTTAAAAAGACCTTCCATTGGAAGTTTGCTGACATAAATATCAATAAAACCATCATTATTAACATCATCCATAGTAACTCCATTAGACCAAGAAGGAAATAAATCTAACTTTGCTTGTTTAGTTATATCTCTAAATTGAAGATTTCCCATATTTAAATACAAACGGTCTATTTCCTGATTAGCTGTGAAAAAAATATCTTCTAATCCGTCATTATTAATATCTCCAACCGCAACTCCACCTCCATTATAATAATATAAATATTCAATAATATTTAAATATGGCTTATAAGTTAATTGATTTATAAAATCAATCCCGGAGTAATTACTGTCTAAACTTTCAAATAAAATATCATGTATCTGAGTTTTATTTGAATTTTTACAATTTATAAAAATCAGACAAAAAAATAATATTAGTATTTTCTTCATTATTTGTTTTTAAAGATAAAACGACTTAATGTATCTCTATTTCTTCCAACCCATAATTGATTCTTATCCACAACTAAAGACCTGATTTCACCTGTGATATTAAATCCTTTTCCATTAGGGTGAAAGACCAATCCTTCCGGAGTGTTTTCGATAAACAAACCATAACTAGCATCATAAGATCCTACTTCAGGTTTTACATTATATAGATTACCTCCCATCAAAATATCTAAATCTCCATCTTTATCAATATCAGAATGAGCAATTGAATACACGGGACTGAACTGAACTTGTTTTGGAAGCGGTATTTTAGTAAAACTAAAATTACCATTATTTTTTAATGCTATTGTCGAAAGTGTATTTATTGAGCAGACGTATGAGTCATTTAATAATTGCTTAGAGAAAATTGAAATTAAATCTGCATTTTTAAATGTAGCATAGTTAGGAAACTTCTTTTTCAGGCTTTTCATTTGATCAATCAGATTATGCCTTAATGCATAAGGATATTCTTTACCATTATTCGAAGTAAAAGCTAAAACTCCTTCACCGCGACCATTTCCATCAAAATCATTGTAATAGCATAAGATTGGATTGTTTTCCGATGCTTTGAATCGACTATTCGTACCATGATTTCCAATTATTATATCCTCTATACCATCTCCGTCTATATCAAAAATATCTATAGTGTTCCACCAGCCTGTTTTTTGCTTCCAAATATTTTCTGCAGGTTTAAAAAACCCCTCAATATTTTCAAAAAAATTAATTCCCATAAACTCACCAACAACTATAAGGTCTTGATCGCCGTCATTATCAAAGTCATAAAATGCTGCATCAGTAATCATGCCAATATTAATGAGTTTTGGTGCTAAGTTTTTTGTTTGATTTTGAAAATTTCCTGTTCCATCATTAACTAAAATATAACCGCTTCCAGGTAGTCCATATTTTCCAATTTTAGACCTTTCTCCAACAAAAAGATCTAAATCTCCATCAGAATCAATGTCAGCATAAGTAACGGATTCAGAACTGATTTTTGATTCATCATCAGGTAAGTTTTGAATACTTTTTGTAAATATTCCAGATCCATCATTTAAAAGTAGTATGTCAAAGAGAGAGGTGGAATATATTGAAGTTTCAACTCCACCAGAAGTCATATATATATCCAAATCTCCATCGTTATCTACATCTAGTACTGCACTTTCAATATGCTCAGTCTCTTTGTTTTGTTCTAATAAATTTTTATTTTTTTCTTTATGAATCCATTCATCTTCATTTGCAAATAAAATTTGTGTTGGATATCCTTTGGCTCCAGGAAACACTATATCATTTTTTGAGTCTCCATTAAGGTCTGCAATACTAATTTTTGGCCCTTGCGTGCTTAACATATGGTAACTAAGTCTCTCTGAATCAAAATCTACATATAAATTCTCTTTATGAACTGGAAAATAATTCTGAATATTTTTTTCAAAAATCAAGTTATCCAACATAGGTGATTTAACCTCACTTATAGATGCATTTAATACGTCAAATTCATGTAAAGTATTTACATTTAAATTTTTTGCCATGGTTACTTTTCCCGATGGCCAAGTTATTTTTATATCTACAATTTTTGATTTACCTACACCAATTGTTGCTACTAAGTCCATACTAGACTGAAACCCTCTAACGGGCTGAACCTCTTGATATATATTAGTTAGCTGTGTCTTAACTTTAATTTTAGCGCCTAAAGAGTTTGGGTTGCGATCAGATCCAATAAGTTTTATTTTAATAAAATTATTATTTAAAGTTTCTGCTTTGTTTTTAAAAACAAAAGGCAACATATTTACATTGTTAACGACCAGGTCAAGGTCACCATCATTATCAAGATCACCATATGCTGATCCATTTGAAAAACTTGGAATATTTAATCCTGAATTTTCAAAGTTTTCAAAACCTAAATCGCCCGTATTTTTATATGAATGATTAGGAACTTTATTAGAAGGAATGATATCTACTAGCCTTTTATAATCAACTTGATTATTAGTAATAACAGATTTTATAACCTCTTCACTTGATACATATTGCAAATAATCTTGATCCGTTAAATCTTGATAAATCCCGTTAGCAATAAATAGATCTTTAAAACCATCATTATCCATATCAAAAAATAAAGCTCCCCAACTCCAATCAGAAGCTTCAACTCCAGTCCATCTTCCAATTTCACTAAATGTATTATTCCCATTATTTAAATGAAGCATATTTCTAGTAAACTGATGGTGATATCCATTTTTAACTACGTACTGATATTTATTCCAGCCTTCAAAAGTAGTTACAGTTTTTAATCGCTGATAATCAGATGGAAGCATTTCTGTAACAAATATGTCGTTTAAACCATCGTTATTTAGGTCTGCCATATCAGCCCCCATTGAAGCTCCACTTATTGATCTCATTTGATCTGTTAAAGACTCTTTAAATGTTCCATTTTTTTGATTAATGTATAAGTAATCCCGTTCAAAAAAATCATTTGAGACAAATATATCATCCCAATTATCTCCATTTACATCTCCTACACTCACTCCTAATCCAAAACCAATAACGCTTCCATATATTCCGGCTTTATCACTTACATCAAAAAAATGACCATTAATATTTTCCATTAATTTATCTCCTCCCAATGAGTCTCTTTTTGTACGTTCATTTCTTCTTAGATCAAAGCTTCCAATAGCTTGGTAGGAGTTATTTAAAATATAGGCATCTAAATCTCCATCCTTATCATAATCAAAAAAAGTGGCGTGTGTTGAAAATCCTCTGTCTGCTAGTCCATATTTTTTTGCACTTTCAGTAAAAGTAAGATCTCCATTATTGATAAATAACTCGTTTTGCTTATTGTCTCCTTTTACATCTCCTGAATTACAAACATAAATATCCATAAATCCATCAGAATTTAAATCTACCATTGTAACTCCTGTTGACCAAGCCTTATCTCCTTTAACTCCAGCAAGATCAGTAATGTCTTTAAAAGTAAAGTCACCTTGATTTAAAAATAGTTTGTTTGATTTTTGATTGGCTGTTAAGTACACATCTATTAATCCATCATTATTTATATCTCCTAATGAGACTCCACCACCATTATAATAGTTACGATACTTGTAAACATTAAAATCATTACTGAAGCCTAGATCATTGGAGAAATTAATCCCAATAGAGTTTAGGTCTTGAAGTTCAAAAAGTTTTGGTTTTTGATTGTTACAAGAATACAAAAAAGTGATAAAAATTAAATACAAAAAAAATCTATTTAATAGCCTCATCTTATTTTAACTTAATGTTTAAATCCTCAATAGTTAACTGAACAAATCTATTATCAAAAACATATGCAGTTATAAGTCTATTTCCATCTACTTTAGTCATGATTGGTGATCCATTAATTTCTTTATTTAACTTAAAAAAAGAATTTCCAGGATATATATGCTTCATCATTTTCAATCCTTCGGTTAATAAATGTTCATTTTGTAAATTCTTAATAGTTGGATCCCATCCCAAAAAAGAAATACGCATTTTCAAACCTGATAATATTTTATTTTCATCAAAAATCCCATAAAACAAAAGCTCCATGTTATTGTCAGGGTTATAAATTGGAGAAACAGAGTCAAGCACATGTCTTACAAATTTATTGCTGGGACCCTGATTAATTAGTTTTTTCTTGTTCAATTCCCAACAGTCAGTAAAAAACTTTTTTTGAGTTTGTCCTGTTTTTAAATCAAAGATCAGGTCTGTATAGTTTTTTCCTAAAGCAATTTCTTGCTTAACTACTCTATCATACTCAGACTGACATGAAATGAATAAAATAATTGTAACAGAATAAATAAAAAGTTTAGTGTGGTTCATGAAATTTAATTGATTCATTATTAATAGCAAAAACTATGTATTCTTTTTGACCGGATTGTAAAGCCCTAATTGCTCTAATTTGTCCTTTAATGCCAATACTCTTTGGTGGATCTTTAAAATAATTTTCTAAATCTGAATTTATGGGTAAAACCCAACCTCTAGAAGCGTCATAACTTCCAAATTGTGGTTTTACCAAGTATTGATTTCCTCCCAAATATAAAGAGTTTTTATTAGTGTTTGGATCAGTTTTTATTAATATACTGTAAATTGGGCTATACTGTATTTCCTCAGGTAAACCATATTGTTTAAATCCATTTTTTTTACTTACAAATAAACTTGTTTCTAGTATGTCTATTTTTAAAACTAGAGATTCTAAAACCTTAGATTTACCTACAATTTCCTCTATTGATTTTTTAGCATAATCTTTATAAAAAACTATATTTTTTTTAAAAGCCGGCAACTGATTCATCAACTCATCTTTATCTAAAATTGGATAATACTTACCATCTCTTTTTAAACATATTATTTGCTCAAAACTTCCATTAACATCAAAATCATTTATATACATTTTCATTTTTTTTTCTAAAAATGAATTCGTTCCATGGTTTCCGGCAATAAAATCCATTTGACCATCATTATTAATATCAATTAATTCTATTGTATTCCATAAACCTGAAGTTTGGTCCAATTCGTATAGATCAGTTTCGTTTTCAAAAAATCCATTTTTATTTATTAAAATTGTAATTGGCATCCATTCTCCTACAATTATTAAATCAGGCCAATCATCATTGTTAAAATCATGAAATTTGGCATCAGTAATCATCCCTAAATCTGAAAATACTTTTTGATTACTTTGTTTGAAATTATTTTGACCATCATTGATCATGAGTACACCATTTCCTTTTTTTCCATATGTTGTAAGGTCATATCGTTCTCCAAAAAAAAGATCAATTAATCCATCTTTATTCACATCTGCTGATGCCAAAGCTTTAGTAGATATCTTTTTTTTAAAATCCAATGCATCTTCTTTCTTTTCAAAAGTGCCATCCCCTTCATTTATATAGTATCTGTCATTCAGCGATAAACTGTATTGAGAAAATGATTTACCTCCACTGGCCACAATCAAGTCTAAATCCCCATCATTATCTCCATCAAAAAACAGAGCATTCGTATCCTCTGACTCTGTATCTTTCAAAAAAGGTTCTGTTATGTGTTTATATCCATCCTGTTCATTTGAAATAAATAAAGATGAAGTTTGATTTTTCCCTCCCCCAACATAAACATCATCAATCCCATCATTATTAATGTCAGCAACCGCAAGAGCTGGTCCTTCATTATGTCTCATCTGAGTTAGAAGACGCTCTCTGTTAAATTCTATAAATTGATTTTCAACATGATTATACTCAAAAAGTTGAATATTTTTTTTAATATTTTTTATCTGTGTTTTTGTGTCAATTGTTTCACCTGATTTATACTTTATAATATTGATACTATTTGATTCTAAACCTTTGTAAATTTTTTTCACTCCATTAGGCCAAGTAACCTCAAGACTATCCACATTATTATCTGAGCCTATTCCAAAATGAATACGATGACTCACTGATGATTGAAATCCCCTTGATGGAAATAATTCAGCCATATATGTATTTACATTACTATATAAAATAAGTTTTGAACCTATTCCTTTTGAATTTTTTTTATTTCCAACTAGCTGAAATTGTATACTTCTTCTCTTAAGAGTATCTGTTTTGTTTTGGTAAACAAAAGCTTTCATATTGACATTATTAACAACTATATCTAAATCTCCATCATTGTCCAAATCAGCATATGAATTTCCATTACTAAAGCTAGGTTGATCTAGACCCCATTTTTCACCAACCTCTTCAAATAGAAAATTTCCTTTATTTCTATACGCAAAATTAGGAACAGCCTTAGAAGGCATAATATCAATTAGTTTTTTAATAACCTCCTCTTTTTTTCTCATTAGCATTCTGACTTGTTCATCATTTGCCATGTAAGCTAAATAGTCTCTATCCAGTAAATCTTTGTTAATTCCATTTGCAATAAATATATCTCTTAACCCATCATTATCCATGTCAAATAGAAGTGATGCCCAACTCCATTCTGTAGCAGCTACCCCACTTTTTCTTCCAATCTCTAAAAACCCATTATCACCCATATTTCTTTGTAAGACATTTCTTGGGTATTGCTTAGCATATCCCATAGACTCCATTAACTTAAACTTGTCCCAGGAATCATACATCGCTTTAGTTTTTTTTCTCTTTAGTGATGATGGAAGCATTTCAGTTACTAGAAGGTCTGAGTTTAAGTCATTATCTAAATCTGCAGTATCTGCACCCATAGACCCCATAGATAAGGCATCAAAATACATGTCTGAAGATTCAACAAAACTTCCGTTTTTTAAATTGATGTATAAATAATCTTTTTCAAAAAAATCATTAGATATAAATAGATCAGGCCAAGTGTCATTATTAAAATCACTAACGGTAATTCCTAGCCCAAATCCAATAGCGCTATTAAACATTCCAACTTTTTCAGTAACATCAATAAAATATCCATTTTTATTTTCAAGAAATTTATTTCCATTATTATTAGGGTCAGGAATATTCCGTTGATCCTTAATCAAGTCATATCCACCTACCGAACGAATTGAATTATTTAGAATGTATACATCTAAATCACCGTCTTTATCATAATCTAAAAAAGCAGCATGAACAGAAAGTCCTGTAATATCTAATCCATATTCTTTAGAACTTTCTTTAAAAGTTAAATCTCCTTGATTAATAAATAATTCATTATGTCGATTAACTCCTCCTGGTTTTCCAGATTTACAAACATATATATCCAATAAACCATCACCGTTAATATCAACAAAAGTTGATCCAGTAGACCAAATTTGAGAACAAGATACTCCGGCTGAATCAGTAATATCGTCAAACTTCCAGTTTCCTTTATTAAGAAATAATTTATTGTCAACTATATTTCCAGTAAAATAAATATCAATTAACCCATCATTATTTATATCACCAAGAGAAACTCCGGCACCATTATAAAAATTTCTATATGTATAAGGATTGAATTCTTCAGTATAAGATAAAGTGTTCTGAAATGTAATTCCAGTAGAATCATCCATCAATACAAATAATGAAGAACTACTACTATTTGAGCAACTCAACAACAGGAAAGATAACACAACGAAAAATAAATGTTTCATAACAGTGTAAAGATAAAAAGGCTGCTCAAAAATTGAACAGCCTTAAAATCTTATTTAAGAATATTAACTAAAAATTAATACCCTGCATTTTGACTAAGTCCAGTTGATGATTGAATTGCATCAAATGGAATTGGAAATAATGCTTTATGTGCTGGAGAAGCAGCTTTTTCCCACCATGTTCCAGAACTATATTTTCCAAATCTAATTAAGTCCGTGCGACGAGATGTTTCTTGGAACATCTCACGTCCTCTTTCATCTAAAAATGAATCAGCAGTCATCGAAGAGAAAGCAGAAACTCCTGCTCTGGCTCGAACAGCATTCACTAAAGCTAATGCTGGAGCATGACTCCAACTACCGGCAGCTCTCATTTGAGCCTCAGCAGACATTAGCATAATATCTCCTAATCTTACAATTGGAAAATCATTACTTTGATCAGGTCTTCCAAATTGTTGGAAACTAAACTTACCTAAACGAGCACCTGACTGACGAAGAGCGTTTGGCTCCAATTCATTAATAGCGGGAGTATAATCTAAGACAATTCCACCTGGATCATCAGCGGCAAAATCATTTAAAGCACTTCCACCGTAATCTTTTTGTGGGCCAACAATGAAGTTGTTTGCTTTACGAACATCACCATCATCATAAAGGTTATAAAACTCTTCCAAAGCAGCATAACCATTCCATGGTTGATCTTGAAAATTCCAAGTCAACTGACTAGAATAGTGTAAAGTCATTTTTGCAAAGTTCATCCCTCCTGCAGTAGCCTCATCATAATTTACTGAAAAAATATGCTCAACATTGTTCTCGTTGTTAGGAGCAAATACAGCAGCATATCCTTCTAAATTATCTGGATCCGTTGCAACAGCTGGACGTTTTGCAAGATTAGCTACAGTACATCCTGATGCGCACAATTGATAAGCATTAGAATCCATAATTATCTGGGAAGCAAGAGCTGCTTTTGTGTAAGTTGCTGTACTTTCAGTGCCAAGGTAAACCGCATGATTCAAGTAAAGTTTAGTTAAGAACCCTAGGGCTGCATAACGATTTACTCTATAAACGCTTCCTGAAGCAGGAAGACCTGTATCTGAGAACGTAGTGTTTGCGGTGATTTCTGTAGTACCCAAAGCAGCTAACAACTCAGACTCAACAAAAGCATATAATTCTGCACGTGTTGATTGAGGAGCATCACCTCCAGGGGTAGTTACAATTTTTACTCTTCCATAAAGGTCAAGCATTCTCCAATAGAAATAAGCTCTTAAAGCTCTCATTTGCATGATGTCTCCAGCAGATAGTCCTAGATTAGCAATTGCATCGTTAATAGCTCCAATTGCTCCATACTGACCACCCCATGTATTACCAATAATTCCATTGGTTGGATCAAATGTATGTCGGTGCATTTGAACTAATACTCCACCGTCATACCAGTCACCACCTTTGGCAGCAATTGCCATTTCATCAGAGGGTAGCCCCTGTATGCTAAAATAACTAAAGTGGTTGGCAGTACCTGACCACTGTAATTGTGCATATGCACCAGCAAGTGCATCGTTACCTCCTCCTGCAGCTCCTCCAATATTTGGAGCTGAAACTGTTACCGCTTTGGTAATATCTCCGATTAATTCTTCTTCTAAATCAGTACAAGAAAAAATCAAAGTTGAAACCGAAGTTGCAAGGAATAAATTTTTGAAAATATTTTTCATAATTTCTTTGTTTTTATATTAAAATTTGATGTTTAAACCTAAAGTCATAGACTGAGAGGCAAAATAGCTTCTACGACGATCAACCCCAGGGGATAATACATCATAATTACCACCTGCATCTTCTCCTATGTCAACCAATGAAGGCTCAGGATCTAGACCTGTATAATTTGTAAGAACAAAAGGATTTTGAGCATTCAATGAAATTTGCATTGAATCAATACCATTTAATGAACTTACATCCATGTCACGAGTTATTGTAAGGTTGTCTAATTTGAAAAAATCAGCTTTTTCAACATACAATGAACTAAAACGTGCTTGAGTTAATCCCTCAGGAGCCAACTCAGTATTCACAAAATTATATGAACTCTGCGTAGAAATTCTAGGCTCATAAAAAGCACGGAACGTGTTAACTAAACTGTGTCCGAATGCCCCTCTAAAGAATGCATTTACTGACCATGATCCAAAAGTTAATTGGTTTGTCCAACCTAATTCAAGATCTGGAGTACCATTACCTAGTACTGCAAAATCAACATCTTCATTTAATGCCTGGTCTTGACCAACATTTATTGTTCCATCTCCATTAACATCAGCAAATACGTTATTTCCTCCTGCAACACCTTCATGAATAGGGCCCCATATCGTACCAATTTCTTCTCCTACTTTAACTCGAATTACTGCTGTAGAGTTTTGTCCAGGCGCACCTAAATTAGCTCTCATCTCAGCATTGTTAACGTATTCTTCTAGCATTGTTTTATAGCTAGATAGTATTAAACCAGTATTATAGTTATCAGTTAATTGATAATTAAGAGCTACTTCAACACCTTTTGTGTTTAACTTACCAGCATTCTCATATCGATATCCTGTTGGATATATTGCCTGATCAACTTGACGGTTTAATATAAAGTCTGATATATCTCTAGTGTACACATCTATAGTAGCATCAAGCTTACCATTTCGATATTCCAATCCTAAGTTAGTTTCTGCTTTTTCTTCCCATTTTAAATCTGGATTAGCATCACGTAATGGTGAAGATGATCCACCTCCCGTTGCACTAGCATATGTAAATCCTCGAATTTGTCTAGATAAACCATTTGGACCTGGAAGCGCTCCAGTTATACCATAACCTAAACGAACTTTAAATTTGTCTACTCCAAGATTTAAGTAATTGTTTAAATCAACACCTAAACCAGCTGAAGGGAAAAGACCCCACTGATTATCTGCTCCAAGCTTAGTCGAACCTTCTCGACGAAGCGAAGCGTTAATAAAAATAACATCGTCTAAAGTGTAATTAACTCTACCAAAAAATGCAATGATTTTTTCGTCTGGAGAACCATTTGAATCAGCTCCTATAAAACCAGCTCCTAATAAATCCTGAGAATACTCAACAGCATTAATAAAGCTAATTCCAGCATCTGTTTCATTTGGAAAATCTCCAAGCGTAACAGAATGATCATTAAAATTTTGTTGTTGATATGAGTAACCAGCTGTCACAACAAGAGCATTTCCTAATAATTGAGTGTTATATCGAGCATAGAGCTCTGATAGCTTAAAACTATATGTTTGATCATAAAAAGTTGCACTACCCTTTCTAATAGGAGAAGCTGCATTTCCACCTCGAAGTAAAGTAGTAGGATTATAAAGTTGATTAGAATATTTGCTAACCTGACTTGCAGCATTTACATTAAGAGATAAGTTATCATTAAAACTATATTCAGCGTTAACACTGTAGTTTAATTCAGTTTTATCACCCTGATTAAGTTGTTGTTTAGCAATAGAAACAGGATTGTAACTATCAAATAAACCAAGAGTTTCAAAGTAACCTCCATACTGATCGCCATTAAACACACCCGTGTAGTTAGCGGCTAAAATTGGAGCAGTTGGATTATACAAAACTGCATACTTTAATGACTCCATGTCTCCATTATTTTGCTTTCTACTAGTAAAAGCAGTATTTACTGTTAAGCGTAACTTATCGTTTAAAGCTCTAGTAGTTAAATTTAGACGAGTGTTAAATTGATTAAAGTCTGAGCTTATCAAGATACCTTGTACATCTCTAAAGTTAGCAGCAATTCGATACGAAGTATCTCCTGATCCACCAGATGCAGATATATTATGAATTTTTGTGATTGCTTGACGTGTTACTGCACCAGTCCAGTCTGTATCAGCACCAAGATCAGTACCTCCAGCTGCAATGAATTCATCACGTCTCATGGTTTGAACTGTATTCATGGCAGTAGATACTCCAAGTTGCCCGGAGTAATTAAGTGAAATTTTTCCTTCTTTACCTGTTTTAGTTGTTACTAAAATAACACCTGAAGAACCTCTAGATCCATAAATTGCAGATGCAGAACCATCTTTTAAAACGTTAATAGTCTGAATGTCGGCAGGATCGACATTGGCTAAAGAAGCTCCTACAACACCATCTATAACAACCAATGGTTGCACGTTGGCTCCGACTGTAGAAATCCCTCTTAATCTAATTACTGCTGCTGCATTTGGGTCTCCACCACGGTTATAAACCTGTAGACCCGCAACTTTACCTTGTAATAGTTGAGATGCATCTGAAATATTTCCTTTATTGAAATCTTCAGCATCTACTTTTACAACGGCTGCAGTTACTTCTTTTGAACGTTGAGAACCATAACCAGTAACGACAACTTCCTCTAATTCACTATTTAGAGTAAGGTTTACATTGATTTGGTCTTGATTTCCAACGGTTACTTCTACGGTTGAAAATCCAACAAACGAAACGATTAATACATCACCAGATGATGCTTCGATAGAGTAATTACCATCAAAATCTGTACTCGTTCCATTGTCAGTACCTTTTACTTGAACCGTTGCTCCTGGCAGCGGACCA
>CAJJCT010000032.1 GCA_905182735.1 Candidatus Marivariicella framensis
AAAAAAAAGGCTTGTATAAAAACAAGCCTTTTTTTTATTTTAACAGTAAATTTACTTTACAATGAGAAAAAACCTGAGAAGATTATCAATATTGATTTGCACAGTGACAATAATATATGCCTGTAGTAATACGTCTAGTAAATATTCTAATGATGTAATTTCTTCTGCGCATCCTCTTGCTTCTCTTGCAGGTAAACAAATGTATAAACTCGGGGGAAATGCATTTGACGCTGCTGTTGCAGCAGCATTCAGCCTAGCTGTGGTAGAGCCAAGTATGAGTGGAGTTGGCGGAAGACTTCAGTCTATATTTCAAACCCAAGATGGGGAAATTTCAGGAGTGGACGCTTCTACTGAAGTTCCTATACAATATAAACCATCTGAAGAAAAACACTCCTATGGTTATCCCACAATTGGAATTCCCGGAGTTGTTGCAGGGTTAGTTAAATTACAAGAAGACAATGGAGTGCTTTCTTTAAAAGAAGTTCTTGCTCCAGCAATCAAGTATGCAAAAGAAGGGTTTTTAGTTCTTCCTGGGGAAGCATTAAGGCAAAAAAAGGCGTTTAATAAGATTAATGAGTTTGAGGGTACTAGTCAGTATTTTTTAAAAGCTGATAATACATCTTATGAAGCTGGAGATCTTTTTATTCAAAAAGATCTTTCTATGGTTTTACAAAAAATAGCAAATGAAGGGCATAAAGGTTTTTATGAAGGTGAGGTTGCTGAAAAAATAGTTTCTGATGTTCAAAATAATGGAGGTATTTTAACACTTGAAGATTTAAAAAACTATAAAGCTTTGACTTCAAGAATAGTTGAAGGTAAATATAAGGATCATGAAATACACTCATTGTATCTTCCTTCATTTGGAGCAATTACTATTCAAATTTTACAAATTTTAGATAATTTATCCTCCGCAAAAAATGAAGAAGAATGGGCTATAAATATTGGTAAGGCTACCGAAACAGCATATGAAAATAGGAAATATCAAACTAATGAAGATTCTTTGAAATTGATTTTATCTTATGATCAAGCAAAAATTTTGGCTGATAAAATTCAAAGAAACAATGTTGCTTTTAATTTAGATAATGATAATTTGCCTGAATCATGGGTTGCAAAAATGGGACATACAACTCATTTAACAACTGCTGATAGAAATGGAAATATTGTAAGTTTAACTCAAACAATTGGACCTCTTATGGGCTCAAAGGTAGCTTCTAAAGGATTAGGCTTTTTATACGCTGTGACTCTTGGAGGATACTTAGGAGATTATAAACCTGGAGATAGAGCAAATTCTCATATCTCTCCAACATTGATTTCTAAAAATAATTCGCCTGTTTTAGCTCTTGGCGCAGCAGGAGGTAGTCGAATAATAACCGCTGTTACTCAAGTTGTAAGTAGATATATTGATCAGAAAAACACTTTAGAAAAATCACTAATGTTGCCAAGGGTTTATCCCTTTGAAGACAGTTTATGGGTAGAGGATCATACTGGAGTAAAAGAATTAAATGCAGAACTTAATATTATAACAAATCCACATAAATTGATTGATGGAATTGCCCGTTTTGGAAGAGTTCATGCTGTCGCTTTGGATTCTATTAATAATAAATGGATTGGAGCTGCAGATCCAGATTGGGAGGGTACAACTGAAATAAATAAATAATTTTGATGCGAAAATTAATACTTGTTTTTGTTGTTTTAAGCACAACTTTACTTTTTTCTCAAGAGAAGAAGGAAGTTTTATTTGTTGGGAATAGTTTTACTTTTTATTGGAACCTTCCATCGGTTGTTCAAAAAATGTCGGATGAAAGAAACCTTAATTGGAATGTTACTCAGTCCACAGCCGGAGGGGCAACAATCAAAGAGCATTGGTTAGGTGAAAAAGATCTTGTTACAAAAAACCTAATTGAAACTAATTCTTATTCTAAGATTATTTTTCAAGACCACAGCATGAATCCAATTATAGCTATTGACTCTACAAAAAAATATTATACTCAATTTAAAGATTTAATACCTTCATCTACAAAAACATATTTTTACTCTACATGGATGTATCCAAAAATAGATGATTCAGATAGAGATTTACTCAAAAAAAATACCATTGAAAAAAATCTTATAAATTCTGGAATTAATAAATCAAGCATATTACTTCTTGTTGGTAAAGCATTTGATAGATTTAGGTCTAAATATCCAGAGCATAAACTGTTAGGAGATGATATGAAACATCAAAGTGCTAATGGTACTTATCTTGCAGCATGCGTAATTTTTTCAACACTAAGTAGTCAATCCTCAAAAGGATTAACACACAGATACTTCGGAAAGGATAGTAATGGGAAAAAAATCTATTACATATTAACCAATGGCGGGGTTGCAGAAAAATGTCAGGAAATTGCGGATTCAATTGTCTTTAATAATTAAAATGAAAGCAATAAAGTGTTTTTCTGTTATTTGTCTATTTATTTTTATTTGTTGTTCGACCGATAACAATCAGGAGTATACAAATACTAATGTAAATACTACGCCTGTTAGTCAAATTGACAATACAGGTCCTATTCTAACTTCTAATTCAACAGGCGTGTTTCGTTTTACCGCTAATGGATTTTTTAGTAATAGAACCATTAATGTTTATTATCATATACCTGATGGAGATATTACTTCTATGCCAATATTAATGTCGTTTCATGGAGGGTCAAGAAATGCTGACGATTATCGTGATTATTGGGTTAATATGGCAAATAATTCAAATTTCATGGTTTTTGCTCCCGAATTTGAGTCAGGAGATTTTTCATCTGATGAGTACAACCTTGGAAATATTTTTGATGATGGAGACAACCCTAGCTCAGGAACTTATAATCCGATTGAAGAATGGACTTTTTCTATGCTAGATCCTTTATTTGAATATGTTAAAAGTAAAATTAAGGGAACACAAGAAACCTATAATGGATGGGGACATTCTGCGGGATCTCAGTTTCTTCATCGATTTGTAATGTTTATTCCAAACAGTAAATTAAATATTGCCGTATGCTCAAATGCAGGTTGGTATACTGTTCCAGAATCAGAAATTAATTTTCCATATGGATTGGATCAAAGTCAGCTAGACACAAACAAATTAAACTTGGCTTTTTCAAAAAAATTATATGTTCATTTAGCTGAGGATGATACGAATCCCAATTCATCTTCATTGCGCCATAATGAAATTGTTGATGATCAACAAGGCCTGCATAGAAGAGCAAGAGGTCGTTATTTTTATGCAACATCCGAGGATACTGCAAATCAAAATCAAACAGAATTCAATTGGATCAAAACCGATGAGGTTCCAAATGTATCTCACCAGGGAATGCTAATGGCTCAAGATGCTGTTAGATATCTGTATCCTGAAAATTAAAAGTTTCTGATTTTAAAGATCGCTTTTATAATGCATTCTCAAATATGAAATAAGAACATCTGCAAATTCTTTAGAAAATAATTTTCTGTTATCATCGGTATTTCGCACCCCAATCATATTTAATTCAATCTGAATTGCATCAACTGACCCACTCTCTCTTGAACCATATGTAGCGGTATTAAAACCTCCAGAAAAATAAAGCTCTCCTTCTTTAGGGGCAATATCCTCTTTTGAGGGAACTGATGCATAGCCTTTAATATTAAGAAGATTTCCCATGGAAGACTCACCAGACAACAAATCAGTTAATTCTAGATTATTAGAGTTATTATTTAAAAGACTTTTAACTGATGATTGGTTTACGAAATCTGAACTGTTAATAGTTGAATTACTCATTCTTAACTCTGAAGAAGATAATAAATAGCCTAATTCAATTCTCTGTTCTTCGTGAGATTGTCCATGAATATCAATTACTAAACCACTACCAAATTGATTTTGAATTTCTGTTCTAAAATCATCTACTTGCTTGTGAAACAGTTCCCAATATGGAATTGTTGTTTGATCACCACAATTAGCGTTATTTAAAGATCTATTTAAATCTAGTTTTTTTCTATGTAAATCATTTAAGACAATGAAAGGACTATACCCATTAATTTTCAATTGGGATTCTATTTCTAATGCAACATCCCTTGTATAGCTATCTCTAACAACGGTTGCCTGATTACAAGTTCTTGTTTGTATCCATTCAGGCTCCAATCCTCCGCCATGAACAGAAATAATCATGAGAGGTATATTACCCACACGAAAATCAATATATTCACTCCAATTACGTGTTTCAATAATCTGTTCAACTGGTTCAATTTGTTCAGACTGTTCATTTGTTTTTGAGCAAGAAATAATAATAAGAAGTAAAAAAAAGAAAATTATTTTTTTCATTAGCATTAGTCAATAAACATAAATATACTAATCATCCTTAAGGCTTTTAATAGAAAGTTTGATAATAGTCAATAATTTGAATAAATTTATTACTGATATTACAAATTAAAATATTTAAAATCCTATTATGAAAAAGCTTCTAATTTATTTTCTTTTAATTTCCTTAACTATTCAAGCTCAAAATGAAAGCATTAATATAGATAAGGTTTATTCAAAACAAATTAATCGTTTAGCTAAATCAAAAATAATTAAATCAAGCTTTGATTATATATTTGATTTAGAACCATTTACTCATAACAATTTAATTGAGCTTACAGAAATTGCAGCTCCTCCATTCAAGGAACAAAAACGCGCTTCTAGATTTGCTGAAAAAATCAAAGAAATTGGAATAGATTCAGTGTGGATCGATAGTGAAGGCAATGTTCTTGGGTTATTAAAAGGAGAGATAGGTATTCGGACGGTTGCTTTAGATGCTCATCTTGATACTGTTTTCCCCGAAGGAACAGATGTTAAAACTCGAATAAGTAATGATACTATATACGCTCCAGGAGTTGCTGATGATACTAGAGGTTTATCTATGCTTTTAACAATTCTTAAAACTATAAGAGATAAAAACATAAAGACAAAAGACAATATTTTAATCGTAGGAACAGTTGGAGAAGAAGGATTAGGTGACCTAAGAGGTGTTAAATATTTATTTAAAAACAATAGTCCTAAAATTGACTCTTGGATTGCAATTGATGGTGGAGCATTAGGCAGGGTAAATATTAAAGGTCTTGGATCGTATAGATATAGAGTTACTTTTAGTGGTCCAGGAGGGCATTCATGGGGAGCCTTTGGAATGGTTAATCCTCACCATGCTTTAGCTTCAGCAATTGATAATTTTATTGACTCTGCCGACGAATATACTCTTGAGGGTCCCAAGACTAGTTATAATATTGGGATAGTAAAAGGAGGAACTTCTATAAACTCTATTCCTTTTGAGTCAATAATGGAAGTTGACATTAGGTCAATAGAACCCTCTAGACTTGATGTTATGGAAGACTTACTATATAAAGCAGTAAATAGTGGACTAGATAAACAAAATAAGATGAAGCGCTCCGGTGAGTCTTTAACAGTAGTTATAGATAAGATTGGCAATCGACCTTCAGGAGAACTTGAACCAAGCCTTCCTTTAATTCAAAGAGCTTTAGCTACAACAGAGTATTTTAAAGAAACCCCTAGGTTGACTCGAGGTTCAACAGATTCTAATATCCCTATTTCACTTGGAATTCCAGCGGTAACTATTGGAAGGGGTGGTGTTGGTGGAAATGCTCATTCATTAAATGAATGGTGGTATAACAAGGAAGGATATAGATCTATTCAGTTAGCACTTTTATTACTGCTATCTGAAGCTGGTTTTGAAAAGTAAATTTATAATTGATTACTTATAGATACTGATCTTACCTCAACGCTCACTTCTGTATCAATAATTTGAACAACAAATAAGCTCTTATTATCCGAATCAAGCATGTCTTGAAACTTTGGTTGATTAATTAATTTATTTACCATCTCAGGAGTAGTATTACTGTGGCCCGAAATCAAAACATTTTTTCCTCGATTGGTTTTAATAAAATTTTGAATGTCTATTTTATTTGGTGAGTATATTTTGGGAGTAATATCTTTTAATTTAGAAACAGGAATAATAGTCTGTTTAGTTCTGTTGAAGGATGTTGTATAAATTGAATTTATAGGAATACTGTCAAAATATTTTGCCCAATTTTGCGCCCTATTTAATCCCTTTAGAGTCAAGTTTGGATTTTGTTCACTTGGATTACTTCTATCTTTTTCAGCATGGCGAATTAAATAAAAAGTAGTAGTCTCACTTTTTTTATTCAAGGGAGTTTTTTCTTTACAGGATGCTGTTATGATGCATATCAATAATAATATATATAAACGATTTACCATATTGCTTTGTTCAAGTTTATAATTAAATTTTATTTTTTATTAAAGATAATTTATTAAAATATCTTTTAAAAAAAAGGATGTGATATTCAACTGAGTTTGAAAAATAATCCCAATTATGCATTCCAGGCCGCTCTGTGTAATCGTGAGGTATGTTTTTTTCTTTTAAAGTGTTGTGTAATCTAAAATTAGCATCATAAAAGAAATCATCAATACCACAGTCAAATATTAATTTTAGACTATCTCTTTGTAATAAATCAACCATATTAATTACTGAATTATTTTTCCAATTTTCCGGAAAATCTGAGTATTTTCCAAGTTGTTTAGAAATGTCCCAACTGGAGGGAAATGGAACTATATCAACTCCCCCACTAATACTACCTGCAGCCCCCCATACATCTTGATGTTTAAATGATAAATAAAATGCGCCGTGACCACCCATACTCAAACCTGTTATTGCTCTTCCATTTCTATTATCAATAGTATTGTAATTTCTATCGACTGACTTGACTAACTCACTTGAGATATAGGTTTCATATTTAATACTGTCATCTATTGGACTATCAAAATACCAACTCGAATAATTAGCGTCAGGACATACAATAATAACATTATACTTATCTGCATATTCTTTTATTTTTGGTGCATTATTCATCCAAGTTTCATGATTGTCCGAATAACCGTGGAGGAGGTATATAACTGGTAATTGATTTTCTTCAGAATAATTGTCAGGTAAAATAACAATATTAGAAATAGACTTATTCATTGATTCACTTTGAACAATTAATGTGTCAACTTGCGAAGCATATATAAATAGTTGATTTAAAGTTAAAAGAAAGATTATATTTTTAATCATATTATTTTTTTACTGTTTTTGTTGATTCTTCACATCATTTTACCTAGTATTTCTTTCATCATTTTTGCTGCTAAAAAAGCAGTCATATTTTGAAAATCTCTATTTGGATTATACTCTACAATATCAGCTCCAATGATTTCAGAGTCTATGCTCTGAATTAAATTTATTACTTGTCTAGAAGTTAACCCCCCAGGTTCATGATGTGAAACTCCAGGAGCATATGCTGGGTCAAATCCATCCATGTCTAGAGAAATATATAGAGGGTTTTTAAATTTTGGGATTTGGCTTAAATCTAAATCTTTCATTTGATGTATTTCAACATTAAATTTATCAGCTTGTTCTGCTTGATGCTTATTTAATGTTCTAATTCCTACTTGTAATAACTTAACGGCAAATCCATTTTCCATAATTCTTGCGAAAGGGCATGCGTGAGAATATTTATCTCCTTCAAATTTATCATATAAATCGCAATGGGCATCAATATGAAGAATGTCTAATTTGGGGTATTTTTCACTATGTGCTTTAATTATTGGAAATGTTACGGAATGGTCGCCACCTAATGTAAAAATTTTCGCGCCTGAATTAAGGTGGTTTTTAGTTAATTTCTCGATGTCAAAATATTTAGATATTTCAAAATCACCTTTATCATCAACCCTTGAGTTTTCGATAGAGATTAAATCTTCTGTATACTTGTTTGTAGATCCACAATTCAATGCTTTTCTTATTAATGGCGGAGCAAGTTTAGGTCCTTTCTGATAAGAAGATTTATCATCAAATTTTATTCCTTGTATAATTATTTTATTCATTCTTAAAAATTATTGCCAACGATCTTGTGTGTGATTAGTTAAGCACTTAATTTAACAAATAAAAACCGAATAGAAAATCCGCAAGGATTTTCATAAATAAGATAAATAAGGGTATAGAAGAAAAAACCCTTCGAATTGGAGGATGATTTTACGGTCTGGACGGGACTTGAACTATTCAATATTTTTTACTGTAATAAACTGATCATAAATACTTTATATGACTTTTTAGATTTACCCTTATAACACAATGTGTTATATGAGCTAAACCATTAAATAAAAATGTATCTCGGTTACACTTTTTTATTTACTTAAGTTCAGTTTTTATATAGTCATCTACAATATCTTCTAAAATATCTAGAGGAACTGCTCCGTTTTTTAATATAATATTATGAAATTCTTTTAAATCGAATTGATTGCCTAGTTTCTTTTTTACTTTTTCTCTGAGTTCTAATATTTTTAACATCCCGATTTTATATGCACAGGCTTGACCAGGCATTACGATGTACCTTTCGATTTCAGAAACAACTTCTCCTGTTGTCATTCCTGTATTGGCAATCATGTATTCAATTGCTTCTTCACGAGTCCATTTTTTATAGTGAATTCCAGTATCTACTACTAAACGGACAGATCTAAACATTTCCGCTTGAAGTCTTCCCAAATTGCCAAAAGGGTCATTCTTATAAAAACCCAACTCCCACGCGAGACGTTCAGCATATAATGCCCAACCCTCTGTATATGCTGTAAAAAGGGGGAATGTTCTGAAAATTGGAATATTTTTTAATTCTCCTTGTATGGCTATTTGGAAATGGTGGCCGGGTATTCCTTCATGATAGGCTAATGTCTTCATTCCAAACTTAACAGTTTCTGTAACATCTCTCAAGTTAGCATAAAATATACCTCCTCTTGATCCATCCATGGGGGGTAGCTCGTAATAAGCCCCTGCAGAACCTTCTTCTTTAAATTCAGGAATTCTTTTTACTTCCATGGATGCTCTAGGTCGGATATCGAATGCGTTATCGAGTCCATCATTAATTTCATCTAAGATGTTATTGTACCCTTCGATGATTTCTTTTCTGCCTTCATCATTATTTTGATATAGAAAGCGTTCTTCCTTGTTTAATTCTTGGATGATTTCACCTAATGTTTTTGTAGTATCTGTGTAACCTTGAATGGTCAAGATATCCCTCATTTCTGTTTTTATTCGACCGACCTCAGACAATCCAATTTGGTGTACCTGTTCAGGGGTATAGTCGGTGGTAGTCATTAGTGATAATTGATATTGATAAAAGTCATCCCCATCAGGTAGTTTCCATACACCAGCATCTGTAGTTGCTTTAGGTTTTAATGCTTCGAAGTATAAAATAAGGGAGTTATATGCATCGAAAACCGAAGTTCTTATTTCGTCTTCTACCCTAGTTTTGTATAATTCCTTTTCCTCTTCTGTAAGATCTTCAATTTGTGCTAATTTAGAATTGAAATTAGCGTAGAGAATGTTTGACTTAACTGGATCTTCATCATCGATCTCAATATTGATAAGGTCTGATTCTTTTTTACCAACAAATCCTGACATTTCACTAATCACTCGGTCAATGATAAATTGTGGAGGAATGATTCCTTTTTCTTCTGTTATTTTTAGCCCTTCCAATACCTGATCGAATTTAGTTCCAAATTTGGATAATCGTTTTATATATGCCTCTAAATCACTTTTATCTCTAAGCTTGTGCGAACTTTCCATCATACTAGGAAGATTACTTTGTACTCCAAACATTTGATTTACCGGATACCCATGATAGGCAAACCTCTCACCCTCAATCTGCTTGCCAAGAAACGAACTCAGAATTTTGGTGTTTAACTTATTTTCTTTTGATTGACTTTCGAAATCATAACTTTGTAATGTCTCGAAATCGTCCTTGAGTTTGGCGAAATCCTCCCATGCTTTTTTATCTGAGACATCGCTCAGATCTTCCTTGTAGATGTCATATAAAACTGGAATACCTAGTTGGGTGACCAATTCAGGATCTGAGATGGCGAGCTCAATAAACACCTTATCATAAAAATGTTTGATATTAAATGGTTTAAACCAAATAAGATTAGTAAGCCATAGACATCCAATGACCAATAGTCCCAGTATAGTTCTACCTGTCCAAAATTTCCAATTTATTTTCTTTGTCATGTCTAATATTTTAGTTCATTGCATTTTGAATATAAGCGACACAATTTTTAACTTCTTTAATTTCATTTGATCCCTCTGGAATATCATATTCTAATTCTATAGTTACAAAAAAAGAATATCCATTATCTTTAATTAGTTGAACAGCTTCCTTTATTGGTGTGTCACCTTGGCCCCATATTTTATTTTCTCCACCATTACTTAACTTTTTTCTGTCTTTTAGATGCATACTCACAATTTTATCAGATTTATCCTTAATTATTTGTAAGGGATCTCCTACTTCCGCAGCTGTATAATGTCCTAGGTCAAGATTTAATCTATTATAATTGGACTGAGAAACCGATGTATTCCATAAAGTTGGGGATGATTGCATATGTCCATGGTATCCGACAAAAATCCCTTCTTCCTCAGCAATTTTACCTAACCTAGCGGTATGCTTATCATCGCTTGGATGTTCTGTTGTTACATGTGTTGCTCCCAGTGCTTTTGCAGCTCTCATACCGTAACGAATATCTTCATCACTATTGTTTTTTTCAAAACATCGAGGTTTAAAAGCAAAAATAGAAATACCAGCATCATTATACATTTTTCTCAATTCCTTAAATTTAGACATTGAAACATTTTTTCTCCATATTGAAATATTCTTATCGAACCCTTCCATCTCTTTATCAATCTGATCTGCAATTTTTTTCTCGTCAATAGATAATTCAATTTTTCTATATCTTTTAATCAAAACATCTCTTTTGATTGGGTCAATTTTATTTCCCATTATTTTTTCAATTGAATATGGGCTCACTGGTAAACCGGCAAAAGGTTCAACATGATTGCCCATGAGTTCAACATATTTTACACCAGTCTGTTTTATATATTCCAAAATAGCCAATGGGCTCTGGTCTGGTAATGTTCTAAAGGAGTAGCTTTGAACTCCAATATTTATACTTTTGTCAGCTAAAAGATCAGGTTTATTCTCTTTTTGAGCATAAAAAAATAGTGGAATAATATAAAGTATAAAAATTTTAACTTTCATGAAAATCTGTTTTTTTTGATTAATAAATTAATTTATAAAAATTAATCGGAATGACAACTAAAAGTGAAAAATGATAATGTTTTAATTAGTTGATTCAAATGGATATATTAGAGGTGTGTATAATGGAACTTTAGAATTTGAAGCTTGTATGATTTGTTGCCAATATGTTGCCATAATAGGAAATAAAAAACCGTAATACCTTGTTTATAAAGATATTACGGATTATTATTGCGGTCTGGACGGGACTTGAACCATCCAATATATTTTGATATAAATATATATATATCAGCTACTTAACTAAATTTTTAATTTTATCATTATAACACGATGTGTTATAATAGTGTTGGTTATTATGTTACTCTGTGTTATAATACATCCCCTGTGTTATATGAGTTAAGGAAAAGTTAGATTCAGGTTAAACCAAATTGATTGTAATGGTGAATTGTATGGTGAATAATTAGAAATTTAGTTTTTTCACTATCCATTTTACCATAAATAGTATGTATAATATCTTGTTTAATATTAGATAAATCTTGAAGTTTTTCTGTTAAAATCCTTTTTTCATATTCGAAGTCTAAATTTTCTTCAC
>CAJJCT010000033.1 GCA_905182735.1 Candidatus Marivariicella framensis
GTTACAGATTTAGCTAAATTTCTTGGTTGATCTACATTGCATTTTCTTAATACAGCAATGTGATAGGACAACAACTGAAGAGGGATTATGCTAAATAGTGGAGAGAAAAATTCAGTTGATTCAGGAATTTCTATAAAATAATTTGCTAAACCTTTAACCACCTTATCTCCCTTTGTAATTATCGCAATTATTTTTCCTTTTCTTGATTTTATTTCTTGAATATTACTTACGATTTTATCATAATGACCTTTTTTAGTTGCTATTACAATTACAGGCATATCTTTATCAATTAAAGCAATTGGACCGTGCTTCATTTCTGCTGCTGGATAACCTTCTGCATGTATATATGAAATCTCTTTAAGTTTCAAAGCTCCCTCCAAAGCAACTGGAAAGTTTAAGCCTCTTCCTAAATATAGACAGTTATTAGATTTGAAGAAAGTTTTTGCAATTTCAATTATAGATGAATCATCAATTAAAAATTCTTTTATTTTTTGAGGTACACTGCTTAATTCAAAATATAAAGCTCTCAATTCTGGATTACTCATTGTGCCTCTAATCTCAGCCATTTTAAGGGCTAATAAGCTCAGAACTGTAATTTGAGTTGTAAATGCTTTTGTAGATGCAACACCAATTTCTGGTCCAGCATGTGTATACATTCCGCTGTGAGTTTCTCTTGAAATACTACTTCCAACTACATTGCAAATCCCATAAATAAATGCCCCATTTTTTTTAGCAATTTTAATTGCAGCTAATGTATCTGCAGTTTCTCCAGATTGAGATATAGGAATTATAATATCATCTGAATAAATTATAGGTTCACGGTATCTAAATTCAGAGGCATATTCAACTTCTACCGGAATACGTGCAATAGTTTCAAGTAAATATTCTCCTACTAGCCCAGCATGCCATGAAGTTCCACACGCTACAATAGTAATCCTTCGGGCTTTTGAGAACTTAGCTTGATGCTCATTTAAACTTCCAACTTGAATCTTACCTTCATTTGCTAATAATCTTCCTCTAAGCGCATTATTGATAGCTTCGGGTTGCTCATTGATTTCTTTTAGCATAAAATGTTTGTATCCACCCTTTTGAATATTTTCTAAATTCCACTTTAATTGATCTATGTATGGATCTACAACTTGATCATTAGTAATATTAAAAATTTTAATAGGACTCTCTTTTTTGAGAATAGCCATTTCATAATCTTCTAGATAGATTACCTTCCTTGTGAATTCCAAAAAAGGAGTTGCATCAGATCCAACAAAGAACTCATTATTTCCAAGACCAATAGCCAAGGGGCTTCCTAGTCTGGCTGCAATAATTTCATTTGGTTTTTTTGAATCAAAAACAACAACTCCATAAGCACCAACAACTTGGTTGAGCGCAATCCTAAGAGCTTTACCAAGTTTTATCTGTTCTTTTTTTTGAATATCCTCAATAAGATTAACTAAAACTTCAGAATCAGTATCTGAATAGAATTTATATCCACGTTTAATTAATTCTTGCTTTAAAACATCATAGTTTTCAATTATTCCATTGTGAATTAGAGTTAATTCTCCTGAATTTGATTCATGTGGATGTGCATTAATGTTATTTGGCTCACCATGAGTTGCCCACCTTGTGTGCCCCATTCCAATGGTAGGACTTATGTCAGGTTTGTTTTGTAGTACTTTTTTGAGTTTAGAAACTTTACCTGCTGTTTTTGTTACTTCATTTATTTTTGAATTACTAATAAAAATACCAGCACTATCATAACCCCTATATTCTAACCTTTTTAGTCCTTCTAGTATTATAGGTAAAGGGTCCTTTGTTCCAATATAAGCAACAATTCCACACATTTTAATAACGTTTTACTAATTGTATTTGTTCTGTTTTAAATCCAATTTTGTGATAAAAGAGTTCATTTTTTTTATCTGAATTTAAAATGGTTTTGTATACTCCTTCTTTTTTAGCTAATTCAACTAAATGTTCTAATAATAATTTACCAACACCTCTTCCTTTATATGATTGAAGAACAGCAACATCTTCAATTAATCCTATTTTTCGATTAATCTTTTTAATAATATGAAGAGTTGCAGTTCCAATAACATTTCCTTCAATCTCACTAACAAAAGTTAAAATATTGGAATCCTCTAGATATTTATTGTTTGAAGGAGGGTTTGACGGAGAATCAAATGCACATTTAAGAATAGATATTATTTCAGGAACATCATTTTCTGAAGCTTGACGAATTTTTATATCCACTAGATGTTTATTTTCTTTTTTCTTAATTCAAAGTTTTTTCCTAAATACACTTTTCTTACCATTTCATCTTTTGCCAAATCTTCAGGAGTTCCCTCTTTCATTATATTCCCCTCAAACATTAAGTATGTTTTATCGGTTATAGCGAGTGTCTCTTGAACATTATGATCAGTAATTAATATTCCTATATTCTTGTTTTTTAAATGAGCAATTATTCTTTGAATGTCTTCAACAGCTATTGGATCAACTCCGGCAAATGGTTCGTCTAACAGAACAAATTTCGGATCTGTTGCAAGGGCTCTAGCAATTTCAGTTCTTCTTCTTTCACCACCTGAAAGAAGATCTCCTCTATTTTTTCTTATTTTAGTTAAACCAAATTCTTCCAAAAGAGATTCTGTTTTTTGGATTTGTTCTGTTTTACTGAGATTAGTCATCTGCAATACACTTAAAATGTTATTTTCTACACTTAACTTTCTAAAAACAGATGCCTCTTGAGCAAGGTATCCAATGCCATTTTGGGCTCTTTTATACATGGGAAACCTAGTGATTTTTTCATCATTTAAATATATATTCCCTGTATTTGGTTTAATAAGACCCACTATCATATAAAATGAAGTAGTTTTACCTGCGCCATTAGGACCAAGTAGGCCAACTATTTCTCCCTGCTTTACACTCAAAGAAATTCCTTTTACTACCTTTTTACCTCTATAAGATTTTTCAATATTTTCAGCCTTTAATTCCATTTAATTAGAGTTTGTTAAGTTCTTGCTTCTTGTATACCATTCTT
The DNA here is from genome assembly GCA_905182735.1 of Candidatus Marivariicella framensis. GTDB lineage: Bacteria > Bacteroidota > Bacteroidia > Flavobacteriales > Flavobacteriaceae > Marivariicella > Marivariicella framensis. The sequence goes on from CAJJCT010000033.1 coordinate 3,029, forward strand.
GAGATTATGATGCTAACTTCATATAATATAAATAATGGAATACAAACTATGATTTGACTTGCGATGTCTGGGGGTGTTATAATTGCTGATAAACTTAGTAAAATAACTAATGCAAACTTTCTGTTTTTTTTTAAAAACATAGGACTAACAATTCCAATCCTAGTAAAGAAATATATAATTATTGGTAGCTCAAAAATCAATCCAGATGATAAAACAGAAGCCCTTAATAATCCAATATAGCTAGCCAAATCAAAATCATTAAAAACTTCAGTACTTACAGTGTAATTTCCAAGAAAATTTATTGACAGCGGAGTGATAATATAGTATCCGAATAGTACACCAATAAAAAATAAAGCTGATGCAACTAAAATAAACCCTTTAGCATTATTTCTTTCATTTTGATTAAGTCCTGGACTTATAAACTTCCAAACCTCATAAAGTACATATGGAAACGCTACTATAAACCCAGCCAAAATAGAAGTCCATAAGTGGGCGGAAAATTGACCTGCCATTGTTCTGCTCTGTATTCTAAATGGCATTTCTTGAACACAAAAACTATTTCCTTGGCCCAGTAGTTGGCTTATATCACAAAACCATTTGTAGGTAATAAAATCAGTGCTTTTTGGTCCAAATAAAAGAGTGTTAAATATAAAATCCTTGAACATAAAAGCAATTACTCCAAAGATAAGAATAGATAAAACAGATCTTATAAGGTGCCATCTTAATTCTTCAAGATGATCTAGAAATGACATTTGATTAGGATCTTTCATTAACTAATTCCTTCTTTTGTAAAATCCAAAATATTAATTATGCCAATGAAAATAGAATTCTCAGTAACAATTAAATGATTTATATTTTTATTATTCATTAATTTAATTGCATCTGTAGCTAATATATCATGTTTTATTTTTACTGGATTTTTAGTCATAATTTCTGATGCTATTAACTTATTAATGCTTTCGTAAGTTTCTAGCATTCTTCTAATATCACCATCAGTAATAATACCTATGATCTTGTTTTTGTTTACTACAGCAGTAGCTCCAAGTCTTTTGGATGTAATTTCAGTAATTACTTTCTTTACTGAATCCATTAAATCAACAACTGGAGGGGGGTGTGATGTGATCAAGTCTTTAGTAGTTTGAAATAACATTTTCCCTAAACTTCCGCCAGGATGATATTTAGCAAAATCTTTTGCTTCAAACTCATTCAATTCTAATAAACACATAGATAATGCATCTCCCATAGCTAATTGTACACTTGTGCTTGTAGTTGGTGCCAGGTTGTTTGGGCAAGCTTCTTTTTTAATTGGTGTTATAAGCTTTAGATCTGAATTTGTAGCTAAAAAGGATTTTGTGTCTGCAGTCATACCAATTAAAAGATTTTTTTCTTTTTTTAAAAATGGTATTAATGCTTTTATTTCAGGAGAATTCCCGCTTTTTGATATGCAAATTACGGAATCGTTTTTTTGAATTATTCCTAAATCACCATGAATTGCATCAGCAGCATGCATAAATACAGATGGAGTTCCAGTAGAATTCATGGTGGCAACTATCTTCATTCCAATAACACCACTTTTTCCGATTCCTGTAACTATTATTCTTCCTTTAGACTTGTTAAGACAATCAACAACTTTATAGAAGTTTTCATCTATCTGCATCACTAGGTTTTGAATTGCTTCAGCTTCAATTAGCAGAGTTGTCTTTCCTCTATGAATAATTTTTTCTTTTGACGTCAAACTGAATATGTTTTAAATTTTTGAAAAGAAAATTGTATATTTAATATTATTGCAAATGTAGCTATTTTATGATTAAGCACGATCTAGATGAAAGGAGAAGAGTTAGATAAAAAGTTAAAAAAATATTTTGGATTTTCGCAGTTTAAAGGTTTACAAAAGTCAGTAATTGAAAACCTTTTAGAGCAGAAAAATTCTTTTGTTTTAATGCCTACTGGAGGAGGTAAATCTTTATGTTATCAATTACCTGCCCTTCTAAATTCAGGAACAGCAATTGTTGTCTCTCCTTTAATTGCATTAATGAAAAATCAAGTTGATGCAATAAGAGGGATTTCATCAAATGATAGTATAGCTCATGTTTTAAATTCTTCATTAAGTAAACAAGCTGTTGAAGTAGTTAAAAAGGATGTCAAATCTGGGATTACTAAACTATTATATGTAGCTCCAGAATCATTAACTAAAACAAATACAATATCTTTCTTAAAACAAATTCAAATCTCATTTTTTGCTATAGATGAAGCACATTGTATTTCAGAATGGGGTCATGATTTTCGCCCAGATTATAGAAATTTAAGTAGCATTATTAATAAAATTAAAGAAAACTCTGCAATAATAGCTCTAACAGCAACTGCAACACCAAAAGTTCAGGAGGACATAATGAAGAACCTTAAGATTCAAGATGCTAAAGTTTTTAAAGCATCATTTAATAGGCCTAATCTTTTTTATGAAGTTAGATCAAAAACTGATCAGGTTGATCTTGATATAATTAGGTATATTAAAAAAAATGAAGGAAAATCAGGAATTATATACTGTTTATCAAGAAAAAGAGTTGAACAATTAGCTGAGATCCTACAAGTAAACAAGGTTAATGCACTTCCATACCATGCTGGGTTAGATTCTAAAACTAGAATAACAAATCAAGATAGATTTATATATGAAGATTGTGACGTGATTGTAGCCACAATTGCTTTTGGAATGGGAATCGACAAACCGGATGTTCGTTATGTAATTCATAATGATATTCCTAAGAGTTTGGAAAGCTATTACCAAGAAACTGGAAGAGCAGGAAGAGATGGGGGAGAGGGTCACTGTTTAGCTTTTTATGCTTATAAAGACATTGAAAAGCTTGAAAAATTCATGTCAGGAAAACCACTAGCAGAGCAGGAGATGGGTTTTGCTTTGCTGAATGAAATGGCGTCTTATGCTGAAACTTCAATTTCAAGAAGACAATTTATTCTTCATTATTTTGGTGAAGATTTTGATCCTTTAAATGGTGATGGAGCTGAAAATGACGATAATTCTAGAAATCCTAAACCTAAAAAGGAAGCTAAAAAAGAATTATCCTTATTGATTAATGTTGTTAAAGAAACAAAAGAAAAATACAAGCCAAAAGAGTTAGTGAAAGTATTGATGGGTAAGTCAAATGCATTAATTGTTTCACACAAAACTCATCAGAAAACTTTTTTTGGAAGCGGAACTTATAAAGATGAAGGATTTTGGATGTCTTTAATTCGTCAGGCTATTATTTCAAGCTTTTTAAAAAAAGAAATTGAAACATATGGTCTAATTAAAGTATCTGACAAAGGAGAAAAATATTTAATCTCACCATATAATTATATGATGACCTCTGATCATATCTATAACTCTGTTAGACCTATAAAATTTAATAATTCTACTGATCAAAATTTAGTTAATCTTTTAAAACAATTAAGGAAAAAAATAGCAAACGATAATAGTGTGCCTCCTTATGTAGTTTTTCAAGAAAATTCTTTAGAGGAAATGGCTTTAAAATATCCACTAGAAAGACATGAGCTAGTTAGTATTTCTGGGGTAGGAGAGGGTAAAGCAAAACGTTATGGGGATCCTTTTTTAAAACTAATTAATGATTATGTAAATGTAAATGATATTACAAGACCAGATGACTTGATCTTTAAAAGTACAGGCTCTAAATCATCTTTGAAACTTTATTTAATTCAAAACATTGATAAAAAACTTCCTTTAGATGACATAGCCTCAGGTAAAAAAATGAATTTAGATCAATTGATTGTTGAAATGGAAACAATTGTGAAATCAGGTACTAAGCTTAATATTAATTATTGGATCGATGAAATTTTAGATGAGGATTCTCAAGAAGAATTATATCAATATTTTATTGAAACTGAATCAGATAAAATTGAAAAAGCTCTAAATAATTTTGAAGATGATTATGAGGAGGATGAAATTAGATTGTATAGAATAAAGTTTTTATCTGAAGTAGCAAATTAAACAACTAATAACTTCTTATTAAGAATCCTATAGTTATATTTGCATTTTTAAAATAAATTAATAATATGAAAGACGGTTTATATGCAAAATTTGATACTTCAAAAGGCGATATTTTAGTTCAATTAACATATTTATTAACTCCAGGGACTGTTGGTAATTTCGTTGGATTGGCTGAGGGGGATATAAAAAATGACACAAAAGAAATTGGAAATCCATATTATGATGGACTGAAGTTTCACAGGGTGATACCAGATTTTATGATTCAAGGTGGTTGCCCTCAGGGTTCTGGTGTTGGTGGTCCTGGGTATCAGTTTGATGATGAATTCATAGATGAATTAAGACATGACACTCCCGGTATATTATCTATGGCAAATTCAGGTCCTGGAACCAATGGAAGTCAATTTTTTATAACTCACATAGCTACAAATTGGCTTGATGGTAAACATACAGTTTTTGGAAAAGTTACTGATGGGCAAGATATAGTTAATCAAATTAAACAAGATGATATTATAAATAAAATTGAAATTATAAGAGTTGGGAAAAATGCAAATAAATGGAATGCTTTCAAAGCTTTTGAAAGCTTTTTAGATAAAAAAAATGAAAGTAAAAAAATATTTAATGAAGACTTAAAAGAACAGCTTGGAAGTCACATTACAGGTATGGAGAAAACTTCTTCAGGTTTATATTATATAATAGATAAAGAGGGCAGCAATAAAAGGCCTAACAAAGGAGACACAGTGTCAGTTCATTACAAAGGAATGTTATTAGATGGAACTGTTTTTGATTCTTCTTATGAGAGAGATCAGCCTATTGAATTCCCCTTAGGTCTTGGCCAAGTTATTCCAGGGTGGGATGAGGGCATCAGCCTTATAAGCGAAGGAGCTTCTGCAAAATTTGTTATACCTAGTAGTTTGGCGTATGGAAGTCAAGGAGCAGGAGGAGTAATTCCACCTGATGCTACCTTAATCTTTGAGGTTGAATTAATAAAAATCAAATAAAAACTATTGTGATTTCCAAAGTAAAAAATATAATAAATTATGAAGATTTTGATTCGATAGATATTAGAATCGGAACTATAATAAGTGCTGTTCATTTTAAAAATGCAATAAAACCAGCGTATCAACTATTAATTGATTTTGGTTCATTAGGAGAATTAAAATCTTCAGCCCAAATCACAGAACTTTATTTACCTGAAAAATTAATAGGCAAACAAATTGTCGCTGCTATTAATATAGGTCAAATAAAAATTTCAAATTTTATAAGTCAATGCCTGGTGTTGGGTGTGTCTAGTAGTAAAGGAGTATCACTTTTAGAGCCCAATCTAAAAATTCAAAATGGAAGTTTAGTTGTTTAGTTTGGTTAGCTATTTAAAATTTCTCTAACTAGAAAATCTCCAACTTCAGATGTCTTAAATGACTTTTTACCATTTGATAAATCCTCAGTTACTATTTCTTTATTTAAAGAGGTATTCACAGCACTTCTAATCAACTTGCCTTCGTCGAACAAATTAAAACTCATTTCAAACATCATAGCTGCTGAAAGAATAGTTGCAATTGGGTTTGCTATATTTTTTCCAGTTGCTTGTGGATATGAACCATGGATTGGCTCGTATAATGCGTTACCGTTCCCAATAGAAGCTGAAGGCATTAACCCCATGGATCCAGATATAACTGAAGCTTCATCAGTTAAAATATCACCAAACAAATTTTCTGTAATCAAAACATCATAAGTATTAGGCCATTGAACTAACCTCATAGCAACAGCATCTACCAATTCATAAGAAACTTCTATCTCAGGATATTCTTTTTCTAGATTTTGAACAGTCTCTCTCCATAGCCTCGAGCTTTCCATCACGTTTGCTTTATCTACACAACATAAACGTTTTGATCTTGTCATAGCTAACTCAAAACCCTTTCTAGCTAGACGTGTGATTTCATCTCTACTATAAGTGCAAGTATCATAGGCAATATTCCCATCATTACTTCGACCTTTTTTCCCAAAATAAATACCTCCTGTTAATTCACGTAAAAAAACTAAATCAGTACCTTCAATCCTTTCTCTTTTTAAGGGTGATTTGTCAATTAATGAAGGAAAAGTAAATGTAGGTCTGACATTTGCATATAAACCTAATTTTTTTCTCATTCTTAAAAGCCCTTCTTCAGGTCTAATTTTTGCAGAAGGATCATTGTCAAATCTAGGAAGTCCTATAGCTCCAAAAAGTACCGCATCTGAGGTTAAGCATATATTATGAGTGCTTTCGGGATAAGGATCTCCTACTGAATCAATTGCAGCAGCTCCTGTTAATGCAGGTTTCCAAGTTATTTCATGAAAAAACTTTTGAGCTATAGCATTTGATACTTTTACTGCTTCATTAATTACTTCTGGTCCAATTCCATCACCAGCTAAAAGAGCAATTTCTAACTTCATTTAATTAATTTAAGGTGTTTAACATTTTTTCAGTAGCAATTATTGCCGAAACTGTCTGATCTGAATCAAGCCCACGAGTAATAAATTCTTTTTTATCATCATTTTTCCATGTTATACTTGTTTCGCAAAGAGCATCTGAATTACTTCCAGGTGGGATGTGAACAGCATAATCAATTAGTTTCGGTAAAATAAGTTTTTTTCGTTTGTAAATTCTTTGAATTGCTTTCATAAAAGCATCAAACTGTCCATCGCCAGAAGCATTTTCTTCAAATATTTTCCCATCAATTTCTAGAGAAACAGAAGTGCTTGGGTTTAAGTCCTTAGTATGAGTGAGTGCATATGATTTTACGAAAACTTTTTTTTGTATATTCTTACTGTCCAAAACATCTGATATTATATAGGGAAGATCATCTGCAGTTACTTTTTGTTTTTTATCTCCAAGTTCTATAATTCGTTTTGTAACTTTTTTTATATCACTATCATTTAGTGTAAGTCCAAGTTCCTGAAGGTTTTTAAGAATATTGGCTTTTCCAGATGTTTTACCTAATGCATACGATCGCTTTCTTCCAAAACGTTCAGGGAGTAAATCATTATAATATAAATTATTTTTACTGTCACCGTCAGCATGAATTCCAGCAGTTTGAGTAAAAACATTAGCTCCAACAATAGGTTTGTTTACAGGTATTCTGAATCCTGTAAAAGTTGATACTATCTGACTGACTTTATATAAAGACTTCTCTCTAATATTTGATTTTACCTCAGGTATAAAATCATTAAGAACTGAAATAACACTTGCTAATGGTGCATTTCCCGCTCTTTCACCCATTCCGTTGACTGTTAAGTGTAGCCCGTGAACTCCTGACTTAACCGCCTCCATAGTGTTTGCTACGCTTAAATCATAATCATTATGACCATGAAAGTCAAAGTGTTGTTTTGGATATCGTTTTATTATTTTGGATATATATTTTTTAGTTTCTGTTGGAGTTAAGATGCCGAGTGTGTCTGGAAGTAAAATTCTTTTTATAGGTTGAGTGGCTAAAAAATCTAGAAAATCAAAAACATATTCAAAGGAGTTTCTCATACCGTTGCTCCAGTCTTCCAAATATACATTTGTTACAATACTATTTTTTTTTGCATCAATTAAATTTTTTTCTATATTTTTAAAATGCTCTTCTGGTGATGATTTTAATTGGTGTTTTAAGTGATTTAATGAACCTTTAGCTAATAGGTTTTGAACTTTAGCGCCAGAACTCACTAGCCATTCTAAGGAAATACCGTTATCAATAAAAGTAAGTATTTCAATTTTATCTTGATATCCGTTTTCCTTAGACCAGTCATTTATTTGTTTAACAGCATCAAGCTCTCCTTTTGAAACTCGAGCTGATGCAACCTCGATTCTATCTACCTTTAATTCATTTAAAAGTAACTTTGATAAAGCAAGTTTTTCTGAAGGAGAAAAAGAAATCCCTGATGTTTGTTCCCCATCACGAAGTGTGGTGTCCATAATTTCAATATTTCGAATCGTATTTAATTTCAAAATAAATTTTTAAAGTGGAGTATTTTTGGCAAAAATACTAATTTGCTCTTTTATGTTAATTAAGTAATCTATATCATCGAAGCCATTCAACATGTTGTTTTTTTTGTAGGGATTGATTTCAAAAAACTCAGAGACTCTAGATTTAATAATTGATATTTTTTGTTCTAAAAGATTAATCTCTAATAATGTTTTTGGATCATTTTCTATCTCTTTAAAAATAATAGACAAGAAATCATCTGATACTTGGACGGGGAGAATACCAATATTTAAGCAGTTATTTCTAAAAATGTCAGCAAAAAAACTTGAAATCACACAACGAAAACCATAGTCGTAAATTGCCCAAGCAGCATGTTCTCTAGATGATCCAGATCCAAAATTTTTTCCTCCCACCAATATTTCACCACCATATATAGGGTTGTTTAAAATAAAATCCTTTTTTGGCGTGTTGTCTTGGTTATATTTCCAGTCTCTAAAAAGATTATCTCCAAAGCCAACTCTTTCTGTTGCCTTTAGAAATCGAGCAGGAATAATTTGATCAGTATCTACGTTTTCTATTTGAAGTGGAACCGCTTTACTGGTAAGTATTTTAAATTTTTTGTATCCCATAATTAAAATAATGTTCTTGGATCGGTAACTTTTCCAGTTATTGCAGCAGCAGCAGCTACAATCGGACTAGCTAAAAGTGTTCGAGACCCTGGTCCTTGACGTCCTTCAAAATTTCTATTCGATGTACTGACAGCATATTTCCCAGCAGGAACCTTGTCGTCATTCATAGCCAAACAGGCAGAACATCCTGGTTCACGAAGTTTAAATCCTGATTTATTAAGAATATCTAAAATTCCTTCTTCTTTAATTGAATTTAACACTTTGTGAGACCCAGGGACAAGCCAGGCCGTTACGTTAGGAGCTTTTTTTCTACCTTTAATAACCTCAGCAAATGCTCTAAAGTCTTCAATCCTTCCGTTTGTACAACTTCCAAGAAAAACAAAATCAACTGGCTTTCCAATCATCCCTTCTCCTTCATTGTAACCCATATAATCTAAAGACTTTTGATAAGTAATTTCACCACCTTTAATAAAACTCGCTTTAGGTATTTCCTCTGTTATTGGTATTCCCATTCCTGGATTTGTTCCATATGTTATCATTGGTTCAATATCAACTGCATTAAAGTGATATTCTTTGTCAAAAACTGAGTCTTTTTCTGTATAAAGCGTTTGCCAATAGTCCATTGCTTTATCCCATGATTTATTTTTTGGAGTAAACTCTCTATTTTTGATGTAGTGAAAGGTTTTTTCGTCTGGAGCAATCATACCACCTCTAGCTCCCATTTCAATACTCAAATTACAAACAGTCATTCTTCCTTCCATAGACATTGAAGTGAAAACATTTCCAAAATACTCAACAAAATAACCTGTTGCACCTGAAGTAGTTAATTTTGAAATAATAAAAAGAGCTACATCTTTAGGCGTTACAGCTTTACCAAGATCTCCATTTATATTAATTCTCATTTTTTTTGGCTTCAGCTGCATTATACATTGAGTTGAAAGAACCATTTCAACTTCTGATGTTCCAATTCCAAAAGCAACAGCTCCAAAAGCTCCATGAGTTGATGTGTGTGAATCTCCACAAACTATTGTCGCTCCTGGAAGGGTAATTCCATATTCTGGACCTATCACATGAACAATACCATTTTTTTTGTGCCCTAATCCCCAAAATGAAATTTTATGTTTAATCGAATTTTCTTCTAAAGCTTTTAATTGATTAGCTGAAAGGGGATCTTGAACGGGAAGATGTTGATTAACTGTCGGTGTGTTGTGGTCTGCTGTAGCAAAAGTTTTATTAGGACATAAAACGGATACACCTCTTTTTTCAAGTCCTAAGAAGGCTACAGGGCTTGTAACTTCATGAATCATATGTCTGTCTATAAATAGAACATCAGGACCATTACTAACATGTTTGACTACATGAGAGTCCCATACTTTATCAAAAAGAGTTTTAGACATTAATTACAAATTAGATTTTTTAACGATTTCAGGTATATCTTTATCGCTAACTTCTTTGTTTTTATCTGCAAAAGTAAGAAACGTTTTATAAACTTTATCAAGTTGACGTTTGTCAAGATTTATACCAATTATTTTTGCTCTATAAGCTAAAGCTGCTCTTCCAGATCTTGCTGTGAGTAATATGGTTGATTCGTTTACTCCAACATCTTTAGGATCAATTATTTCATAAGTTTCCCTGTGTTTAATCACACCATCTTGATGAATTCCAGAGCTATGAGAAAAGGCGTTGGCTCCAACTATTGCCTTGTTTGGTTGAACAGGCATTGCCATGCTTTCGGAGACTAATTGGCTAATGCTATTTAGTAATTGACTGTTAATAGCAGTATCAATATTTAAATTTGGATGTTGTCGCATAATCATAACAACCTCCTCCAAGGATGTGTTTCCAGCTCTTTCACCAATCCCATTAATTGTACATTCAATTTGTCTTGCTCCGTTTAATGCTCCGGATATTGAGTTAGCAGTCGCTAACCCCAGATCGTTATGACAATGACAAGAAAGAGTTACTTTATCAACTCCAGATACATTTTCTTTTAAAAATTTAATTTTACTACCGTATTCTTCAGGCAAGCAATAACCTGTTGTGTCAGGAATATTAAGAACTGTTGCTCCAGCTTTTATAACAGCTTCACAAATTTTAGCTAAAAACTCGTTATCTGTTCTGCCTGCATCCTCAGCATAAAACTCTATGTCTTCTACTTTAGATTTTGCATAAGATACCGCTTCAGTGGCTCTAAGGATAATTTTATCCTTATCAGAATTAAACTTATACTTAATGTGCATGGGTGAAGTTCCTATTCCAGTGTGAATTCTGGGACGTTTTGCATATTTTAAAGCATCTGCAGCAATATCAATATCTTTTTTAACTGCCCTGGTTAGTCCACAAACAGTAGTGTTTTTAATAAGCTTACTTATTTCTACTACAGATTTAAAATCTCCTGGACTTGATATTGGAAAACCAGCTTCTATTACATCAACACCTAAAGCTTCAAGTTGCTCAGCTATAATCAACTTGTTTTTTGTGTCAAGTTTACATCCCGGCACCTGTTCTCCATCACGAAGTGTAGTATCAAAAATATGGACGATGTCTTTAGGCATTATTTAAAAATGATTTATCGTTTACGAAAATAAATTTTGTAAGTTTATATTATAAGAATTCAGTAAAATCTTTACAATGCTCGAGTCATTTATTTAATACATAAATATATGATTTTCAGTAATTTAATTTTTTTTTTAATACAATGATGAAGGATCACAAAGAACACCTATTTATTTTAATTAAATCTTTAACAAAATCTGAAAAGAGACAGTTTAAGCTTTTTGTTAACAGAATGGGGTCTAACCTTGATTCAAAGTTTTTAAACTTATTTAATTTATTGGAAAAATCTGATAGTTATGATGAGAGATTGATTTTAAAAAAAGAAATTGTTACCAAGCAACAGCTCTCAAATTTAAAAGCACATTTATACAAACAAATTTTGATAAGCCTAAGGCTTAATCCTGCTAATAAAAACATTAGGTTACAAATTAGAGAGCAATTAGATTTTGCAACTATTTTGTATCAAAAAGGCCTATATAAGCAGAGCCTTAAACTATTGGAAAAATCCAAAAATATAGCGTTGTTAAATGAAGAAAAGTATACAGCATATGAAATAGTGGAGCTTGAAAAAGTAATAGAATCTCAATACATAACAAGAAGTCTTTCCAATAGGACTCAGGAATTAGTTTCTCAAGCAGATAGTTTAATATCTCAAAATGATTTAGCTAGTAAATTGTCAAATCTTTCTCTTCAATTATATGAAAAATTAATTAAAACTGGTTATGCAAAAAGTGATGACGAATTCAGAAATATTACAAAATTTTTTTATGAAAGACTCCCAAAAATTGATTCAGATAATTTAGGGTTTAGAGAAAAACTTTGGTATTATAAAGCCCATGTTTGGTATAGTTTTTTAATTCAGGATTTTTTATCAAGTTATAAATACTCACTTAAATGGGTTGATATGTTTGAAAAAGAAACAAAGATGATATCAATACATCCTGTTTTTTATTTAAAAGGAAATAATTATTTATTAGAGTCGTTGACTCTAATAAAATATCCTGAAAAGTTCAAACTAACTCTCAATAAAATGATTAATCAAACAAAAGGTGTTGAGTTTCCTGAAAATGAAAACCTTCACACTTTGATTTTTCTTTACAAATACAATAATTTATTTAATCATTATAATTTTCAAGGAGATTTTGATAGTGCAAAAAATATAGTTCCTGAGGTTTTATTGGGAATTAAAGACTTTAAAACTCAAATTGATTCTCACCACATAATGGTGTTTTATTATAAAATTGCATGTTCATATTTTGGTTTAAATGATTATGAGAACTGTATTTTGTATTTAAATCGTATTATATCAAACAAGCACTTAAAAATGCGCGAAGATTTATTATGCTTCACTAGGGTGCTTAATTTAGTAGCTCACTATGAAGCAGGGTTTGACTATCATTTAGATGTACATTTAAGAGAAACTTATAAGTTTCTTATTAAAATGAATGACTTGCATGAAGTTCAAAAAGCAATGATTCGGTTTGTTAAAAAACTAGGAGATATTTATCCTCAAGATCTTAAACAAGCTTTCATAGATTTACACAAAGAGTTAAAACAACATGAAGAAGATCGATATGAGAGAAGATCATTTTTATATTTAGACATTCTGTCATGGCTAGAAAGCAATATTGATAACAGACCAATTGGAGAAATTATTAGAGAAAAAGCCAAACAGTTTAATCGCAAAGAAAAGAGTTCCAGGGCTCTCTTCTAGGTAACGGAGCTTTAATGTTTATATTTTTTTTTGTCACAGGATGATTAAAAATAACTTGATAAGCATGAAGATCTATGCTTCCATCTTTGTTACTTCTTTTGCTTCCATATTTTAAATCTCCTTTAATAATGAAACCTATTTCTGAAAGCTGAGCTCTAATTTGATGATGCCTTCCTGTCTCTAAAATAACTTCTAATAGTAAATAGTTTTTTAATTCTTTAATTAACTGATATTCAAGTTTTGCAACTTTGCTTCCTGGCACTTTATTAGAGTGAATATATGACTTATTTTGTTTAGAATTTTTAATTATCCAATTCTCTAGTTTCCCAGATTTAATCTCAGTATTCTTTTGTGTGATAGCCCAATACTTCTTATCAATCTTTCTTTCTTTGAATTGTTGATTAAGTCTTGTTAGAGCTTTTGAAGTTTTTGCAAAAATAATAACTCCACTTGTTGGTCTGTCAAGTCGATGGATTACACCTAAGTATGCATCTCCTGGTTTATTGTATTTATTTTTTAAAAACTCTTTTATATGATCAACAAGAGTTTTGTCACCAGTTTTATCTCCCTGAACAAGAGCCCCAGGATTTTTGTTAACAATAATCAAATGATTATCTTCAAATAAAACATCTATTGGATTAAAACTCACCTTTTAATATTGCTCATCTTTACTTGGGAAATGACCTGATTTAACGTCGGTTGAATAAGATTTTATTGCAGATGATATTTTGTTATCTAGATCCAAATATCTTCTAAGAAACCTTGGACTAAATTCTTTAGTCATTCCCAACATATCATGCAAGACTAATACTTGTCCGTCAACTTTATTTCCCGCACCAATTCCAATAATTGGAGTTAAAATATTTTTAGCAACTTTTTCAGCCAACCCTGATGGAATTTTTTCTAAAACAATACCAAAGCAGCCAAGATCTTCTAAAAGCTTAGCGTCTTCCATTAACTCTTTGGCTTCTTTTTCTTCTTTTGCTCTAACTGAATATGTACCAAACTTATATATTGATTGGGGTGTTAATCCCAGATGACCCATAACAGGTATGCCGGCTTGAAGTATCCTTTCAATAGAATCTTTTGCCAATTTACCTCCTTCAAGTTTAACTGCATGCGCACCTGATTCTTTCATTATTTTTATAGCCGAGCGAAGAGCTTCTTTTGAATCTGCTTGATAAGTTCCGAAAGGCAGGTCAACAATAACAAGTGCTCTTTTACAACCTCTAACTACAGATGCTGCATGATAAATCATTTGATCTAGAGTTATTGGTAGTGTTGTTTCATGGCCAGCCATAACATTAGATGCAGAATCACCTACTAAAATAATATCTATTCCAGCTCTGTCAATAATACCCGCTAATGTAAAATCATAAGCTGTTAACATAGCAATTTTTTCACCATTTCGTTTCATTTCTGAAAGGCTATTTGTTGTTACACGTGAATATTGTTTTTTTGATATTGACATTTTTATTATTTACAAGTAAAATTAAGATCTTTTTTATAAAATATTGTTTTCTAAACGTAAACCTTTATAAATGACAAGATGTCACATAATTTTTATTGGCATAGAGCTTGAATAGATAATGTAAATAATAAAAAATATTTAAATGAGTAAAATTATAGGAATTGATTTGGGAACAACTAACTCTTGTGTATCTGTAATGGAAGGAAACGAGCCTGTAGTAATTCCAAATGCTGAAGGAAAACGAACTACACCCTCTGTCATTGCTTTTGTTGAAGGTGGTGAAATCAAAGTAGGTGACCCTGCAAAAAGACAAGCAGTTACAAACCCAACAAAAACTATCTCATCTATCAAACGTTTCATGGGTAATAAATTCTCTGAATCTAAAAATGATTTAAGTACTACTGCATACAAAGTTGTTAAGGGTGATAATGATACGCCAAGAGTTGATATTGATGGAAGGTTGTATACCCCACAAGAACTTTCAGCAATGACTCTACAAAAAATGAAAAAAACAGCTGAAGATTACTTAGGGCAAAGTGTTTCGGAGGCTGTTATTACAGTTCCTGCATATTTTAATGATGCACAAAGACAAGCAACAAAAGAAGCAGGAGAGATAGCTGGCCTGAAAGTTCAGCGTATTATTAATGAACCAACTGCCGCCGCCCTAGCATATGGTTTAGATAAAAAAGGTTCTGACAGAAAAATCGCAGTATATGATCTAGGAGGTGGTACTTTTGATATTTCAATTTTGGAGCTTGGAGATGGAGTTTTTGAAGTGTTATCTACTAACGGAGACACTCACTTAGGTGGGGACGATTTTGATCAGGTGATTATTAATTTTTTGGCAGATGATTTTATGTCCGCAGAGAAAATAGATCTCCGCAAAGATCCTATGGCACTTCAACGCTTAAAGGAAGCAGCTGAAAAAGCAAAAATAGAGCTGTCATCTTCAACTCAAACAGAAATCAATTTACCATACGTAACTGCTACTGATAGTGGGCCAAAGCACTTAGTGACAAGTTTAACAAGGGCTAAATTTCAGCAATTATCTGATAAATTAGTTAAACGTTCAATGAGTCCAGTAAAAAAAGCATTAGACGATGCCGGTTTATCTAAATCGGATATAGATGAAATTATATTAGTTGGTGGTTCAACTCGAATTCCTATAATTCAAGAAGAAGTAGAAAGGTTCTTTGGCAAAAAGCCATCTAAAGGAGTGAATGCAGATGAAGTAGTAGCTGTCGGTGCTGCAATTCAAGGAGGGGTTCTGACAGGTGATGTTAAAGATGTACTTTTATTAGATGTAACGCCTCTTTCCCTTGGTATAGAAACTATGGGAAGCGTTATGACCAAATTAATAGAATCTAACACAACTATTCCAAGTAAAAAATCTCAAGTCTTTTCAACAGCTGCTGATAATCAGCCTTCAGTTGAAATTCATGTACTTCAAGGTGAAAGATCTATGGCTTCAGATAACAAAACTATTGGTCGTTTTCATTTAGATGGAATTCCACCAGCACCTCGTGGAACTCCTCAAATTGAAGTAACATTTGATATAGATGCTAATGGAATCATAAAGGTTAGCGCTCAAGACAAAGCTTCTGGTAAAAGTCAGGATATTAGAATTGAGGCATCTTCAGGTCTGACTGAAGAAGAAATTGAAAAAATGAAGCAAGAAGCCGAGGTTAATGCTGAATCTGATAAAAAAGCAAAAGAGCAAGTTGATAAAATGAATAGTGCGGATCAACTAATTTTTCAAACAGAAAAACAACTTTCAGAGTTTGGTGATAAAATATCAGATGATAAAAAGAAACCAGTTGAAAGTGCCCTTTCAGATCTTAAAAAAGCATATGAAACTAAAGATTTAAAATTAATTGAACCAGAGCTTGATAAACTAAATGATGCTTGGAAAAATGCATCAGAAGAAATGTATAAAGCTCAAGCTGAATCAGCTCAAAAAGATGGAGGGGCTTCTTCTGAATCTAATCCTAAATCTAATTCTAAACCTGATTCAAGTTCTGGAGGAGATGACGTTCAGGATGTTGATTTCGAAGAGGTTAAGTAATACTTAATTCAACAACCTTGTAACCGCAAGATTGTTTTTTTTATAATCATGGATAAAGCAAATTTATTAAAGGTTTTTAATTCTAACTCAAACACGCTAATGCAAACCTTAGATATTGAATTTGTGGATTTTGGTGATGATTATGTTACTGCTAAAATGCCTGTAACCCCAAAGGTTTACCAGCCTGATGGAATTTTACACGGTGGAGCTACTGTTGCGCTAGCAGAAACAGTTGGTAGTTCAGCCGCTTATATATTAAATAAAGATTCAAAACGAACTATTCGTGGTATTGAGATTTCTGCAAATCATTTAAAGTCTATTTCGAGTGGGTATGTTTATGCTACCGCAAGACCGGTAAATAAGGGTAAAACAATTCAATTATGGGAGATCAGAGTGACAAATGAAGAAAATGAATTGATATCAATTTGTAAATTAACTACATACTCTAGAAAAAGTTTATAAAAACTACTGAGTATTACTAGGTTGATTAAATCTGCTCTTGGATTACAATATAGTCTAGACTGCCAAAAAAAAATAACTATATTGTGAACTTACACTAATTAAAAATAAAAACATGTTTTTAAAATATAAAGAAGGTCGAATATATAGATTTGGTTACTATTTATTGGGGTCCTTTATAATTATTGTCTTCAATTTTATTGGGCAAATTCCAATTTTAATAGCTTTAGCTAGCTCAATGTTAAGTAATGCAGATGAAATTGATCCTTCAGCAAATCCAATGGAAATACTTAATATAATCCCACCAAATATGAGGCTATTTCTAATGCTTTTTCCTTTTGCTTTTGCATTTATTGGTGTTTGGCTTGTTGTTCGTAAAATCCACGAACAATCATTGACAAGTGTTGTTACAGCTAGAAAAAGAATTGACTTTAAACGAATACTATTTGCTTTTGGACTTTGGTCTTTTATAATGGCAAGTATGATTTTATTTGATTATATGACATCACCTGAAAATTATGTTTGGAATTTTAAACCTATTCCTTTCTTATTTATGTTTTTAATAGCAATTGTTTTTATTCCTCTCCAGACAAGTCTTGAAGAGTTCCTTTTTAGAGGTTATTTAATGCAAGGTTTTGGAAATTTATTTAGAAACCGATTGGCGCCATTATTATTAACATCTTTAATTTTTGGTAGTTTACATTTGGCAAATCCAGAAGTTAGTAAATTAGGTTACGGTATTATGATATATTACATAGGTACAGGTTTATTTCTTGGCATTATGACACTAATGGATGAAGGTGTGGAGTTAGCTATAGGTTGGCACGCAGCTAATAATCTTACAGGAGCATTACTTGTGACTGCAGACTGGACTGCATTTCAAACTAATTCTGTTCTTAAGGATATTTCTGAACCTAATTTATACGGTGAAATGCTTATTAGTATCTGTATTATCTATCCAGTTATTTTATTTATTTTTTCAAAAAAGTATGGTTGGAAAAACTCACTTCTTCAATTAACATCAAAATTTTAATTCAATTATTTCTTAAAACTTATTATAAATGAGCTTGAATAAAAATAAAATATTTGGATATGCAGCATTAATACTAATGGTATTAGGAAGTGCTTTAATTCTTTTAGGAGTATTTATGTATAAAGAGTATACGATTGGCTTCACAGTTATGGGTTTAGGTTTTAATGCTATTGCATGGACATTTAATGCATTAAGAGGAAGAATATAAGTATGTCAGAGGATAAAAAGATAATTTTTTCTATGACGGGAGTTTCTAAAGCCTATCCTGGAGCTCAAAAAGATGTATTAAGAAACATTCACCTTAGCTTTTACTATGGAGCTAAGATTGGTGTTTTAGGCCTAAATGGATCTGGTAAATCATCTCTTTTAAAAATAATTGCTGGAGTAGATAAAAACTATAGAGGAGATGTTACTTTTAATCAGGATTATAGCGTAGGTTATCTAGAGCAAGAGCCAATAGTTGATCAAAGTAAAACAGTTATTGATGTAATTAAAGAGGGTGTATCTGAGACAGTTAATATTCTTGACGAATTCAACACCATTAATGATCAATTTACATTGCCAGAGGTATATGAGAACCCTGAAAAAATGGAAAAATTAATGGGTAGACAAGCTGATTTACAGGATAAAATTGATTCTAGAAATGCTTGGGAATTAGACACCCAATTAGAAATAGCAATGGATGCTTTGAGAACTCCTGATGCTAACGAAAAAATATCTGTTCTTTCTGGAGGTGAGTTAAGAAGAGTTGCTTTATGCAGATTATTACTTAAAAAACCTGATATTTTATTATTAGATGAACCAACCAACCACTTAGATGCTGAATCTGTTCATTGGCTTGAGCATCATTTAGCTCAGTATAAAGGAACTGTTATAGCGGTAACACATGATAGATATTTTTTAGATAATGTTGCTGGGTGGATATTAGAACTAGATAGGGGAGAAGGTATTCCATGGAAAGGAAATTATTCGTCTTGGTTAGATCAAAAATCCAAACGTCTATCGAGTGAGCAAAAACAATCTAGTAAAAGACAAAAAACTCTAGAGCGAGAATTAGAGTGGGTTAGAATGTCTCCAAAAGGAAGACAGACCAAGCAAAAAGCAAGATTATCAAATTATGATAAATTACTTAGTCAGGATCAAAAAACAATAGATGAAAAACTAGAAATTTATATACCTTCAGGACCAAGGCTAGGTAACGAGGTTATTGAAGCAAAGGGTGTTAGCAAGTCTTTTGGGGACAAACTTCTATATGAAGACTTAAACTTTAGACTGCCTCCAGCTGGAATTGTTGGAGTAATTGGACCTAATGGTGCAGGTAAAACCACCTTATTTAAAATGATAATGAAAGAACTATCACCCGACAAAGGATCTTTCAAGACAGGTGAAACAGTAAAAGTTGCTTATGTAGATCAATCTCATAGTAATATTGAATCTGATAAATCAATATGGGCTAATTTTTGTAATGAACAAGACTTAATTGTTATGGGAGGAAAACAAGTTAATTCAAGAGCTTATTTGAGTCGTTTTAACTTTAGTGGAAGTGAACAAAATAAAAAGGTATCCTCTTTGTCGGGGGGTGAAAGAAATCGACTTCATTTAGCAATGACTCTCAGAGAGGAAGGGAATGTTTTATTATTAGATGAACCTACAAATGATTTAGACGTAAACACATTACGGGCACTAGAAGAAGGGTTAGATAATTTTGCTGGCTGTGCAGTTGTAATATCTCATGATAGATGGTTTTTAGATAGAGTATGTACTCATATTTTGGCTTTCGAAGGAAACTCTGAAGTTTATTTTTTTGAAGGTTCATACTCTGATTATGAAGAGAATAAAAAGACTAGATTAGGGTCTGACTTACTCCCTAAAAGAATTCAGTATAAAAAACTTTCTAGAGATTAATTATTATAATAAAGTTCCATTTTAATATCACCTCTTTTGTAAGGATTTTCATCTCCTATGCGTACTTCTTTAAAATTATGTTTTTTGTAGAGGTAAATAGAGTTTTTTAGTTTAGTACTTGAATACAAATAAATTTTCTTCCAATTATTTTTTTTCCCAAATGAAATTGCAAATTCAATCATTTTATTACCATAGCCTTTACCTCTTTGATCTGGTTTAATTGCCATTTTCACAAGTTCATATATTTTTTCTCCTCTATTGATAAAAGCAAATGTTCCTATGATTTCATTTTCATGTTTGGCAAAAAAGATATACCCTCCTTTATTTATAATTAATGCCTCACAGTTTTTTAAAATTTCATAATCGTACGGTTCTACTTCAAAAAAAAATTCAAGCCATTCAATATTTAAATTTATAAAAAATTGAACAAATTTATTATTGAATGGAATTATTTCAAAATCACTCATTTCCAGTCATTAATTCAGGACGAACCCAGGTATCAAATTCTTTTTCAGTTAAATATCCCAGACTTAGCGATGCTTCTTTAAGTGAAGTCCCATCCTTATGAGCTTTATTTGCGATTTCAGCAGCTTTGTAATATCCAATTTTAGTGTTTAAAGCAGTTACTAACATTAGAGAATTATTTAATAACTCATCAATTCGTTTATGATTAGCTAAAATGCCTTCTGCACAATTTTCAGAAAAACTCACACATGCTTCTCCAATAAGTGAGGCAGATTGAATTATGTTTGCTGCCATTAGAGGCTTAAAAACGTTTAATTCATAGTGTCCTTGAGTTCCTCCTATTGTAATTGCAACGTCATTACCCATTACCTGTGCACAAACCATAGTTAAAGCCTCTGATTGAGTAGGATTAACTTTTCCAGGCATTATTGAGCTTCCAGGCTCATTAGCTGGAATTAATATTTCTCCTATTCCTGATCTAGGACCAGACGATAGCATTCTAATATCATTAGCAATTTTATTAAGGGCAACTGCCAGTTGCTTCAAAGCACCATGAGTTTCAACTATTGCATCGTGAGCAGCTAGAGATTCAAACTTGTTTTCTGCAGTAATAAAAGGATGACCAGTAAATTTTGCAATATATTGAGCAACTTTTTGAGAATACCCTTTGGGAGTGTTTATTCCTGTTCCAACTGCAGTTCCACCAATAGCAAGTTCTGATAGATGAGAGAAGGTGTTTTTAATTGCTTTAATACTATGCTTAAGTTGTGAACAATAGCCTGAAAATTCTTGACCTAAAGTAAGAGGAGTTGCGTCCATTAAATGTGTTCGACCAATTTTCACAATTGAATTGAATTCTATTCTTTTACTTTCTAGTGCTTTATGTAATTTTTCTACACCAGGAACTGTTACTTCAGTGATTTTCTTATAAGCTGCAATATGCATAGCTGTTGGATAAGTGTCATTTGAAGATTGAGATTTATTGACATCATCATTAGGGTTTAATGTTTTTTCACCAACTCCTAGTTTTTTTCCGGAAATTACATGAGCTCGATTAGCTATGACTTCATTGATATTCATATTAGATTGTGTTCCTGATCCTGTTTGCCATATTACTAACGGAAATTGAGAATCATGCTGACCTTTAATAATTTCATCACAAACTTTAGAAATTAAATCTCTTTTTTTGATAGAAAGTATTCCAAGTTCATGATTTGTATATGCAGCTGATTTTTTCAGGTATGCAAATCCATATATTATTTCCATAGGCATTGAGGAAGGAGGTCCAATTTTAAAATTATTCCTTGAACGTTCAGTTTGAGCACCCCAATAAGCGTCTATAGGAACTTTAACTTCTCCTAATGTGTCTTTTTCGATTCTGTAATTCATATCATTATTTTATTATACAAAAGTACACAAATCAAAAACTTACATTTTACATTAAAAAAAAGATAATTATTGTATTTTTGTAGAAACAATATAAAATATGTTTGAATTTGATCAGTATCTTGGATTTCTTGCTTTCTTAACGATACTTACAATAGGTTTTTGGCTTATGATTTTTCTTATAACATTTGTTATTCCTTATTGGGTTTTCGGATCAGCTATGGAGTCTTTCAATGAATGGAAAGAAGCTAGAAAAAAGAATAAGTTAAAAGTAAAATAGATTTTTTAAAAATCAAATTCTCCACCACCACCATCTTGATTCATTTGTCTTCTTCCTTGATTTTTCTTTTGCTTAACTCTATATGTGAAAGTAAAAATAAAAGTTGGTTGTCTCCATTGGCGTTCACCGTAGCTATAAAAACTGGGTGTGTTAGTTTCAGATATCCTTTTTGATGAATTAAAAATATCACTGGCTCTAAATGAAATTGTTCCTTTGTCTTTTAAAATATCTTTATTTAAAGCACCACTCATAGAGAAGATGCCTTTGCTTTTACTTTGGGCAGTTTCTGTAGGGCCTCTATAAAACATTCTTGTTTGCCAATCAATATCAAAAGGGAGTTTTATGGTTGCATTAATTCTAGCTCGCCAACTCAAATTTTCAGCATCAAAACTAGTTCCATTATATGATCCAATAGTTTCAGAATTAAATAAATTAAAATTACCATTTAATCTTACTTTTCTAGATGGAGTATAAGTTAAATTGAACTCTGTGCCAATTCGATTATTTTCTGATAAATTTACAGGACTAAGTTTTAAAACAGGAACTTCTAGTATTTCACTTGTTGGATCATTTGGATCTCCAGAGACTATCACCGTTAGTCCTGTGTCTTGGGTGATAAAAGTAAAAACACTAGTTGCTTTTTGTAAGTAGATGGAGCTATTAAAAGTAAACTTACTCCATCTTTTTAGATAACCTAAATCAAAAGTATTCGAATAACTTGGATTTATATTTGGATTTCCTTGAAAAATATTAGTCACACTACTTCTTGAAGGAAATGGATTAATTAAATAAGATCTAGGCCTTCTAATTCTTCTGCTATAGCCCAAAGTAAAATTTTCCATTTCATTCAGTTCATAAGATAAATTAACTGTAGGAAAGGCGTCTGTATATTTTTTTTGTGAATAATCAGATGTAGTTATTTGGTCAACTTGAATATTTGAGTTTTCAATTCGAAGACCTAATAAATACGAAAATTTATTTATCTTTTGCCCATACTGACTATAGAATGCATTGACATACTCTTTATATGTTAATATATTTGATAAGTTAGTATCTATATTGTAACTATCAGGTGATATTGCGTCTTGAGTTTGATTTAGATATCCAACCTCATAATCAGTAGTTTGGCTATTAAACCTACCTCTGTAACCAAGTTCAAATTGAGTATTTTCATCAATTGGCCAAACATAGTCTGTTTGGATTAAAAATCTTTTTTGACCCTCAAGAGTAGAAACTTTTTCATATAAGGAGGGGAGTAGACTAGGTAATTTAGTACTAGATTTTATATTACCAATTTCATCCTCAGAGCTTTCTTCATATTGAATTCTTGCAGTTATTTTTTGACCATTTTCATCAATTTTATTGTCATAATCAAGAGAATATTGAAATGAATCATCTTTTTCGTCTTCATTTTCAGTTCTTTGAACATAACCAGTTATATCTCTTGATATATTAAGTTCTCTTATGTCATTTGTAGTGTTATTTAAATTATCACTGGTTCTATAAAAACCACTGAGGATTAGTGAACTTTTTTCATTAATATAGTATTCAACTCCAAGATTGTTAAATATATTTTTTCTATCACGTTCACTATTTCTTTTTTCATTTAAATAAGTGCTTGGCCTTTCTTGGTTAAAATATTCATTATTATTTAAGGAGTTTCCTCTTGTCTGAGTATCTCCAATCGTTGTAGTGCTAAAAATATTCCATTTTTTGGTTCTCCAATTTAATGAAGCAGATCCTCTATTGTTTTTAGGAGATCCAGCATTTAAGGAAAAGTTTCCATTAAGACCAATCAACTCTTCTTTCTTCAATATTATATTTAGAATTCCAGCAGTTCCTTCAGCGTCATATCTAGCTGATGGTGACGTTACCACTTCAACCTTTTCTATAGACTCTGCCGGGAGTTGTCTAAGTCCTTGAGGTCCTGAAATACCAACTAATCCAGATGGTTTCCCGTTAATTAAAATTCTTACATTGCTGTTCCCCCTCAAGGCAACTGCTCCGTCTACATCAACTGAAACAGAAGGGATGTTATCAAGAACGTCAGCGACTGAACCTCCTCTTACTGTTATGTCTTTTCCAACATTATAAATCTTTTTATCAAGCCGAATCTCTACTTCCGTTCTCTCTCCCCTAACCTCAACTTCATTCAAAGCATTAACTTCAATTTCGAGTTCAATTAAGCCCAGGTCTAACTGACCTTTGACCAATAAACCCTTTTGAACATATTTGATAAATGATATGTATTCTATTTCAATATTGTATTTTCCTGGAAAAACTTCTATATTAAAATTACCTTCAACGTCCGTAATCCCTCCTTGAATTCTTTCCGGAAATTTTAAATTTGATAAAGAAATTGTAGCATACTCTAGAGGTTGTCCAGTTTCTTTATCAACTATCAATCCCTTTAAGTTTTGTTTTTGAAAACCAGTATTTGATGGTCTTTGTGCCTTTGAAAAGTGAATTACTCCAAATAGTAATAGAAAACTAATTACTTTGCTCATTGATCTTAATATAATTATTTGTTGATTTTAATATGTCCAGGTTAGACATTTATTAATTTAAAAGGTTTAATTATTTTCAACAAACTTCACTAAATTATCTATAGGTCTACCTATTACTCCTTTATTCTTGTAGGTTATGATTGGTCTTTCAATAAGTATTGGATAGGTAATTATAATTTCAAGGTATTGATCTTCATTTAAATCTTTATTTTTAAAATTCTCTTTCCAAACTTGTTCTTGTCTACGAATTATTTTTTTAGGATCAATTTTAAGTTGATTCAATAGGATTTTAAGGTCTTCTTTTGAAAAATTATTCTCTAAATATAACACTACTTCATGATCAACATCTTGAGTTTTTAAAAAATCAAGAGCTTCTCTAGATTTTCTGCATCTTGGGTTATGATATATTTTGTACATAAATTGTTTTAACAAAAAAAAAGACCTACTTCTAAGCAGGTCTTTAATAAATTAATTAAATTTTATTTTATTTTATTTAGAATAGCTTCAAAAGCAGAGGGGTTATTCATAGCTAAATCAGCAAGCACTTTTCGGTTTAAATCAATATTATTTGATTTAATTTTACCCATAAATTGACTATAAGACATTCCGTTTAATCTTGCTCCTGCATTGATTCTAGTTATCCATAAAGATCTAAAATTTCTTTTGTTATTTTTTCTATCTCTATATGCATAAGACATTGCTTTTTCAACAGCATTTTTTGCAACTGTCCAAACATTTTTTCTACGACCAAAATATCCTTTGGCTTGTTTTAATATTTTTTTTCTACGTGCTCTTGAAGCAACTGAGTTTACTGATCTAGGCATAATTTATTTGTTTTTTGAATTAGGCGACATTTTGTACTTAAAGCCTATATTCAGGGTTTATTAATCGTTTTAACCATTAACGTGCAGTTACTTTAATCGTAACTGAACTTTAATATTGTTTTCATCACTTTTATGAACCAATCCAAAATGAGTCAAAGCAAGTTTTCTCTTTTTAGATTTTTTTGTTAAAATATGACTTTTGAATGCATGTTTTCGTTTTATTTTTCCGGAACCGGTAATTTTAAACCTTTTTTTTGCACTTGATTTTGTTTTCATTTTTGGCATAACCTACAATCCTTTTAGTATTAATTATTTTTTCTTTGGCGCAATAAACATTATCATTCTCTTTCCTTCTAATACAGGTAATTGCTCAACTTTACCCCATTCTTCAAGGTCTTGGGCTAACTTTAGCAACAAGATGTGACCTTGTTCTTTGAAAATTATAGACCTTCCTTTGAAAAAAACAAAAGCTTTTAGTTTTGCTCCGTCCTTAAGAAATTTTTCTGCATGTTTTTTCTTAAACTCATAATCATGATCGTCTGTTTGGGGACCAAAACGTATTTCTTTGATAATTACCTTAGTAGCTTTTGACTTAATTGATTTATCACGTTTCTTTTGTTCGTATAAGAATTTCTTGTATTCTAGTATTTTACAAACAGGAGGAACTGCCTTAGGTGATATTTCTACTAAGTCTAACTCTAGCTCTTTGGCTAGAATTAAAGCTTGAGGTAGCTTGTAAACACCTACTTCAACATTGTCACCAACTAGTCGCAATTCTTGAGCTGTAATTTTCTCATTAATTAAGTGTGGGTTTTCCTTAATTATTCTACCTGGTCTATTCGTTCTTCTTCTTCGAATTGCTATGACTTCTACTTTTTAAATTATATTTTAAAGTTTGACATACTATTGTCTACCTCTTTTTTAATTAAATCAACTAACTCTTTAGTTGATTTACTCCCCAAATCTCCTTCTCTATGTTTCCTTACAGATACAGACTGATTTGAATGTTCTTTTTCACCCACTATCAACATAAATGGAATTTTATTCATTTCTGCTTGACGTATTTTTTTACCAATGGTCTCATTTCGAGAATCTAGCGAGGCGCGAATTTCGTTATTTTCTAAGTAATTTAAAACTTTTTCAGCGTATTTTTCATGTTTTTCGCTAACACATAAAATTATTACTTGTTCTGGAGCAAGCCAAATAGGGAAATTTCCTCCAGTATGTTCTAATAATATAGCAACAAATCTTTCTAAACTACCAAAAGGAGCTCTATGAATCATTACAGGTTGATGTAATTCATTATCATCACCTTTGTAAGTTAATTCAAACCTTTCAGGTAAATTGTAATCTACTTGTATTGTGCCAAGCTGCCATTTTCTGCCCAATGCATCTTTAACTATAAAATCTAGCTTTGGTCCATAAAAAGCTGCTTCACCATATTCAATCACATATTTAAGACCTTTTTCCTTTGTAGCATTTATAATTGCTTTTTCTGCTAATTCCCAATTTTCATCACTTCCTATATACTTTTCAGGATTATTTTTATCTCTTAAAGAAACTTGTGCAACAAAATTATCAAAACCTAAAGAATTAAAAACATGTAACACTAGATCAATAACATTTTTAAACTCTTGATTTAATTGACTAGGCATGCAAAAAATATGAGCATCATCTTGAGTAAAACATCTCACTCTTGTTAAACCATGAAGCTCTCCACTTTGTTCATACCTATATACAGTTCCAAACTCTGCATATCTTTTTGGAAGCTCTTTATAGCTCCAGGGTCTTGCATTGTATATCTCGCAATGATGAGGACAATTCATAGGTTTTAATAAAAAACTTTCACCCTCTGTTGGAGTTTCAATTGGCTGAAAGCTATCTGATCCATATTTTTGAAAATGACCTGATGTCATATAAAGCTCCTTACTCCCTATGTGTGGAGAAATCACTTGTTCGTATCCTGCTATTTTTTGAGCCTTTTTCAAAAAACCTTCAAGTCTTTCTCGAAGTGCAGCTCCTTTGGGTAACCATAGAGGTAATCCAATTCCAACTTTCTTAGAAAAAGTAAATAATTCTAATTCTTTACCTAGCTTACGATGATCTCTTTTTTTTGCCTCCTCAATTAATTCGAGATATTCAGTAAGTTCTTTGTTCTTTGGAAAAGAAATACCATAAATACGAGTTAGTTGTTGTTTAGTTTCATCTCCACGCCAATACGCGCCTGCAACGGAAGTTAGTTTAACGGCTTTAATTAGTCCTGTATTAGGAATGTGTCCACCTCTACATAGGTCTGTGAAATTAGAATGGTCACAAAAAGTTATAGTTCCATCTTCAAGTCCATCAATCAATTCAACTTTAAATTGATTATCAATATTTTTATAAAAACTCAAAGCTTCGTGTTTTGAACAACTCCTCATTTTAAATACTGACTTATTTCTTGCAAGTTCTATGAATTTTTTTTCAAGTTCAGGAAGATCTTTTTCAGAAAAGCTAATGTTTCCAAAGTCAGCATCATAATAAAACCCATTTTCAATGGAAGGTCCTATAGTTAACTTTGTAGAAGGATATATGTCTAAAATAGCCTCAGCCAATACATGGGCTGAAGAATGCCAAAAAGCTGATTTTCCTTCATCGTTGTTCCATGTGAAGAAAATTATATTTCCATCTCTATCAAGTGTTGTTGTGGTTTCAACAACTTGATTGTTGTATTTCGCAGAAAGTACATTTCTAGCGAGTCCCTCGCTAATACTATTTGCAACCTCTAAAACAGACACGCCACTTTTATAGTTTTTATTTGCTCCATCTGGAAATGTTATTTTAATCATATCAATATTATAATCTTTGTAAAGATAAGCTGACTATGGATGTTAACAAAGGGTAGAGTTAAGAATCTGTTTTATTTTTAAAATCATTAAACAAAGAGCTAACCAAATTTAAGATTCCTAAAAAACCTAAAGTTATAGAAAGTCCAGCTATAATAACTCCTAATACTAGAACATACAAGTAAAATTGATGGTCTTTATTTTGAAAAGCTTGCTGAATTGTAAAAGGGCCAAGAAATGCAAATATAATTGCAAAAGTTAACTTCTTTATACCCTGTATAAAGATAATTTTATTCATTATGTTTTTTGAATTCAATAGCCTTTCTAACACTTTTATGTTTTTTTAACAAATCAAAAGCTTTAGAATAATTAATATTTAGACTTTCTTGAATCATTCTACACGCTCGGTTTTCAAGCTTTTCGTTAGTTATTTGAATATCAATCATTTTATTTCCTTTTATACGTCCTAATTTAATCATTGTAGCTGAAGAAATCATATTAAGTATAAGTTTTTGAGAGGTTCCGGCTTTCATTCTTGAACTTCCAGTAATGTATTCTGGACCAACGACAACCTCAATAGCATAATCAGAATATTTTGTTATTGGACTTTTTGGATTGGAGCAGATGCATGCTGTAGGTATTTTGTTTTGTTGACAATTTTTTAGAGAACCAACTACAAAAGGTGTTGATCCTGAAGCTGCTATTCCAATTACAAAATCATTCGAATTAACATTATGGTTTTTTAATTCTTTCCATCCTTCTAAAAAATCATCTTCTGCATTTTCAATAGAATTTCTTAACGCAGGATCTCCTCCTGCAATTATACCAATAACAAGACCTGGATCAGTCCCAAAAGTAGGGGGGCATTCGGAAGCGTCTAAAACCCCCAGTCGGCCACTGGTTCCAGCTCCAATATAAAATAAACGACCATTTTTATTAAGTTGAATAATTATCTTTTCAATAACTTTTTCTATTACGGGAATTACTTCTTCAATTGCTTTTAAGGCATTGAAGTCTTCAGAATGTATTCCTTTGATGATTTCATTAACAGACTTACATTCTAAGTCGTCATGGTTAGAATCTTCTTCAGTTATTTTTCGATAATCCATAATCTTAAATTACTCGTAAGTTAATCTAAATTCAAAATTATTTAAAATATCTATAAGTTTTTCTTAATTAAATTATGCCAATTTAGCATCAAGATTTAGTTTAATTTCATTGAGAAATCCTTGAGTAGTTAAGTAGTCTGAACTGGTTAGATTTTCCTTGTGAATTAACAACGCTAGATCTTTTGTCATTTTCCCACTTTCTACTGTTCCAATACAGACGCTTTCAAGTAATTCACAAAAATTTATTAAATCATGGTTTTGATCTAACTTACCCCTAAAGGATAGACCTTTTGTCCATGCAAAAATTGAAGCAATTGGATTAGTAGATGTAGCCTCCCCTTTTTGGTGTTTCCTGTAGTGTCTAGTAACAGTTCCATGTGCCGCTTCTGCTTCCATTGTTTTTCCATCTGGGGTAACTAAAGTAGACGACATTAAACCAAGAGACCCAAAGCCTTGAGCTACTGTGTCAGATTGAACATCTCCATCATAATTCTTACAAGCCCACACAAACCCTCCATTCCATTTCATTGCAGCTGCTACCATGTCGTCTATTAGTCTATGTTCATATGATATGCCTGCTGAATTAAACAAATTTTTAAATTCTTTGTCAAAAACATCTTGAAAAATATCCTTAAATCGACCATCATATGCCTTTAGAATAGTATTTTTTGTCGATAAATACAGGGGCCATTTTTTATCTAAAGCCCTATTCATACAAGATCTAGCAAACCCATAAATTGATGAGTCTATATTATACATACTCATAGCTATGCCATTTTCCTGAAAGTTATATACTTCCCATGATTTCACATCACTACCGTCCTCTGGAGTAAAAGTCATTGTAAGCTTACCTTTTCCATGTGTTACAATATCAGTTGCTTTATACTGATCTCCGAAAGCATGTCTTCCAATACATATTGGTTTTGTCCAGCCTTGAACATATCTAGGAACATTTTTCATTATAATTGGCTCTCTGAAAACAGTACCTCCAACAATATTTCTTATTGTTCCATTTGGAGATCTCCACATTTTTTTTAATGAATATTCTTGAACCCTCTGTTCGTCTGGGGTTATAGTAGCACATTTTACACCTACATTAAACTCTTTGATTGCGTTGGCTGCGTCTATTGTAATTTGATCATCAGTAAAGTCTCTGTTTTTAATACCTAAATCAAAATATTTTAAATCAACCTCAATGTAAGGTAAGATCAGCTTTTCTTTTATGAACTTCCAAATTATTCTGGTCATTTCGTCTCCATCTATTTCTACCACAGGGTTTTTAACTTGTATTTTGGACATTTTATAATTTATTAATTGCGTGGATAAATATACAATAACTTGTATTTGTAGATTTATAATATTTAAGATATGTAAATAAAAAAAACCGCTTTTTGGCGGTTTTTTTTAACTTATTATGTTACAACTTCTTTTATACGTGCTTTCTTACCGGTAAGGTTTTTAAAATAGTAAATACGTGAACGTCTTACTTTACCTTGTTTGTTAATTTCTATTTTTTCAATTGTCGGAAGGTTCAGTGGAAATATTCTTTCAACACCAATTGTTCCTGACATTTTTCTAATGGTAAAAGTTTTTGACTCTCCTTTTCCTTTTATTTGAATAACAACACCTTTAAAAAACTGAGTTCTTATTTTTTCGCCTTCACGAATTTGATAATAAACAGTTATAGTGTCTCCAGAAGAGAATTTGGGAAATTTGTTTTGAGGAATGAACTCTTTTTCAATGAAGTCAATTAATGCTTCCATGTTTATTGCATTATAATTATAAGTAAAGCAACATTCACGATTTTCGCCAGTGGTTAATTTACCGGGCAAAAGTACTTTTTTTTTATTTAATAGAAAAACACTATTAATATTTAATCATCAAGTAAATCTGGTCTGAGCTTTTTAGTTAACTCAATTGATTTTTTCTCTCTCCATTCCTCGATTTTAGGTGTATTTCCAGAAAGAAGTATCGCAGGAACACTCATGCCTTCATATTCAGCTGGTCTAGTGTATATAGGTGGGGCTAAAATACCATCTTGGAAGCTGTCTGACAAGGCAGAAGATCCATCACTTATAACTCCAGGTAAAAGTCTTACAATTGAATCACATAAAACAGCAGCAGCCAGTTCTCCACCTGACAACACAAAATCTCCTATTGAAATTTCTTGCGTGATAAAATTATCTCGTATTCTTTGATCAACTCCTTTATAATGTCCACAAAGTAAAATTAAATTAGTTGTATTTGACAACCTATTTGCAGTAGACTGATTAAGAGTTTCGCCATCTGGTGTTAAATAAATTATCTGATCATAATTGCGTTTAGATTGAAGACTTTTAATGCACTTAACAATTGGCTCTATCATCATAACCATTCCGGCTCCACCTCCGTATTGATAATCATCTACTTGTTTGAATTTATTAGAACTAAAATCTCTAGGGTTGTGAAAAAATATTTTGACAAGTCCGAATTCTTTTGCTCTTTTTATTATTGATGCATTAAAAGGGCTCTCAATCAGTTCAGGAAAAAGTGTTATTATATCTAATCGCATAATTATCGTTAAAAAATACTATAAAAAAAATCATTTTAATATTTTGATTTATTAATTAAGCATTTTATTCAAATATAATGCGTTCTTTTTCTCCAGAGGCACTCATAAAGAGTATAGATTTGATCGATTCAATATTTATTCTGTCAATTTCACTAATATCATTTATTTCTATATCGTTAATTTCAAGCAAGAAATAGTCATTGTCAATACCAAAACTATACAGTCTAGAGTTTTGAATGTTTGTAATTTTAACCCCTACATTATCTTTAATTATTTTTTTATCATTTTCAGAAATATTTTTCAGTTCCATTCCTAAAAAAATTATTCTAGTTATTTTTTTTAAAATAATATTAATTGTAAAAGTTTTACCGTCCCTAATATATTTGACCCTTACACTATTACCTGGACGTTTGGTCGATAAATAACCTGACATGTCAGAGAACTTATTAATTTTTACGTTATCTATTTCAATAATTATATCATTCTTAATTATACCAGCTTCCTCGGCACCAAGATTAGGCTCAACACTATTAACATAAAAACCTTCTGTTTGATCTGTTTTTAGTCTTTCAGCAAGTTTTTGATTTAAAGCATTTCCAGTTACACCAAGTAGACCCTTTTGAACATTTCCATACTCTAATAGATCTTCAAAAACTTTTCTTGCAAGGTTGCTTGGAACAGCAAAAGAGTAGCCTACAAATCCACCAGTCATTGAAGTTATTGCAGTGTTAATGCCTATTAACTCTCCCCTTGTATTAATTAAAGCACCTCCACTATTTCCTTGATTTACAGCAGCATCAGTTTGAATAAAGGACTGATTTTTACGATCTAACTTATTTAAATCTCTTGACTTGGCACTTACTATTCCTGCAGTTACTGTAGAATTTAAATTAAATGGATTCCCAACAGCCAAAACCCACTCTCCAATTTTTATTAATTCAGAGTCTCCAAATGGAATGTAGCTTAAGGGTGATTTTGACTTAATTTTTAAAACAGCAATGTCGGTATATGGATCTGACCCTACAAGTATAGCTTTATAGGCTTTATTATTATTTATTGTAACCTCAATTTCAGATGCACCCTCAATTACATGTTCATTTGTTATAATGTATCCATCAGGAGAAATAATCACACCTGAGCCACTTCCAATTTTTTTAGGCGCTGATTCTCCATAAAAATTATAGAGCCAGTTTTTTGAATCTTCAATATAGTTGCTTGTATTTTTAATATGTACTACCGCATTTATGGTTTTATTAGCAGCTGTGGTGAAATCAGTTTCTTCAATATTGCTAATATAATTAACCTGTTTTATTGGAGCGTCTAATTGGTAATCACTAATAACCTGGATTTGTTCGGAGTTTAATTTATCGTAAATAAACAAAGTGATTAGGCTGCTTAGGCATCCGGTAATTAACAATTTAAAATATAATTTCATTGAATATTAATTTTTAATAATGCTAAATTAACAAGATGAATGAATGTTTGTCAACCTTTAACTAGTTTTTAACTATTTTTGATAAGTCATGATAATCAAATTTTATAAATATCACGGAGCTGGAAATGATTTTATTATACTAGATGATCGTGAATTTAATTATTCATTTTCAATTAAAAAGATAAAGGAGATTTGTGATAGAAAAAATGGTATTGGTTCAGATGGTTTTATCTTATTAAGAAATCATAAAAAATATGACTTTGAAATGATATATTTTAATTCTGATGGTAAAATCAGTTCTATGTGTGGAAACGGAGGAAGGTGTATAGTGCATTTTGCTTATTTTTTAAAAATAATAAAATCTAGTACTGTTTTTTTAGCAATAGATGGACCTCATGAAGCACAAATAATAAGTGATTCAAAAGTCATTTTAAAAATGAATAATATTGATGAAATATTAAAATTTAAAAATTATACATTTATTGATTCAGGATCTCCTCATCATATTATTGAAAAATCTAAAATAGATTTAATTGATGTAAAGCAAATTGGTTCAAAAATAAGATATTCAAAAATTTATAGTCCAAATGGAGTTAATGTAAATTTTATAAAAAAAACATCTTCTAAAGAGTTTATGGTTAGAACATATGAGAGAGGAGTTGAAGATGAAACTTTATCATGTGGCTCTGGCGCAGTAGCATCAGCTATTGCTATGCATAGCAAAGGGAGAACAAGTCAAAATAAAATTAAAATTAAAACTTTGGGCGGTGATCTAGTTGTTTCTTTCAAGTTCAATAAAACATACTCAGGAGTTACTTTAGAAGGACCAGTAAAGCAAGTTTTTAAAGGTGAAATTGTTTTTTAAATATGAAAATATTCCTACGTAATCTCAAAGATTCAGATATAAATATTCTTTTAGAAACAGAAAATGATGAAAGCTTGTGGAATTATTCATTACAAGACAAACCTTTCTCAAAATCAACAATTAAAAATTATATTAAAAACGCATCAGTTCAAGATATTATTGAGGCAAAGCAAAAAAGATTTGTTATTTCATCTAATAAAATTGACATACTAGGTTTTATAGATTTATTTGAATATAATTTAGTAAAACGTGAGGCATTTATAGGGATAGTGGTTTTAGATAAGTATAGAAACTTAGGAGTAGGATATGATTCAATTCAACTCTTAGAATTATATTGTGTAAATCATGTTGAAATTGACAAGTTATGTGCTTCTATTGAAGTAAATAATATAAAAAGTATTAAATTGTTTAATAAATCAGGTTTTGTTAAAAAACATAATGATTTATATGAAAAAAATATTGAATGAATAAAGTTATTCGTAGATTTTTTTTAAGTCTCATTCCTTTTTTATTAGCAGCTATAGTCTTTTTTGGTTTAAGGTTTTATAATACTTTTTTTGCATCAAATACAAAATTCGAATCAGAAGACATCAAACTATACATTAAGCCAAATTCTGATTTTAATGAAATAAATAGTCAACTCAACTCTTTTCTCAAATCTTCATTTTACTTTAATTTAGCTGCAGAAAAAAAAGGATATTCATCAAGAGTTAAATCCGGATTGTATGTCATTCCTAAGCAAAGTAATAATAATGAAATAATTAATATTTTAAGAAGTAAGAGTGAAACTGTTAAGGTTGTTTTTAATAATCACGAAAGGATAGAGAATCTTGCTGGAAGAGTTTCAAGACAAATTGCCCTTGACAGTGTTTCCTTGTTAAAAGCATTTTATGATAAGAATTTTATGCTCCTCAATGGGTTCAACTCCTTAAACGCTATTTCAATGTACCTGCCAAATACTTACGAGCTTTTTTGGGATACTAGCGCTAATAATTTTAGAAACAAAATGTTAGAGTCTTACAATAGTTTTTGGAATAATAAACGAATATTAAAAGCAAAACAGATAGGTCTGTCCCAACAGGAAGTTTCTGTTTTAGCTTCTATAGTTCAAAGAGAATCAGTAATGAAAGATGAAAGACCAAGAATTGCAGGTGTTTATTTAAATAGATTAAAAAAACGTATGCGACTTCAAGCTGATCCAACAGTTATTTTTGCTCTCAAAAAAAAAATAGGAAATTTTAATAAAAAAATAAAAAGAGTGTTATATAAAGATTTAAAAATTAAATCTCCTTACAATACATATCGGAATAGAGGTCTTCCTCCAGGTCCAATTTGTATGCCAGATCTCGACGCAGTTGATGCAGTGTTAAATGCCGAAAACCATAAATTTTTATATTTTGTCGCTGATCCTGAAAACAGAGGGTATCATCTTTTCGGGAAAAACTTAAGAGAACATAATTCTAATAAAAAAAAATATATTCGTTGGATAAATAAGAAGAAAGTCTATCGCTAAAACCCACTATTTAAAATAAAAATTGAAGGTCGCTTATTTAAATCTTCCTTATTAATTTTCTTCCAATTATCTACTGATTCACTTTTTATTCTCTCAGAATTAAGACTTATATCAGTTGCTATGCAAAGTTCAGTTGAATTTGACAAGATATTAATTAGATCATTAAATAATGAGTTGTTTCGGTAGGGGGTTTCAATAAATATTTGAGATTGATTTTCATTTAACGACCTTTTTTCAAAAAATTTAATTTTTTTAAATCTTTCTTTTTTTTCTATTGGAAGATACCCGTTAAATGCAAAGTTCTGACCATTCATACCCGATGCCATTAAAGCTAAAAGTATAGATGAGGGTCCAACTAAAGGTTTAACCTTTATGTTGAGATTATGAGCTTTGGAAACTATTAATGCTCCTGGATCTGCAATTCCTGGACATCCCGCATCTGAAATTAATCCAATCGATTGGCCTTTCAAGCAGATATTCAAATAAGAATCTGATTCATTTAATGAAGTGTGCTTATTTAATGGATACATGGTGATTTTTTCTTGAGATCTATAAGGTGATACTAGCTTAATGTATTTTCTTGCAACTTTTTCATTTTCAACAATAAAATAATTTAATTTCTCAATAATATTTTTTACCTCGACAGGAATATTCCTATCGACTTCATAATTGCCAATGGTGTTTGGAATTAAATATAAGTATCCATTTTTTCTCATTTTATAATAAATTTAGAAGCTATTTTTCATAAGCAAAATTAATTAATTTAAAACAATCATTAAAATCTTTCACTCCTCCGTAGTATGGGTCAGGTGTATCACTTTTCTTCATAAGAAGTTTAATCCTCGATTAGGATCCAGTAATGTCTGAAATAAACAAAACATCCTTAAGGTTTTTCTTATCCATTACATAAATATGGTCATACACTTTTAAAATAATTTTTTGTAAACTGCCTTAACTTATATATTTATATTATTTTTTTTTGCAATATCAATACTTCTTTGATCAGGTATATCTCCAGCATGATAAGAGGATGTTCCAGCAGAATCAATAATAAAGTTTTTTTTGTGAAGATATTTTTTAAGTATTCCCTCAGCTAAGGGAGGTCTATAAATATTCCCCAGACAAACGATTAAAATAAGAGTCGGATTAGTCTTGAAAGTTATATTGTGAGTTTTTGATTTAGGTCTTCAACATACTTTCTGAATTGCTTGTCTGTAAAGCTTAGATTATCTACTGTTTTACATGCATGGAGTACGGTGGCATGATCACGTTTTCCTATCTGAGAACCTATACTGGCTAATGATGCTTTTGTGAATTTTTTTGCAAAATACATTGCTAATTGTCTAGCTTGGACAATGTGACGCTTTCTTGTTTTTGACTGAAGAGTTGAAACGTCCATTTGGAAATATTCTGACACTACCTTTTGAATATAATCAATAGAAACTTCACGTTTTGTGTTTTTAACAAATTTATTTACGATTTCTTGGGCTAATTGAATAGTAATTTCCATTTTATTAAAGGATGATTGAGCAATCAAAGAAATTATAGCTCCTTCTAATTCACGAATATTTGTTTTAATATTTTTAGCAACATATTCTATTATATTATCTTCAATATTAACACCATCTCTGAATAATTTATTTTTAATTATGGATACTCGTGTTTCAAAATCTGGAGATTGTAATTCAGCTGATAAGCCCCACTTGAATCTAGAAAGTAACCTTTGCTCGATATCTTGCATGTCAACCGGAGCTTTGTCTGATGTTAGAATAACTTGTTTTCCATTCTGATGAAGATGATTAAATATATGAAAGAAAACATCTTGTGTTCCTGACTTTCCACTCAAAAATTGGACATCATCAATAATTAAAATATCAATTACTTGATAAAAATGAATAAAATCATTCCTTGAATTTTTCTTAACTGACTCAATATACTGTTGAGTGAATTTTTCAGCAGAAATATATAAAACAGTTTTCTCAGGGTATTTATCTTTAATTTCAACTCCAATAGCATGAACTAAATGAGTCTTACCTAGACCAACACCTCCAAATATTAATAAAGGATTGAAAGAGGTTCCTCCGGGTTTATTTGACACTGCTAATCCGGCAGATCTAGCCAGTCTATTAGCATCTCCTTCTAAAAAATTATCAAAATTATAATTTGGATTTAGCTGTGATTCAATTTGTAAGTTTCGAATACCTGGAATTATAAAAGGATTCTTCAATTCATGACTTCTTGATGTCATAGGTGCTGAAACGTCTTGTGGCTTTATTGAGTCTCTGTGATTACTTGGAATGCTCTCAGTGAAAGGTTGTTTGTTTCCAAAAGTGTTTTCCATTTTAATGACATAAACTAAACGAGCATCTGGACCTAGTTGTTGAACAAGTACCGACTTCAAAAGACTTACATAATGTTCTTCTAGCCACTCATAAAAAAACTTACTTGGAACTTGAATACTTAATACATTATTAGCTAGCTTAACCGCTTCAATTGGCTCAAACCATGTTTTGAATGCTTGAGGTTGGATGTTATCTTTTATGAAAGAAAGACATTTACTCCAAACCTCATTTTTAATAGAATTCATCTATTGAATTAATATATAAATGTTATAATTATTATTTTTTTAACTAACAAATCAGCTAAGACAAATATTGTTTAAATTTTTTTAAAAAAAAACACAATTTACTATTGACTATTAAAATTTTTTTGTGGACATTATAGCTTTTATAATTTAACCTTAAAAACAAACATAATATATAATTTTTGTTAAATAAATGAAATATTTGTCCAAACCTTTTCGTGTTGATTATTCTGATACTGATCAAATGGGATTTATGCATCATTCCAATTATTTAAGATTTTTTGAAAAGGCAAGAATTTCTTGGCTAAGGGATTTGGGAATTTCTTATAAAAAGATGGAAGCTGATGGTATCGTAATGCCCGTTGTTTCATCTTCGCTAATACATATTAAACCTTCTTTTTTTGATGACCTATTAGTTATTCAAATACAACTAAGCCAAATCCCTAAAGCTTCATTAGATTTTAACTATATTGTTTATAATCAAAATAAAGAATTGATATGTAAAGGCACAACAAGACTAGCCTTCTTAAATTCAAAAACTCAAAAGCCAGTTAGATGTCCAAGTTTTCTTTATAATTTGTTTGGAGAATAATTTATTACACTATATAGTAAGTCAGTAGAAATAGTTTTTTTGATCCACTCTTTATTTTTTATTTCAGGAGCTTTGATTCCGTCATAAATTTTCTTTTTCCCAACAAAACATCTTGCTTCATCCCAGAAATTATAATCAATAAATTTTTGAATTGTTTTTCTCCCTCCTTCAACTAATATTGAGTTGACTTTGTTTTCGTGAAGATTATTTAAAAGTTCATGAATACTTTTTTTAAAGTTTATATGTATGCTGTGTTTATTATTTATTTTGATTTTTTTATCAATAAAGTGATATATTTTATTATGTTTTTTTAGGACTTTTGAATTAGGTTTAATTCTGTTATTTGGATCTATTATTATTGGAGTTGGAGATTTACCATTCCAATATCGAGTAGTTAATTCTGGATTGTCTTTATAAATTGTATTTATCCCTACCGCTATTGTATCTTCTTCAGATCGCCACTTATGAGTGATTTGTCTTGATTCAGTTGATGTAATCCAAAATATTTCACCTTTTTTTTGATTAACTGGAGAAATGAAGCCATCTTCTGACTGTGCCCATTTTAAAATTATATATGGCCTTTTATTTTTATGATAACAAAAAAATCTTTTATTTAGTTTGTCGCATTCATCTTCTAATACTCCTACTTTGACATTTATATTATTGTTTTTTAATTTTTGAATTCCCAAGCCAGAAACTTTTGGATTTGGATCGCTGGTTCCAATGATTACACTTGGAATCTTTTTTTTAATTATTAGTTCACTACAAGGCGGAGTTTTTCCATAGTGGTTGCATGGCTCAAGATTTACATATAATGTAGATTTTTCTAGTAGTTTTTTATTTTTTACACTATTAATAGCCTCAACTTCAGCATGATTTTCACCAAAATTTTTATGAAATCCTTCTCCTATGATTTTATTATCACAAACAATAACTGCTCCAACCATTGGATTGGGAGACGTGCTCCCCAAGCCTTTTTTTGCTAGATATATGCATCTTTTCATTAATAACTCTTCGTTCGATAGCATTTTGTTGTTGTTTGTGTAATTTTGACGTCATAAAATTAAATTAAAATTTGATTGAATGACAATTCGAGAAATTAATCATCAAGATAATATTCAAATAGCCCTGATAATAAGAGATGTAATTACTGAAATGAAAGCTCCTAAAACTGGAACTGCATTCAGTGATCCAGAATTAAATTTCCTGAGTGATTCCTTTAGTGGGTCTAGATCAAAATATTTTATTATTGAAGATAATGGAAAAATACTTGGAGGTGCTGGAATAAACCCTTTGAGTCACTTTAATTATTCAGTATGTGAATTACAGAAAATGTATTTTTTAAATAATGCAAGAGGTAAAGGTTGGGGTGAAATGATAATTGATAAGTGTTTATGTCATGCTAAGGAAAATGATTTTAATTCATGTTATATTGAAACCATGAGTTTTATGAAAGCTGCACAAAAACTTTATCTTAAAAAAGGATTTAAATACATTGCTAAGCCAATAGGTAAAACAGGTCATGTAAACTGTGATACATGGATGATAAAACACTTTAAATGAATATAATTCAATTTCGAAACCTTTATAGAGAAGCTCTTAGCTCTAAGTTAGAATTAAATGAAATTGATTTCATTTACAAAAAGCTTTTAAACTCTTTTTTTAAATTAGAATCAACCGTGGTTGGACTGAATCCACA
The DNA here is from genome assembly GCA_905182735.1 of Candidatus Marivariicella framensis. Lineage (GTDB taxonomy): Bacteria > Bacteroidota > Bacteroidia > Flavobacteriales > Flavobacteriaceae > Marivariicella > Marivariicella framensis. The sequence continues at coordinate 43,434 of CAJJCT010000033.1, forward strand.
AATGGATTTATCTTCTAAACAAGAGATGAAATTAAACAATGCCTTATTATTGATTCAGGATGACTGTCCTTTACAATATGTTATTGGAAACTCGCCATTTTTAGATTTTGAAGTTTATGTTGATCCAAATGTTTTAATACCAAGACCCGAAACTGAGGAGTTGGTTAATTGGATTTTGAAATCTTGTAAAAATGGACAAAACATTTTTGATTTATGTACTGGAAGTGGATGCATTGCTTTGGGTTTAAAAAAACACAATCCAACTTTAAATATTACAGGATTAGATATATCAAAGAAAGCAATTTTAATTGCTGTAAAAAATGCTAAAAAATTAAATTTAGATATTAATTGGATAGTTGAGGATTTAAAAAAAATTAAATCAGAAAATTCATCTATTGATATTATTGTATCTAACCCTCCTTATATTTACCCTGATGAAAAAAAAAATATGCAACCCAGAGTTCTAAGTCACGAGCCGCATCTTGCTCTTTTCACTCCAATTAATGACCCGGTTTGTTATTATAGGTATTGTATTGATTTTGCAAAAAAAAGCCTAAGAAAGGGTGGAAAACTTTTTTTTGAAATAAATCCAAACTATATTAATGATATTGAAAGTTTATTGTCAAATTCAAATTTCTCAAACATTGAAGTTAGAAACGATTTTTTCAAAAAAAAAAAGAATGT
>CAJJCT010000034.1 GCA_905182735.1 Candidatus Marivariicella framensis
AAATTGATCCAATATGCGCATTACAAGCTGCAATGGATGGCTTTGAGGTCAAAAAAATTATGTCTGTTATTGATAATATTGATATACTTGTTACCGCAACAGGAAACAAAGATATCATTGGGAAAGAAGCATTTCTTAGAATGAAGGATAAATCTATAATTTGTAATATTGGGCATTTTGATAACGAAATTGACATGAATTGGCTAAATACAGAGTATGGACATACAAAAACTGAAATTAAGCCTCAAGTTGATCTTTACACACTTGATAATGGAAATGAATTAATTATTCTTGCCGAAGGACGCTTAGTTAATCTTGGTTGTGCAACTGGTCATCCAAGTTTTGTGATGAGTAATTCATTTACAAATCAAGTATTGGCTCAATTAGAATTATGGCAGAATCCTGAAAAATATGAAAACAAAGTTTACATGCTTCCTAAGCACTTAGATGAAAAAGTTGCAGAACTACATCTTGAGCATTTAGGTGTTGAATTAGAGTCTTTATCTGAGGACCAGGCTAAATATATAGGTGTTACCGTAAAAGGGCCTTATAAGCCTGATTATTACAGATATTAATTATAAATAAAAAACCCTTCAAATGTTTGAAGGGTTTTTTATTTATAATTAAGTTATATGAATTTATGCTTCAAAAGGAGCTACAGAAACATACGATTTATTATTTCTCTTTTTAGAAAACTCAACGACACCATCTATTTGTGCATGAAGAGTATGATCTTTTCCTAAATATACATTTTCTCCTGGATTATGAGCAGTTCCTCGCTGACGTACTATTATATTTCCAGCTCTTGCTGCTTGACCTCCAAAAATTTTAACACCAAGACGTTTTGATTCTGATTCTCTTCCATTTTTCGAACTACCAACTCCTTTTTTGTGTGCCATGATTAATTATTTAATACTTTTAATTTAAAGCCTTTATCAGATCAGCTTTTTTCATTTTTGATATTCCAGTAATTCCTTTTTCTTTTGCAAAAGCCTTAAGTTCTGAAACACTCATAGATGATAAATCTTTTTTTGGAGAGCTTGATTCAGAAACTTTTTTTGATTTAGCTTTTGAAACAGGTTTAACTTTTAAAACAGATTTAGGTTCTTCAGCTTTTTTCGAAGGTTTACTTCCTGAAGAAGAAATATTTGAAATCTGAATTTCAGACAAATATTGTCGATGTCCATTTTTAACACGGTATCCTTTTCTTCTTTTTTTCTTAAAAACAATTACTTTATCACCTTTGAGGTGACTAATAATTTTAGCATCAACAGATGCTCCTTCTATAGTCGGGGCGCCAACTTTAACTTCTGTACCATCATCTAAAAGTAAAACCTTATCAAAAGAGACTTTTGATCCTTCTTTATTTTGTAAACGATGTACGAAGACTTTTTGATCTTTTGCAACTTTGAATTGCTGCCCTGCTATCTCTACAATTGCGTACATTTTATGTTATTTCGGAGGGCAAAGATATGTTTTTTAAGAATTAATCAAAACAAAAACAACTACTTTTATAACTATCTTTTATCGATAGAATATTTTCCAGGTCCTATTAGGGCAATTGCTGCAAAACCTGCAAGATATAATAATGGTAATTCTTGTCTGTTAAACGGATCACTTACATGAACAATTAATAACGCTACGCACATGGTTACAATGGGTAGTAATGAAGCCCATCTTGTTTTAAATCCAAGTATAATGAGTATTGGAGCAATAAATTCTGCAAAAACAGCTAATATGAGTGTGGGAACCGAACCTATTCCTAGTGGATCTCCAAACTTAACTTCGTCAGCAAAAAGTCTATTTAGTTTTCCCCATCCATGAGTTAACATTAATAAAGAAAAGGAGATTCTCAGAATAAGCTTACCGATATCAGATGTTTTCATAATACTAAATTTTTGTAAATGTAATAATTAATTTTTCTTAAAACTTTTAAGGTACCATTCAATAGTTAATTGCAAGCCTTTATCAAATGTTGTTTTAGGAATCCAACCCAGTTCATTTTTTAACTTGGATGAGTCAATGGAATATCTAAAGTCATGACCTTTTCTATCGGTTACGTATGAAATTAATTTTCTGGACCAACCTTTAGGCCTTGAGAGGGCTTTGTCTACTTCTAATATCAATTTACTAATAATATCAATATTATTTAACTCGTTGTTCCCTCCAATATTATAAGTTTCACCTTTTTTTCCATTATGAAAAATTAAATCAATTGCTTCAACATGATCTTTAACGTATAGCCAATCTCTTATATTCTTTCCGTCTCCATATATAGGTAAACTTTGATTCTTAACAATATTATTTATCATCAGCGGTATAAGCTTTTCTGTAAACTGGTGAGGGCCATAATTATTTGAACAATTTGAAATAATTATTGGCATTTTATATGTGTGATGGTAGGCTTTAACAAAATGATCTGAAGATGCTTTGGAAGCTGAGTAAGGAGATCTGGGATTATAAGGTGTGCTTTCTAGAAATGACCCCTCCATACCTAAGCTACCATATACTTCATCAGTAGAAACATGATAAAAACATTTATTAATAAAATTATTATTCCAATAATTTCTTACCGAATCTAATAGATTTAAGGTGCCCATTACATTTGTTTCAGCAAACTCTAATGGATTGTTAATTGAATTATCAACATGAGATTCAGCAGCTAGATGAATAATATTATCAATTTCATATTTAATAAGGATTTGAGAAATTGCATTTTTATCTCTTATGTCTATTTTTTCAAAAATATAGTTTTGTGAATTTTGAATTTCAGCCAAATTTTTAAGATTAGAAGCATATGTTAATGAATCAACATTAATTATTCTATAATTAGAATACTTTTTTACTAAGTGAATCACTAAGTGAGAACCAATAAAACCAGCACCACCTGTAATTAATAAATTTTTTTTATTACTCATTCAATCATTTTTAAACACTTATTTAACGAGTCTTTCCAATAAGGAATTTCAATATTAAGAGTAGTTTCAATCAGATCAGTATTCAAAGCTACATTTTTTGGTCTTATTACTTTTGAAGAATATTCAAAACTTTTAATTGGAACTAAAGTACTTTTAGAACCACTTAATTCAATTATTGATTTTGCAAAATCATACCAAGAAGTAACCCCTTCATTTGAAAAATGATAAATTTTATTATTAAATGACTTTGAAGAATTAATTAATTTAATAATGACTTCGGCCAAATCTAAACCATAAGTTGGCTTTCCATATTGATCATTTATTACTGATATTTTTTGATTGGAACTGGATAGGCTTAAGATTGTCTTAACAAAATTATTTCCAAATGGACTAAATAGCCATGAAGTTCTTATTACTATTGCTTGTCCTTTTGAATTCATGATCAAATTCTCTCCCTCAAGCTTTGTTTTTCCATAAACTCCTAATGGATCAGGTTTATGATCTTCTTTTAATTCTTCTTGACCCAATCCATTAAAAACATAGTCTGTTGAAATGTGGATAAGTTTAATTTTTTGTAATTCTGATATTTTAACCAGGTTACCTAGCCCTAAAACATTAATTGCTTTTGCTTTATCAGGCTCATCTTCTGCTTTATCAACTAAAGTGTAAGCAGCACAATTAATAATATAATTTAAACTATTATTTTTAATATAATTCCATGTCGATTCATAGTCGGTAATGTCTAATGCATGTCTGTCCAAAAAATGAAAAAGTATTTCAGGATATTCTGCCTTGATGTAATTAAAACACTTTGCCAGTTGACCACTTCCTCCTGTAACTAAAACCTTAGTCATATAGATTGGTATTATAATCAAACAAAATAGCGTCTTCTAATAATGGATGATTCTTGTCTTTTTCAGATACTATCCATTTAGACTGGGGTAATATCCAATCAATTTCCAGTTTTGGATCATCAAAAGCTATACTTCCTTCACTTCCTTTATCGTAATAGCTATCAACCTTATAATGGAAAATTGAATTTTCACTAAGTGTAATATATCCATGAGCAAATCCTCTAGGAATAAAAACACATTTATTATTGGTCTCACTTAATTCGATTGAAATATGCTTTCCAAAGGTTGGAGAGCCTTTCCTAACATCTACTATTACATCAAGTACTTTTCCCTTAATTACGGAAACGAGTTTTGATTGGCTATGCTCTGGCATTTGATAATGCAATCCCCTTATGACTCCCTTTTTTGATCGAGCTAAATTGTCTTGGCAAAAACATATCTCTCTATTTAAAGCTTGATTGATTTTATCCAAACGAAAACTTTCTCTAAAATCTCCTCTTTTATCTTGATATGATTTTGGTGTTATTAATAAAACATCTTTAAATTCTGTAGTCTCAATTTTCATCTTCAGAATATTTATTCAGGAGATATTCTCCATAACCTGTATGTCCTAAAGACTGAGCAGTAATGATTAATGTTTTTTTTGAAATCCATCCGTTATCATATGCTACTTCTTCCAAACATCCCACTTTAATGCCTTGCCTTTTCTCAATTGTCTGGATAAATTGACTTGCTTCCAATAATGATTCATGAGTCCCAGTATCCAGCCATGTAAATCCTCTACCTAGTTTTTCTAAATGAAGTTTCTTTTCATTTAAATAAATTTGATTAATCGAAGTGATTTCCAGCTCCCCTCTATTTGAGGGTTTTATGGTTTTAGCAATCTTAATTACTGAATTTGGATAAAAATACAAGCCTGCAACAGCATAATCACTTTTAGGATACTTGGGTTTTTCAATAATTTCATTTGGATTTCCTTTATCATCAAAAGAGATCACACCATATCGCTGAGGATCATTAACTTTAACACCAAATACTGTAGCTTTTTGCAATTCTACAGTTTGAATAATTGCTGATTTCAAATGACTAGACAAATTCGACCCGTGAAAAATATTGTCACCAAGCACAAGACACACAGAGTCATTTTTAATAAAAGATTCTCCTAAAATAAATGCTTCTGCTAAACCATTTGGTTTTTCCTGTTTTAAATAACTTAAATTAATTCCCCATTTGCTTCCATCTCCAAGTAATCTTTTGTATTGATCTAAATCATGGGGGGTACTAATTAATAGAACCTCACGGATACCCGCTTCCATAAGAACAGATAAGGGATAATACACCATGGGCTTATCATAAACAGGCAATAGCTGCTTAGAGACTCCTAGTGTAACTGGGAAGAGTCTTGACCCTATTCCGCCGGCAAGGAGGATGGCTTTCATTTATTATTTTTTTTTAAAGATAAGAAGGTTTTCTGTTTTTAACAGATGGTTATTGATTTTGACTAAAGCCCGTAGTTA
>CAJJCT010000035.1 GCA_905182735.1 Candidatus Marivariicella framensis
CTTCATTTGATTCTTTTTCAAAGTTTTTAAAATTATCCATAAAAGCTTTGGAGAGCTTGAATGCAGTCTTATAATATTCTTCATCATTATTCCATGAAGCTCTTGGGCTTAAAACATTCGCCGGAATACCTGGACACTTTCTGGGTTGAGCCAAACCAAAAACAGAGTGAATATGATAGTCTTCATAGTTAAACCTGCCTAAAGAACCATCTAAAACAGCATTAATCATAGTTCTAGTATAACTTAATTTTATCCTACTACCAATACCATAAGGACCCCCTGTCCATCCAGTATTTACAAGCCAAACATTAACTTTTGCTTCATTCATTTTTTTTATTAATAATTCAGCATAATAGGATGGATGAAGTGGCATAAAAGGAGCTCCAAAACATGCAGAAAATGAAGGGGTAGGTTCTTTAATTCCAGCTTCAGTTCCTGCAACTTTTGCAGTGTAGCCTGAGATGAAATGATAAGCTGCTTGACTTGGTGTTAACTTTGAAATAGGAGGTAATACTCCAAAAGCATCAGCAGTTAGGAAAAATATATGTTTAGGGTTTTCACCAATAGAAGGATTTTGAATATTACTAATATGATTTATAGGATAACTGACTCTAGTATTTTGAGTCAATGAATCATCTTCAAAACTTACTTTATCTTCAGAATCAACAATGACGTTTTCTAATAAAGCTCCTTTTTTAATGGCACCATATATTTCAGGCTCATCTTCTTTTTTTAAGTTTATAACTTTAGCATAACATCCCCCTTCAAAATTAAAAATTGAATGATCACTAGCCCACCCATGTTCATCATCTCCAATTAATTTTCGTTTCGAATCTGTAGATAAAGTTGTCTTTCCGGTTCCAGAAAGTCCAAAAAATATAGCTGTTTCTTTATTAATTCCAATATTTGCCGAGCAATGCATTGGAAGGATGTTTTTATAAACAGGAAGAATAAAATTTAATGCTGAAAAAATACCTTTTTTGATTTCTCCAGTATAACCCGTTCCTCCTATTAAAGCAATTTTTTTTGAAAAATTTAAAATTGAAAAATTATGTTGCCTAGTTCCATCAATATTTTTATCTGCTAAAAATCCAGGTGCATTTATTACTGTCCATTCAGGTTTAAATTTTTCTAATTCTTTATTAGAGGGACGTAAAAACATGTTGTACGCAAACATGTTTGACCAAGGATATTCGTTAATTACCCTAATGTTTAGTTTGTGATCTTCTTTAGCACAAGCATGGCAATCTCTTACGTATAAGTCTTTTCCATCTAAATACTCAATAACCCTATTAAGAAGCTTATCAAATTTGGATGGCTCGAAAGGAATGTTTATATCTCCCCACCAAACTTTATCTTTAGTTATTCCATCTTTTACTATAAATCTATCTTTGGGAGATCTGCCAGTAAACTCTCCAGTATTAACAGCTAGAGCTCCAGATGACACCTGGACACCATGATTGTTATCTAAAGTTACTTTTTGAAGTTCATCAGAAGATAACTGATAAAAGATTTTGCTTTTATTTATCCCGTATTTAGAGAGAGATACATTCTTTTGCCTATTCATATAACATCACTTTAATTTAATGAATTTATATTTTTATAACATAGTAATCTACTATCAAATGTATATTAAATAGGTTAATTTTTTTTAAAAAATAAATTAATAAATAGAATGTTGGTAATTATATTAATTGAACGATACTGGTTTTGTATTGTCAGAAAAAACTCGATCAATTAAAATGTGTCTTGGATCGATTGCTGCTTTAGCAGGTAACGAATCAACAATCATTGTAAATCTCATTAAGGAATCATTTATATTGACTCTTTGTTGATGAATTAAATTTTCTTCGTCTGAATCAGAAAAGACTCCTATGTCAATCCATTCATTTAAACTAACCTTCTTTTCATTTCCTACTGAGTCAGCTTTTATTTTAAAAGCTTCAATTTCAATACTTACTTCATATTTTCCATTGTCTAGTTTTTTTGCAAAGGCTGTTTTTAGCCTATTATCATATAAGGTGATTTCTTTAAACCAATCATCAATCAAATAATTTAAAGAATCAGGAATCTTGGGCTCAAGAATTTCTAAAAAATTTAAAGATGTTGGGTAAGGAGTTTTATAACGGTACTTTTCTAAAAATTCTTTCATTGCACTGTTAACTTTATCTTCACCGATATAGTCTTGCAAAGCATAAAGTATTACACTTCCTTTTCCATAATGGATGTATTGTTGATTTTCTACCTTGTATAAAGGAAGTTCTTTTTCTAGCTCACCTGATCTACCCCTTAAATATCTATCATGATCGTACTTAAGAAACTCTCTCATTTTCATTGGAGTTTTTGCTATATCTTTTAGAGTCATTAATGAAGAATATTCTGAAAATGCTTCACTCATAAGTGTTCCACCTTGCATATTTGCACCAACTAATTGATGTGCCCACCACTGATGAGCCATTTCATGGGCAATAACAGCATCTATAACGTTGTTGTCTTCTTCATCTTCAAGATCAATAATGAAACCAAATGATTCTGAATACGGCATGGTCCCAGGAAATGCCTGTGCAAAAGTAGAAAATCTTGGAAACTCAATTACCCTTGCTTGTTTATGATAGTATGGACCAAAATTTTCTGTGTAATAATTCAGGGACCTTTCTACAGCATCTAGCATCATATCAATATTCACAGAATGTTTTGCGTCGTAATAAATCTCAATATCTACATCATTCCATTCCCTTTTAGCAATTTCATACTCTGCTGAAATAAAAGAATAAAAATTTTGAGAAGGATGATCTAATCTATATTCAAAATAGGCCCTGTTATTTTCTTCCCATTTTCTTATTAATGAACCGGGAGCAATAGCAGTTTGTTCAATGCTAGTAGAGATTATACTCTCTACATTAATATAGTCGGAGAAGCCTTGAGTTAAATAATTTTTGTCACAATTCACCCCACAATCAACCTCTAACTTAGGCATTCGTTCTTTTGGTGGCAATCCAAGTTTTTTTCTTTTATTTTTATCTCCAATTTCTTTACTTGAATCATATCCAATATTAGGTAATATTTCAAAATTATTTAAAAATGATCCATTTTTAACTATGCTTGTTGTTTCTCCTCCATTAGAAAACCCCTTTGTTTCGTATTTGTTTTTTATTTCTAGAATTAGAGTATCGCCAGGAAGCATTGGGGGATCAATCCTATAAAAATGAACTCCATGATCTTCGTTTTTACTAATTATTGTGGCGTTTGGAAATTCAAAACTTAAATCCCACTGTTTATTTACGTTTAGCAGTATACTATCAATAGGTTTTTCTTTGTTGTTCGTAAGGGTTAAGTAAGCTAAAACATCTGCCATCTTCTTTTTTGGAAAAATATCAATATTATATTTAGCCTCTATGATTTTTGGAAATGGTAAGTTTTTATATTTTTTATAATATTTTTCGTAGGAAACAGCTAACTCCTCATATCGGTCACTCGACTTGTAACTATTTAATATTTGGGTATTATAATAAACAAAGGAAGCTGTTAAAATAAACAATACTCCTATTGAAGACACGATAATTGAATAAGTTTTACTGGTATTACTGTTAATGCTATTTAATCTTTCTTTAAATGATTTTTTCACACCTCTGTTCCATATTAATCCAGATAATGAGAGCAACAATAAAGAAAATAGTATCCAATATAGACTAAACCAAAACACACCCGTATTGCTTGGACCAAAACCATTTAAATCTGAATATATCATGTAAGGAGTACTCCCTAGCGATAACATATTAGAATTTACATCCAATATTAGTAATATAATATCGAATCCTAATAATACAATTACGGAGACCATATATCCAATATATTTATTATTAACAATGACCTGAATAGCAACCAAAGCAGCACACATTGTAAAATAGATTGGAAACATATTATATATGTAGTCTTTGACATATAAAGAGAATTCAATTTGTGTAAATCCAGAAATTAACTGATATATTATAGCTATTAAAATAAGAACTAAATGAATTACAACAGATAATGAAAAAAGAGATAAAGTTTTTGAAAAAAGTGGAATTAGAGTAGAATGAGGAGTAGAATCAATTACTTCGTTTACTTGAACATCTCGATCTCTCCAAACCAATTCACCACTAAAAAAAACTAAAATAATCAAAATGAATAAGCTAGACGAACCGTTTACTTGATCGACCATGAAGTAGGTTAGGGGATATGATTTTAGACCAAAATATTCAAATCCCGTTGCCAGTCCTGCAATTAGCTGAATAATACTAAAAACGAATAGAATTTTAAATGTTACATGTTTATAAATGCTGTTCATGTTAAGTTTGAAAAAACTTTTAAAATGGAGAAGGGCTGAGTTTTTAAAAACTTGAACTTTAGGAGCTTTTTTCGGAACACTTAAAATGACTTTATTTAAATCACTTTTATTCTTTTTACTCTTTTTACTTTTTTTTGTTGTAAAACTAAATCTTGTGTAAGATGCAAAAAGTATTATTGCTGCAAAACCGACCCAAAGAAGTCTATTGTAAAGAATTAAACCTGATAAGGAAGGATTTAAAGTATTTTTTTCTAAAGGGGTATAATATTTAGATGTTATACTGTATGTTCTAATTCCAAAAGTATCAACCAATGAAGCTATTTTCTCATTATCAATATCAGAAACAAGTTCACCAGCTATTGAATAGCCTACAATTATTAGCATTGCTCCGACGAAGGAAATCATCGTATTTTTATACTCTTGCGCTAATGAATATATAATAGCTCCTCCAATGAACATGTTAGGTAAGATGAAAATAAAGTAATTGTTAATAAAAGTTTCTATAAAAAAAGGACCAAACCTATCGGCTTCAATCCACCCCATTAATGGAGCAACTTTTGATCCAAGAATAATTCCAAAAAAAACGCCAGTCAATGGAACTGTAGATAAAAATAATGAGGCTAAAAATTTACCCATAAAATACCCAAACTTATCTATGGGTTTCGAAAATAAAATTTCTTGAAAATTATTTTTATGATCTCTTAATGCTGAATTATTAAAAAATGCGGTAGCAAATAATAATCCAAAAATTGTCATTATAAGTGAATAGATTGTGATAATATTGGGAGCATTTCGAAACACATTTCCAATTGCACCCCCTATTGACACATTATCTGTGACATTAGCGGCAAAAACCAACAAGAAAACTATTAAAAAGAATAAATATAGCATTGGTTGTCTAAAGCTATATCTGAGTTCTGATAAGAAAAAGTTCTTAAACATATAATAAATATATTTTATTGATTATTTTTTTGAATATTAGTAAAGAATACGTCTTCTAGTGAAGGTTCAATTTTCTTAAAGCTTTTGTCTGGAATCTTATCATTTAAAACATGAATTACTGGTTTTCCAGCAATTAATTTATTTGAAATTACCTGATGACTCTCCTTGTATGAGTCGAGCTCAGATTTACTTATCTGTTTCTCAAAAACTCTACCCTTTAATGAGTTAATTCCATCGTCAGGTGCCCCACTAAAAACTATTTGTCCAAAATTCATAATAGCCATTTGAGTACATAGTTCTCTAACATCGTCAACAATGTGTGTTGACAAAATGACTATTACATCCTCTCCAACATCTGATAATAGGTCATAAAAACGATTTCTTTCTCCTGGATCAAGCCCAGCAGTTGGCTCATCAACAATTAAAACTTTTGGATCACCAATTAGGGATTGAGCGATTCCTATTCTTTGTTTCATTCCTCCAGAAAAACCTTTTACATTTTTATTTTTTTTATCATACAAATTAACTTTTTGAAGAAGGTATTCTACTAATTCTTTTCTTTCGTTTTTTATTGAAATTCCTTTTAAAGTTGCTATATGGTCAAGAAGCTGTTCGGCAGTAATTCTGGGATATACGCCAAATTCTTGCGGAAGATACCCAAGGTTTTGACGAAACTCTTTTGTGTTATCTAAAACATTTAAGTCATCAAAAAATATCGACCCCGAATCAGCTTCTTGAAGTGTAGCAATAGTTCTCATTAAAGAAGATTTTCCAGCACCATTAGGTCCAAGAAGTCCAAACATCCCACTTTTTATTTCGATCGACACATCATCAAGTGCTTTAACATTATTTGGGTAGGTCTTTGAAAGGTTTTTTAACACTAATTGTCTCATAAATTTTAATTTTAAAAGCTAGTGAATATATGGTTTTTAATTAAGGCTTAAATTTTGCCGAAGATATAAATATTTTTTCAGTTTTGATTTTTCTATCTTTAAAAGACAAACTTTTAAAAAAATGAAAAAAAGAACTTTCCTAAAAGCTATTGGAACTGCATTGGCTTCTCCTTTACTTATTTCATCATCTAATGTTTCATATATTGAAAAAGAGACAATTAACTATCCTGACTTTAATTCAGATTATTGGAATAAAATAAGAGATCACTATGAACTAACATCTGATTATATAAACCTTGAAAGTGGATATTATAATATAATTCCAAAACCTACATTGTCAAAACATATTGATCATGTTAGGCGAATTAATATTGAAGGATCATATTATATGAGAAATAATCGTTTAACTGATAAAAAATTAATCACAAATAGACTTGCGAAATTTGTTGGCTGCAATTCTAACAATATAGCAATAACAAGAAATACAACTGAGTCTTTAGATCTTATTATTGGTGGATTTCCATGGAAGAGTGGAGATGAAGCTATTTATGCAGAACAAGACTATGGCGCAATGAAAGTAATGTTTGAACAAGTTTATAAGCGTCATGGCGTTTTAAATAAAGTAGTTTCTGTTCCAAATCACCCTGATTCTGATGAAGAAATTGTGTCTTTATATGAATCCAAAATAACTTCCAAAACAAAACTTATTATGGTTTGTCATATGATAAATATAACTGGACAAATTTTACCCATAAAAAAGATATGTGATATGGCCCATAAACATAAAGTTGAAGTAATGGTTGATGGGGCTCATTGCATAGGTCATTTTGACTTCAATATTGAGGATTTAAATTGTGATTATTATGGGTCAAGTCTTCATAAATGGCTGGCAACTCCTCTTGGCGCTGGATTATTATATGTAGACTCCAAACATACTTCTAAAATATGGCCTCTTTTAGCAGATCACAATAAAGATTTAAATGATATAGATAGATTGAATCATATAGGAACACATCCAGTTCATATTGACTTAGCTATTAATGATGCTTTAGATTATATAGAATGGATGGGTATTAATAGAAAAGAAGAACGATTAAGGTTCATTCAGAATTATTGGACTGAAAAACTTCGTAATTATCCTAATGTAAACATCAACACACCAAAAGATAAAACAAGAAGTTGTGCTATTGCTAACGTTGGACTTGATAACATGTCTTCTAAAGATTTAGCTGAAAAATTATTTAAACAATTTAATGTATTTACTGTAGCAATAAATTATGCAAATGTAAATGGTTGTAGGATTTCTCCCAATGTTTTTACAACAACAAAAGAGCTAGATCATTTTATTGAAGCAATAAAATCACTTAGCAGAGTCTAACTTTTATTAACTTAAATTGAAATATCATAAGAAATTAAAGCATTTGTTTTAGAACTGATTAATGCATTTAAGACTCTGAAGGGGAGTTTGATTTTTTCACGAAACTCTTTTGTTTTAACTAAAATTATTTTTGAGCTATAGGGATCGATTTCAATCATTTTACTGTTTTCATGTAGATTGTACTCACCTATATACTCAAGTTTAATTGGAACAGAACTATGATTTTTTAAAACAATTTCTGCAAGTATTGCGTTAGACTTATATCCATTAGAAGTAACATTTAGATTTGAATAAAGTACCGGTATTAAGTTGTCGGCGCTGCCAATCAAGAGATCATTAAACCATATAAAGGTTTGGTTGTTTAATAATCCGTTATGAATACCTTTTTCTGATTTTGAATTAGAAATTACAAATGTAATAGGCCTGTGTCCTCCTGACGAAATATTATAAGCCCATTCGGTTAACCCATGAATATCTGAAGTTCCCAATACAGTTAAATTGTTATTTAATGCAATTTCAAAAGCCTCTTCAGAGAATGAATTTTCATTAACGACTTCAATTCCATGTAAAAGTTTATTTTTTATAAGATATTGATGGTATGGATCTAACTTAGCTATTCCATCATTTCTTTGTGAAATCCAGTTTGGATGATTCCAGAAAACAAAAGCACCTTGTTTATTGGCCTCTAATATTCCACTTAATGAATCCATGTGCAATATTTTGTTCGCATCATTAATAAAAACTGCATTTATATGACCTGGAGCCATTGATCTTGTTATTTCAGCTCCATTAATTACAATTAAATTTGATTTTTTACTTCTGTGAGACTTAGCAATTTCAAATGATCTATTTCTGTCTGGATTAGGTATGTCTTTAGAGTGAGGCTGATACTCTAGATGATCAGTTATAGCAATTAAATCAAGCGATTCTCTTTCAGCTTCATCAACTCTTACATCTGGCCAAACACTTCCATCAGAAAAAACAGTGTGAATATGCAGGTCTGTACTGATTAAATATTCTCCATCAGGAGCTTTGAAGAAAGACTTGATGTTTTGCGAATAGCATTCAAAAGAATAAAAAATTACCAAAAAAAATAAAAAGTATTTTTTATATAAAAGTATCATTTGATAGGTTTTTTATTTCTTATAATATATTAATTAACTTTATGATATTCTAAATAATTATTCAATTTATGACTTTATGAAAGCTTATAATATTTTTATACTCAATATAATTTTTATATTTTTTGGTTGCAATACTTTTACTGAGCCTATAAATAAAGATCTTAACGATTTTAAATTTCTTGAGATTGATATTATAGCTTTAAATAATGGATATAAAAATGGAAACTTTACAATTGAAGAAGTAATCAAAGCATACATAGAAAGAATTGAAAAAATTGATCAAAATGGTCCAAAACTTAATTCGGTTATAGAGATTAATCCTGAAGCTATTTCAATTGCAAAAGCACTAGATCAAGAGTTGAAAAATAATGGATCAAGAGGGTATCTACATGGAGTTCCGATTCTTTTGAAAGACAATATTGATACTAATGATCAAATGTCTACAACAGCCGGATCAAGGGCTTTAGCTGGATCCAAACCACTAAAAGACAGTAAAGTAGCTGAGAAGCTCAGAAAAGCTGGAGCTGTAATCTTAGGTAAAGCAAATTTAAGTGAATGGGCAAACTTTAGAGGCAAGAGGTCAACTAGTGGCTGGAGTGGAATTAATGGTCAAACTAAAAATCCGTATGTATTAACTCGAAATCCATGTGGATCAAGCTCTGGTTCAGGAGTTTCTGTTTCAGCAAATCTTACTCTTCTAGCAATTGGAACTGAAACTAATGGATCTATAGTATGTCCTTCAACAGTTAATGGCGTTGTTGGAATTAAACCAACTGTAGGCTTGATTAGTCGATCGGGAATTATCCCTATATCTTATACTCAAGACACTGCAGGACCAATGGCTAGGAGTGTTCAAGATGCAGCAATATGTCTTGGTTTTCTTACTGGAGTTGATGAAAATGATAAAAAGACAATAACAAGCTTGGATAACACTTATGATGATTATACTCAGTTTTTGAATAAAAATGGATTAAAAGGTAAAAGAATAGGTGTTTATTCAGGTCCTTTGGGTTTAAATGATAAAGTAGATTCGTTATTTAAAAAATCTGTTGATTTAATAAAAAAAATGGGAGCAGAAATTATTGAAATAGAAACAGTTTCTTCTTCTGAAGCTAGAAGTCATTCATTTCAGGTTATGATTCATGAATATAAAGATGGATTAAATAATTATTTTAAGTCTTTAGGTAAGAATTCACCAATTAAAGATCTCGGAGAATTGATTGAATTTAATAAAAATGATTCTATTGAGTTAAAGTATTTTAATCAAGCCTACCTAGAGATAGCCCAAAATACAGATGGAATTAAAAGTGAAAAATATTTGAACTCATTATCTGAATTAAAAAGGCTCAGTCGTGAAGAAGGTATTGACAAAGTAATGGATGATAATAATTTAGATGCTATTATTGCGCCTACAGGAAGTCCTGCTTGGTCTACTGATTGGTTTAATGGTGACAATTACCATATTTCAAGTTCTTCTCCTTCAGCTTGGGCTGGGTATCCAATTATATCTGTTCCAATGGGAAACATTCATGGTTTACCAGTGGGTCTTTCATTTTTTGGAAGAGCATGGAGTGAGCCTGTTTTGATAGAAATTTCCTATGCCTTTGAGCAGTCATCTAAAGCTAGAATTATTCCTAATTTTCATATAAACGATGAATATTAACTAAACTAAATAACTAGATTTAACATAATAAATATGAATATTTACGGAGTTTCATTATTGGCATTTTGTTTTTTAGCAGGAAAAATTATTGGAACTTTTCTTGGTTCTCTAATTGGCTTGTCTGGGGATATTGGTGGAGTTGGGTTTTCAATGTTTCTTTTGGTTTTTATTAACTCCTATTTAAAAAAGAAAAATATTAATATTTCTAAGTCTGAGAATGGAGTGTTATTTTGGAGCACCATGTATATTCCAATAGTAGTAGCAATGTCTGCATCTCAAAATGTTAAAGCTGCTATGTTGGGTGGTTGGCTTGCAATTATAGTTGGTGTATTGGTGACTATTGTAGCTTTTATGCTAGTTCCTCTTCTCTCGAGAATTGGTAAAGAAGATTTAAATAAAAAATAATAAACCAAAATGATTGAAAACATAGTTAATGCTAATGGACTAATTTTCGCATTTTTTATTGTTGGAGTTATTATGTATTTATCATATTTATTTTCAAAAAAGATCTTAAATAACATGATACCTGGAGCTGCTATAGCAATAATAATTGCTCTTATTTTAGCATTTATGGGGGAAGATAAAGGTGTTTCAAACCTTCCATATATGGGGGGTATGGCGATTCTAGGCGGCTCTATGTTAAGAGATTTTTCAGTTGTTGCCACCGCAATGGGGGTTGATATTAGTAAAATTAAACAAGCTGGTTTTTCAGGTATACTTTCACTTTTTATTGGAGTGTCATTTTCATTTTCTTTAGGTGTGATAGTTGCTTTATTAATGGGCTATTCAGATCCAATAAGTCTAACTACTATTGGTGCAGGTGCGTGTACTTATATTGTTGGTCCAGTAACAGGTTCAGCCTTAGGGGCAAGTTCTGAAATAATTGCACTTAGCGTTGCTACAGGTGTAGTTAAGGTCATTGTAACATCTATATGCACACCTTTAGTTGCAACTAAAATAGGTTTAAATAATCCAAATTCAGCAATGATTTTTGGAGGGCTTATAGGTACAACAAGTGGGGTTGCAGCAGGATTAGCTGCAACTGACGAAAAACTTGTGCCATATGGAGCTCTGACCGCTACATTTTTTACTGGTCTAGGCTGTTTAATGTGTCCTTCAATTTTTTACTTCATAATTAATGCTTTGGTTTCTTAATAAGATTGTTTAAAAATCTTATATTTAACTACTTTTAAAAAACAATTAACTATGACTTCACCAAATTTAATTCACATGCGAACTGCACGTGAAAAACTCAAAAACAACTGGTCTACAGCTTTTTTAGTTGGTTTAACAGTAATGATACCTCAAACTATTTCAGAAATCCTAAAAGCAATTGGCTCTATTGAAGCTGGTGGTATGGAAGATATTTCTCTTGGATTAATTTCAACGCTTGTTGCTGCTCCTCTTGCATTAGGTTTTTCAATTTACACATTGAACCTTTTTAGAAATGGTTCAGCAGATTATAATAATATTTTTGATGGTTTCAAGTCCCTGGGTAAAATCTTGGGAGTCTATTTTCTTATGATTGCATTAATTATTTTAGGAATGATTCTTTTAATTATCCCTGGTATTATTCTAGCTTTCGGTTTTTCGATGGCATACTATGTAATGATTGACAAACCAGAACTTGGAATTGTAGATACTCTTAAAGAGAGTTGGAAAATAATGAAGGGTAACAAAACAAAACTTTTGGGTTTAAGTCTAAGATTTATTCCTTGGGCTATTTTAGGTATTCTATGCCTAGTTGTAGGTGTTATATTCGTATTACCCTGGATGCAAATGTCTTATGCGTCATTTTATGAAGAAATAAAATAAAATTTACTTTATAAACATTTAGCCCTTCGGCTTTAAGGGTTTATTTGTTAAATCTTTAGGTTTATTTTTCACATACTTTTCTAACCATCTGTCTTGTTCCCAGATTAGATGTAGTATCGTTTCTTTTGCCCGGTATCCATGACTCTCTTTTGGGAACATGACTAGGCGAGTAGTTGCGCCAAGACCTTTGAGAGCATTAAAATATCTTATACTCTGCATTGGATAGGTTCCAGAATTGTTATCTGCTTCACCGTGAACTAATAATAAAGGAGTTTTCATTTTATCTGCATGCATAAAGGGAGACATTGTGTAATAGACTTCAGGTGCTTCCCAATAACTTCTTTCTTCACTTTGAAAGCCAAAAGGAGTAAGGGTTCTGTTGTATGCTCCACTTCTTGCTATTCCAGCGGCAAATAAATTTGAGTGACTCAATAGGTTTGCTACCATAAAAGCACCATAGCTATGACCTCCAACAGCAACTCTTTCTCTGTCAATATAACCCAACTTATCAACTGCATCTATTGCTGCCTTTGCGTTTGCAACTAATTGAGGTCTAAATGAATCATTAGGCTCATTATCTCCCTCTCCAACAATAGGAAATGAAGCTCTATCTAAAACCACATAACCTTGTGTAGCCCAGTAAATTGGTGAACCCCATGATGGGTAAGTAAAACGATTTGAATTATTTGTTTTTTGAGAGGCACTAGATTTATCTTTATATTCTCTGGGATATGCCCATAAAATCATTGGTTTTTTTTCATCTTCTAATTCACCGCTATTTGGAATATATAATACTCCATTTAAATCCAGACCATCATCACGTTTGTAACTGATTATTTCTTTTTTAATATTTTGAAGAGATTTAAAAGGATTATTAAAAAATGTTAATTGATCTAGCTTACCGGATTTAAAAGAATTTTTATAATAGTTTGGATACTCATTTGGGGATTCAATTCTAACTATAATCTCATTTTTAATTAAATCATAATCAATAATATTTTCATACTTATCATCATAAGGAGATTGGTAAACTCGTTCTGATTTTCCTGAAGAAAGATTTACTTTATCTAGAAAAGGGAATTGACCATTTTTTGTAAACCCATTGCCAATGGTAAAAGTTGAGTTTTCATCTATTAAAAGTATATTTTTATTAAACTTATTTTTTATTTGGACAAATCTTCCTGGATCACTATAAACATCCTGATAATTTCTATCATTAATTATTGTGGCTTCACTTTTGGGATCTGAGGGATTAAAAACATAGGTTTTAGTGTTTCGAGTATTCCACCAACGGTCTGTGATTATAGCTAAATCATCTTTACCCCAATAGATGCCACTAATTCTATTTTTAACCTTTGTGATATATTTAGAAGGATCGCTAAATGGAGCCTCCCATTGATATAGTGCATCACGAAACTCAGTTTTATTTGACGGATCACCACCGTCTAATGCAATTGTGTATGATAATGTTGAAGGCTTGTCACTTCTCCATCTAAAATTTCTTTTACCGCTGGTGGTTGACATAAAACCTTTTGGAAGTTCCTCTAGGAGGGGCGCATCATTAATTACTTTAATAAGCTTTGCGTTTTTATCATAAACATGAGTCTCAGTCGGAAATCTATTATAGGGAACTATGTATGAAAAAGGAGTTTTTATAAAATCTATTAATAGATATTCTTTGTTTGGAGATAATTGAATACTCTTATACATCCTAGTTGGTAACCATTTCACATATTCTCCTTCAATATTTATTTTTAATAACTCAGTTTGACTTAATTGTTTGAAATTATAAACATCATTAGGATTCTTTAATAAATCTTGATAGGTTCTGTTTTGTGCTTTTGATCCGTTATTTTCAGTAACAGTTGGACCTGTTGGAATAGATGTAGCAGTATTTATAAGGGGCTTCAAATCATCGGGTAGCGACTTTATTATTAGTTCACTGTTATTAATCCAATTAATTACATTCCCCATAGTAGCATTGGATTTAGAATCGAATATTTTTTTTGCAATAAGTGTAGGCAAATTAACAATCCATACCTCAACTCCCTTCTCGGTAGTGTTAGTCATCGCTATTTTTTTTTCATCTGGTGAAAATTGAAAATTTGAGAGATTAACTATGCTTGGTAAACCAATTATTTCATTTGGTGTTTTGTTTTGAGATAGTTTAGTCACCTGAACTTTATTATAATATGTTGTTCTACTACCTATATGACGCTTTGGATCGACTCTTAATCCCCCTAGTCTTAGTTCTTCTCTTGAAAGATCTTTTATGTTTTTGTATGCAGGACGATATAAAAAAACTAAAATACTGTTATCGCTATTTCTAATTACAGATGGAGCAAGATCGATATCTATGAGATCTAATAAATCTTTTTTAGGTGTCTTATAATCAGAATCTACCTGGGGATAAGCTATGATAGTTGATAGAAGTAAAAATAGAATTAAAGCTCGATTAATCATGGTTATTTTTTTTAATTTAGATTAATATCAATTTAATAAAAACTTATTAATTCATTTTAAAAAATATACTTTGTTTTCATTTAAAAATTACTTTCATATTTTGATGTTACTGATTTTCGTTACTTGCAAGAAAGATAGTTTGACTGATTCCGAAGAGCTTTTAGAAGATTTTGAGGAATATATTGAACTCGATAGTCATTCCTCAGATTATATTTATGATCAAAATAACCTTCATAGGTTTGATTTGTATATTAATGAAGAGAATTTACAAATTTTAAATAATGATCCTGCTGCTGAAAATTATGTTCAAGGCTCTTTAGTTTTTGAAGGCAAGACCATTAAAAACGTAGGAATTAGATATAAAGGGTCTGTTGGGGCATGGGTTGGGTGTTTATCAGGTATTAACTGGACAAATCCAAGTGGATACAAAACATGTCCAAAACTTTCGATGAAAATTAAAATTAATTGGAAGGATGATAAAAAGTTTTATGGAATGAAAAAACTTCAATTTCACTCTCAAAATCTTGATCCCTCAAAAATGCACGAGAGGTTAGGTTACTACATGTATAGAAATTTTGGAGTAATTGCCCCTAGGTCAAATCATGCTTTAGTATACATAAATGGTGTTTTTAATGGAGTTTTTGCTAATACAGAAAATATTGATGGCCCATTTACAAATAAACACTTTGAAAATCCAGATGGTAATTTATATAAAGAGGTTTGGCCGGTTGATATATTCGGAGAATCTCAAGAAATAAATTATTTTATTGACGGTTTAAAAACTAATGAAGAAATATCTGATGTTTCTAAGATTAAAAAATTCTCTGATCAACTAGGTAATGTTAATAATCCCATGGCATCGAGTGTAGTCAATAATTGGATTGAAAATGAACTTTTTTTAAAAACTATTCTTGTTGATAGAAGTATAGCTAATGATGACGGATTCTTGCATTTTTATCATGAAGGAGGAAAAAATTATGAAAATCATAATTATTATTGGTATGAAGACCCTTACCTAGACAAACTACAACTTATACCATGGGATTTAGATAATGCATTTGAAAATTTAATTTCAGATGTAAATCCAGTTACTCCAATTAAGGACGAATGGTATGAGACTTCAAATGGATGTGAGGGTTTTGCTTTTGGTATTTTTAATATTTTACAAATTTCTGCAGGATGTGATAAAATAATTGGTTCTTATTCTGAATATATAGACACTTATGATAGTTTAGATTTTGCCTTTAAAAATGAGTTATATAATATGCCTAAAATTAATTCACTTCTTGATGGTTGGTCAAATCAAATTAAAGATGCAGTGCTAGAGGCTAACCAAAAGTATGGAGCTAAGGAACCCAGTCTTCAAGAATGGATTGATAGTATAAACATATTAAAATTTTCAATAGAACAATCATTAAATTAAACTCATGGTTTATAAAAAATAGAATATATAAATATAACACTCAGATAAGCGAATTTAAAAATCATAGAGATCTTATATCTAA
Source organism: Candidatus Marivariicella framensis (assembly GCA_905182735.1). GTDB lineage: Bacteria > Bacteroidota > Bacteroidia > Flavobacteriales > Flavobacteriaceae > Marivariicella > Marivariicella framensis. Next base: position 16,111 of record CAJJCT010000035.1, read on the forward strand.
AAGAATAAACGAACATTTAAGGAAATTAGTAAATAAAAATTAATTGTAATTGACAATTAAACCAGTATCTTGAGTTAATAATTATTAAAATTAAAAAATGAAAAAAATTTACATACTATTTTTTATAATAGTTTCTAGTTTAGGCTATGGGCAGATGATTCAAAAAACATCTTGCTCAAAAAAAGCTTCTGAAATCTCAAATAAGGCAATTAATCATATGATTAATTTAGAATTTTTAACAGCAAGAGGTATGGCTGAAGCTGCTTTAATGGTTGATGAGAATTGTGGTTGTGCTAAATTAGTTATAGCTCGCGTTAGCTCAGCTAATAAGGACTATGGAACTCGTGCAAATAAGTTAAAAATGATAGATCGTTCTAGTCTTAGTGGAGAAGAGAAAGTCTGGTATGATGCATTAAGTTCATCAGACAAAGAAAAGTATTCAGTAATACAAAAAGAAGGTGAAGTTATGTTTCCTAAAAGTCCATTTATTCATTATTTAGCTACAGGAGGTTTAAACTTTATATCATACAAAGCTTTTGCTGAAAAATTTCCCAAATATGCATCTTCTGCATATAATATGATGTCATATGGATATCTTAGAGGTGATTATGGTTCTGTTGATAAAGAAAAAGCAATGGAATATGTAAAGAAGTCTCAAAGCATGCATGATGGCCCAAACGCTTATGATTCAATGGCAGAACATTATGCTTCTTTGGGTGAGTTTGATAAAGCAGTTGAAAATCAATTAAAAGCATATGATTATGCTACGTTTTCTTCTCCTTATCAAACTAAATTAAGAGAGTATTCGAGAAAGGCAAATAATGAGGAACTTGTTAAGAACATAGAAAAACTTCAATCTGATATGCAAGATGCTATACTTAAAGGAGATAAAGAAGCATTTAAGAAATTTACGCACCCTGATATCACAATAAGTACAGGAGATTCAAACTTGGGAGAGTTTTATGACTTTAGTGAGGAAAATTTAAAATTAGATGAAAACTTTACTTGGGATAGTTTTGAATTAGAAAACATGAAAGTTTATTTTTCTACTGACATGAATACCGCTGTCATCACATTTTATGCTAAGGGTGGGTATACTATGAATAGATCTTCAGAATTATTTGATTTAAATGGTAACCTTAAATCAACCTCAGAATTTATTGAATACAGTACGCGAGCTTCATCTGTATGGGTAAATACAGATCAAGGTTGGAAAACGATGCATAGTAATTTTGCTCCTAATAAAGGAAAGATAGGATTACCTCAGTAACTAAAATAAATTATTTAAATAATAAAAAAGGGAATTTAATAATTCCCTTTTTTTAATTTTGAATTATGAAATTTTTTAAAATTAGTATTTTGTTTTTAATAATTAAATTTGGGTATTCTCAGGAAATATCTGGAATTGTTATTGACAGTCTTAATAATGAGCCAATTCCTTTTGCAGCAATAACATCGAACTTTAACAACAATACTATAACTAATGAAGAAGGAAAGTTTAGAATTTTTAAGGATATTCCTTTTAGTGAAGAAGATTCATTATTTATTTCTTCGATAGGTTTTAGTTCACTCTCAGTATCATTGAATAATAATAAATCTATAAGAATATCATTATCTGCAAAAGCAATACAATTAAAATCTGTAGAAGTTAGAAACAGGGAAAAACTTGCTGCTAGTCAAATAATAGAGAAGGTTAAAAACAGTCTAGTTAATGTATATGGTTTTGATTACGCATCAAAAAAAATATTTTGGAGAGAGACGATTATGGGAGAGACAAAAAAAATAGATTTTAAAATAAAAAACTCCTCCATAAAAGAGTTTGATCAAAAATTTATGGACAGTATAAGCTCAACTATTCCGAAAAAAACTAATTTTTACCAAGAAGTTCTTTCAGATTTTCATGGAAATAAAGAACCTGAAAATCAAAAAATAAGTATTGTAAGATCAGCAAGATTATTAAATAAAGAAAATCAAATTAGTATAGAACTACTACAAAAAAAAATTCAGCCAATAGTTGAGCTTCGGATTAAACCAGATTCATATTTTAAATTTAAATCTGGAATATTACCTGTCGATATTACCTTGGATGGAGTTGATCTAAGGGCAATTGATTCAACAGATAATTCTCAATTAGAAAAAATTAAAAAAAACGAATTAGATGATAAAAAAAGATGGAATTCCAGCAATAGGAGGTTTATTAAAAGAACATCTGACTATTATTTAAAATTTGATTATAAGAAAGTAAGACTAGATCTTGAAGTTTTTAAAAAATCTCGTTTGTATAATTTTAAATTAGTGGAACTTTCTTATATCGGTTATGATCCAATTTATATAATTGATTACACACCTAAATCTTCTAAAGCCCTCTATAAAGGAAGGCTTTATATTCATGCTGACGATTTTGCAGTAGTTAGAATCGATTATAATAGTGTTGATGTTTTGGATGATTTTGATTTATTTGGTATTTCATATAGCCTTGATTATCGATTTGGAAAACAAATATTTAAAAAAAATAATAATGGAAAATATGATTTATATTTCAGTGAAAACAACATTCAAAGATCCTTTGGCTTAGAGAGACCTCTTAAGATAATTGAAAAAAATAAAAATGTTAAGGGAAGAAGGAAACAAAATCAATTAAAAATGGATATAATTTTTAAGGCTAGGAGTAAATTAAAAACTGAGTTTATAGTTCTTAATAATGTTTCTATTAATAAAAGTGATTATCAATCTTATAAAGAAATTGAATCAGATTTACCTTTTGAATTAACAGAATATGATCCAGAATTTTGGAATGGATATAATATAATCGAACCTAGTGAAGTGCTAAAAGGGTTTAAAATTGAAAAAAATTAAATAATATTGAATAACCTAGAACAAATAACCAAATATTTTCCTTTTTGGGTAATTATTTGTTCTATTTTTTCTCTTTATAATCCCGATTTGTTTATTTGGTTTTCTGGTGATTTAATTACATATGGATTAGCTGGAATTATGCTTGGAATGGGTCTCACTTTAAAGGTTGGTGATTTCAAAGAAGTATTAAGATCTCCTTTATGGCTTTTAATTGGACTTGTTTTACAATTTACGATAATGCCTTTTTTTGGATGGTTACTAGGAGTTTTGTTTAATTTACCTACGTATTTTGCAGTAGGCTTAATATTAGTTTCATGTTGCCCAGGAGGAACAGCATCAAATGTTATAGTTTATCTAGCTAAAGCTAATGTTGCTTTATCTGTTGCTATGACCACTTGCTCAACTATTTTTGCTATTTTTTTAACTCCAATATTAACAGCTTTTTTATCAGGCAGCTATCTAGATGTTGATGCATGGGGACTTTTTTTTAGCACTCTAAGGGTTGTGTTATTACCAGTTGGAATAGGTCTTTCATTAAACTTACTATCGCCTAAACTAACAAACATAATTAAGCCTTTTTCACCTCCAATAGCCGTGATATTGATAACCTTAATAGTCGCAAGCATTATTGGTCAGGGTAAAGACATAATTTTAAGCTCTGGTCTTGGTTTAATTTTTTCAATTATGATTTTACATCTATTAGGTTTTATAATTGGATTTCTATTTAGCTATATATTAACTAAAAATAAAATTATTAGTAAAACAATCTCTATTGAGGTTGGGATGCAAAACTCTGGCCTTGGAGTTGTATTAGCAAGGGAGAACTTTATAAACCCTGCAACTGCAATTCCTTCTGCAATATCAAGTTTGGTTCATTCTATATATGGTAGTATTTTTGTTAGCATTTTTAAAAATAAATAGAATCAAAATATTTTTTTAAAATTTATTAAAAGCATCTTCAGGTAGCATTTCAACAAAATCAGTCAAGTTTTTTAATTCTAGATAATGATTAGATAAAAGTGAGTTAGGTTTTGTGAAATTAAAGTTTAAATATCTCCAAAAGGTCATAGAAGCTCCTGCATATATAGTGAAAGCCTTTAATGATTTTAATTCATTTTCTGAAAGATTAATTATATTCTTGTAGCCATTTAATAAGTTTTTAACTTTATCTAAATCTATATTATTTAGATTATCATCTCTACAAACTCCAATTATAGCCATCCCAACATCATAAATTCTATAATAGAAAGCAGATTCTTCAAAATCCATTATTGTAACAGATAGGTTGTCATTACTCACTATAATATTATCATAAAACACGTCGCTATGAATAAATGATTTTGTTAGATTAATTTTAAAGAAAGGCTTTAAGTATTCAAGCTTATTATTTAACCATATTTGAAACTCTAAATTATTCTCATACTTTTTGAGATTTTCAAACTTTTCCTTTCCATAATTAACTTGATTTGGAAGGTAAGAGGGGGGAAGGATTATGTGAAGTTTGGCAATTTGTTCTCCAATTAATTTTAAAACATTTTCAGAGAAGTTTTTTTCTATTTTCCCCTCTATATATTTCTTAATCATTATTGGCTTTTTATTCCAAAGTAAAACAGGGTTACCTTTTTTAGTATTAATTATTTTTGATGTATAAAAATTATTTTGATTTAAATATTCCAATAAAAGAGCTAATTCTCTTGCTTTTTCAAATGATTTTTGCTCACAAATAGATAATACATAACTTACTCCATTAGATTTTATTTTGTAATTGGTATTTTCTAAACCACCCTCTAGGGAGCTAAAGGAGTCAATTTTGTTTAAATTAAATTTACTTGAAATTGATCTAATGTCACTTTGACTCAAAGAAGTATAATTTGCCATAATTATTTAACTATGATTTTTTTTGATCTTTCCCAGTTTGTTTCAATTGCATTTAAAAGAGATTTCTCAAGATTTGAATAATCACAATGGTATCCCTTTTGACACTTTTTTTTCGCACCTTCAATTGATTTATGTTTTCCGGCTTCAGGTAACTTTGTTTTATTCAATGATTTTAAAATTACCTTAGGAAATTTTGCTGGATGAGCGGTCGCGAGGCATATTGTCTTATTATGACTAAGCTTTTCGTCCATTGAGTTAAGTGCAGATATAGCTACAGAGCCGTGGGGGTCTAAAAGGTAATTTTCGTTTTCGTATATACTTTTAATTGTTCCAATAGTTGATTTATCTGAAACACTAAAAGATAAAAACCCATCTCTGTATGATTTAAATGTCTTATCGTCAAAATGAAACTCTCCTTTAGTTTCAAATTCATTAGACCATTTTTTAATATTTTTTGAATTTTGACCATTGCAGAAATACAAATACCTCCAAAAGTTGTAGGGGGTTATTATGTCAATTGCTGAAGAAATAGTTTCATGAATTTTATCTTTTGAAATAACTCCATTTCTAAAAATTCTATTTAAGGATTCGTTTTTATTATTGGCTATTATAAAGTTTTTGATTGGAAGCCCCATTTTTCGTGCAAATCCACCTGCACATAAGTTTCCAAAACCTCCTGATGGTACAGATATATTAATATCTTCTCCAATATAATCAGCCACTTTCAAATAACCATAAAAGTAGTGTGTCATTTGAGCAATAATTCTTCCCCAATTAATAGAATTTATACTTGATAGTTTAACCTTTTTTTTAAATTTTTTATTTGAGTATAGTTTTGAAATTACGGTATCCAGATTATCTCCCCCTTCAGGACAATTATAAACACCAACTGGATGAATATTATTATTGTGTAATGTAGTCATTTGTCTTTCTTGTTCTTCTGTAATCAAACCTTTAGGGTACAATATCCATGCGTCAAGTGAAGATTTACCAGCAATATAATTGGCTGCAGCTGGACCAGTATCACCAGTTGTAGCTACTATTATAGACAAGGATTCTTTTTTTCTCTTCAATAGAAAATCAAGAAGGTTTACTAGAAATGATTGTCCTATATCCTTAAAAGATAGAGTAGGGCCATGAAATAACTCCATGATGTAAGTTTGTTCTCTAGATTTGAGTTTATAGAGGGTAACTGCGTTCTCAACCTCAAAAGCATCATAAGATTTGTCAATTATAATTTTTAATTCATCAGATGATATGATTTCTCTATCAATAAATAATGAAACTATTTCAAAGCAAAGATCTTTAAAGCCCAAACCTTTCCATTTTTTTAATTCATTTTTAGATATTTTAGGTAGTTTCTCAGGAACATATAAACCTCCGTCAGAAGCAAAACCATTTAGTATGGCAGTCTCAAAATTAACAGGTTTACCTCCTCCTTTATTACTAATATATTTTAACATATTACCTTAAAAACTTTAGATAAACTTTTGATGCTATCGCTATATCTTGAACTGCAACCCCTGTAAGATCAACGACAATAGTTTGATTATTACTTCTATTAAGATTAGAATTTTGAATTGCAGTTCCAAGTTCCACAATTTTTTTTTCATTAATCATGCCCTCACTTAATGCTTTAAAAATTTCACCTCTACTTTTACTTTGGGAAATGCTATCTCCAATAACTAAATCTGCATTTCTAAGAATTTCGCTATCTAATTCTTGTTTGTTTTCTGTGTCAGAGCCTATTGCTACTATTAGTGTGCCTGACTTAATGTCATCTGATTTTAGTAATGGACTTTCTGAAGCAGTAGTAGTGATGATGACATTTGATTTTTTTGCTAAATCACTTGGGCTTGAGCTTATTTCAACATCAAAATGATTTTTGATTTCTAAATAAAATTCTTTTATTCTGTTTTTATTTCTACCCCATATAAAAACTTTTTTACATGGATTATTTTTTTGGATATATTCTAATTGAAGTCTGGCTTGAATCCCAGAACCTATTATGCCAATTGATTGAATTTTACTTGGAGAGAAATGTTTTACAGCTAGAGCACCTGCAGCAGCTGTTCTAATATTAGTCAAGTATCCTTCGTCAAGTAAAATAGATTCAAGTTTACCTGTTTTTTGACTAAACAAAAGCATCATTCCTTGCCCAGATGGAAGATCTAATTTATAATTTTCATAAAACCCTGAAGCTATCTTAATTACATAAAAATCCTCTCTTTTTATATATCCATATTTAATATGAACATCACCTGGAGGGTTATTAAAAATAAGCTCACCTACTGGAGGAATAACAGCATTTCCATTACTATATTGAATAAAAGCTTGTTGCATTAAATTAATCACATCAATATTTTTTAGTATTGGTTTGATTTCTTTAAGTGTTATTACCTTTGGCATTATTATGGCATTAAGTATTTAAAATTAGATATTTTATTTTTCAATAGTTATTTTAATAATTAAAAATTATTAAATTCCTTTTTTTTATTTTAGTAATTCAAAATATATAGCAATGGATAACGAATTTGATAAGTATTTAAAGTTCCACAAAACTTATGGTGGAACTGGAAAAATGTTCAATTTTAATTTTATTGATTATAAAAAGGGTTTTTTGAAGTTAGAAGGGGAGTTTTCATCAAAAACATTAAATCCTAATCAAAGTGTACAGGGTGGGCAGATGACATCAATGCTTGATGATATTACAAGTTTACTACTAATTTATGAATCTAAGGGATCTATTTATCCAAGCTCAACAAATCTCCATAGTGTGCATCACAGACCTCTTTTTAAAGGAAAAGCTATTGCTACAGCCGAGATGGTTATGTTTGGAAAAAACATAGCTACAATTAAAGGGGAGTTATATAATTTAGAAGGAAAACTAGCAACCACATTAATTCATTCAGTTTTTTTAATTAAAAAAGTATTTAAGCTTTAATTAATTCAAATGAATACCTCTGCGTTCTAATGAATATATTAGTTTACCAACGGGTCAATGCTTTTATAAGATAAGGGTTAACGGTAATCGTACTTTTAGTAGTGCTTTTATGGTGAAATAATTTAAAATCAATTAAATTTATTAATAAAATAGAATATATAATGAATAGACAAAATTTATTAATTGTGCTTTTAATGCTTTTATCTAACTTTAATTTAAAGGCTCAAGAAGATTCAGTCATAAGCCAAATGATCAAAGAAGCAGAGACAAACTCTCAATTGGAAATCTTAGGTCAAGAGCTTTTGGACGGAATTGGTCCAAGATTAGTTGGAACACCACAAATGAAAAGTGCGCATGATTGGGCAGTAAATAAATATACTCAGTGGGGAATTAAAGCTAAAAATGAAAAATTTGGAACCTGGAGAGGTTGGGAAAGGGGAATTTCTCATATAGATATGCTTCATCCTCGAGTTCAAAGCCTACAGGGAACTCAATTGGCTTGGAGCCCTTCTACATCAAGAAAAGGTGTTAACTCAGAAGTTTTAATTCTTCCCACGGTCAGCGACTCACTTGAATTTGCTCAGTGGCTTCTATCGGTAAAAGGTAAAATAGTTATGATATCTAAATTAGAACCTACTGGAAGGCCTGACTATAACTGGAAAGAGTTTGCTACTGAAGCATCTTTTGAAAAAATGAAATCAGAAAGGAAAGAATATTCAGAATCATGGAGTCAAAACATGAAGAATACTGGGTATACTTTTAGAAATATTCATGAAGCACTAGAAAATGCTGGAGCAGTTGGACTGATTAGTTCAAATTGGTCTCGAGGATTTGGATCTAATAAAATATTTAGTGCAAGAACTAAAAAAATTCCAACTATTGATTTAGAACTTGAAGATTACACGATGGTTTATAGACTATCTGCTAGAGGACAGAAGCCAATTATTAAAATTACAGCTGAATCTAAAGAATTAGGGGAAGTTCCTACATTTAATACTATTGCAGAAATTAAAGGTGTTGATAAACCAAACGAATATGTTATTTTATCTGCTCATTTTGACTCATGGGATGGGGGAACAGGGGCTACTGATAATGGAACAGGCACTCTTGTAATGATGGAAGCAATGAGGATTTTAAAAAAAATATACCCAAACCCAAAGCGAACGATACTTGTAGGTCATTGGGGAAGTGAAGAACAAGGTCTCAACGGGTCTAGATCATTTGTGGAGGACCATCCTGAAATTGTAGAGAATGTTCAAGCTGTATTTAATCAGGATAATGGTACAGGAAGAGTTATTAATATTTCAGGTCAAGGATATCTATATGCTTATGATTACATAGGTAGATGGTTAAATCAGGTTCCTGAATATGTAAGCCAACATATTGAAACTGATTTTCCTGGAATACCAGGTAGGGGAGGTTCAGATTATGCTTCATTTATTGCAGCTGGTGTTCCAGCTTTTAGTCTAAGTTCTTTAAACTGGTCTTATCGGAATTATACGTGGCATACAAATAGAGATACATATGATAAAATTATTTTTGACGATGTAAGGAATAATGTAGTTCTAACAGTAATATTAGCATATATGGCCTCTGAAGATATTGAATTCGCCTCAAGAGAAAAGATTACACTGCCTTTAAGTAAACGTTCAGGTAAACAAATGGAATGGCCTTCAAAGAGGCTTCCAAATAGAAAAGGTGGTCAATAAAATAATAATCAACATTTTTTATGCTGAAGAAAAAATTACACTCCCATTGTGATAATTATATTCGAGAAAAATTAAAAGTATTAGAGAAAAGAAAAAAAGAACTAAAACTCGCATTAGAGTCTGAAGATAAAAGCTCTGCAGGAGATAAACATGAAACTGGCAGAGCAATGATTCAAATTGAAAGAGAAAAACTTGGAAAACAAATCTCATTAAATGAACAAGTTTTTAAAAAGCTTATTTCGTTTGAGAAAAATATAAATACTGATGTTGTATGTTTAGGCTCGATAGTTATAACTGATAATTTAAATTACTATTTATCGATACCTGCAGGATTTTTAAAAATTGAGTCAAAAATGTATTATTTTGTATCTCCTATAAGTCCAATAGGCATGTTGCTATTAGGTAAAAAAATTAAAGATCAAATTTACTTTAATAAAAGAACAAGTAAAATATTAGAGATTAAATAACTTTAAAAGCTTATTATTCAAATATGAATTTTTATATTTTACTTAAGGCTTCTTTAATATCGTTAATTAAATCTTTATGGTTTTCTATACCAATTGAGATTCTAACCAATCTTTCATTTATACCAATAGCTTCTTTTGTTTCTGAAGAAACTCCAGCGTGAGTCATTGTTGCTGGATGTTGAGCAAGGCTTTCTGTGCTCCCAAGGCTTAAGGCGAGTTTAATTAACTTTAAATTGTTTAAAAAGGTGAATGCTTCTTTTTCGCCTCCTTTTATCTCAAAGGCTATTAAGCTCCAGAAGAAGAGTATTGTTTTTTGTATACCTTATATTAATCAAATAAAGAGCACTTTTGTTTTAAATGAAATAAAGAGCTCTACAAGTATTCCATTGTATTAAGTAGTTTTTTATATTCATCAGATACACTTGATGTTTTTAAATTAAAATTCACTAGTAATGCATTATAAACTTATTTGTTCTGATATTGATGGCACCTTATTAGATGTTAATCGGAAGCTTTCTTCGGAAACAATAGAAGCAGTTAAAAGGATTCATCCATCTATTCCCTTTATACTTGTTTCTTCACGTATGCCTAAATCTATTCGTTTACTTCAAAAAGAATTAGACACATATGACAGCCCTCTAATTGCATATAATGGAGCTCTAATTATTGGAAAGCATGGAAAGGTGATTAATAGTATTGAAATACCTTTTTCAATAACTAATCAAATTTGCACTTTTTTACCAGATAATTCGGTGCATTTTAGTTTATATAATCAAGATGAATGGTTAGTTCCCTCAATTGATTATTGGGCAAAACGTGAACAGAACAATACTAGAGTGTCGCCAGAAGTTAGACCTTTGTCAGAAACTCTTTCTTTGTGGAAGAAAAATCAAAAAGGTGCTCATAAAATTATGGCTATGGGTAAGGCTTCAGAATTAAATCAAGTTGAGAGTTTTATTATTAAGACCTTTAAGGATCAAGTAAATTTTTATCGTTCTAAAGACACTTATTTGGAAATCTCAAACAAAAAAACAGATAAAGCTTCTGCATTGAAATATTTATTAACCAAGATATATCCGCACTTAAAGATGAATGATGTAATGGCGTTTGGTGATAACCACAATGATAAAACAATGCTTGAACAGGTCGGCTTAGGAATAGCGGTAGCCAATGCAAAATCAGAAATATTAGCTTGTGCTTCATTCCACACATTAACTAATCATAATCATGGAGTGGCTTTAGCAATTGAGAAATATAATTAATTGTTATATAAACAAAAAGTCCCTAATACTTTTTTTCAGTTGTGTTAGGGACTTTTTAAATAAATACTTTTAGTGTTTATATTATTTACTATTGTTTAGGTTTTGCAAATTGTTCCACTGAAGAAATTTTTCCTTCAAGGTTGAAATAAACGATTTCCATTAAATCCTTATTCCATTTTTCACCGTTTTGCATTACTCTTGATTCTGTTCCATAAACTATTACCCCAGAAGCAGCATCTGTACCCCTTATCTTAATAGGGATTATTGAAATGACATTCCAGTCTACTTTTTTGTATGGAGAGAAAAAGTTTTTAAAATCGTCTTGTTTCATAGTAGACTTGTTCCCTTTAAAGTCATTTAAGGTAAATTCATCTGCAAAGACGGTTTTCATAACTTCTGTATCCATTTTATTATAACTATCGACTAATTTCTCAATTAGGTCTGTCTCATTTCTATTTGAGAACATAAATGAACGCCCCGAGTATTCTCCTTTTTCTCTTCCAAAATACTTTCCACCATAAGACATTCCAAAGTTCACAGAATCTATAGCTTTCCATTGTTTAAAATCTTTTACTTTTCCAGCATCATCAATTACAAACTGTTCCATTAAATCGAGCATTTCATATGAACCATTTTTGTAAACACGTTCTTCTTTGGACCATGCAAGCACTTGCTTAAAGTCTCCATTCTTTACATGTAAAGGAATTATCTTATAAGGAACCATAGAGATAGACTCCATTGATTCCAAATACCCGCTAGTCCAATTTTGCCATTTCTCATTAAATACCTCTTTATTGTAGTATTCAAAAAGTGTTTCAGTGTCTTGTTCCGAATAAGCTTTAGCTAGTCCTTGTATATTATCAATATCCTTATTATCTCCAAAGACATAACTTTTGCCACTGCTCTCTCCTTCACCAAGCCAAATTCCTCCATCGTTTTTACAACTGTAAACGAAAAAAGTGCATAATAGCATTATAAGAGCTTTGTTTACCGCGTTTTGAAAAATTATTTTCATTTTAAAATTATTTTATGTTTATATATAAATAAAACTTCTGATAGTAGATTTTACTTTTCTATGAAAGCATTAAGATACTAAATAAAAAAATATATTTTTAGAAATTATCTTTTTCAAATTCCTCCAAGCTCCATGTCATTTCAGGTTTATCGATAAAATCAGGGATTAATCCCATTGATTTAGCGTGAATATCTTCATCCATATCATTAAATTTCACAATCCAATAATCAACTTTGTTAATTCTAGAAATACCTTCAATTAACTCTGCATCTATATTGTGTTTCTTTTTTAAGTGGTAAGCAAAAAAGTAGCAACTTTTCCAACTTTGATCTTTTTTAGGTTTGAATTCTAAAAGAAATCCATCTATTAATTCCTGTCTCTTCATTTTTTCAATGATAAATTGTTGTTGATTGCAAAGAAAAGAAAAAGTTTTTGTGAAACATATTTATTTTTAACCATGAATATTTAAATTACTATAACATAGCTCAAAGAAAATTAAATATCAGTTAATTTATTTATTACGTGAGGATAATTGGGACTTCGTTTCTGAAATTTAAGAATACTATCTTTTACGATTTTACCTTGATCGATATTTATTGCATTTTTAATAGTTTTATCTTGATTCCAGATCTTCCGACCAGATATTACTGATTCAAGATGAACAATCAGTGCAGCTGAAATAGATCGAGAAGCACTTTCCCAATAATAACTTGGTGTATGATCTACAGCATAGTAATCAATATTATCTATAGCTATCATAGGGTTTTTGAATGTAGTGGGTTTTGCGAAATAAAACCCCATTCCCTCATCGCAACTCACATCTATTACAAGTGTCCCTGGTCTTAACTTAGACTTTTCGTGTTTTTTAACATAATCAATAGGATTATCAGTATCCTGATAGGTTCCATTAATTATTATTTCAGATTCGTTTATTAAATCTAATAATGGTCGCTCATAACCATCGTGTTCAACAACTATTAACCTAGGTTCGTTTTCATTTCCTTTTCTAATTCTAGAATAATGAACATCAAGGACCTCTTCTCTTACCTCGTGATCAGGTCTTTGAATACAAATAGTTATATCTCTAAACCCATGTGCCTTTAAAGCATATATAGCACCCCTACTTACGGCACCAAAGCTAAATATGATCACTTTTCTTTGTTTTCCATAATGACCATCAATTCCTTTTAGTTGAAGTGCATGAATCACTGCACTATAGCCTGCTATTTCGTTATTTTTATAAAAAGTATGTCTCCCCATTTGACCTTTAGGGGTCCAAACATACATGTCTTCAAAAGCAATCAAGGTTAGTTTTTTATCAATAGCCATTTGTGTAATTTGTGTTTGTTGTGCACAATGTGGATATCCCCAAATCAAACCTCCATCCTTAATCTCCTCTATGTCAGAGTAAGTTGGCTTAACAATTATGACAGAACCGATGTCTTTTAATATTTCATTTCTTGTTGCAATTCCAGCTGTTTGTGAAGCAATCACCTTGTCATCGATATTAAAAGGGGATCCGTAACCCTTTTCAAAAACCAATTGACGTCTGACTTTTTTAGGAAGTCGCATCAAGTGCTCTGGGTGAATAGGTACTCGTTTTTCGTCATTTTTTCTTGAAGTTCCAATTACTCCCAGGGTTAATTCATTCATATTCTTAATTTGGTTTTTAAAATACTACTTATTAATATAATAAGCTATAAGTCACATTTAGATTTGTCTAAAAGAGATTTATTATATTTGTTTAAATATAAAAGTGAAGGCTTTTGATTTAACCTTTAGTTTTTTATATAAATTATGTTTAATAAAACAAACAAAAACTTTTTTTAATTAAAATATTAGACCTATCCAATATCCAAAATTTTCAAGAGAAAAAGGTGACGATTTTTCAAAAAAATTAAGAAAAAAAGTTAACACTTATTTCAAAATAAATGAAATTGATAAATATGCTAACAATAGTATGGTTATTAAGACGATACTAATGCTTACATTATTTTTCTTCCCATTTTTAATTTTAAATTCAGGTGTCGTTTCAAATACTTGGGTTCTTTTTTTATTATACATTATAAGTGGTTTTGGAATGGCAGGAGTTGGGATGAACGTTATGCATGATGCTATTCACGGTTCGTACTCAAAAAACCCAAAGATTAATACTCTAATTGGTTATTCTTTAAACCTTATAGGGGCCAATGCTACTGTCTGGAAAATTCAACACAATGTTCTCCATCATACGTATACTAACATAGAACATGCTGATGATGATATTAATGCTCCATTTTTTTTACGATTTTCACCTCATGCTAAAAAGTACTGGACGCATCAATTTCAACATATATATATCTGGTTCTTTTATTGTTTAGCTACCATATCCTGGATTACAACAAAGGATTTTGTTCGAGTAACTCGATATTATAAAATGGGATTTTTGAATAAAAAAAATGAATTTCGAAATGCCATTGTAAGTATTGCCGCATGGAAGGTTTTATATTATTCTTTTGCTATTATAATGCCTTTAGTTATAGTTGATTTGCCATGGTGGCACATATTGTTAGCATTTTTAAGTATGCACTTTATTACTGGACTTTTAATTAGTTTAGTGTTTCAGGTTGCACATATAATGCCGAGCTCTGAATTCCCCCTTCCTGACGAGGACGGTCTTATAGCAGGAGATTGGTCAACGCATCAATTCGCTACAACAGCTAATTATTCTCCAGGATCAAATATTTTTTCTTGGCTTATAGGTAGTTTAAATTATCAAATAGAGCATCATTTATTCCCGGGAATTTGTCACGTTCATTATAAGGAATTATCTAAAATCGTAATAGACACAGCCAAAGAACATGGTATGCCTTATAGCTCTAACCGAACTTTTTTTACGGCGATACGAGCTCATGTAAAAATGCTTCGTGAATTAGGGAATATGGAGCAAATACCAGAACAGACTGCTGTTATTCAGTAAGTTCAGATAAGTCAAACCATTTTAATGTTTTTTGTTTTAATTCTTGATCAAGCATACCAAGTTTAATTGAATATTTCTCTATCTCAGATGGTTTGAATGTTTCATTTGTAAAACGATTTTGAATTTCTTCTTTTTGAGATTCAATTTTTTTTATTTCACGTTCTAGCTTCTTATACTCTTTTTGTTGATCATAGGTTAGTACTATTTTTTTACTAGTTTCCTTCCAAATTTTTTTTATTTCTACTTTAGGTGGTGTTTTTTGTTCTTGAATTTGAGAATCCTCATAAGCTCTATAATCTGAATAGTTTCCTGGAAAATCTTGAATAACACCTGAACCTTGAAATATAAATAAATGATCTACGATTTTATCCATAAAATAGCGATCATGTGACACAACTAATAAACACCCTGGAAAGTCTAACAAAAAGTTTTCGAGTACATTAAGTGTAATGATATCAAGATCATTGGTAGGCTCATCGAGAATTAAGAAGTTAGGGTTTTGAATTAAAACTGTACACAGATATAGCCGTTTACGCTCTCCACCACTAAGTTTTTCAACAAAATCATATTGTTTTTTTCGATCAAATAAAAAGCGCTCTAATAGTTGTTGTGCAGATATTTTACGTCCTTTTTTTAAAGGGATAAAATCTCCGTATTCGCGAATAACATCAATAACTTTTTGTCCTTCTTTTACTGTAATACCCCTTTGAGTATAGTATCCAAATTTTAATGTTTCTCCCCAAATAATTTTTCCTGCATCTATTGTATCATTTGAGGTTAAGAGATTTAAAAAGGTGGATTTGCCTGTACCGTTTTTTCCAATTATTCCAATACGATCGTTACGCTGAAACATATAGTCAAAATGATCCAATATAACTTTGTCACCAAATGCTTTTTGAACTTTATGCATTTCAATCATTTTACTACCCAACCGTTCCATATTGATTTCTAATTGAACTTGGTGTTCGTTTCGTCTTTGACTTGCTTTTTCTTTTATTTCTTTAAAATCTTCTATTCTAGATTTTGATTTGGTAGTCCTAGCCTTTGGCTGTCTTCGCATCCAATCTAATTCTTTCTTAAAATGCAACTTGGTTTTATGTGCTTCTACATTTTCTTGAGCAATACGAGTTTCCCTTTTTTCAAGGTAGTAGGAGTAATTTCCTTTGTAAGTATATAATTTACCCTCGTCTAGTTCAATAATTTCATTACAAACTCGCTCCAGGAAGTAACGGTCATGAGTAACCATAAGCAAGGTTATTTTTCCTTTAGAAAAATAATCTTCTAACCATTCAATCATTTCTAAATCAATATGATTAGTAGGCTCATCTAAAATCAACAACTCAGGTTGTTTTAACAATGCATTACACAGAGCTATTCTTTTTTTTTGACCACCTGACAAGCTCCCAACTTTGGCATTTAAATCATCCAGTTTAAGTTTGAATAAAATTTGTTTGTATTGTGTTTCAAAATCCCATGCTTGGAATTGATCCATTGCCTCAAAGGCTTTCTGATAAGCTTCCTGATCTTCTGGGTTTTCTAGAGCTTTCTCATAATCAGCTATTACTTTGAGAATAGGGTTGTCAGATCTTAAAACACTTTCTTCAACTGTTAATTTGGAATCTAAATGAGGTTCTTGAGAAAGATAAGCGACCCGAGTTCCTTTTCTAATAACAACATTGCCTTCATCTGGAGTATCTTCTCCGGCAATAATATTTAAAATAGATGTCTTTCCACTTCCGTTTTTGGCAATTAAAGCAATCTTTTGACCTTGGTTGATTCCAAAAGAAAGAGATTTAAAAATTACTTTTTCACCATAAGATTTTGAAATGCCTTCAACAGAAAGTAAATTCATAAAGTTTATATTTTTTTAAATATTAGCAAAAATACACATTCAAAGTGTGGTGAGAATCTTTTAATTAAAATCATTTATCATAATACAGTGAGTTGTGTTTTGGAAAATGATATATAAAGAAAATCTAATAGTTAAGAAAGAAAATAATAGAATATTAAACCTTTATGTTAGAAAAAAAATTAGTTAGACTAATACCTGAATAAAATACTTAAAGATCTAGGTGAATTCAATTAAGAACTTTATTCAAAGTTCTTTCAAAACCAAAATCACATGACCATCCCCAATCTTTATGTGAGATTGAATCATCAACCTCTTTAGGCCATGAATTAGCAATTTCTTGTCGAAAATCAGGCTCATATTTTACTTTTATATTAAAACCTCTTGATTTTATTTTATTTTCAAGTTCAGCAGGAGTAACACTAAATCCAGTAACATTATATGAAGTAGATATGGAAAGATTTTTTCTTTCTGCAGACATTAGCATTATAGCAGCATTAACTGCATCGTCAATATACATCATAGGTAATCTAGTTTTTTTATTTAAAAAACAGGTATAATCAGATTTATTTTTAGCTGAATTGAGCATTTCAATTACATAATCGGTAGTTCCTCCTCCAGGCAAAGTTTTAGTTGATATTATACCGGGATATCTTAGCGACCTTATGTCTAATCCAAATTTACCAAAGTAGTAGCTTGCTAGTTTCTCACCGGCTAGTTTTGAAACTCCGTATATCGTTTCAGGGTTCATAGAAGGGTTTTGTGAAACAAGATCTAAATTTGATTCAGTTCCGAAAACTGCTATAGAACTTGGCCAAAAAACTTTTTGAATTTTATTGTTGATAGATATTTCAATAATATTTTGAAAACTTTCCATGTTAATTTTCCATGAATTATATGGATTCTTCTCACCATTAGCAGAAAGAATAGCTACTAAATGATATATTGTATTTATTTTATGTTTTTTAACTAATAAGTCTACTCTATTCTTATTTAATACGTCTGCAAATTCAAATAGACATGGCAAGTCCTTAGGTGGATCTTTTACATCAGTAGCTAATACAAAAACACCTTTGTTGCTGAAGTAATTTATAAACTCTTGTCCTAATTGACCTAGGGCACCTGTAATGAGTATTTTCTCCATAATTTTATTTAAATAATAATAATATATTAATTTTGAGAATTCAAATTAATTACCATGTACGAATCTATCAAAAAAAGATTGACAATCGAATTAGAAGACATAAAAAAATTAGGTCGATATAAAAGTGAGCGAATAATAGAGTCCATGCAAAGTTCAAAGATTACAGTTAATGATGGGAAAGAAGTTTTGAACTTTTGTGCAAATAATTATTTAGGCCTATCATCGAATCCTTTAGTAATTTCAAAGGCAAAAGAAACGTTAGATTCTCATGGCTTTGGAATGTCTTCAGTAAGATTTATATGTGGAACTCAGGATATTCATAAACTTTTAGAAAAAAAAATATCAAAATTTTTGGGTAAAGAAGACACAATATTATATGCTGCTGCATTTGATGCAAATGGAGGATTTTTTGAACCTTTGTTTGACAGTCAAGATGCAATTATCAGTGATTCACTGAATCATGCTTCAATAATTGATGGAATTAGATTGTGTAAAGCTCAAAGGTTTAGGTATAAGCACAATGACATGAATGATTTAGAGTTGCAACTTAAGAATTCTAGTGATTGTCGAAGCAGGATTATCGTTACAGATGGAGTTTTTTCAATGGATGGTACAATTGCTCAATTGGATAAGATATGTGATTTAGCAGAGAAACACGATGCCCTTGTAATGTCAGATGAATGCCACTCTACGGGTTTTATTGGTCCTTCTGGAAAAGGAGTTCATGAAGAGCTTGGTGTAATTGAAGAAGTTGATATTATAACTGGAACACTTGGAAAAGCTTTAGGTGGAGCCTCTGGAGGATTTACAAGTGGACCCAAAGAAATAATTGAGGTTCTTAGACAAAAATCACGCCCATATTTATTTTCAAATACTTTAGCGCCTTCAATTGTTGGTGCTTCTCTAGGAGTGCTTGAAATTTTGGAGACAGACAATTCTTTTTTAAAACAGTTAAACAATAATACAAGCCTATTTAGAAGCGAAATGGAGAAACTAGGTTTTGATATAAAACCTGGAAATCATCCGATAGTCCCTGTCATGTTATATGATGACCATTTAGCACAAAAAATGTCTGAAAATTTATTAGAATTAGGTATTTATGTTGTTGGTTTCTTTTTTCCAGTAGTTCCGAAAGGAGAAGCAAGGATTAGAGTTCAGTTGTCAGCATCGCATTCGACCAAAAATATCATGAAAGCTTTAGATGCATTTGAGAAAGTTGGAAGGGAACTAGGTGTTATCAAATAACTTCAATGATTTTAATTTATTGGATTGACTGATATTTCAAATAAACACCCTTTCTTAAATTCGGTATTTAAATCACATAGTTAAAGATCATTAAAAAATGAAAGAAGGCACCAATAAGAACAAACAAATGCCATATAACATGGTTGAAGGGGATACGTGTAAAGACATAAAATAGAACCCCAACAGTATAAGCGATACCGCCAGCAATAAGAAAGAACACTCCCTCAGCAATTTGTTCAGCAAGTGGAGAGAAATCAAACACAATAAGCCAGCCCATAACTAAATACATCATTGTAGAAAATACTTCATATTTACCAGTAAAAAATAATTTTAAAACCACCCCAAAAGCAGCTATTCCCCATACTATATAAAACAAAACCCATCCCAAGCTATCAACAAGAGAAATGAGTAACACAGGAGTATAAGTACCTGCAATAAGGAAGTAGATGCTAATATGGTCTGTAATTCTATAATAATACTTTTTCTTTTCATCAGTTGCCAAATGATAAAGGGTTGAAGCAGTAAATAAAAGTACGATGGATCCTCCATAAACAATAATACTAAAGAAACTGTTTGGAGTTTTATGAGTATCAAAATAAATTAGAAATCCCAAACCGATTAAACCTAAAGCAGCACCTATACCATGGGTTAATGCGTTTAATTTTTCTTCAAAAGGGGATTGTGTAATCATTAGTAAACAGGAAATATTTTAAAAATAAAGTATTTTTTAAAATTGTAAAACGCTGCTAAAATACAATTTGAAAGTTAAAGAATGAAGGAGTTATGATATATTATACTAATCCATTTTATTATAACAGAATGTGTTAAGAAAGGAAACTTGTTTTTTGAAAAGAAGCAATCAAAGTAGTGAACTATTCCACTACTCATAAGTGAGTGTTTTCAAAAGAATTCATCATTTTTGTATCTTTAAAACACTAAAGTTGTTTTACACTCAGTTTTTAAAATTAAATATCATGAAAGCTTTTAAATTAATAATTGTTTTTTTTATTTCATTGCATAATATCAATGCTCAAAAAAACATAAAAGACAAACTTCTTGAGATTGCAATAATAGATGAAAAAGTAATGATGCCTATGCGCGATGGAATAAGGTTGTCTACAGACATATATCGTCCAAAGAGCAATAAAAAAGTACCTATTATTTTTTCAAGAACACCTTATAATTTTAATACTTGGCAAAATGAAAAGGAAGAGTTTAGAACAATGGAACGAGCGTATGAAGCTATAAACCATGGGTATGCTTATGTAGTGCAAAATGAACGTGGAAGGTATTTTTCAGAAGGGGAATGGGATATTTTAGGTATTCCATTAACGGATGGTTATGATGCTTTCAGTTGGATGTCAAAACAAGCTTGGTCAAATGGTAAAATTGGAACTCTTGGCTGCTCTTCCACTGCAGAATGGCAAATGGCCGTAGCAGCACTTGATCATCCTTCTCATGCCGCTATGGTTCCTCAAGGTTTTGGTGCCGGAATTGGAACTGTAGGTGAATATTTTGAACAAGGAAATTGGTATCGTGGCGGAGCAGAACAATTATTATTTCCCTCATGGCTTTATAGTGTTGAACATGATAAATTTAAACCCCGCATTCCTGAGGGGGCTTCACAAGAAGATTTAATTCGTATTTCAAGATTTTATGATTTAGCCCCAGAAAACCCACCTGTTGATTGGGCTGAGTCCTTTAAGCATTTACCACTTCAGGATCTCCTAAAAAATGTAAATGGAAAAAAAGAAATTTTTGATAAGATGATTAAAAGAAAACCCAATAATAAAGAATGGTTTAGAGGGGGTCTTTATCATGATTCAATGGACTTTGGGGTTCCTAGTTTTTGGTTTGTTTCTTGGTATGATGTTTCGGTTAGCCCAAATCTTGCATTATTTAACCATGTTCGAAAAATGGCAAAAGAAAAAAATGTAAGAGATAATCAATATTTAGTTATTGCTCCAACTCTCCACTGTGGTTATTCTCGAGCCACAGAAAATACAATTGTAGGAGAAAGATCTATGGGAGATGCACGACTCAATTATGAAGATCAAATATATGCTTGGTTTGATTATTTATTAAAAGGAGAAGATAATAATTTTAAAAAAGACACTCCTAAAGTTCAATATTTTACAATGGGTAAAAATATTTGGCAGGCATCAGATACATGGCCTCCAGAAAAAGCTATTATGAAAACACTTTATTTACGAAGTAATGGTAGTGCTAATAGTAGATTAGGAGATGGAACCTTAAGTTTTAAAAAAGATAAAAGAGGGAAAACTTCAGACACATTCTTATACGATCCAATGAATCCTATTGAGTCTTATGGTGGAGGGGTGTGTTGTACTGGAAATGCTGTACAGGGAGGTTCTTTTGATCAACAAAAAATGGAAGAAAATGAAAATATTCTCGTTTATACTTCAGAGCCTTTTTCTGAGGGTGTTGAGGTTACAGGATTTATAGAATCTACCCTTTATTTGTCATCAGATGTAAAAGACACAGATCTAACAATTAAATTAATTGACGTATACCCGGACGGAACAGCATATAATTTAGATGAAACTATTCAACGCGTAAGATATAGAGAAGGTTATGATAAAGAGGTTTTTATGGACAAAGGTGAAGTTTATGAAGTTTCTTTAACCCCAATGGCTACAAGCAATTTTTTTAAAAAGGGCCACAGTGTTAGAATTGAGGTGTCTAGTAGTAACTTTCCAAGGTTTGCTAGAAATCTTAATACAGGAGGTAATAATTATGATGAAATAAAATCAGTAATTGCTAAAAATAGAATTCATCATTCTACAAACTATTCCTCAAATATTAGATTACCATTTGTTTACAATTGACTTTTATAACATGAAAAGAAATAAAGAATTTGATATAATTGTTTGGGGTGCATCCGGTTTTACTG
Source organism: Candidatus Marivariicella framensis (assembly GCA_905182735.1). Classification (GTDB taxonomy): domain Bacteria; phylum Bacteroidota; class Bacteroidia; order Flavobacteriales; family Flavobacteriaceae; genus Marivariicella; species Marivariicella framensis. The sequence goes on from CAJJCT010000035.1 coordinate 38,353, forward strand.
GCAGATTAGTGGTTGCTTATTTGTTCCAAAACTATGGTGTGAATGATGATCTTAAATGGGCTATGGCTGGACGCAACAAACAAAAGTTAAAACAAGTTCGTTTAGAAGTAGCAGATAATTCAGTACCCATAATTATTGCAGACGGTAATGATGAGGTTAGTTTAAAAGAAATGATAATTAGTACTAAAGTTATTTGTACTACTGTAGGTCCTTACGCTATATATGGCTCTAAACTTGTGTCTTCATGCGTTAATCACGGAACAGATTATTGTGACCTTTCAGGAGAAGTACAGTGGATGCGAAAAATGA
>CAJJCT010000036.1 GCA_905182735.1 Candidatus Marivariicella framensis
AGTTTTAATTCATCATCCTGGTTTACTTGGTAACAATCAGGTGTTTTTGTTATAATTAGTGACCATCCTGGCTATTTAAGTCCCGTTTAAGACGTTTTAATCGTAATTGTTAGTACTTGTATTCCGATGTTTTAAAAGTGTTCTTACCGATGTGATTTAGAATATCAGATTTTAAGAAATATCTTTTTCCATTTGTTGGGCGAGAGTAGGGTAGTATGCCATTCATACAATACCTATTTAATGTATCACGAGAGACTTTAAGATAACTTTCAGCTTCTCTTGAAGATAATACATCATTGACAATCGTTTCTTCCCATTTTGTGTTGTCATTGTTATTTATCATAATAATTATTTTATTTAAATTTATTTAATTGTAAAATATTAAACAATAGGTTTTTAGGTGACTTTTCAACTATTTTCACCATCTGTTAGGGGCTGTTAAAACTAATAGTTTGAAAGGGTAGATTGACAGACCCTGTAAACACTGTACTTTACAAGGGGTGAGTTATTAACATTTTTATTTTATGGACGTCAGATATAACAAATCTGTACTTTGCTTTTGCTTTTACTAACTTGTTAGTGATTTAGAATAAAATCATTAAAATTTATCAGAAAGTATCTCCTTTTAAATTTAAAGATGTCAGATTTTTATATCAAATGTGGGAAGTTCCACATCTTTATTATCAAAGTAGTCAGTACCTAATAATGAAGCTAAATATCTTTGTGTTGTTGAAATATCTTTATGGTTAAGTATCATCATTAACGCTCCAATATCTTTGGTTATTAGATAATACATAGATGAAAATGAATGTCTTGCAACGTGTGGAGTTACCTTTTTGTCAATACCAGCGGTACTTATCCATTCTTGAATAATTTGATTTTGTTGTGCTGAATATTTTAGTGAGGGAAAAACTTTTTGATTTCCATCTTTTGGACGTTTTCCAAGAAATTTCATTGCCTGTTTATTAATTGGTATTCTGTATGGTTGACTTGTTTTCCTTCTAGTAGCTTTAATGTAAAACCTATCATCTTCTTCTTCAATCATATTCCAACTCAGCAGTCTGCATTCTTCGTGTGCCTGACCTGTTAAACAAGAAAAAAGAAAAAAAGGTTTAATAGAACTATGGGCTAAAATATCTGTCTTTATCAAAATTTGTATTTCTTCTTTTGTTAGTCTTTGTTTCATTTTGGATGGTTCACCTTTTGCTTTAATATTATTAGCAGGGTAGGTGAGTAGTTTCCCTTTTTCTTTCATTACTCCTAAAAAGAACTTAAAAGCATTAAAGTAACTTTTGATAGTATTCTTATTTAATTTTCCCCTTACATATTCGTGGTTCTGCAAGAAGTCCAGAAAACCAAGACAAAACGATTCATTTATATCTAACCAAGAAATATAATCAGAATTTACATATAGCTTTAACCTACCCAATATTGTGGCGTGCTGGTGAAGGGAGTTTTTAGATGTATACCTGTTTTTATAATATTTTTCAAAATCATCAAGCATATTTGCTTTTTTGTCTTTGTTGGTTAACATACCGAACCTACCTTTTCTTAAATCAACATTCTTTTCTTCTATAGCATCATCTAGTAAACGTTCAGCTTTCTTGTTGCATTGGCGTTCATAAGCATTCTTTGGATCTTTAATCCAGCCTATGTCAGGATATTCGTCTTGTTGAAATGTCTTGTATTTAGTTTTACCTTCTTGATCAACTAATTTTTTACTTCCATAGTAGTATCTGATAATCCATCTTTTTTGTGTTGGATGATATACTTTTCTAATACTTTTTGGTGTAATATTTTTAGTATACATATTTGGTGTATTTGGTGTAAAGAGTTTATCGTACACCAAATATACACCAATATAATAAAAGTAAAAGGCATATTGAATACAGCGAATAAGTATAAAAAGTCAATATTAACAGGGGTATAGAAGGTTAAATACAGTAAAAGAAATTGTAATTTATTTACCGATACAAAAATTTTGAAAGACATTTCCTAAAATATCATCGGTATTTATCTCACCTGTTATTTCTCCAAGTGATTGAATTGCTGAATTTAGATCTACAGATAGCAGGTCCCCAGAAATATTATTCTTCATTCCTTTTTTCACTAGAATTATATCTTTAAGAGCGCTTTGGAGTGATGAATGATGACGAACATTAGTTACAATTGTTTGACTATCATTACCCATTTTATTTACAGTTTCAATTAATTCATGCTTTAATTTATCTATTGATTCCTTTTTGTGAGTTATTACTAATAGAGGAGGAGCTAGCTGGGGAAATTTATCCTTGATTAAAGTTTTTATTTTTTTATCATCTGAAGAAATATCCATTTTGTTTTGAATTAGGATAGTTTTCTTTTTAAATGACAATATTGATTTAAGTTGATTTGAAATACCTTCATGGTCTGCATCTGTAACATCATATAAAAACAATAAAATCTTTGCTTTTTTTGCATTTTCTATAGCACGTTTAACTCCAATAGATTCAACCTTATCTTTAGTCTCTCTTAAACCTGCAGTATCAATAAATCTAAACTGTATTCCATCAATTATTAATGTATCTTCAATACTATCACGAGTAGTACCTTCTATGTCTGATACTATTGCTCTCTCTTCATTAAGCAGGGCATTTAATAGTGAAGATTTTCCAGAATTTGGTTTTCCTAGTATTGCTACTGGAACACCATTTTTTATAACACTTCCATACGCAAAGGACTCAGATAAATCTTTTAATTGTTGTTCAATAATATCTAAAAGTTTTAAAAACTCTCCTCTATCTGCAAACTCTACATCTTCTTCTGAAAAATCTAGTTCAAGAGCAATCATTGAAGCAAAATGTATCAACTGATTTCTTAAACCACTAATGTTTTTTGAATAACCACCACGCATTTGATTAACAGCCAATTCATGCGCTGCTTTAGACTCTGACGATATAAGGTCAGCAACAGCTTCAGCTTGAGTTAAATCCATTTTACGATTTAAAAAAGCTCTTAAGGTAAATTCCCCTGCTTTAGCAGGAACTGCCCCTTTTTTAACAATTAAATGAAGAATTTCTTGGAGTATATAAGTAGAGCCATGACAAGAAATTTCAATAATATTTTCTCCAGTATAGGAGTTTGGACCTTTAAAGATTGTAAGTAACACTTTATCAATAATTCGATCACCATCTTTTACCCACCCTAAAAAGGTTTTGTGAGAGGATTGATCAATTAAGTTTATACCCCTATGCGATTCAAAACATTTTGAAGCAATTGAAATAGATTCAGTACCTGAAATTCGTATAACTCCAATAGCACCTGTTCCCGAAGGTGAAGCTAAAGCGACAATTGTATTTTCAGATAACATAATGCAAAAGTAAAAGATTTAATACAGCTATTTAATTATTCTATAGCTTTAGTAAAGGTTGCTCGTTTTTTATGAAGACGATGCTCGTAATTTTTCCATAAAGTTTGAATTTGGGTATTCTCCTCTAATTCAGGGTTAGTTTCAACCACTTTAACATTATATTTATTAAAAGTCTTTTGAATTTCATTCATTAAAATAGCCGTTACCGCTTTATTCTGATAGTCTGGTCTTACCCCAATTAGATATAATGAAACTTTTTTCACAAATTTTTGAGCCCATAAAATTCTAAGAAATCCAAAAGGGAATAGTTTTCCATTTATTTTTTTTAGTGCTTTTGAAAATGAGGGCATTGTTATTACAAAGGCAATAAGATTATTTTCTTTATCTACAACACACTTTATGAAGTCTGGATGTATATATCTAAAGTATCTTTCCTTATAATATTTGATTTGATAGGGCTGAATTGGAACAAAAGTCTGAAGTTTGTCATATGTTTTTCCTAATAAATCAAACATTTGATCAACATAAGGTAAAATGTCATTATTAGATTTAAACTCAAGGAGTTTTAGTGAATATCTATCTAAAATTAATTTAGAAAACCTTCTTACTTTTTCAGGAGACTCTTCAAAAGAAGAAATTTTTATTTCATATTCTACCCATTGTGCTAATTTTTGGTAACCAAGTTTTTTTAAGTGTTCTGAATAATATGGATAATTATATAAAGTGATCATCGTATTAAGTTCTTCAAACCCTTTAACCAAGACTCCTGCTTTATCCATGTTTGAGAAACCAACAGGTCCTTCAATTTGATCAAGTTTATGTTTTTTACCAACTAAAATAACTTTTTCAAGAAGTTTTTCAGTTACATTATAATCATCTATAACATCAAACCAGCCAAAACGAACTTTAGATTTTTTGATCTTTTTAATTTCAATCCAGTTTATAATTGCTGCAACTCTACCAACAATTTTTTCATTTTTATATGCTAAAAAATAATGTGAGATTGCATTTTGAAAAACAGGATTTTTTTTTCTGTTTAAAGTTTCAAGTTCTTCCTTAATAATGGGTCCAACCCAGTAGGGATGATTTTTATATAATTCGAAAGGAAAATGAACAAAATCTCTCAACCCTTCTTCAGAAATAACTTCTTTAATTGAAATAGATGAATCCATATATAAACTTATTGTTTAGGTTTTTTTCTAGCATTTTTATTTCTCTTGTTTTCTTGCTTATCAAATTTCCTTCTACTCTTTTTTAAAGCTCTTTCCTCTTTTTTTAACTTTTTTCTTTCTATTTTCTTTGGGTCTTTATAATCTTTATGAAAATCAAGCCTATAGGAAGCTCCTGCATTTATTGAGAAAAAACTAGGATCAGTTCTTGTGTTGGTGCCAATTGTACCCTCTACCTGTAGATTTCTTCCGACTAAATATGCTGCTCCAGCCCTGATGATGTTATCAGAGTGCCTTTCAGAAAAAACCCCTTGATTTTCAACATAAACAGACCAGAGTGGATTAAAAGCATGAGTTAAAGTAATAATGTATGTTTTTTCAATAAACTTTGACAGGTATCTTTTTAAAGAAAAATTTGTTACAAAAACCCATGTTCCTAAAAAATGAGATTGTGTTGCAATAGTTCCCATCATAGTAAGTGGGGTAGGACTAGGAGCAACATAGTATAGCGTTTGGTAAAATATGGGTCTATACAAAGTGCCAAATAAATCACCATGTGGATATGGGGTTTCTTCACTAAATGGATCAAAATTAGCACCCACAGTTAGAGAAACAGCAGGTATTAAGTCTTTTAATTTAAACCCATTATTTGCTTTCCAGCTGTAAACATTTATCTCTTTTTCCTTCTTGAATGGATCATAAATCAAGTACTTGACACCTAAAAAATTTTGAAGAAATCCACTTCTTTTTACTTCTATTGGGTTGTTTGGTATCTTATTTGTGAATTTATCAAACATATATGATGCATCATAAGTTAATTCTAGCCTTTCAAATAAAAACCCCCACCGAAGAGATAAAAAACCTACTGTCCCTTTAATTGTACTTTGATTATAACCATTATGTTTATAATTTCTAGACTCAAAACCTGTTTCAATCTGAACCACGCCTTTTCCAACTGAATACGCCCCTATAGAGTATCCTGGTCGGTTTGAATTAATTTGCTCAGTATATTGACAAACTCCGATATTTGAAATACATAATAATAATAATAGAGGATTTTTAATCTCAAACATAATATGCAATATAATTCGATTTTTTAATAAAATAAATAATTATGGATTGGCTTAATTAACAATCTTATATATAATTTTTTCTAAATTTGTTATGACATTAACTATTATACTTTGAGTTCTTTGCTGAAAATTCTATTTTTTATTTTTATTATTTCATATGTAATTAGGCGTTTAAGTCCATTACTGCTTGGTTGGTTAATTCGTGATATTTCAAAAAAGACTTCTTCTAAATATAACAATGGTCATAATAAAAAAGAAACTCAAAATAAAACTAAAAAGTCTGATAACTTAGGGGAATATATAGAATATGAAGATATTGAATAATAGTCTAAGTAAACATGGACTTGTATTAGTTTGTTTTATCATTTTCGCACAACTTTTTTATTATCCATCCTTAACGGGAATGAAATTATTACAATCTGATATAGTTCAATATTCTGGGATGTCTCGTCAAATTAAAGAATATAGATCTCAAAATGACGGTAAAGAAACTTATTGGATAGATAATGCTTTTGGAGGTATGCCTACTTATCAATTAGGGGCAAAATATCCAGCAGATTTTTTAGGCTTAATACATGATTTGTTTAAGTTAATTCCTCGTCCGGCATATTTATTATTCCTTTATCTTTTTTCTAGTTATATTCTTTTTTTAGTTTTAAAGGTTGATTGGAGAGTAGCTGTTTTTGGATCTTTTGCTTTTGGTTTATCAACCTATCTTTTAATTATTATTCAAGTAGGACACAATACAAAAGCTATGGCTTTATCCTATATGCCACTTGCCTTAGCTGGGTTTTTTTTATTAATTGATAAAAGGTGGCTGTATGGATTTATTTTAAGCGTTTTAGGTCTTGGATTAAATATTAGAGCTAATCATTACCAGATGTCCTATTATTTGTTATTTATTTTAGTAATACTGGGTCTGGTTTATTTACATCAAGCTTATCAAAATAAAAATTTAAAAACCATCTCAAAAAGTCTTGGTTTGTTTTCTTTAAGCGGGATTTTAGCTATAGGGTTAAATGCTACACCCCTTCTTTCAACTTCAGAATATTCTAAATTTAGTACCCGAAGTGGTTCGGAATTAAAGCTTAACCTGGGTACCAGTCAAAAAAGCACTTCTGATGGTTTAGACTATAATTATATAACAGAGTATAGTTATGGAATATTTGAATCATTAAGCTTAATTATTCCACGAGTTCAAGGCGGAGGATCAAGAGAGAATTTGGGGACTGAATCTGAGTTGTATGAGTTTCTTGTGAAGAAAGGTGTTTCAATTAAACAAGCTAAGAATTTTGTAAGCTCTGTTCCGACTTACTGGGGTTCTCAACCTATTCTTGAGGCTCCAGCATATATAGGAATTGTTGTGTTTTTCTTTGCAGTGTTTGCTATGATTATTTTAAAAGGACCTATAAGAAATGCTTTGATGATAGCCTCAATATTATCTTTGATTTTGTCTTGGGGAAAAAACTTCCCAATTGTGACTGATTTTTTCATTTATAACGTTCCCTTTTACAATAAATTTAGATCTGTGTCATCTGCTCAGGTTATTTTAGAATTATGTATTCCTGTTTTAGCAGCTCTTGGTTTACAAAAACTTTTAAGTAATCCACAAAAATATTTTAAACCTTTTTTAAAAACTACAATAGGTATTTTGGGTTTCCTAATCTCTTTAATCCTATTAAAAATCATAGGATTGTTTTCATTTAAAAGCGCTATAGATATAAGGTTGCGAGAAGCTTATGGTGAAGAAATTCTCGAACAAATAATTTTTGCTAGGAGAGAAGTTTTTAATGATGATATATTAAGAGGAGTTTTTTTAGTAATAATAACTTTTTTAGTTTTCATGCTTTATAAAAGTCAAAAAATTAAAAAGAATATTGCTATTGTTTTACTTTTTGGACTATTAATTTACGATCTAGGTGGAGTTGCAGTTCGATATCTAGATTGGAGTCGTTTTGTGGATCCATCACAAATAGAAACACCATTTAGAATTACAAATGCTGATGAAATTATATTAAATGACAAGTCTAGATATCGCGTGTATGAACCTGAATTGAATTTAACTGGGGCTAGAACAGCCTATTTTCATAATTCCTTAGGTGGATATCATGGAGCAAAACCAAGAAGGTTTCAAGAACTTTTTCAATTTTTCAATTTTAATCAAATTCCTGAAATACTTAATATGTTAAATGTTAAATATGTTTTGTATCAATCTAAAGAGGAGCTTTCAACTTTAATAAATGAAGAAGCTCAAGGTAATGCTTGGTTTGTAGACTCAATTATTAGAGTTAAATCTGCAGATGAGGTTCTCGAATCATTTAAGACTATAGATTTGAAAAATCAAGCAGTAGTAGAGGACGAGTTAACTGCTAAAGCACTAACTCTAAATGAAAATAGGGATCATGATGAATCTTCTATTAAATTAATTGAAGACTCTGTTAATTTATTAAGGTATAGTTTTGTAAGTAAATCTAAACAGGTGGTTGTTTTTTCTGAAATGTATTATCCTGATGGTTGGGAAGCAAAAATAGATGGTAATATAGTTCCTCATTACAGAGTTAATTATATTCTAAGGGCACTAGCCATTGAAAGTGGAGAACATATTATTACTTTTGAGTTTAACCCAAAAGTTGTAAATACAGGAACAAAAATAAGGTATGCGAGTATTTCATTTTTCACTTTAATCTTACTTTTAATACTTTACAAAACTAAATTTTATAGAAATTATAAATAATGGGATTAGTTGCAAAACAAACATTTTATAATCTACTTAGTATTGGCTTAGCTTTTATATTGGGAGCCTTAAACACACTTTACATGTACCCGAATTTTATGGGTAGTAGGCTTCAGGGGGTTGTAATTGCTCTTCTAGCATATTCTAACTTAGTCCAGCCATTTATATCTTTTGGTCTTCAACATGCAATTATAAAATATTATAGTTCATTTAAAACTAAACAAGAAAGAGATAGTCTTTTAGTATTTACGATATGGTCTCCATTAATAATAATTATTTTAATATCTATTTATTTATGGATGTTTTCATCATCAATAATTACAGATATATCTTCAAAAGAACCTTTAATTAGCACTTATGCTTTTGTTATAATTTTAATTGCAATATCAACTTCCTACTTTGAAATCTTTTTTAGTTGGCTTAGAGTCCATTTAGCTTCTGTATTTGGCAATTTTTTAAAAGAGTTTTATCCTAGATTTTTAAATTTCGTTTTGTTAGTATGCTATGCTTCAAATATTATTGAGTTTGAAACTTTCATTTATTGTTTAATAATAGGTTACTACATTAGACTGTTTCTTGTAATTTTATATAGTCTCAAGATTTACACACCCAAGTTTACGCTTACTCTTCCTCCATTTTATTTAAAAATACTTTTTTATAGTTTTTTAATCTTTTTATCTGGAGCAGCTTCAAGTATTATACTAGACATTGATAAATCAATGATAGCATCTTTAATAACATCTGATGATGTTGCTTTTTATAGTGTTGCTTTATTTATAGCTGCTGTTATTGAAGCTCCTGGAAGAGCAATGTTTCAAATAGTTAGCCCTCTTGTTTCAAAAGCTATTAATTCTGATGATAAAATATACTTAACAAGGCTTCTTAAAAAGAGCAGTAACAATCTTTTTTTAGCTTCTGGTGTATTATTCCTCCTGATTAATCTAAACCTGACTGATTTTTATGTTTTTGTAAACCAACCAATGTATGCAGTTGCTATAGGAGTTGTTAGTGTAGTTTCAATAGGTAAACTTTACTCTATGTCTATAGGATGTCTAAATAATATAATTTCTAACTCAAAATTCTACCCCTATATTTTTTGGTTTTCTATTTTATCTGCCACAATAGCAGTTATCTTAAATCTTATTTTAATTCCTGAATATGGGATTTTAGGAGCTGCTTATGCTACTTTATTTGTAATAGTTTTAATGAATACTTTGAAATTAATTCTTGTTGCTTATGGTCTTAAGATTCATCCTTATTCTAAAGATTCTTTAAAGATATTGTTAGTAATTACTTTTGTTTACTTTACTATTAAAGAAATAAACTTAGAATACTCTTCTTTTATAAATTTGTTAATTAGATCAACTATAATAATTTTATCGTATTATGCTTTAAGTCAAATATTTGGTTTGTTAAATGACATAAACAGTCAAATAAATAAATATTTAAACAGATAATTTTTTTTTAAGATATTTGGAGCTTGGAGCATTCTTAACATCTGCGACATCTTCAGGAGTTCCTTGAGCTACAATTTGGCCTCCTTCTTTTCCAGCCATTGGCCCAAGCTCAATCATGTGATCAGCACATTTAATTAGTTCTAAATTATGTTCAACTACAACTAGAGAATGCCCGTTATCTAGGAGGGCGTCAAATGATTTTAAAAGTTTTGTAATGTCATGAAAATGAAGGCCTGTTGTCGGCTCATCAAATATAAATAAGACTTTGTCCTTAGTTGCTCCTTTAGCTATAAAAGAAGCTAGTTTTATTCTCTGTGCTTCACCACCAGATAATGTAGTTGAAGATTGACCAAGAGTGACATAGCCTAACCCAACATCATTTAGAGGTTTTAATTTTCTAACTAGTTTTTTCTCTCCATTAAATTCAAAAAGATTTAGGGCCTCATCAATTGTTAAATCTAAAACTTGATCAATAGAATAATTATTGTATTTAATTTCTCTTACTTCAGATTTAAATCTTTTCCCCTTACAAGTGTCACATTCCAGAATCACATCAGCCATGAATTGCATTTCAATTGAAACTACACCTTCACCTTTACATGTGTCACAACGCCCACCATCAACATTGAATGAAAAATGTTTGGGCTTATAATTTCTGTTTTTTGATAGATTTTGATTTGCAAAAAGAGCTCTTATTTCATCGTATGCTTTAATATAGGTAACAGGGTTTGATCTTGAAGATCTTCCTATCGGATTTTGATTAATGAATTCAACACTTTTGATCATATTTAAATCTCCATCTAAAGAAGAAAATTGACCTGGTTTCAAGGTGTAAATATCAAAATTTCTAAGCAACGCGGGATATAAAATATCTTTTACAAGGGTAGATTTTCCACTTCCAGAAACACCAGAGACGACTGTTAGTCCACCTATTTGAAACTTAGCAGTTATGTTTTTAAGATTATTTTCTCTAGCTCCACATACAGAAATCCAATTATTTGATTTTCTTCTTTTTTTTGGAACTTCTATTTTCATTTCACCACTTAAATATTTACTTGTAAGAGTGTTTGATTTTAATATCTCCTTAAATGAACCAGTAGCTACAATCTCTCCACCAAAAGAACCTGCTTCAGGTCCCATATCAATAATTTCATCTGCAGCAGTCATTATCTCTTCGTCATGTTCTATAATAATAACAGTATTTCCAATATCTCTTAAACGTTTTAAAATTTTAATTAAACGCTCATTATCTCTTGAATGAAGTCCTATAGAAGGTTCGTCAAGAATATACATAGAGCCTACAAGGCTACTTCCTAATGAAACAGCAATATTAATTCTTTGAGATTCTCCCCCAGATAGAGAATTTGATTTTCTATTTAGAGTTAAATAATCTAGACCTAAATCATTTAAAACACTGACTCTACTATTAATCTCAATTAAAATCCTTGATGATATTTTTTCCTCTGTTTTGCTTATATTTAGTTTTTGAAAAAAAATACTTAATTCTTTTATAGGTAGATCAATTAGTTCAGGAAGACTTTTCCCTCCAACTTTAACATAGTTTGTTTCGTTTCTTAATCTACTTCCTTTACAGTCACTACATATAGTTTTTCCTCTAAACCGAGATAAAAGAACTCTATTTTGAATTTTATAATTCTTTTTTTCAATTTTTTTAAAAAAGCTCATTATTCCAGTAAAAAACTTATTACCATTCCATAAAATATCTTTTTCTGCTTTTGTTAATTCAAAATATGGTTTGTGAATAGGGAAATCAAAGTTTATAGCTGATTCTATGAGCTTTGAATAAAACTTTCTATAGCCTGTGCTTCTCCATGGTGAAATAGCTTCTTCATATATCGATCGGGATGTATCAGGTATAACTAACTCTGGATTAATCCCTACAAGATCTCCATAGCCTTCACATTTTTCACATGCTCCATATGGATTATTAAAGCTAAACAAATGAATATTTGGATTTAAAAAATCAATACCATCAAGTTCAAAATTATTTGAAAACGTAACTGTTTTATCTAAATCTAAATCTTTCAAAGAACACTTTCCATTTCCTTCATAAAATGCGATTTGAACCGCATCAGCAAAACGTTGATAAAACTCTTCACTGTCATTTATCACAACTCTGTCAACTACTAGTTCAAATTGAGCTTTCGGCAACTTGTTTGGCTCAATTCTTTCTATTTTATTATCAACAAGTATTCTAGCAAAACCTTGTTGATTTAAAAAATCTATCCTTTGTTTAATAGTTCGAGACTCAGTTTTTTTAATTGGCGCTAGTAATAATAACTTTTTCCCATTATTTAGTTTTTTTATGAAGTCAATTAAATCACTTACTATGTCTTTTTTCACAACTCTACCTGATATTGGTGAATAAGTCACACCAATCCTTGAATATAAAAGCTTTAAATATTCATAAATTTCAGTTTTTGTTCCAACAGTTGATCTAGGGTTAGAAATGTTTACTTTTTGCTCTACTGCAATAGCTGGAGATATTCCAATGATTTTATCAACTTTAGGTTTATTTAACCTTCCCATAAATTGTCTGGCATAGGATGATAAACTCTCTACATATCTTCTTTGCCCTTCTGCGTATAAAGTGTCAAAAGCTAAAGATGATTTCCCTGATCCAGATAGACCAGTTATAACTGTCATTTTATTTCGAGGAATTGCGACATCTATGTTTTTAAGATTATGCAGCTGAGCTCCTTTGATAATTATAAATGATTTTGGATCTAGATCTAGGACTTTTCTCATTAAAAAATTAAAGGCTACAAAAGTACAATTTTTATAGCTTAATAAGTAGCTAGGTTGTTTCAGTTTTTTATTACAAAAATAATTTTTGTAGATTTACATAACTAAATACATTGCCTATTGTATAACATTACTTAAAAATATTTTTATAATTAATTGCAGCTTGCATTAAAAGTAATGTTTATGGTACATATAAATTCAGCTAAAGAAGACGCAAAATTCATCGTTAACTATATCGAAGGTTCTGAAAGTGCATTAGAATTTCTAATAAAAAAACATCAACATCGCCTATTTAATTTTATTTACTCAAAGGTTTTAAATAGAGATATAGCTGATGACATTTTTCAAGACACTTTCATCAAAGTAATTAAGACACTAAAAAGGGGAGTTTATAATGAAGAGGGTAAGTTTTTACCTTGGATGATGAGAATTGCTCATAATTTGGTTATTGATCATTTTAGGAAACAAAATAGAATACCATTATTCGAAAGCAATGATAATTTTGATATTTTTCAATTGATTTCAGATGGATCTCTTAATGCAGAAAATGCTATAATTAATGATCAAATAGTGGCTGATTTACAAAAAATAATTTTAGAGCTACCTGAGGATCAAAAAAAAGTTCTTCTTATGAGGTTTTATAGAGATATGAGTTTTAAAGAAATTTCAAATTTAACAGGAGTTAGTATTAATACTGCGCTAGGTAGAATGAGGTATGCTATTATTAATTTAAGAAAGCTAATTGATAGTCATAAGATTTCTCTTAGCAGGTAGATACTAAATTAAATAATTATACGTTTTAGTCATATACCAATATTGTATTATGATTAAGTTTAATTCATCAAAAAAAACAATACTTACATTAGAGCCTAGTCATGGTGTTATAAAGCGTATTATGGCTTTTTCACTTTCTTATAATTTAGATAAAAAGTTTTCTAAAAACTAAGTTTATTTAAAATAGTCTTTCTTCCAATTTTCAACATGATTTCATCATCATTGATTTTCCAACCTCTTGCAGGCGAATACTGTCTACCGTACCAAATAATTTGTAAATGGAGTTTGTTCCACTTTTCTATTGGAAATAGCCTTCTAGCATCTTTTTCAGTTTGAGTAACATTTTTACCATTTGAAAAACCCCATCTATACATAAGTCGATGTATGTGAGTGTCAACTGGAAAAGAAGGAACGCCAAAAGCTTGAGCCATCACCACACTTGCAGTTTTATGACCAACTGATGGTAAACTCTCAAGAGCAATTATATCTGCAGGCACCCTTCCTTTATAATCATTAATAAGAATTTCTGATAATTTATGAATTCCCTTCGATTTCATAGGTGATAAACCTACAGGTTTAATTATTGATCTAATTTCTTCAACAGTTAATAATATCATTTCATTTGGGGTTCTAGCCTTTTGAAAAAGAATAGGCGTCACTTTGTTAACACCTTTATCAGTACTTTGTGCTGAAAGTAAAACAGCTATTAAAAGCGTGTAAGGGTCTGAATGATCAAGTGGAATTGGAACTTTAGGATAAAGTTCTTCAAGTTTGTTTATAACGAAGAAAATTTTTTCTTTTTTATTCATTTGATTTTTCGTTATTTAGATTAATAATATTAAATATGAATATATTAAAAGTTGGTGACAAAGTTCCAGATTTTTCAGCAGCGGATCAACATAGTAATAAAATTAATTTTTCAGACTTCACAGGTAAAAAAATAATCATCTTTTTTTATCCAAGGGCAAATACACCAGGATGCACAGCTCAAGCATGTGATTTAAGAGATCATTATGGAATATTAAGTAAGGCAGGCTATTTTCTATTAGGTGTAAGTGCGGATAGCGTTAAGCATCAATTAAGCTTTTCAAATAAATTCGATTTCCCATTTTCATTATTAGCGGATGAAGATCATTCAATCATAAATAAATTTGGAGTCTGGGGACCAAAAAAATTTAGAGGTAAAGAATATGAAGGAATTAATAGAGTTACTTTTATTATAAATGAAAAAGGAATTATTGATCGTGTTATAGATAAAGTTATTACTAAAGATCACGCTTCACAGATATTATAGTGTTTATCTATCGGACTCTGGAAGATATCCAAACATTTTATTTTTAAGAATCATATCAGCGATTCCCTCCGGCAACTTTTCTTCCCAACCAGATTCATGATTTTTTATATTTTTTAATATTTCTCTTGAGAATATTGATAAATTTTTTTCTTCAAAGTCAAATATGTCTACAATTTTACCGTTGTATTTGAAAAATTTGTAAAATTCTTTCATTCTTGGGTGTAGCTTCAAGTTATTACTATTTATAATTTCACCCTTCTCATTTCTGTTAGGGTACAAATAAACTTTTAAATTATTGTAAAATAGCTTGCCAAAAGCTTCTAGTATTCCTCCACTCAAGTCCGTATAATATTCTTCGTTAAAAATTTCCACAAAACTATTAACTCCCATAGATAAAGCTAATTGACTTGTTGTGTAGTTAGAGAAATAATCTACTAATTTGTAATATTCTTTGAAGTTTGAAATCATAACTGTATGTCCTAAAGAGCAAAGAAGCATAGCGCGATCCATAAAGTCTTTTTCATCAATTTCCCCTTCAGACATTAAGTTTGAAAGAGTAATTTCAAAAATCACTTCTGTTTTTTCTTCATCAACATTAGGCTCCTTAAGAAAAACTTCATAAGACTTATTAAACATATCTATATTAACATTAGTAACAGGTCTAAAACTACCTCTTAATGCTAGAATATTTTTTTTGTATAAAACTCTTGCCGGTAAAATATTATTTCCCTCGGGATTAAACATCACAGCATCAGTCATTCCTAATTTCACTAATTCTAAACTAATTAAACGATTATCTACATTTTCAAAGACTGGTCCAGAAAAATTAATTGTATCAATTTCAACAGGGAGAAACCCCGCATTAATCCCATCATTATCAATATGATCATACAGATACTTTAAAAGTTTTTTTGGATCATCATTCTTGTAAAATGCTCCATAGACAAGATTTACTCCCATTAAACCAAGAACTTCTTGTTGAAGTCTTGCTTCTTGGTGATGAAATCTAAAATGCAAACTTATTTCACTATACTCTTGATCAACTGCAGTTTGAAATCTAATCCCCATCCATCCATGTCCCTTAAATTTTTTAGCGTAATCAATAGTAGCTACAGTATTTGCAAGAGTAAAAAATAATTTATTAGGGTGTTCTTTTCTAGAAATCCGATCCTCTAAAAGATTCATTTCACGATCTAGCATTTTTTTTAGTCTAGTCTCAGTTACATACCTTCCATCACTTTCTTCTCCATAAATATTATCACTGAAACTCTTATCATAGGCACTAATTGTTTTTGCAATGGTACCCGAAGCACCTCCAACTCTAAAAAAATGTCTTGCAACTTCTTGACCAGCACCAATTTCCGCAAAAGTCCCGTAAATATGTTCATTAAGATTAATTCTTAATACTTTTGCTTCCATTGAAGGTCTATTTTCAAAAGGGCGATCGCCACTTAATTCAATTGACATAAGTGTTATAATTTGTCATAAAATTACAAAGATTGTTTTATTTTAATGCAAATATTTACCTTTGATTTCAAATGATTCAATTAATTTTTTTAGGAACTGGAACTTCTCAAGGTATACCTGTAATTGGAAGTGATGATCCAGTATGCTTAAGTACCAATCCTAAGGATAAAAGATTGAGGTGTTCAGTTTTATTAAGCTGGAATAGCAAAAATTACGTAATTGATTGTGGTCCTGATTTTCGTCAACAAATACTTAATAATCCAATTAGTTCATTAGATGGAGTTCTTTTTACCCATTCCCATGCTGATCATACATCAGGATTTGATGATATAAGGCCCTTTTGTTTTCGGCAAGGTTTAATTGACATTTATTCAACATCTGAAGTATTTAAAAATTTAAAAAAACGTTTTGATTATATAATTAATGATAAAGATAAGTACCCTGGAGCCCCATCGGTTAATACAAATATTATCAAAGAAAATGAGAAATTTAAACTAGGAGGTAAGTGGGTTATGCCTATAAAAGCTATGCATAATGATATACCAGTAACTGGATATAGAATAAACAATATAGCTTATATGACTGATGTTAAAACTATAGATTTGAACTCAAAATTAAAACTTAAAAATCTTGATGTTTTAATTTTGAGTTGCTTAAGGATTAAACCTCATCAGTCCCATTTAAATCTTGAAGAAGCTATTGAGCTTGTCAATGAATTAAAACCAAAAAAAACTTTATTGATTCATATTAGTAATTCATTGGGATTTCATGATGAAGTAAATAAGAAATTACCAAAAAACATATCTCTTGCGTATGATAATTTATGTATTAAATGTTAATTATTAATTTTTTATGAAAAATAAAATTCTAATTTATCTTTTGATTTTTGTCTCAATAATTTTATTGTTTCAAATAGTTAATTCTGGAAGAATTCTAGAGCGAGAAGAGGAGTTGTTAGATCAAAAAGTAAATTCTATTATGATTCTAGAGGCACAAAAAACTTTACTAAAAAACCGTCTTGATGAAGAAAGTTATTTTTCTTTATTTGGCAATAAAAAGTCTCTCAATGCATTAGGAGAGAAATATAATGACAGTATAGTTTCAATAATAAAAAATGCATTATATGAAATAAATATTTCTGATAAAAAAAAATTAATAATACCTTACCAAAACTTGGGAGGGGTTTTCCTAATTAACCAAGTGAAAGTTTTAAATCATAAATGGATTATTGCAAACTTTTCGGATGGAAGCCTTTGGGGCGAATTACTAATAGAATATATAATAGATGAAAAAGGAATAATTTTTAAAACGATAGAACACCTTATTTATCCTAAAGAGCGGTAGTCTTTATCCAATTTAAGAAATCTGAAAAATTTTCTTGACTAATTCCATGACCTTCATTGTATTCTTTGTAAATAATTTTAGAATTATTTTTTTTAATTAAATCAATACTTTTTCTAGCTTTTTCAACAGGTATCATTTGATCTAGAATACCATGAGAATTAAATATCAGTAGTTTAGAAACATTTTCTAAAGAGACGTTGATTAATTCGGGAATAATATAACCACTTAATGTAACTGCTCTTCTAATCAAATCAGGGTGGTTAATAGTCATAGCCCAACTTAACATGCATCCTTGGCTAAAACCAATTAAACTAATATCACTATTATCTATATTAAAATGTACAATTGACAAGTCTATTGACTCCTTTATTAATCTGAGTGATTCTTTGGCTTCAAGAAAAACTGTATTTTTTCCTCCTAAATCATCATAATGTATATTACTCCATGCGTATCCTCCCATTTCTAATGAAATTGGAGCTCTGAATGATATAATAGTATATTCAGAAGGTAAATAAGGCACAAAACTAAATAAGTCTTCTTCATTACTTCCATATCCATGAAGCAATACAATACATGGTTTCTTTTCTTTTGTAGTGTTTGATAATTTTATTTTATAATCAAGAGGGAGAAGTGGTTTATCCATGTTAATTTTTTCTTAGAGATAAAACACCATTATTTAAACATCCTATTACCTCTCCTTTTGTTTCTTGATTTATATACGAGCAATTCTTAGAAGTAGACAAAATGTTCTTTTCAGTAAAAATATTTTTAATATCAGGATCAAACATTGTTATATTGGCATGGCTCCCTACCTCAATTTCGAGATCATTTATACCAAATATAGGCTTGCCTCTGGTAAGAAATTGTATAGTTTTTTCTATTGGAAAAATAGTGTTTAATAGTGGGAAAAAAGATTCAAGACCAATGCTTCCGTCTGCAGCAGAACAAAAATCTAAATTTTTTATTTCAATATTTTTTGGCTCATGCATTGCAGTTACACAATCAATAGTTCCAGACAGCAAGCCTTCTCTTAGAGCTGATCGATCTTCATCTGTTCTAAGAGGCGGAAAAAATTTAAATTGAGAATCAAAGTCTTTCAAAGAACTGTCGGTAAATAATAAATGGGGCAGCGAAGTAGAACAAGTTACTTTGAGTCCTCTTTTTTTTGCATCTTCAATTAAATTAACAGAGTCTTTAGAGCTTATAAATGAAAAGTGTAGTTTGCCTCCTGTGTGTTCTAAAATTTTAATATCTCTAAAAACCCTACTACTCTCGGCATACGAACCATAACCTTTAAGCCCGAGTTCATTACTGGTAGCTCCCTCATTCATCATTCCCCCTAAAGAAATTTTCTCATCTAATGGATATGAGCTTATAATGCCATTAAAGCTTTGTGAATATTCTAATGCAGTCTTAAGTAAATTAGAATTTTCAATTGGACTCTTATAATCTCCAAATGTAATTGCACCAGCTTCTTTCATGTCATAAAGAGAAGCCATTTGTTTTCCTTCTGCAGATTGAGTTAGACACCCTATAGGGTGAATATTAGTAGAATATCCTCTGCTTTTATTAATAAGGTAGCTTATTGCTCCATGATTATCAGATACAGGATGTACATCAGGATTCAGCCCTATTGAGGTAAAGCCAGATTTAGCAGCGGTAGTTAAGCCATTATTTAAAGTTTCACGCTCTTCATATCCTGGCTCTCCAAATGAAACTGAGGGGTCCCACCAACCTCTTGAAATATGTAAATTTTTTTCTTTTATTGTAATATCAACCTTAGTGTTGATGTTTTTTTCTATTTCTTTGATAACGCCGTCCTCAATAAGAAGAGAAACTGATTGACAGTGCAGTGGATTACTGCGGTCAATTATAGTTGCATTTTTAAGCAAAATTTTCATATGCAATGAAAAAGCTTGATTTATATAGCTAAGCAAAAATAGTGAAAAAGTGTGACAGATTAGTGATTGATCGAAGTATATATATTTATTTAAAATTTTCATGAACTCCCAAGCCGAAAAGAGCAAAGTCTAATTTAACAGGGTCATTGGGCATTATTTTTTTTAAAACGCTGTCTAGTTCCACAACTGCCTTAGCATCATTTTGCTTTCTATTTAATAATCCCAGTCTTCTTGCTACATTACCAGAATGGACATCTAAGGGGCAGGATAGGTCAGAGCTTTTGATTTTTTTCCAAATACCAAAATCTACTCCATTTATATTTGACCTTACCATCCACCTAAAGAACATGTTTATTCTTTTAGCGGCTGATCCTTTTATTGGATTTGCAATATGTTTTTCTATTCTTTTTTTATGTGGTGATCTAAAAAAATTTGAATGAAAGCCACTTTGCATTTCTGAAACGGATGTATTTGGTAAGTAAATGTAATTTTCTAATGTTTTTTTCTCAGTATAGATCTCTTTTAATTTTAAAATAAAGTAAATCAAATCATTTCCGTTAAAAGTTCTGTGTACAAATTTTTGAAAATGTATTAAATCATTGTTTGTATGATTTAATATAAAATCTAAAGGAGAGTGTTCTAATAATTGAATTATTTTTTTTGAACTATTTATTATAGCTTTTCGATTGCCCCAAGCTATTGTAGATGAGAGAAACCCTGAAATTTCAATATCTTCATGTTTTGTAAATTCATGTGGAATTTGAATAGGATCAGATTCAATAAAAGCAGGATTTTCATAAAAGTCAGCTTTTTCAACAAGGAATGAGTAGATTTCTTTTTTAGTCATTGAAAATCACACCATCCTTAATGAGTATTTTTCTATCAGATTTATTTGCCAAAACTTCATTATGAGTGACTATGACAAATGTACAATCCATAACATCTCTTATTTTAAAGAAAAGCTCGTGTAATTCATTTGCGTTTTCTGAATCTAAATTTCCACTAGGCTCATCAGCAAAAATAATTTTAGGATTATTGATTAGTGCTCGAGCTACCGCAACTCTTTGTTGCTCACCTCCTGAGAGAGATGATGGGTGATGGGATAAACGATTTGTTAGTCCTAGTTGATCTAAAAGATCTTTAGCACGATTTATAGTTTTATCATTATCTTTTTTTCCAATCCATGCAGGTAAACATACATTTTCTAAAGCATTAAACTCAGGTAAAAGTTCATGAAATTGAAATACGAAACCTAAGTTTTCATTTCTGAATTTAGCTAACTCATTTTTATTTAATTCAGTTATTTTATTATCATAAATCTCCAATCTTGTTTGGTTATTAGAGTCGGGTAAAGACAGAGTGCCTAAGATTTCAAGTAGTGAGGTTTTTCCAGCTCCAGAAGGACCAGTTATTGAGACAATTTCACCCTTTTTTATATGAAGATTAATACCTTTTAAAACCTCAAGCCCATTAAATGTTTTATAAATTGAATTAGCCTTTATCATATTCTAAATAAAATTAATACTTTTTTGTTCAAAAAATAGTGATGCAACCTTTTATATATATATATAAATAAATTAATTTTGAACTTACATTTAAATAATATGAGTTTTAAGGCATATTTTGCAGGAGGTTGTTTTTGGTGTACAGAAGCAATTTTTAATAGAGTTAATGGAGTTGAGAAAGTTTTACCTGGATATATTGGAGGTAGTATTAAAAACCCCAGTTATAAAGAAGTGTGTTCAGGACTGTCAGGCCATACCGAAGGAGTAGAACTTGTCTTTGATTCTAATATTGTATCTTATGAGACGCTGGCGTTAATATTTTTCACTACTCATGATCCGACTACCTTAAATAGACAAGGGAATGATTTAGGGTCACAGTATCGTTCTGCTATTTTTTATGAAACTGAAAAACAAAAACAAATAGTTTATGATGTCATTAAAAAAATGGAAGATGAATTTGTTTTTGAAAACAGAATTGTAACTGAGGTTCTACCTAAAACTGATTTCTATTATGCTGAGCAGGAGCACCAAAGTTTTTTTGATATGAACAAACAACATCCTTATTGTCAGGCTATAATATCTCCAAAAATTAATAAGTTCATTAAGGAATATAGTGGTGTTATTAAATAAAACTATAGCTTAATCCCCATCCTTCTTAAAATCTTTTTTTCAAACTCCCAGAAAAATTTGAATTGAAAAAATATTGCTCCAAAACATATTAGTAAAAACTGATACAGCGGGAATATTATAATCAATCTTAAAAATATATATAAGATATTTCCTAAAGGAATATCTGAAAACAGTTCAGGTGATATGGATAGTATACTTAAAAAAGGCTTTCCTAGACGAACACTAGCAGATCCAGTTATTCCAAACACTACAAATATTATAAAAAGTTGAAAGTTGGAGTTAATTCCCCACTTTTTTTTTAAAGTTTTAAACAAAATTATTTATTGAGTAGATTATTTATCTGAGAAGCTAGTTCTTCACCAATTCTTTCTTGGGCTTCGTTTGTTGCCGCACCTATGTGAGGAGTTAACGATATGTTTGGATGCATTAATAACTGTATTTCAGGCTTAGGTTCATTTTCAAAAGTATCAAGAGCTGCAAAAAGAAGTTTTCCTGAATCTAAGGCGGCAACAAGAGCAACTTCATTAATTATCCCACCTCTAGCTGCATTAATTAAAACAGAACCATTTTTCATTAAAGCAAATTCTTTTTTATCAATAACATATTCTTTTTGAGCTGGAACATGAAGTGTTATGAAATCAGCATGCTTAAGAACCTCATTCTTTGAAATTGTTTTAATTTTAAATGAAACAGACTTGTTGTTATAAAAATTTAGATTAATTGTTGTCTCTTTTTGATGATTGTCACAAGCAATGACTTTCATTCCAACACCTAATCCAATTTTCGCAACTTCTTGACCAATCCTACCAAATCCAACAATACCAAGGGTTTTTCCTCTCAGTTCTATTCCTTTAGAATAACTCTTTTTTAAACCTTTAAAATTGGTTTCACCCTCTAGAGGCATACTTCTGTTAGAATCATATAAAAAACGAACCCCTCCGTATAAATGAGCAAAAACTAATTCAGCTACTGATGCTGATGATGAAGCGGGAGTGTTAATTACATGAATATTTTTTTTACGAGCATAATCGACATCAATATTATCCATTCCAACTCCTCCACGGCCAATTAACTTTAAGTTTGGACAAGAATCTATCAAGTCTTTTCTTACCGTTGTGGCTGATCTAACAAGAAGTCCATCAATTGAATTTTGGTTTATATGTTCTACAAGTTGTTCTTGAGCAACATTGATAGTTGAGATATTAAAACCGAACTTCTTCAATGCATTTACTCCAGTATCAGAAATTCCATCATTAGCAAGGATGTTCATATTTTTTATTTAAATTTTTCTTCAAATTGTTGCATGCACTTAATTAATAATTCTATGCTTTCAATTGGAAGTGCATTGTATATTGAAGCTCTGTATCCTCCTACAGATCTGTGACCCTTTAATCCAACTATGTAATTGTCTTCCCAAGCATTGTTAAAGTCGGTTGAAAGGTTATCATCTATCAGTGTGAATATTACATTCATATAACTTCTGTCTTCTTTTGCGGCAAAACCACTAAAACATGAATTTCTGTCAACTTCATCATAAAGTAATTCTGCTTTGTTTTTATTTCTTTTATCAAGTTCTTCTAATCCTCCTTGAGATTCAATCCACCTAAGGTTTAATAATGTTGTATAGACAGCAAAAACAGGAGGAGTGTTTGACATGCTTCCTGCATTTATGTATGATTTGTAATTTAACATTGAAGGAACGTTTCTAGTAACTTTGTTTAAAATACTTTCTTTAATTACAACAAGTGTTACTCCAGCAGTACCCATATTTTTCTGAGCTCCAGCATAAAATAAATCAAAATTTGAGTAGTCTATTTTTCTTGAAAAAATATCTGAACTCATATCTGCAATTAATGAAACAGGTGTATCTGGGAAAGACTTGTATTGGGTTCCAAATATCGTATTGTTAGTTGTTATATGAAGATAGTCAGCATCATTAGGGATAATATAGTCTTTTGGAATATAATTAAAGTTTTTGTCTTTTGAAGAAGAAACCTCAATAACATCTCCTAATATTTTGGCCTCCTTGATTGCTTTTACTGACCAAGTTCCAGTATTTATGTAGGCAGCTTTTTTTTCTAACAAATTGTAGGCTGTCATAAGAAACTGAAGACTTGCGCCTCCCTGAACAAAAATAGCTTTATAGCCTTTATTTTCTAAACCAGTAATTTTAAGTACGAGCTCAGTAGCTTCCTCCATTATTGAAATGAATTCTTTGCTTCTGTGTGATATTTCAATGAGAGAAAGTCCTATTTTATCTAACTCTATGATAGCTTTTGATGCTTGATTTATTACTTCTTGAGGAAGAATTGAAGGACCGGCACTGAAATTATGTTTTTTCATTAATTATTTAAAATGCAAATATTAAAAATTAGAAGATTAATGTTGCTGATAAATCTTTATTTTTTGTACACAATTATTGTGAAATTGTTAGTAAATCAAATAATTATAGTTTTTCAAGAAAATCAAGTGTGTTAATTCCGTCTGCATATTCATATATTTTAGGGTTTTGAGCTTCTCCAAATGAAATAGATTTTTTAATAATTTGATTTGAAACTACACATTGAATTTCATCTATATGGTCCCGGATAGTTTCATTTAGTGCTTCAATAGAATCATATTCTGAATAAAACGCACTTGTTAGTGGAGAACTGAGTCTTGAATCATTTTTTAACATAAAAAACCCATTATCCTTGAAATCAAATTCACTCATTAAAAACACCGCTTTGTTATAATCATAATTGTTGGCGTATTTAGCTGAATCCATAACACTTGAATACTTGTAGAGGCCTCCAAATACAATATCTAGATCATAGTTTTTAGGAATAAATAATTTTGAAACATTTCTACATCCCAAACCATAATGAGCTAAGATGTCATACCCTAATAACTCAATTTGACTTTTAGTTTCGTTTCCATCTAGAACGGCAATTCCATTTCTATTTTTCCTAATTATATTAGGAGTTTTTTTAAAATAAAAATCAAAATATCTAGCTGAATTGTCACTTCCCGTTGCAATAACAGCATCATAGTCTTTAAATTTTTTTTCAGAAAAAATGATTTGTCCTTTAGTTTCAGGACACTCTTTTTCTAGAAAACAAATAACAAAAGGTAATAAAAACATGTCTTTTCTGGAAAGTTTGACTAAAGCCATATGTCCAGAAAACCATACGCTTAATATGTCATGAAGTCCTACAAAAGGTATGTTTCCAGCCAAAATCAAACCTACCTTTTTAGGATGCTTAGTTGTGGAGTGGTTTTCTAGCCACAACATAATATCCTCAAAATTTAACGATTTACCCCATGAAAGTGAAGCAGTATCAAGGTTCCATTTTGTAAACCAACCGTTATTATTTTTTAATTTTTTTTGGAGATTAATTGTAGTTTTATTTGTGCTAAAATGTTTTAGCCAATCACCAAGCTTTATTAAAGATTGAATTTTTTTTTGTCTTAAGTCCATTAGTTTGTTGAATAGAGATATAGAATGTACTTTTGCAAATGTAAAAACAAAATTGCTATGGCAATTATTATTACTGATGATTGTATTAATTGTGGGGCGTGTGAGCCTGAATGTCCTAATACTGCTATATATGAAGGGGCTGATGAATGGAGGTATAAGGACGGAACTACTTTAGAAGGCTCATTTGTTTTGCCAAATGGAACTGCTTCCAATTCTGAAATAGTTCAAGAGCCAATCTCTGATGAATTTTATTATATAGTGCCAGATAAATGCACTGAATGTAAAGGATTTCATGATGAGCCTCAATGTGCTGCAGTTTGTCCTGTTGATTGTTGTGTTCCAGATAAAGATGTAGTTGAGTCAGATAAAGACCTTCTGTCAAAACAAAAATTTTTACATCAAGAATAAATTATGAAAGCAGGAATAGTAGGATTACCTAATGTGGGAAAGTCCACACTTTTTAATTGTTTGTCAAATGCAAAAGCACAAAGTGCTAATTTTCCATTTTGCACAATAGAGCCCAACATCGGGATAGTTAACGTTCCTGATAAAAGACTGTCTCAACTTTCAGGTATAGTAAACCCTGAACGAGTTGTTCCTGCAACTGTCGAAATTGTTGATATTGCAGGTTTAGTCAAGGGGGCCAGTAAAGGAGAGGGACTTGGCAATCAGTTTTTAGGGAATATTCGTGAAACTGATGCTATACTTCATGTTATTCGTTGTTTTGATGATGATAATATAGTCCATGTAGATAATACTGTAGATCCAATAAGAGATAAAGAAACAATTGATATTGAGTTACAATTAAAGGACTTAGAGGCGGTCCAAAAGAAGATAGAAAAAATTTCAAGATCAGCCAGAACTGGAAATAAAGAAGCTCAGAAAGAGCTGAAAGTTATTGAGTTTTTAAAAGAAGGGTTAGAAAAATCATTAAATGTTAGAGGGTTAGATTTTACAGAAGAAGAAAGAAATTTATTTATTAAACCTTTACAGCTGATTACAGACAAACCTGTTCTTTATGTTTGTAATGTATCTGAGTCTGATGCAGTTTCTGGTAATTCTTATGTAGATAAAGTAAAGGAATCAATTTCAGATGAAAATGCAGAAATGTTATTCCTTGCTGTATCTACAGAAGCTGATATAAACGAATTAGATTCTTTTGAAGAGCGAGAAATGTTTTTAGATGATGTCGGTTTAAAAGAGCCAGGAGCATCAAAATTAATTAGATCTACATACAGTCTTTTAAGCTTGCAGACCTATTTCACTGCTGGAGAAAAAGAAGTCAGAGCATGGACAATTCCAATTGGCGCTTCTGCTTCTCAGGCTGCTGGAGTTATTCATACTGATTTTGAAAAAGGATTTATTCGTGCTGAGGTTATTTCGTTTGATGATTTAATAAACTATGGTAGCGAATTGAAAGTTAAAGAGGCAGGTAAAATAAAGGTTGAAGGAAAAGATTATATTCTTAAAGATGGTGACGTATTGCATTTTCGTTTTAATGTTTAGCTCTGTTAATTTAATTAATACTAATGTTTTTCTGAATTTTTCAACAAAAAAAGCTCTTTAATTGTTAATACTTTTTAGCTATTTGACCAATGAAATTGGTTGTTGAACAATTATCTTTATCATTGATATATGGATAATAATTCACAATATACAGAAGAAAATATTCGATCTCTTGACTGGAAAGAGCATATTCGTATGCGTCCTGGTATGTATATTGGTAAGTTGGGTGATGGCTCGTCTCCTGATGATGGAATATATATATTATTAAAAGAAGTTCTTGATAATAGTATTGATGAGTATGTTATGGGGGCAGGAAAAATTATTGAAATATTAATCGAGGAGAATAAAGTTAAAGTCCGTGACTATGGAAGAGGTATACCTCTTGGTAAGGTGGTTGACGTTGTAAGTAAAATGAATACTGGAGGAAAATATGACTCAAGAGCCTTTAAAAAATCAGTTGGACTTAATGGCGTGGGGACTAAAGCTGTAAATGCCTTGTCGTCTCACTTTAAAGTTTCATCTCACAGAGATAATAATATGAAATCAGCCATTTTTGAACAAGGAGAGTTAGTCGATGATTCAAAGGAGATGCCGAGTAGCAAGAGAAAAGGTACATTGGTTGAGTTTGTTCCAGATTCAGTAATATTTAAACATTATAAATACCGTATTGAGTATGTTGAAAAAATGCTTAGGAACTATGTTTATCTAAATCCAGGTTTAACAATTACTTTAAATGGCGAAAAGTTTTATTCAGAAAATGGATTAAAAGATCTTTTAGAAGACCAGTCAAACGATTCTGATTTATTATACCCAATTATTCATTTAAAAGGTGACGATATTGAAGTAGCTGTTACTCACAGTAAAACTCAATATAGTGAGGAGTACCATTCCTTTGTTAATGGGCAAAACACAACACAAGGAGGGACTCATCAGTCTGCTTTTAGGGAGGCTATAGTTAAAACTATTAGAGAGTTTTTTGGAAAAAATTATGATGCATCTGATGTTAGGAAGTCAATTATATCAGCAATAAGTATAAAAGTGACGGAGCCTATTTTTGAATCTCAAACTAAAACTAAATTAGGTTCAACAGAGATGGGTGGAGAATTTCCTACAGTTAGAAGTTATATAAATGATTTTTTAACCACTCAGCTAGATAACTATCTACATAAAAACTCAGATACGGCGGCAGCTTTACAGCGAAAGATTATGCAAGCTGAAAGAGAGCGCAAGGAGTTGTCTGGGATTAGAAAGTTAGCAAGAGAAAGTGCTAAAAAAGCTAGTTTACATAATAAAAAACTTAGAGACTGTAGGGTTCACCTTGGGGATTTAAAAAAAGATCGTCGTTTAGACTCTACTGTTTTTATTACTGAAGGTGATTCGGCAAGTGGTTCTATCACAAAATCAAGAGATGTAAACACTCAGGCAGTCTTTAGTCTTAGAGGTAAGCCTCTAAACACATATGGCATGACAAAGAAGATAGTCTATCAAAATGAGGAGTTTAATCTGCTGCAGGCAGCACTTAATATAGAGGAAAGCATGGAGGATCTTCGTTATAATAATATTGTAATTGCCACTGATGCTGATGTGGATGGAATGCATATAAGACTTCTTTTAATAACATTTTTCTTGCAATTTTTTCCTGAACTTATAAAGGAAGGACATTTATATATCCTACAAACGCCTTTATTTAGGGTTAGAAACAAGAAAGAAACGTTTTATTGTTATTCTGAAAAAGAAAAGATTAAAGCTATAAATAAATTAGGCGGTCAACCTGAAATAACAAGGTTTAAGGGGTTGGGTGAAATATCTCCAGATGAATTCAAGTTTTTTATAGGTGAAGATATACGTTTAGACCCTGTAATGCTGGACAGGTCAGTAACTAGTGAAGAGTTGCTCGGATTCTATATGGGTAAAAATACTCAAGAAAGACAAAAATTTATAATTGATAACCTGAAGGTTGAATTAGATACAGTAGAATGATTTTAGAAGAGAATAGCTTTTTAGGGTCAAAAGACACTTCAGACACGCTTGTAAAGATAACAGGCATGTACAAGGATTGGTTTCTTGACTATGCCTCTTATGTTATTTTGGAAAGAGCAGTTCCGGCAGTTGAAGATGGATTTAAGCCAGTTCAAAGAAGAATTCTTCATTCTATGAAGGATCTTGATGATGGTAGGTATAATAAAGTAGCAAATGTTGTTGGTCATACTATGCAATACCATCCTCATGGAGATGCTAGCATATCTGATGCTATGGTTCAGATTGGTCAAAAAGAACTTTTGATTGATATGCAGGGTAACTGGGGAAATATATTAACTGGTGACAGAGCAGCTGCTTCAAGATATATAGAGGCAAGATTATCAAAATTTGCTCTGGAGGTAGTTTTTAGTCCCAAAGTAACAGATTGGCAGCTTTCCTACGACGGAAGGAGGAAAGAGCCTGTTAACCTTCCTGTTAAATTCCCAATGCTTCTCACGCAGGGTGCTGAAGGTATTGCAGTAGGTTTATCAACAAAAATTTTACCTCATAATTTCAATGAACTAATTAAGGCTTCAATTGGTTACTTAAAAGGAAAGTCTTTTAAAGTTTATCCTGATTTTCAAACAGGAGGCTCGATTGATGTTGAAAATTATAATGATGGTTTGCGTGGAGGTAAAATACGTGTTCGTGCATCTATTACTCAGCGTGATAAAAACACTTTAATAATTGATCAAATTCCTTTCTCAACCAACACTTCATCATTGATTGATAATATACTGAAAGCCAACGATAAAGGAAAAATTAAAATTAAAAAAATTGAAGATAATACTGCTGAAAATGTTGAAATATTAATATATCTTCCTCCAGGTATTTCTCCTGACAAAACAATCGATGCGCTATACGCTTTTACAGATTGTGAATCTTCAATTTCTCCACTAAGCTGTGTTATTATTGATAATAAACCCTGTTTTATTGGAATTTCTGAAATATTGAGAATTTCAACTGATAATACTGTTGAATTACTCAAAAAAGAGCTTGAATTTCAACTTGGAGAACTGGAGAACCAATGGCACTTTGCGTCACTAGAAAGAATTTTTATAGAAAATAGAATTTATCGTGATATTGAAGAGGTTGAGACTTGGGAAGCTGTAATTAGTGCTATAGGTAAAGGATTACAACCATATACGGGTATTTTAAAAAGGCCAGTGATTGAAGAAGATATAGTTAGGTTAACTGAAATTAGAATTAAAAGAATATCTAAGTTTGATATAGATAAAGCACAACAGAAAATTGGTGCTTTAGAGGGAGATATAAGCGAAGTAAAGAATAATTTAAATCACCTGATTGATTATGCTATTCGATATTTTGATCATCTTTTAAAGACTTATGGAAAGGACAAACAAAGAAAAACACAAATTACCACTTTTGATGATGTAGATGCTAAAAAGGTTGTTGTTAGGAACCAAAAATTATATGTAAACAAAGAAGAAGGTTTCATTGGCACAGGTCTTAAAAAAGACGAGTTTATCTGTGAATGTTCTGATATTGATGATATCATTGTTTTTACTGCTTCTGGACTAATGCAGGTTGTAAAGGTAGATAACAA
The DNA here is from genome assembly GCA_905182735.1 of Candidatus Marivariicella framensis. Lineage (GTDB taxonomy): Bacteria > Bacteroidota > Bacteroidia > Flavobacteriales > Flavobacteriaceae > Marivariicella > Marivariicella framensis. The sequence goes on from CAJJCT010000036.1 coordinate 30,016, forward strand.
AGTTTTTGTTGAAAAAAATATTATTCATATTGCTATTTTTAAGCGAAAAGACTCAAGGACTATCTATAATATGATATATCGAGATGGAAAAAATGGAACCTATTTTGTTAAAAGATTTCCAGTTAGTGGAGTCACAAGAGATAAGTCCTATGATTTGACACAAGGAAAATCAAACTCTGAAATTCAGTATTTTTCTGCTAATCCAAATGGTGAAGCAGAGATAGTATCAATAAATCTTAGAAATACTGGAAGTATAAAAAAATTGAAATGGGATTTAGATTTTGCTGATTATTTGATTAAAGGAAGAAATTCAAAAGGAAATATTGTAACCAAGTATACCATTCGCAAAAATGGCATTGAGCTTAAAGAAAAAGGAAAGTCTACGCTAAAACCGAGAGATATATGGATAGACACTACAGTTCAGAGATTAAACACTGATGGCAGAGGGAAACTTTTGGGAGCATTCAAAGGTGGAGATAAATTACTTGAGATTACGGGAAATGCGACTGTGAAAGTTATGACTCCGGAGATGACTCTTCATTTTGATAAAGAACAGTTAATTCTTGAGAAGTGGGTTCCTGGAAAGCCAATTACTGCAGTTTATTATGATCCTGACAAAAAGAAATCATTTTTAAAGAGGTTTTTAATTGAAAATGAGAATAAAGAAGATCTTTTCATCAAAGAAAAAACAGAACTTTTATATATCACAACTGAGGGAAGACCTGTTTTAGAAATTCACTTTTCTAAGCAGAAAAGGGGAGAAGAGGTACCCAAATCAATTCTTGTAAATGCAGAGGAGTTTATAAGTATAAAAGGAATAAAAGCTATTGGAAATCAACTGACAGATAAAAAAATAAAAACAATAATCCTAAAAGAAAGTCTTCCTTTTTCAATAGAAGAAACTAATATTGAAGTTGAAGAAATTGAAGTAAATGAAGAAATTCATTTGAGTAATGATGATTCTCAAATCACACTTAATCTATGAAAATTTTAAAACTCTGCTCATTTATTTTTACATTTTTAATCCTTTTTTCATGTAAAGAAGAGGAGGATGCATCTGTTTGTAGTGAATCATACCCATACAGGGCCAAGCTTGCCATAAAAGGTATCTGTTTTAATTATGTGATCGAATTAATAGACGTGGGTTCTAATTCTAATTTAGTTGAAGCTGAATGGACTGATGAGACCACAGGGATAGTTTACAATAATGTTTCTAGACTTTCTAATTACTGTGATTTTCCTACAGAAATTCAGGAGGGAGATGAATTTTATTTTGCATTTAGTTCGGATTCAAATGATGCACAATGTATTGTTTGTGAAGCATTTAGGCCAACTCCTGCCAAATCTATAAATATTGATGTTTGTGAGTCTCCTCCACTAGGCGTTTACTAACCTATCCATCTTTCTGTTCTCAATAAAAAATCAATATATTAATAATGAAGTAGTTATAAATTCACTACATTTATTTGCAACAAATATAGGCCACCATAAATCACATACAAATGATAAGTGAATATTTATTTGACAATGACTTTCCTGAGCATGCCAAATCCATTTATTGTAATGGGAGAACATATACTCGTGAAGAATTTTTAAGAGAAAAGGAGAGGTTTATGAAAAGAAAAGCTAAAAGAAGAGTTGGTGTATAAACTTTAATATGTTTGCAGGCATTCGTCTGATTATTTTTAAGAGTATAATACCTTTAACATAGTGAATACAGAACTACGTCACTACTACTACATTGATAGCATAGTAGTAGTGACGTAGTTCTGTATTCACTATATTTGATTGCAATTAAAAACTTAAATATAAATAATTAGGAGAAAATTTATTTAAAAAAACATTTGCCTGAGCATGCAAATCCATAAATTATAATCCAATAAACTTTCAGTCTAATAAAAAATTAAAATTTGTTTTTTTCACTAGTTCTCTTTTTGAATATTTTTTTTGGTGCAAACCAATTCACCTCTAATGACCAAAAGTCATTAAATGATTCTATTAGAAAGTATAAAGATCTTGATCTCCAGATTGCTCTTGAGTTTGGTTTTGAGGCACTCAAAATAAGTGACTTAAGTGATCCCACAATAGAGCTAGTATCGACCTATAGTTTAATAGGTGAAGTTCTGTCTTCTCAAGGACTATATGCAGATGCGCTCAACTATTACTCTGAGTCTTTAAGGGCGTTTAACTTAGTTCCGTTATCTCAAAGAATAGAAAAAAAGATAAATTCTCCCTCATGGGTGCTTGTTAATATTGGAAATATTTATTTTGCCGCTGGTGATTATAAAAGAGCAAAAGACAAATATTTAGAAGCACAAGAAAACTTTTTATTGTACTCAAATGAACAAGCTAAAAATAATGGTCTAAATGTTGTTTACAGAAATTTAGGAATGATTTCTCAAAAAGAAAATGATTTTAAATCTGCTGAAGAGTTTTATTTAAAATCCTTGGACAGTAGAGTCGAAATAAATGATTTGGCAGGAATAATTTATACATACGCAGATTTAATAGCTTTAAACTTGTTTAGTTTGGATAAAATCTTTGTGGCAAATGAATATTTTGACAAAGCAAAAAAACTACATGAATCTGAAATAAATAGTCAGAAATTATTTGAAAGATCAGAGCTACAGAGAAATCTTGGATATATATATTTAGTTTATGGTCAATATTTTAAGAATATAAAAAAAGAATATAAAACTGCCATTGATTATTTCAATAAATCAAAAGAAATTCTGATTAACTTTCCTTTAGAAGTTCCTTTGCTTAATTCTGATATTTCAAAATGTTACATCAGACTAAACGACCACACTAATGCTGAAAAAATGGCTCTAGAAAGCCTTAAAGGTGCTAGCCTGAGCAGAGATATAAAGAAAAGTAATTATGAAATCCTTGAAAGTATTTATCATCAACAAAATAATACTAATAAATTAATTAGAGTAAAAGATTCATTGATTAAACTCAATAGTTTTTCTAGTTTTTCCAACATCAAGGATTTATTTAATAATCTTGAGACTCAGATATTGTTGTCTAAAAAACAAAGCGAACTAAACCAAAATAAGATTAGGTACAATACATATTTATTCATACTAATTATTGGGCTTGTAATTCTATTTTTTTCACTTATAACCATAAAAGTGAATTTTAATTATCAAAAAGAAAGAAATATTAGACTTGAAGTAGAAAAGAATGTGTCAAAAACTAAACTAGAGAAAAAACAATTAGAGTTAGTTAGTAAAACAAATTTCATTGCTCAAAGAAACAATTATCTAGACATTTTAAAGCACAGTGTTTTAAAACAAAAAGGTAAAAATAAAGATTCTGAAAAAGTGTCTTTTGAAATTGAAAGAGAAATTGATAGAATCATTGGATCTGAAAAAATATTTGAAAACTTTGAGAGTCAATTTACAGAGGTATATCCTGAGTTCTTTAAAGTTTTAGTATTGAAATATGGAAAACTCTCACAAACTGATCTTCGTCTGTGTGCTTACATTAAAATGAATCAAAGCACTAATGAAATTTCTCAAATAACAGGAGTGTCAATAAGAACAGTTGAAACTCAAAGGTATCGATTAGGAAAAAAAATAAAACTTTTAGATTCTGAAAGTCTTAACTCAGTTATAATTTCTATTTAATAATGAAAAACTTATTCTTAATATTCTTCGGAATACTAATTAGTCTTGAAGTATGTTCACAACAAGACCCTCAATACACTCAATACATGTATAATACCATGAGTGTAAACTCTGCTTATACGGGTCAAAGAAATGTATTGAGTATCACGGGTTTATATCGCACACAATGGGTAGGTATTGATGGTGCTCCAAAGACACTAACATTTGGAATTCATTCTCCTTTAAAAAACGAAAATCTTGGCATAGGGTTAAGTATTGTAAGCGATCAATTAGGACCAATAAGAGAGGACTACATAGATCTAAATTTCTCTTATACAATAAGATTAAATGAATTAACGGAGCTATCATTTGGGCTTAAAGGAGGCTTACATAATTTAAGTTCAGATTGGACCAGGGGAGTTATTTTTCAAAATACTGATCTAGCTTTTAATGAAAATATAAGTTTGTTTTCTCCAACAATAGGTGTCGGATTATATTTACACTCCACTAGGGGTTATTTAGGACTATCCTTACCAAATATTTTAACAACGAAGCATTATGATGATTACAAAGGTTCTTTATCTTCAGAAAGTTTACATTTTTTTCTAATAGGAGGGTATGTATTTAATATTGATAATAGTATAAAGTTAAAACCAGCTTTTATGGTGAAAGCTGTTTCTGGCTCCCCCATTATAGCAGACCTTTCAATGAATACAATGTTTAATAACAGGTTTGTATTAGGCTTAGCATACAGGTGGGATGATTCTATTAGTGGGTTGGCTGGTTTACAGGTAAGTGACACTTTATTTGTTGGTTATGCCTATGATTACAACAATTCTATAGGTAATAAATATACGGGAGGGACTCATGAAATTATGTTGAGGTTTGAATTACAAGAAATAACTGAAAGATTAAAAATATTATCACCAAGATTCTTTTAAAAGCTATAACAATGAAAAACAGACTATTTATAATATCGTTATTTACATTATGTCTTGTTAAGGTTTCTTTTGGGCAAAAAAACACAATTAAGAATGCACAAAAAGAATACGATAATTTATCATATGTCAAAATAATTGAGCAGCTTTCTTCATTAGCCGAAGACGGCAAAGATGATACAAAGACTCTTCTACTAGCAAATTCATATTATTTTAATGGACAAATGGAGGAAGCTTCTAGATGGTATAATCAATTATTGTCATCAAATGAAGAAGCTTTGGACAAAGAAATTTATTTCAGATACGCGCAATCCTTAAAGGCGATTGAAAATTATTCTGAATCTGACAGTATTATGAAGAAGTTTATTAAGTCAAATCCAGAAGATTCACGAAGTAAATTATTCAATATAAATTACCTTCAGGCAATAGATTTAGTATCTGATGAGTTCCCTTTACGTAATTTAGAGATAAACACTTCCTTTTCAGATTTTGGGACATCCATTTATAATGGTAATTTAATATTTGCTTCTTCAAGGAATAAAAAAAATAAATTATATAATTGGAATGATCAACCTTTCTTAGATATATTTCAATTTGATAAAGAAGGCAATATAACTGAAATTACTGGCAAGGTAAACACCAAGCATCATGAGTCTTCAACAGCCTTTACAAAGGATGGGAAAACCATTTATTTTACAAGAAATAACTCAAGAAAAAATGATAAAAATATAATTGGTTTAAAAATTCATAAAGCAACTTTTAGAGATGAAAAATGGAGAGATATAGAGTCATTACCATTTAATAGTGATGACTATAATGTTGCTCATCCAACTTTAAGTATTGATGAAACAAAATTATACTTTACATCTGATATGCCTGGAACTATTGGTAGTTCAGATATTTTTTTAGTTAATATTAATAAGGATGGCACTTTTGGAACTCCACAAAATTTGGGCACAAAGATTAATACAGAAGGGCGTGAAAACTTTCCTTTTGTGAGTGATAATGGTACATTATATTTTTCATCGGATTCTCATATCGGTTTGGGAGGTTTGGATATTTTTAAATTTAATAGTATTGATAACCTTTCAACTTCAAAAGAAGTAGCAACTAATATTGGAAAACCGATTAATAGTCCGAAAGATGATTTTGGATATCTTATAAATGAGGTTAGTTTAAATGGATATTTTACCTCAAATAGAGCTGGAGGAAAAGGCGATGATGATATTTATAGTTTCACTAGAAATCCTTGCGAACAAAATGTTAAAGGAGTTATAGTTGATAAAAATACACTTGAAAGTATTCCTAATGCTGATGTAACTGTTTATGATCAAGATAATAATACTATTAAAGTATTTAAATCTGATATTAATGGTTCATATGCCCTTGATTTAGCTTGTGACTTTAACTCTTATAAACTTATTGGTGAAAAAGAAAACTATGAAAATGACACTTTAGTTTTTACCAATAGTTCAGAAAAAATCAAGACTTTAAAGTTAATTTTAAAACCAACACCTCAGTATACTTCCAATGAAAAAGATGAATTAACATGCCCTCATTATAGTATAATAGCTGGATCATTTAGCAATAAATCTAATGCAGAAAGAAAAATAAAATCTTTAATAAGTGAAGGGTATGATGCTGCTATAGCTGAGATTAATCCTGAAGGACTGTTTAGGGTTGCATACGGTCGTTTTAAATCTAAAAGCAAAGCAATCAAACTTTTATATCATTTAAAATATACTTTAAAAAAAGAGGCTTGGTTTTTAATTGAAGACAATACTGCTTTGTGTGAAGATTTTGAATTAAAACATATTTTATATGATTTTGATAAGTCTAACATAAGACCCGATGCGGAATTAGAATTGGTCAAGATTATTAAATACATGAATGAATTTCCAAAAGTTAAAGTTGTTTTATTATCTCATACAGATTCAAGAGGTGATCAACCCTATAATTTATCCTTGTCAATGAGGAGAAATAAATCTACCACTGAATATTTGGTAAATAAAGGAGGTATTTCTGAGGAGAGAATTACAGTAGAAAATTATGGTGAAACAAAACTTATTAATGAATGTCCAAATGGTGAAATCTGTAATGAATTCGTGCATCAAGATAACAGAAGAACTGAATTTGTTTTTATAAATGAATTGAATAATTAATTAGTGCAAACTAAAAATGTTTAATATGAATTTAAATAATGGTATTTATAAATATGCTATAATAGTTATAATCTGTGTGTTTAATATTAATTTTATTCAAGGTCAGGGAATTAGTTCTACTAATTCTAATATGATTGAAAAACATACAGGCTTACCTTCAAGCGCATTCTATAATCAACAAGGCTCTCCTACAGGATATGATCCTGGTGATACCAATGCAGTGACTATTGAAGCAGAGGGATTAGTATTAACCTCATCAATTAGAAACTCATTAAATCAAGGGGGGTCATACATTCAATATGAAGGCTCTTTAACTGTTGGTGACGCTGTAAATGTATATATGGTCTATTTAAATCATGATGGTTCCAATTTTAGAAATACATCAGGAGGTATTGTGACTTTTGATAATGAAATTCTTGGGGTTTATGTTAATTATGATGAATTTAAGCATTTTACAGGTTCAAGTTTTTCTTCAAGTTATTATGATTCTTCTCCCAGCAATGATATGCATTTTGAGCCAGGATCATTTAATGGCGGAAGTCCACATAGTTCATGGACAGACACCAATGATAAAGATTGGTATACAGTAACAAATAGTAATAAAACCTTTACCATGGGTTGTAAGAATGGAGCAAAGGGCGACTTCTTTAGACTTGTAACTAAAGCATGTACCATACCAACAGCCAATGCAGGATCAAATGCTACAATTGATTGTAATAATACAAGTGCTACTATTGGAGCCTCAGCTGTATCAGGCCTTACTTATGCTTGGACCCCATCTACAGGGTTAAGTAATTCTACAATAGCACAACCCACAGCAACACCAAACACCACCACAACTTATAGTTTAGTGGTCACTAACGCATCTGGCTGTGAAAGTACTGCTGATACAGTTGTAGTAACGGTAGATAACGCAGCGCCAACAGCTAATGCAGGGTCAAATGCTACAATTGATTGTAATAATACAAGTGCTGTTATTGGAGCCCCAGCAGTATCCGGTTTTACCTATGCTTGGACCCCATCTACAGGGTTAAACGGGCAATATGCACACCCCACAGCAACACCAAACACCACCACAACTTATACTCTAGTAATCACTAATTCATCAACTGGTTGTACAGATTCCGATACAGTTGTAGTAACGGTAGATAATGCTACTCCATCAGCTAATGCAGGGTCAGACGGTACCATAGACTGTAATACGACTAGTGTAAGTATTGGAGCCTCAGCCGTATCTGGTTTTACCTATGCTTGGACGCCAAGTACAGGACTGTCTTCTTCTACAGCAGCACAGCCCACAGCAACACCAACCAGCACCACAACTTATAGTTTAGTGGTTACCAAAGCATCAACCGGTTGTGCAAGCGCTGCCGATACAGTAGTGGTAACAGTAGGCAATGATTTGCCAACAGCCAACGCAGGAACAGATGGTACGATAACTTGTAGTGATACTAGTGTAAGTATTGGATCCTCAGCCGTATCCGGTTTTACTTACGCTTGGACTCCAACTACAGGACTGTCTTCTTCTACATCATCACAGCCCACAGCAACACCAACGAGCACCACAACTTATAGTTTAGTGGTTACCAAAGCCTCAACCGGTTGTGCAAGCTCTGCTGATACCGTTGTAGTAACGGTAGATAATGCTACTCCATCAGCTAATGCAGGGTCAGACGGTACCA
>CAJJCT010000037.1 GCA_905182735.1 Candidatus Marivariicella framensis
TTTGTTTTTTTACAAAAGGTGGAAGTGGTTTTGTAAATATAAATGATGTGGTAGAAGCAAGTATTAGATTAATGAATAGTTCCATTTCAAATGAAAGGTTTATTCTAGTTGAAGAAAATTACAGCTACAAGTTAATTATAGAGAAATTAAAGATGAGACTTAAAATAAGAAAAATGCTAATTTCCATAAACAAGCCAGTTCTGAATTTAATATTATGCTTTGATTTGGTATTATCATTTATTGGGTTGAAGAAAAGGTATATGAGTTTAAGTTTAATTAAATCGATTTTTAACCAAAAAAGATACAATGGAGATAAGATAATTAAATTTTTACCAAATTTTAATTATAAAAAAGTCTAGTTGAGGTCTTGATTTAAATCTCTGAAATCTTTAGACTGATTTTCTTTTATTTTTCTTATTTCTTCTTTTGATAAAACATCAATACTGTCGATTAATCTCTCCATATTAAATTTTATATGTTTATGCATTTCTAAATATATTTTTGGAGATTTAGCATAGAAATTTTGACTTTCAACAAGCTGGAGACTGTCAATACTGTATTTTTCATATATATATTTATCCCCAAACCAGTTTTTATCTTTAATGATACTTTGATAATTTCTTGAAATTGATCTCATTAACATCATGTCTTGCATGATTAATTCCATTTGATTTTTACCAATCAAATCTTTGGGTTTTTTAACCAAATCAGACTGACATGATGTAAGTAAAAATATTAAGAATGATATTTTATTAATTTTCATCTATTAAAAGTAAGTTGTTTTCCAGCATCTGTTTTTAATATGACACCATTATCATAAACTTTTATTCCATTAACAAATGTTTTTTCAATTTTTGCATCAAAGGTAACTCCCTCAAATGGTGACCATTCACATTTATATAATAATGAATTTTTAGTTACTTTAGTTTTAGTATTTAAATTCACAATAACAAAATCAGCATAATACCCCTCTCTTAAATAACCTCTTTTATTAATTTCAAATAGGATTGCAGGGTTATGACAGGCTTTTTGAACTAATTTTTCTAAAGATATTTTACCCCTTTTTACAGAGCTTAACAAAGCAAGTAATGAATGTTGAACAAGCGGCCCTCCTGATGGAGCTTTTAAATAAGAATTATTTTTTTCAGCTTTAGTATGTGGAGCGTGATCTGATGCAATTACGTCAATTCTATCATCGTTTAAAGCTTTCCATAATTCAATTTGATCTGATTTAGATTTAATGGCAGGATTCCACTTAATTAAAGTTCCTTTTTCATCATAGTCATCATCAGTAAACCAAAGGTGATGAACACAAACTTCAGAAGTAATTTTTTTGTCTTTCAATTCTATTTTATTATCAAACAATTCCGTTTCTTTTCCAGTAGATATATGAAAGACATGTAACCTTGCTCCCGTTTCTTTTGCTAAAGAAATAGCTTTAGATGATGAAATATAACATGCTTGCTCAGATCGAATTAAGGGGTGTTTTGATATTGGAATATTTTGTCCATATTTTTTAATATACTTATCCAAGTTATGTTTTATTGTTTTTTCATCTTCACAATGAACAGAAATTAATAAGTCCGTAGAGCTAAAAATTTTTCTTAAAACCTCTGGGTCATCGACCAGCATATTTCCCGTTGATGATCCTAAAAAAAGTTTTATCCCAGCAACTTGTTTTTTATCTAATTTTAAAATTTCATCAATGTTTTCATTAGTACCACCAAATAAAAAAGAAAAATTAGCCGCAGAAGTTTTAGAGGCTATTTGAAACTTTTTATCCAAATCGATTTTAGTAGTTGTTTGAGGGATGGTATTTGGCATTTCGATAAAGGAGGTTATTCCTCCTGCAACAGCAGCTTTTGACTCACTCTCAATAGTACCCTTATGAGTTAGTCCTGGCTCTCTGAAATGTACTTGATCGTCAATTAATCCTGGAAGTATATAAAACCCTTTAGCGTCTATTACCTCTATATCGGGCTTTGGATTAATATTGGGCTTAATTTCAATTATTTTATCCCCTTCTATTAATATATCATTTTGTGACTGAAACCCTTCATTTACTATGATTCCATTACAAATAAGTTTTTTATTCATTATTTAGATTTAATTTAATAAACGCATTTTAATAACCCCAATTAATGCTTCCCAAAATATACTTTGATCCATTTTTGATTTTCCATTAATTCTATTTTTAAAAATAATAGGGTGTTCATTAATTTTATAACCCTTAATCCAAGATTTATATTTCATTTCTATTTGAAATGCATATCCTACAAATTGAATTTTATCAAGTTCTATCTTCTCTAAAACTTCTCTTTTATAACCAACATATCCAGCAGTAGGGTCTTTGATGGGCATTCCAGTTATTACTCTTACATACAGAGATGCGGCATAGGATAATAAAATTCTTCCTAATGGCCAATTTACAACATTAACACCTTGCTTATACCTGGATCCGACAACTACATCTGAATTGTCTTTTAAAATTTCTATCATTTTAGGAAGAGAAACCGGGTCATGAGAAAAATCAGCGTCCATCTCAAAAATAAAATCGTATTTTTTTTCTATTGCCCAATTAAAACCATCAATATATGCTGCGCCTAGACCAAGTTTGTTTTTTCTGTCTTTTATAAAAAGTCTTTTTTTAGTAAGGTTAATTATTTTTTTAACTATTCTTGACGTACCATCAGGTGAGTTATCATCTACAACTAGAATATGACACTGAGGCACGTGTTTAAATACACTGTAAATAATTTGTGATATATTTTCTGATTCGTTAAAGGTTGGAATTATGACCAAAATATTTTTCATCATGCACAAATTTAAATAATTTTTTAACGATCTTAAATATATAAATGAAATTGTAAACTGATTAAAAACTAATACTTTTATATCATGGAATTTTGGATAGAAAGGATTTTACATAGTAACAATTGGGTTCAAATCTTATTTTTTTTATTTCTAAGCATAATTTTAACCTTAAAATTAATAGATCCTATTCAGTTCAGTTTTTTTATAAAATTTTTAAATTTCAAGCAATATATAAGAAGGTATTCCATAGATAGAGATTTTAATTTTTTCAACTTGTTTTATATTCTAATACTTGTGTTAATCTCAACTAGTCTCTCATTTTTAATACTTGTTTGTAACAATCTGTTTTTTAATATTAATCTTAGTCTGAATGAGTATTTACAAACCCTTGCTCTAATCACCATGTTTATTGCGGCAAGATTTTTTTTTACTAATTTTATTAATACGACTCTAAAAATTTTTCCAGATTTAAAGGCTTATTATTTCAAGAATATTATTTTTTATGGATATATACTTATTGCCGCTATGGGGTTGGTGTCAGTATTATACTTGCAAGATCTAATATCAATTATTTTTATGAAATTATTGCTTTTAATTTTAGTGCTAATTTTTTCTTTTCATCACCTGGTTATTTTTAAAGATTATATTAAAGCTAATCCTAAAAACTTTCTTTATTTATTTTACTATATTTGTGCGTTCAAAATTGCTCCATGGTTGTGGATGTCAAAAATACTCTAGAAATCTTAAAAACGTTTTAATATGAAATTAAAAACAATTTTGGTTTCCCAGCCTGAACCGGCCAGTGACAAATCACCTTATGCTCGTATTCAAGAGAAATTTAAGCTAAAGATCGATTTCAGGTCATTTATCCATGTAGAAGGAGTTGATGCCAAATCGGTTCGAACTCAAAAAATAGATTTCGCAGATTTTGACAACATCATTCTAACTAGTAGAAATGCTGTTGATCATTTTTTTAGACTTACAGAAGAAATGAGGTTTAAAGTTCCTGATAGTACCAAATACTTTTGTTTGTCTGAAGCCGTTGCATTTTATCTTCAAAAATATGTCGTTTACAGAAAACGTAAAATATATATTGGAGATAAAACCATTGAAGATTTATCAAGTGTTTTATTAAAATTTAGTTCTGAAAAATTTTTACTACCAACCTCAGACAGTTTAAAGCCATCAATACCTGAAACATTAGACAAGTTAGAGCTAAACTGGAAAAGAGCTGAACTGTTCAAGACAGTTATTAGTGACCTATCTGATTTAAGAAATGTTTATTATGACATCCTAGTCTTTTTTAGTCCTTCAGGAATAGAATCTCTATTTAAAAATTTTCCGGAGTTCAAACAAAGTAAAACTAAAATCGCAGTCTATGGAAAGACAACTATTGATGCGGCTCTAAATGCAAAGCTAAGGATAGATATTTCAGCCCCTAGTAAAGATTCTCCTTCTATGACTATGGCTATTGAAAATTATATTCAAATAAATAAATAAATTTCTTCCTTAAGTTAACAGTTTTATAGTGTGAAATTATAATATATATTTTTTAATTTTATTTACATTTATAACTGTAATTTTATAATTAATTATTTTTTTTCATAAAAAATGAAAATAGACAAGACAACATTAAGTATTGACGGTATAGATAAAATAATATTGAAAGAACTTATTTCAAACGCTCGAACACCTATCAATAAAATCGCATTAAAAGCCTCTATTTCGGGAGCAGCTGTTCACCAAAGAATAAAAAAATTAGAAGCTTCAGGTGTGATTTCTGGCTCTCATATTAAATTAAACACAAAAGTTTTAGGCTATAAAACAATGGCTTTCATAGGAGTTTTTTTAGACAAAGCAATGAACAACTTAACTGCTGTAAATAAATTAAATAAAATACCTGAAGTATTGGAGTGTCATTATACCACAGGAAATTGGAGTGTTTTTGTTAAAATATTATGCAAGGATAACGAGCACTTAATGAATCTTTTAAATAATAGTATCCAAAAAATACCTGGGATTTCCAGAACTGAAACTTTCATTTCTTTGGATCAACAAATTTTCAGACAAATAGCTATATGATTAATTGTTTTTAGATGTGATTTTAAAATAAAGAATCATTAAAATAATTAGCAATGTTAAGGTGTTTGCAATAATAAGTGATGGTTTGTTGATAAAAATACCATAAATTAACCAAAGAGAAATACCCAAAAACATTACTAAATACATACTTAAAGAAACGCTCTCAGCTTTTTTAGTCTTCCATATCTTATAAGCCTGTGGCATATAAGCTGATGTAGTTATGGCTGCCGCAATGAATCCTATTATTTCGATATTCATTAATAAACAATATTGACTATCTTACCTGGTATAATAATTATTTTTTTGGTGACACTTCCGTCTAGCTGATTTATTGTTCTATCATCATTTAAAACGTAGTCTTCAATTTCTTTTATATTCAAACTAAGATCTAACTCAATTGTAAAACGCATTTTACCATTAAAAGATATAGGATAATTCTTAATGGATTCTACTAAATACGATTTATCAAATAAAGGATAGTCTTCCTCAACCAAAGAAGAATTATTACCTAATAGAGACCACAGCTCTTCAGAAATATGAGGGGCAAAAGGCGACAATAGAATAGTCAATGGTTCAAGAATTTTTCTATCATTACATTTTTGGGATGAAAGTTCATTTACACAAATCATAAATGAACTTATGCAAGTATTAAAGGAAAAGTCATTTATATCTTCAGTAACATTTTTAATAGTTTGATGTAAAGACTTTAATGAGTTTTTGGAAGGCTCCTTATCACTAACACTAAAAAGGTCTTTAGGATGATACAGTTTCCATAGTTTTTTTAAAAAAGAATGAACACCGCTAATACCTGATGTGTTCCATGGTTTTGCTTGCTCTAGCGGTCCTAAAAACATTTCATACATTCTTAATGTATCTGCTCCATAAGAGTCACATATTTCATCTGGATTTACTACATTAAATTTAGATTTAGACATTTTTTCAACCTCACGATTAACAATAAACTTATCATTTTCCATAATAAAATTCGCGTTTTTAAAATGTGGTTGCCATTTTTTAATTGCCTCGCAGTCTAACTCATCATTGATGTTGACCATAGAAATATCAATTCTTATAAGTTCTGACTTAACCTTATTTATAATATTTTTAGAGTAGTAATCATTTGTTCCTGATTTTCTATGAATAAATGCAGAGGACCCTAAAATCATACCTTGATTTATTAATTTTTTCGCATATTCATCCACAGGAAGTATTTCAAGGTCAAATAAAAATTTCTGCCAAAATCTTGAATATAAAAGATGACCAGTAGCATGTTCGCTTCCACCTATATAAAGATCAACATCTTGCCAATAACTAACAGCTTTTTTACCTACAAAATCTTCATTATTATCTGGATCCATATAGCGGTAAAAATACCATGAGCTACCTGCCCAACCTGGCATTGTATTTAATTCTAATGGAAAAATAATAGAATTGTCTATGAGCTTATTTGAAACAACTTTTTTTTCTATCACATTCCATGCCCAATTTTTGGCATTTCCTAATGGTGGAGATCCATCAGATGTTGGAAGATAATTTTCAATATCTGGTAATCTAAGAGGTAAATTATCCTCTCCAATGGAAAAGGGAATTCCTTTTTTATAATAAATTGGTATGGGTTCTCCCCAATATCTTTGCCTGCTAAAAACAGCATCTCTTAATCTATAATTAACTGTTCCTCTTCCACATCCAATTTTTTCAATGTATGAAATAACTTTTTTCATAGATAACCCATAATCTAATCCATCTAAAAAATCTGAGTTCATTAATTTAAACTCACTCTTTTTGGTAAATGCTTTTTTAGAAATATCAATATCTAAAAAAATATTTTTTATGGGTATAGAAAAATGCTTTGCAAAATCAAAATCACGTTGATCACCACATGGAACAGCCATAACTGCTCCTGTCCCATATCCCGCTAAAACATAATCACCAATCCATATTGGAATTTTTTCTGCACTAAATGGATGTATAGCATATGCGCCTGTAAAAACGCCAGTAATGCTCTTAGAGTCAGACATTCTATCTCTCTCAGATCTTTTGGAAGAAGATTTAATATAAGCTTCAACAGAATTGTATTGTGTTTTTGATGTGATTTTGAGCACCAATTCATGTTCAGGTGCAAGGGTCATAAAAGTTACTCCAAATAATGTATCTGGCCTCGTTGTAAAAACTTCAATTTCGCCAGAAATATCTATTAATTTAAATTTTACAGAAGCTCCTTTTGATTTTCCAATCCAATTACGTTGCATTTCTTTTAAAGAATCCGGCCAATCTATTTTATCTAGTCCTTGAATTAATCTTTCAGCATACGCACAAATACGCATACTCCATTGCTTCATTTTTTTCTTTTCTACCGAATATCCTCCTCTTTCTGAAACTCCATTAATAATTTCGTCATTTGCTAATACAGTACCTAATTCAGAACACCAATTAACTTCTGTTTCTGATAGATATGCTAAACGATAAAATAACAAAACTTCTTCTTTTTGTTCTGAATCAAATGACTTCCATTCTAAAGCTGAAAATTCAAAAGCTTCAGGATTTGAAACTGCTTTAAGCGTTTTTGTGCCATTTTTATCAAAAAGATTTATCAAGGATGAAATAGAACAAGCTTTACCTCTATTCAGATCATAATAACTATCGAAAAGTTTTAAAAAAATCCATTGAGTCCATTTATAATAGTTTGATTTTGAAGTTCTTATTTCTCTTGACCAGTCAAAGGAAAATCCCATTTTATCTAATTGCTCTCTATATCTATTTATATTTGTTTCAGTAGTAATTTGAGGATGTTGACCAGTTTGAATAGCATATTGTTCGGCTGGTAGTCCAAAAGAATCATATCCTTGTGGGTGCAAAACATTAAATTTTTTATGTCTTTTATATCGAGCATATATGTCGGTAGCAATATAACCTAATGGATGACCAACATGTAAACCAGCTCCTGAAGGATAAGGAAACATGTCTAAAATATAAAACTTTGGAAGCTTACTATGGTTACTTGTTTTAAAAGTTTGATTTTTTTTCCAAAATTTCTGCCATTTATATTCAATTTTCTTAAAATCGTAACTCACAAGTATTATATTTTGAAGGGTAAAAATACATTTATTGATTGAAAAGAAAAAGAATATACTAACCTAAGCTATGAAATCGTTTGGGTTTGTTAATTTTATAACTTAAATATTAGGCTTGAACAAAAATTTTGAAGAAAGATATCAAAAACGCAAATTATTAAGTACGTATGTTTCAGTAGTGTTAATAAATATTATTGTTGTTTTTCTAACAGGTCTATTGGGGCTTCTGTTATTTAATTCTAACAAAGTAGCTAACCATTTTAAAGAACAAATTGCACTTACAGTTTACTTTAAAGATAGCTCAAGGGATATTGAAATTAAGCAAGTTCAAAAATCCATTCAATTTCAAGAAACAACAAAATCTGTTATTTACACATCAAAAGAAGAGGCTGCTAAAATATATGCAAATGAAATTGGTGAAGACTATATGGAGTTTTTAGGCTATAATCCACTTGAAAGCTCATTAGATATTTATTTTAATGCTGATTATGTTAAGCCTCAAATTATAAAAAAAATAAGTGATGATCTATTAAAGTATCAATATATTTCTGAAGTTACATATGATCAACCTTTATTAGAACTCCTTGATGAAAACATTAAAAAAATTGAATTTTGGATTTTATTATCATGTTTTGTTTTTGTTTTAGTTGCAGTTTTATTAATTAATAGCTCAATACGTTTATCTATATATTCAAAACGTTTTGCTATAAAGACTATGCAACTCGTTGGAGCTACAAAATGGTTTATTCAGAAACCTTTTCTTCGAATATATTTTAACCTTAGCCTGTTTTCATCAGTTTCATCAATTATTATCCTGTATTTGATTTTTCAAAAAATTCAAGAAAATTTTCCAGAGTTAAATTTACTTCAAGAGAGGTTATCAATAATTCTTATTTTATCCTTTGTTTTTGCTTTTGGAATAACTATAACTTTAATAAGTACTTTTTTTGCAACTAAGCGCTTTCTAAACTTAAAATCAGATGAAATTTACTAATAATTCAAAAAAAGAGTTTTTATTTAAAAAAACAAATTATAGATGGCTGTTTCTATCAATTATTATAATCACATTTGGTTTTATTTTAATGTCTGGCGGAGGAAGTGTAGATCCTAATTTTTTTAACACTGAAATTTTTAATTTTAGACGTATTCGTATAGCTCCATCACTAGTTCTAATTGGTTTTGGAATAGCTATATATTCAATTTTAAAAAATCATAATAAAAAATAATGGAAGAACTCAAAGTTTTGTTTTTAGGAATAGTTCAAGGATTAACCGAATTTCTTCCTGTTTCTTCAAGTGGTCATATTGAAATTTTTAAATACTTTTTTAATCTAACTTATCTAAAAAATCAAGGATTACTTTTAACTTTAGTTTTACATTTCGCAACAGCACTTAGTACTATTTGGGTTTTTAGAAAAGAAATTTTGAAAATTTTAGAAAATAGAACTTTAAAAAGAAATGATTTTTTTTTTAAAGTTCTATTTTCAATGATACCTGCAGTTATTATTGGTCTATTTTTTGAAGATTCAATAAGTGCTTTATTTAATTCAAACATTCTTTTAGTTGGCATAATGTTAATTATAACTTCTGTTTTATTATATAAAACGGATAAAACAAATCCTAAGTCAAAAGATATAAGCCTAAGAAATGCTTTTTTTATTGGCCTGATTCAGGCAGTTGCAATTCTTCCTGGAATATCAAGAAGTGGAGCTACTATAGCATTAGCTGTAATGCTAGGCGTAAATAAAACTGAAGCTGCTAAATTTTCTTTCTTAATGGTAATACCTCTTATTTTTGGGAGTATAGGAAAGAGTATTTTGTTTTATTCAAAAAATCAAACTTTAAATCTTTCTCCTTTATTAGTGTTAGGTTTTCTTTCAGCTTTTTTAACTGGAATAATTGCATGTAAATTAATGATCAAGATTGTTGAAAGAAGTCAATTAAAATACTTTGGTATTTATTGTTTTGTAGTTGGATTCGTTATAATAATATATGGAGTTATTTAAAATAAGTGATAGTGTTGATGAAGTTTTTGAAGGAAGACTAATTTTAATAAATAAACCAATTGGATGGACTTCATTTCAAGTAGTTAATAAAGTCAGGCATAAGCTAACTAAGTTTTTTAAAATAAAAAAATTAAAGGTTGGACATGCTGGTACTTTAGATCCATTGGCGAATGGACTATTAATAATTGCAACAGGAAAAGCTACAAAAGAAATTTATAAATTTCAAAAAATGAATAAAGTTTACACTGGGATTTTCACTTTTGGATCAACCACGCCATCATATGATTTAGAAACGATTCCAGATAAAACATTTACATATAATCATTTAAGTGAAAAGTTGATTTTTGAAAAATCAAAAGATTTTATTGGTGTGATTGATCAAAAGCCACCAATTTTTTCAGCTTTAAAAAAGAAAGGAAGACGATTATATGAATATGCAAGAGCTAAACAACCAATTAAAATTGACTCTCGTAAGGTTGAAATAAAAAAATTTACAATAAATTCTATTGATTTACCTTCTGTAAGTTTTGAAGTAGAATGTGGTAAAGGCACATATATAAGGTCCTTAGCAAATGATTTCGGGGTTGCCCTAAAAAGCGGTGCGCACCTTTCTGAGTTAGAACGAATTTCAATTGGAAATTATAAAATTGAAAATGCTTTAGAAATAGGTGATTTTGAGAAATTAATTTAATAATTTTACTGAAATATTTTTGATGAAATCATTAAACGTTGGTTCGATTAAAAGTTCAAACCACTCAAAATACTATAATTTCAATAAATCTCTAAGCAACTCTGACTTAGTTTCTGAAATAATTCGATTAAAAAAAGAAAAAAATGCAATTCTTTTAGCACATTACTATCAGTCTCCTGAAATTCAAGAAATTGCAGACTTCCTTGGAGACAGCCTTTATCTTGCCCAATGTGCTGCGAAAATTAGTGCTGATATTATTATCTTAGCAGGTGTTCATTTCATGGCAGAAACGGCTAAAATTATTAATCCTTCAAAAATAGTTTTAATTCCAGATTTAAAAGCAGGATGTTCTTTAGCTGACTCTTGTCCCCCTGAAGATTTTAAAAAATTCATAAATAATTATCCTGATGCTGTGGTTGTAACATATATAAATTGCTCAGCAGAAGTCAAAGCTCTCAGTGATATTGTTTGCACCTCAAGTAATGCAATAAAAGTAATTAGTAGCATTCCAAAAAACAAAACTATAATTTTTGCGCCAGATCGAAATTTGGGTCAATACTTAATTAAAGAAACTGGAAGAAATATGATTTTATGGGATGGAGCATGTATGGTTCATGAAGCTTTTTCTCTTGAAAGAATTATAACTCTAGCAAAAAAATATCCTAAAGCTAAATTTATTGCTCATCCAGAAAGCACATCGCCAATATTAGATATAGCAAACTTCATAGGAAGCACTTCAGCTCTATTAAGATATATAGAAACCGATTCAAGTAATACATATATAGTAGCAACTGAATCTGGTATTCTTCATCAAATGAAAAAATCTCGACCAAACAAAATATTTATACCTGCTCCTGTTCAAGACGAAACATGTGCTTGCAGCGAATGCGCGTTCATGAAATTAAATACTTTAGAAAAGCTGTATAATTGTCTATTAAATGAATCTCCCCAAATAAAGCTAAATAGAGATTTAATAAGTAGGTCTAAAATTTCAATTGACAGAATGTTAGCTTTAAGTTAATTTTATAAAAATGCCAAATTTCTTTTATAATGAGTATAAGGATCAATTAAATTTATTTATAAAAAATGCTCTAAGTGAAGATATTAGAGATGGAGATCTTACAGGTAATGCTTGTATTCCCGAAGGGTCTATCAAATCAGCAAAGTTATATGTTAAAACACCTTGTATCATTGCTGGAATTGAGTTGGTGGAGAAAATTTTTAAATTTTATGACCCGAGTATAAAGTTTAATAAGCTTATAAATGATGGGACCCGTGTAAATCAAAGTTCTACTCCTTTTATAGTTGAGGGGAATGCAAGGTCAATTTTAGCAACGGAAAGATTAGTTTTAAATACTTTACAAAGAATGAGTGGTATTGCTTCTATAACAAATAATTTAAAAGAAAAAATTAAATCATTTAACACTGTTTTATTAGATACAAGAAAAACTACTCCAAATTTCAGATATCCTGAAAAATGGGCTGTTAAAATTGGTGGAGGAAGCAATCATAGAATGGGTCTCTTTGATGCTATAATGATAAAAGATAATCATATTGATTATTCAAACAACCTGGAAGATGCACTTTATAAAACTCAAATTTATATTGAAAAATTAAAACCAAAAAAAATATTTGTTGTTGTTGAAATTAGAAAAGTTTTTGAAATAAATAAAATATTGAAATTCAATTGGATTGATAGAATATTATTAGACAACATGAATGTAAATGAACTAAAAAAAGCTGTTAGGTTAATTGATGGTAAGTTTAAGACTGAAGCCTCTGGCGGTATAAATGAGCTTAATATTATTGAAGTTGCAAAAACTGGAGTAGATTATATTTCTCTGGGTGCTTTAACTCATTCATCACCATATATTGATCTAAGCCTGAAAGCCAACTAAATTAAATACTTAAAACCACAATAAATTATTTGTCTATATTTATATCTGTTATAATATTTTTAAATGCTACATAAAAGAATTTTACTCAAATTGAGCGGAGAGGCCTTAATGGGGAATCACAAACATGGAATAGATCCATTAAGACTTGATGATTATGCAAAACAGATAAAAGAAGTTCAAAAAGAAGGAATAGAGATAGCCATTGTAATAGGTGGAGGCAATATATTTCGAGGAGTTTCTGAATCTAGCAAAGGTATGGATAGAGTTCAAGCTGATTATATGGGTATGCTGGCAACTGTAATTAATGGTCTTGCACTTCAAGCCTCATTGGAAGATAATGATGTTCCTACAAGACTTCAAACAGCAATAAAAATTGAAGCAATAGCTGAGCCATATATTAAAAGAAAGGCAACTCGTCATCTAGAAAAAGGAAGGGTCGTTATTTTTGGATGTGGAACAGGTAATCCTTTTTTTACAACTGACTCTGCTGCTGTTTTAAGAGCAATAGAAATAAATGCAGATGTTATTTTAAAAGGAACTCGAGTTGATGGAATTTATGATGAAGATCCAGAAAAAAATAAAAATGCGGTTAAATTTGATTCTCTTTCTTTTGATGAAGTTTTAAAGCGTGGATTAAAGGTTATGGATACTACTGCCTTCACACTTAGTCAAGAAAATAATTTACCAATAATTGTCTTTGATATGAATACAAAAGGTAACTTAAAGAAAATAATTAATGGTGAAGCAATAGGCACAAAGGTTTATATTTAATATATCATGGAAGAAATAGAATTTATTCTCGAGTCTACAAAAGAAAGTATGATTAATGCTACTAAGCATCTTGAAAAAGAATTACTTAATATTAGAGCAGGAAAAGCAAATCCAATAATGTTATCTAACATCATGATTGATTATTATGGCTCTCAAACTCCACTCAGTCAGGTCGCAAATGTAAGCACACCAGATTCTCGAACTTTAACAATTCAACCTTGGGAGAAGGGATTAATGGGAGATATTGAAAAAGCTATTTTAATTGCTAATATTGGTTTTACTCCAATGAACAATGGTGACTCAATCATAATAAATATTCCTCCAATGACAGAGGAACGAAGAGTTCAACTGGTTAAAATAGCAAAAAATGAATCTGAAAATGCTAAAGTAAGTATTCGTAATTCTAGAAAAGAAGCAAATGATGATGTTAAAAAATCTGAAATTTCAGATGATATGAAAAACAATCTAGAATTAGATATTCAAAACTTAACCAACTCTTTCATAAAAAAAACGGATGATTTGTTTTTTAATAAAGAAAAAGAAATTTTAACAGTTTAGATTTTTCTCTAGCTGATACTCCAATATGAAAAATAAAAATAATTTGAGTTTCTGGGAAGCTATTGCTCGCTTGATACTTAGAAATAGAATTTTAATTTTAATTGGAATATTAATTTTTACTATTTTTTGGATAGGTCAGTGGCAATATATACGTTTTACTTTTTCTGAAGCAAATTTATTACCTGATAAACACATAGATAATGTTAAATATAATGGATTCATAAAACAATTTGGAGATGAAGGAAATGTTTTACTTATAGCTGTTAAAGACTCAACTATTTTTAATGTAAAAAAATTTCAAGCATGGAATTCTTTGAATACAAAATTATCAGAATTAAATGAAATAGATTACACAATTGGCACTTCAAATCTTAAAAATTTAATCAAAAACATAGAAGAAGAAAAATTTGAAGTAAATCAAATTTTAAAAAAAAATAATCCTAGCAAAGATGACATCTCTAAGTTTAAAGAAAAGTTATTTTTAGAACTTCCTTTTTATAATAATTTAATTTATAGCAAATCAAATGAGACATTACGATCTGTAATATATATGGATCCTTCTGTAGTTAATACTAAACAAAGAAAAATTTTCATTACTGATGTTTTTATCCCCCTTATAGAGTCTTTTGAAAAAGAAAACAATTTAGATCTTAAGGTTTCAGGCATGCCATATATTAGAACTTTAAATGCTCAAAACATAGTAGATGAGATTAGTGTTTTTGTTTTGTCTGCAATGGCTTTAACTTCATTTATTTTCTTTTTATTTTTCAGATCAATTCGAGCAACATTAATTTCGCTTTTAGTAGTTGTAATAGGGGTAATGTGGTCCTTTGGACTGCTTGGGTTTCTAGGTTATGAAATAACAGTTATAACAGCACTAATACCTCCATTAATAATTGTGATAGGTGTTCCAAACTGCATATTTTTAATTAATAAGTATCAACAAGAAGTTGCAAAACATGGGAATCAAATAAAATCTCTTCAAAGAGTCATTGTTAAAATTGGAAATGCAACTTTAATGACTAATTTAACAACTGCTTGTGGATTCGCAACATTCATTCTCACTGATAGTAAAATACTTAAAGAATTTGGAATTGTTGCGTCGATTAATATTTTCGGAATATTTCTACTTTCCTTATTTTTAATACCTATAATATATAGTTTTCTTCCAATTCCAAGTTCTAAACATTTAAAACATCTTAAAAATAAAGCAATTGATGAATTTGTTCAATGGATGGAAAATAATGTTAAGCACAATAGAATTAATGTTTATATAATTTCATTGTTAGGACTGATATTTGGAATAATTGGTATTTATCAAATTGAAATATCAGGAAGTTTGATTGAGGATATGCCAAAAAAATCTAATTTTTTTAAAGATCTTAAATTTTATGATGATGAGTTTTCAGGTGTTGTCCCAATAGAAGTTTTAATTGATACAAAACGAAAAAATGGAGTTTATAGCTTAGCTAATCTTAGACGAATAGATGAATTTCAAAATCACATTGAAGAATACCTAGAATTAGCTCCTCCAATATCAGTTATAAACGCATTTAAGTTTGCCAAACAAGCTTATTACAATGGAAATCCAAATTATTACAAACTACCCACGTCACAAGAAAACAGGTTCATATCTAAATATATAAATAATGCAAATAATGAAGTGAATTTATTATCCAATTATATTGATAGTACGGGACAATATGGAAGAGTAACTACTTTCATGAAAGACATTAATACTAAGCGGATTGAAGAAATAGAAAAAGGCTTGAAAGTAAGTCTTAAAAAAATATTTCCTTCAGAAAAGTTTGATGTATTATTAACAGGAAAATCATTACTTTTTTTAAAAGGAACAAAATATCTAGTTAAGAATCTTTTCTTGTCACTTTCACTAGCAATACTTTTGATTGCATTGTTTATGGCCTATATGTTTCGATCATATAAAATGATTATTATTTCTCTAATTCCAAACATACTTCCTCTAATTATTACAGCAGGTGTCATGGGATTTAGCGGAATACCTCTCAAACCATCAACTATACTTGTTTTTAGTATTGCTTTTGGTATTTCAGTTGATGATACGATTCATTTTCTAGCAAAATACAGACAAGAGTTAAGCTCAAATAATTGGAAAATTAAACCTGCTATTTATTCTAGTTTAAGAGAAACTGGAGTCAGCATGTTTTACACTTCGATTGTACTCTTCTTTGGATTTGCGGTTTTTATGACTTCTGATTTTGGAGGGACAGTTGCTCTAGGAGGTTTGGTTTCAGTTACATTACTTTTTGCAATGCTAGCAAACTTGATTTTACTCCCTTCTCTTTTAATATCTATGGAAGGAAAAGTGAGTAATGAAAAAGTTATGAAAAAACCCAAAATTAAAATTATAGAAGAAAATCAACAATGATATCTTAACACATATACTTGACCAAATTAGTATATTTGTGTTAGCTGAAATTATAAGCAATAATGAAAAAAATTGATGACCTTCTTAATGATAATAAGACAAAAAAAAATATTGAGGTTTATGGATGGGTTAAAACATTTAGAGGTAATAGGTTTATAGCAATAAACGATGGCTCTTGTATTACTAATCTTCAATGTGTAATTGATTATGAAAACACAGATAGTGCACTTTTAAAAAAAATTAATACTGGTGCTGCTGTTAAAATTATTGGAGATTTGATTGTAAGCCAGGGAAGTGGTCAAAATCTAGAAATAATTGTAAATGAAATATCAATAATTGGTGAATCAGATCCCGACTTATATCCAATTCAGCCAAAAAAACACAGTTTAGAGTTTCTTCGAGAAAAAGCACATTTAAGAATCCGGACAACAACTTTTAATGCAATAATGAGAATACGATCTATTCTTTCATTTGCAGTTCATGAATTTTTTCAAGAAAAAAAGTTTTACTATATAAACACCCCAATTATAACTGGAAGTGATGCTGAAGGTGCTGGAGAAATGTTTAAAGTAACTACTCTTTCGTCTGATATTTCTAAAAAAAACATTGATTATAAAAAAGACTTTTTTGGAAAAGAAACTCATTTAACTGTTTCAGGTCAACTTGAGGCAGAGAGCTATGCAATGGGACTTGGTAATGTTTATACATTTGGGCCAACATTTAGAGCAGAAAACTCTAATACAACAAGACACCTAGCAGAGTTTTGGATGATAGAACCTGAAATGGCTTTCTATGATTTAAATGATAATATGAATTTAGCAGAAGAGTTTATTAAATCTGTGTTAAGTAAAATTTTGTCAAAATGTAGTGAAGATTTAAAATTTCTTGATGATCGTCATAATCATGAACAAAAAAACAAACCCATGCTTGAAAGAAGTGAAATGGGTTTAATTGAAAAAATTAATTTTGTTGTAAATAATAATTTTAAAAGAATTACTTATACTGATTCCATAGATATTTTAAAAAACTGCAAACCTAACAAAAAAAATAAATTTAAATATAAAATTAATGAATGGGGTGTTGATTTACAAAGTGAACATGAAAGATTTTTAGTAGAAAAACATTTTAAGTGCCCAGTAATAATATATGATTATCCTGCCAGAATAAAAGCATTTTATATGCGAATGAATGAAGATCAAAAAACTGTTAGAGCAATGGATGTTTTATTTCCTGGTATTGGAGAAATTGTAGGGGGTTCTCAACGGGAAGAAAGATTAAATGTTTTGGAGAAAAGAATGAGAGACATGAAAGTTGATAAAAATGAATTGTGGTGGTATTTAGACCTTAGAAGGTTTGGAAGTGTTCCCCACAGTGGTTTTGGTTTAGGTTTTGAAAGATTAGTTCAATTTACAACAGGAATGGGAAACATTAGAGATGTAATCCCATTTCCTAGAACACCTCAAAACGCATCTTTTTAAATTTTACTTATATCTTATTTTTCTACCTTTGATATAAATAAAAAGTTTAATGCTCAAGCAACAACTTAACATAAAGCTATCTCAAAAACTTTCTCCTCAACAGATTCAGTTAATGAAGATGATTCAACTTTCTACATTAGAGTTTGAGCAAAAGATACAGAGTGAGATTGGTGAAAACCCTGCACTAGAAACTGGAAAAGAATCAACTACTGATGATTATGATGAATCTAAGATTAAAGAGACTGAAGATATTAATATTGATGAGTATTTAAATGATGATGAGATACCTTCTTATAGAACAGAAGTCAACAATTACAGTTCAGATGAAGATGATGGTAAAATAATCCCAGTTTCAGGAGGAATTTCGTTTCATCAGAACTTAAAAAGTCAAGCGCAAAATTTAATTTTGGATAAGAATGAAAATCCAATAGTAGATTTTTTAATTGGCAGCATTGATGAAAGTGGGTATATCAGACGCAATATCGATGATTTAGTGGATGATTTAGCATTTTCTCAAAACATATTTGTAACAATTAACGAAGTAAATACTGTTTTAAAAAAAGTTCAAACACTTGATCCTCCAGGTGTTGGGGCAAGAGATTTAAAAGAGTGTTTAATTCTTCAACTAAAAAGAAAGACAACTAAAAGTGAGATTTTAGAGTTAGCTCTAAAAATCATGATAGAATCTTTTGATGAGTTTTCAAGAAAACATTATCAAAAGCTTATTGATAAATATAAGATCACAGAGGAGACGCTAAAGCTAATTATTGAATCGATTTCAAAACTTAATCCCAAACCTGGGGGAACACTGTATAATGATAGTAGAACCAATCAAATTATACCTGATTTTATACTAACAATTGATGATGGAAAAGTAAATGTTACATTAAATAGGAGAAATGCTCCAGAGCTTCATGTTTCTCTTAATTATAAAGAAATGTTAATGGGTTATAAGGAGTCTTCGTCAAAAAATAAAGCTAATAACGAAGCGGTTCAATTTATAAAACAAAAGTTAGATTCTGCAAAATGGTTTATTGAAGCCATAAATCAAAGATATCAGACTTTATTTATTACAATAAAAGCCATAATTGATCATCAAAATGAATATTTTTTAACTGGTGATGAAAAATGTTTAAAGCCAATGATTTTAAAAAATATTGCTAATAAAATTAATATGGATATCTCAACCGTTTCAAGAGTTGCTAACAGTAAATATATAGATACTCCATATGGAATTAAGTTAGTTAAAAGTTTCTTCTCAGAAGGAATGAAGAATAATGATGGTGAAGATATTTCAAGTATTGAAGTAAAGAATATTTTAGAAGAACTTATATCAACAGAAAATAAAAAAAACCCTTTAGCTGATCTTGCTATTTCAGAAAGCTTAAAGGATAAAGGTTACATAGTAGCGAGAAGAACTGTAGCTAAATACAGAGAACAACTAGGTTTACCAGTAGCAAGATTGAGAAAAGAAATTTAATTATAAAAGATAAAAAATCAAGCCAATTGTCAGTAACTTGAATTGAGTAGTTTCATTATTTACAGAATCGACTAGTCTATTAGATAAGTCATATCCTAAGGAAAAATTCCATGTATTATATCCTAAATTTATAGTTGATAATGTTGTTATATTTTTTAACGAACTTAAGTTGTCAGAAATAAAATTATACTGAAGTTGACTACCTAGGTAGATTCTCCAGAAACTAAATGAAGTGGAGCTTGATGATCTCCACCTTATTTCAAAAGGCAAATTTAGTGAGATATATTTTGCTGAATTAAAACTCGGTGATATTAAACCCGTTTTAAAGTCTATATTAGACTGAAATTGAGTGTAAGATGGTCCCAAACCCATCGCAATTGACCAATTTCCTTTTTTATTTAAAGGAAAGTCTCTGAGAAAACCAAAATGAATTTGACTAGAAAAATTATTTTGTTGGATCGATTGATTTACTCCTTTTATAAGGACATAATTAGCTCCTATATAAAATTGATCTTCTCTATATTTTAAATTATTTAGCGAGTCTGGAATGGAATAGTTTATCTGTCCATAAGAGAAGTATATACTAGTCAAAAATAAAAATATATAGTTGTAGCTCATAATGATTTATCTACTTAAAATTAAGTAAAAAAAAAAGTACCTTAAAGGTACTTTTTGCAAAGTAAAAATACTTTAATTTATGTTTTGTGTATACTCACCAATTCGTGTTGTATAGTTTAGTTTTAAAGCATTAACTTTTCTTAGTTCTTGCTTTATATCACTAACCAAACCCATTTTTGTATCACCATCAACTTTTAATGCAGTTGTAAGTACATTTTGAAGTTCTTGCCTCTTAGAAGCTCTTTCAGCCAAAACAAAAGCTCCAACATCCTCAACTACAGAAAACTTATCGTTCAACTGAATACGTGCAGCTGATCCATATTTATCCTCATATCTTGAGGATGGTTTACCAGCATATATATACATTACTCTGTCTTTTTTATCCAATTTTTGAACTTGATCAGCAGCTGGAAGTGAGTTGTTTACCATTAAGGTACTATCTCTCATTACAGTGGCTACCATAAAAAAGAATAATAACATAAATACAATATCAGGAAGTGATGCAGTTGAAATTGCAGGTAATTCTCCTCCTTTTTTCTTTTTAAACTTAGACATATTAGCTTTTATTTGGTTCAGCCTCTGACAACTTCTGAGGATACATTAGTTTAACTATACTTAATTGTGGTTTGAGTTTTTCCTTTTCTCCTGGAGAAGTTCTTGGATCTGAATAACGACTATTGGCTTGAACAAAATTCATACCACTCATTGGATTTAATCTTAAATATTCTCTATTTCTTAGCTCATTATAAGCTGCAACTAATTCATTTTGAACAGCGATATATACTTTATAAGATGTTTCACGATCATTTTTTAAAGAAACAATAGCTTTGTCAGGATTATCTGAAGACGAAGGATTTTTTTTACCTTGGCAATAGTCACATGAATCTTCGCCTACTCCTCCCCCATTATCAAGAAACTCCATAGCCAATAACCTAACTTCTGATATGTCTGTTAATTCTTCTTCAACAAGTAATTGATTGTTTTTGTTTACTACAACAGTAAAAATATTTTTCTGTTTGATTACAGGTGGATCAATAACTTCTTCCATAGGAGGAAGCTTTCTATTAAGTCCACTATCGGTTTCAATAGTCGTAGTTACAAGAAAGAAAATCAAAAGCAGGAAAGCAATATCCGCCATTGAGCCTGCATTAACTTCTGGTGCTGATCTTTTTGGCATAATTATTTATTTTTTAATAATTTTTTTAATTGCTGAAAACATCATAGATCCAAATGCGATAACGGTAAGTATATAGAAAGATACAATCCCTGTACCTACTAGTCTTGAACCGCCAGCAGAAAGAACTTTATCGTCTTTCATAGGTGTTTCAACACCTTCAGAAACACCATAAGCTATAGCTATAACTAATAAAAACAGACCTGAAGCTATCATTGCTTTCTTTAGTTTTTTTGGATCAGAGGCTAAAGTAATAATTGAGAAAACTAATGTTACAACTATAGCAATTGATAAAATGATCAGAGCTAATGTTATGAGGGGGCTTACTGATGAGTAATCTCCCATACTAGCATTCATTTTGATTTGGTCATTGCCCAGACCCATTATTCTTAAAAGGAAAACAACACCTAATATACCTAATAAGCCACTTACTATTTTAATAATATTTTGAAAATTCATTTTTCGAAATGTTAGTTGATTTATTTTTTATTAGCTACAAGAATATCAATTAATGTAATTGAAGCATCTTCCATATCGTTTACTATACTGTCAATTTTAGCAATAATATAATTGTAAAAAACTTGAAGAATAATTGCTACTACTAGTCCAAAAACAGTAGTTAAAAGTGCAACTTTAATACCTCCAGCAACAAGAGATGGCTGCATGTCTCCAGCAGCTTCAATCTTATCAAAAGCTTGAATCATACCTATTACTGTCCCCATGAAACCAAGCATAGGAGCTAATGCGATAAATAAAGATATCCAAGAAACATTTTTTTCTAATTGACCCATTTGAACACCACCGTAAGCTACAACAGCTTTCTCGGCACTTTCAACACCTTCGTCCATACGGTCTAAACCTTGATAAAAAATAGATGCTACAGGTCCTTTTGTATCTCTACATAATTCTTTTGCAGCTTCTACTCCTCCCCCCGAAGATAATGCTTCTTCTACTCCAGAAGTTAACTTTTGGGTATTGGTAGATGCTAAATTTAAATATATAATACGTTCAATTGCTATAGCTAATCCAAGGATTAAACAAATTAAAACGATTCCCATAAATCCTGGTCCTCCTTCTATAAAACGATTTTTTAATTCCTGTGTAAAAGATGGTGCTGCTATTTCTGCTTCATCAGCATCTTGAAAAGCAGTTACATTATCTATGTTATCGATAGAAATTGTATTTGCAGTTAAATTGTTGCTTAACATAAAAATACTCGCGGCAGCGAATGCAATGAATGATTTTTTCATTTTAATATAATTTTGTTCTTGTTAATTATGAGCGTTAAAGATAAAAAAAAATAGATATGTTTTATAATTTTTTAATCAGCTAAATAATAGTCTAACATTTAATAAAATAATTTAGTCAATTATTTATAAAAATTATAGAATTTCAACTCTATATTCTCTTTTTTATATTATTGTAAATTAATTATTTAACCGTTAATAATAATAAAAGACATAAAAAATATATCTTTGATGGAAATTAATAATCTAACTGAGCACCCACTTTACTCAAAAAAAATTTATCAAAAAAAATGCTGAATTTAGTTCAGTCATAAATTGGGTATAAAGTTACACTACACTTAAGAGCATTATTAAAGCTCTTCCTTATGAAATTTAACGATCTCGGCCTAGAGCCTTCGCTTTTAAAAGCAATACAAGAAAAAGGGTATACAAAGCCATCCCTAATCCAAGAAAAATCAATACCACTAATTCTAAAAGGAAAGGATGTTTTAGCATCTGCTCAAACTGGAACAGGAAAAACTGCTGGATTCACCCTTCCCTTACTCCAAATTCTTTTCAAACAAAATACTAGAAAAAATCGTAAAATACGAGCATTAGTTCTAACACCAACTCGTGAATTAGCTGCACAGGTATTTGAAAATGTGAAAGAATACAGTACTTATGTTGATATTCGTTCTACTGTAATTTTTGGAGGTGTAAATCAAAAGCCACAAGTATCTATTTTAAGAAAAGGAATTGATGTTTTAATTGCTACACCAGGACGATTATTAGATTTACACAATCAAAAATTTCTTTCATTATCCAATGTAGAAATTTTAGTGCTAGATGAAGCAGATAGAATGCTAGATATGGGGTTTCAACGTGATATAAATAAAATAATGAATCTGCTTCCTAGGCAAAGACAGAACCTCTTATTTTCTGCTACTTTTTCAAAGGAAATTAAAGCTCTTGCTAAAGGAATTTTAAATCAGCCTGTAATGATTGAAGCAACACCAGGAAATACTACTGTTGATGCTATAATCCAACGAGTTTACAAGGTTGATAAGAGTAGGAAAACAGAGCTCATAATCAAACTAATTAAGGAAGGTAATTGGTTTCAAGTACTAGTTTTCACCCGAACTAAGCACGGAGCAAACAAACTAACTAAAAAGTTAATTCAAGCAAATATATCTGCTGCTGCAATTCACGGAAATAAAAGTCAAGGTGCAAGAACAAAAGCATTGGCAGGGTTTAAAGAACGTTTGGTTAAAGTTTTAGTTGCAACAGATATTGCAGCAAGAGGACTAGACATTCCACTACTTCCTCATGTTATCAATTTTGAACTACCCAATGTTCCAGAAGACTACGTTCATCGCATTGGAAGAACTGGAAGAGCTGGAGCTAAAGGTGAAGCTGTTTCATTAGTTTGTGTAGATGAGAAAGTATATTTAAAAGATATCGAAAAATTAGTTGGAAGCTCCATTCCCTCAGAGACAAAAGAAGGTTTTGAACCTGATCCAAATATTAAACCTGATCCAATTAAACAAAAAGGAGGTAATCGTCATAAGTCAAACCATAATCGTTCCAAAAACTCTGGTCGATCGTCTGGAGGTTCTAGGAATTATAATCGCTAATATCCAGAAGCTTGACCGTCTTTTCGAGATTCTGAAGCACCGGTATAAACCTTGTTTTTAGTATCAACGCCAATTGCTTGATATCCTCCATATATACCAACTGAAAATGAAATATTATGTCCTTTTTTTCTTAATTCACGAATAGACTTAAAGTCAAAACCGCTTTCTAGGTTTAAAGTACCACCATTGGTCATTTTTGAACCTGTTGGCTGTGAACTTCCTCGATGACGCATTCTAGGAGCGTCTCCAGCTTCTTGAAGGTTCATCCCAAAATCTATCAAATTAATAACAATTTGAGCATGTCCTTGAGGCTGCACAGAACCTCCCATAAGGCCAAAGCTTATAAATGGTTTACCATCTTTAGTAATAAATGCCGGGATAATTGTATGAAATGGACGTTTACCTGGTTCAAGCGCATTTGCGTGATTACGATCTTGCACATTAAACATTTGACCACGATTTTGTAGCACAAAACCTAAACCATCAGGCACCATTCCTGAAGCAAACTCAGAATATATACTTTGAATAAGTGATACCATATTTCCGTCTTTATCAGCAACAGTTAAATAGGTGGTGTTTCCTGTTTCAATTTCTAGATCTCCAGCTTTATAAATTTTTGCAGCTTTATCGTCATCTATTAGAGCTCGCCTTTTCTCAGAATATTCTTTAGAAAGAAGTTCTTTTAAAGGTATTTTACTGAAACTTGGATCCGCATAAAATTTAGCACGGTCTTCATAAGCAAGCTTTTTGGATTCAGTTAGAACATGCAGATAATCAGCACTTCCAAACCCCATAGATGCTATGTCATATCCTTCTAATATATTTAACATTTGTAAAGCCGCAGTACCTTGTCCATTTGGAGGTAATTCCCAAATATCATATCCGCGATAGTTAGAAGATACAGGCTCAATCCAATTAGACTTATGACTTGCAAGATCTTCATAAGAAAGAAAACCATTATGTTTAGACATAAACGCGTCTATAGTTCGGGCAATCTCTCCTCTATAAAAAGCATCTCTTCCCTTTTTGGCAATTTTCTCATAAGTATTGGCTAAATCAATATTTTTAAATATTTCACCTTTTTTTGGAGGTTTTCCATTTATCAAGTATGTTTCTGCAAAACCAGGAATTTCAACTAGGTTTTTATAATTAGATTCCATTTCATAAGCTATTACTTCAGAAACAGGAAAACCATTTCTACTGTAATCTATAGCGGGTTGTAAAATCTCAACCATTGGTAAGACACCAAACTTATTATGCATTTCAAACCAGCCGTCAACACAACCAGGCACAGAAACTGGTAAGGGTCCGTAAAACGGAATATATTTCATCTGTTTATCAATAAAGTAATCAATATTTAAAGATTTTGGAGCCCTACCGCTCCCATTAAAACCATATAATTTCTTTTCCTTAGCGCTCCAAATTATAGCAAAAATATCTCCCCCTATTCCACAACTTGCAGGCTCTACTAACCCAAGCACTGCATTTGCTGCAATAGCTGCATCCATTGCACTACCTCCTTTCTTAAGAATATCTAAAGCTACCTGAGTAGCTAAAGGCTGACTAGTTGCAGCCATTCCGTTTTGAGCAAGAACTTCTGAACGAGTTGTAAAAATTTCTCCTGTAAGTCGATCTTGACTCCAAGAATGTGAAGTGAAGTTAAAAAGTAAAATGAACCCTAATAATGCTCTCATTATAATTGATTTTGAATTTATTAATTAAAGTACTGAATTATTTTATATCGAAGAAAACCTAACTATTAAACAACAAAACCTTACACCAAAAAAACCCCTATTATATAATAGGGGTTTACAAAGATAGTTGCAGAGAGGAAGGCTCTTGTACTATTATATAAAATGTTAATTCCCATCGCAACCAGGTTTGGCATCTAAATCTGATTCCAAACGCACATTGCCCAATCCAATATCAATACCTGTTCGTGCTTTGATTACTAATGCAGAAGTGATATTGGTCATATCTAGTCCTAATTTTTCAAAACAGCTTAAGCTTATTCTATACTCGTTCCAGTCACCACTTATGGTAATGTCTAATGTGTTATCGCAGGTAGCACTGTCATCACATTGGCCAATTTGTACAACAGCATCAGAACCAGTAAATGATTTTGCATTAAAAGTTAATTCCATAGCCCCATTTGACTGACGTGCCATATCATTTGACTTAGCAGAAGAAATACGCAAATAATCTCCATCAGATTTGGTCCAGTTAATTCGTAAGGCATCTTCTTGAGCTATATGGTCTGTTTTACTTATAATCAATCCGCCGACAGATGTTGGGAAGCTTACGATTTGCTTTATCAAATCTCCAGAGCTTAGCCATAAACTCCAAGGAGCAACTGCAGTTCCTTTGCTGAAGAATTTACCTGTTGAAGCTACGTCGCTATTTTCTAATCCGGATTTTTCTGGGAATACATCAAGATTCTCTGTACTAGCATAGTTAAGTCCGTACCCA
The DNA here is from genome assembly GCA_905182735.1 of Candidatus Marivariicella framensis. Taxonomy (GTDB): domain Bacteria; phylum Bacteroidota; class Bacteroidia; order Flavobacteriales; family Flavobacteriaceae; genus Marivariicella; species Marivariicella framensis. The sequence continues at coordinate 26,377 of CAJJCT010000037.1, forward strand.
AATTTAAATAGAGCTTCATTGTTTTCAGAAACTACAGCGCTGGCTGGCCATGTAAAAGACAATCGACCCATGAAATCGTATGATGGATCTCTTTGGAATAATAGATCAGAAACACCCCCCCCTTCACTTCCAGGCAACCATGCAGCAACAAATGCATCAGAATTATTAATCTCTGTATTCGTCCACATTGGCCGTCCGGATAAGAATACAGATACTACAGGAATTCCTTTGTTTTTATAAGTAGCCAATTTATTAACGTTAAATCCGTTGGGAACAAAGTCTAAGTTGTCACGATCTCCTTGAAATTCTGCGTAAGGATCTTCTCCATATACCGCAATCACAGCATCAGCTTTTATAGAAGTATCACCATTTGGAGAGAAAATTACTTTTCCGCCTGCTTCATTAACGACTTCTTCAATGCCTTGTAAGATAGATGCCCCATTCGGGAATTCATCGTTTGTATGACCAGTTCCTTGCCAAGAAAGTGTCCATCCACCACTGGCTTTAGAAATACTAGCAGCACCATCTCCAACAACCAATATTGTATTAGAAGCATCAATAGGCAATACTTGGTTGTTATTTTTAAGCAGTACCATAGATTCTCTTACCGCTTGTCTTGCAATGGCTCTGTGTTCTGGCAAGCCCAAAAAGCTTTCGTTACCCGCATTGGGACGGGTACTCGGAGCACCTTTATGAAAAATACCTGATGCGAGTTTTACTCTAATAATACGACGAACGGCATCGTCTAAACGTTCCATAGGAATGGTTCCATCTTTTACTTGTTGTAGAGTGCTTTGATACAGGCCTTTCCAACTATCTGGCGCCATATACATATCCAATCCTGCATTTAACGATTGTGCACAATCTGTATTGGTACATCCTGGTACCTGACCGTGACCATTCCAGTCACCAACTACAAATCCATTGAAACCCATTTTTCCTTTCAATACATCGGTTAACAATTCTTTATCGCCGTGTAGTTTTCTTCCTTGCCAACTAGAAAATGAAACCATAACTGTTTGCACACCAGCAGGAATAGCACTGTAATATCCAGCAGCATGAACTATACTTAATTCTTCTTCACTAATCAAAGCATCACCTTGATCTACTCCGTTTTGAGTAGCACCATCAGCTAAAAAATGCTTGGCACTAGAAATTACTTTTCCATCGCCCATAAAATCGTCTGCACCAAATTCTCCTTGTAAACCAATTACAATACGGTCTCCATAAGACTGAACAATTTGAGGGTTTTCTGAAAACCCTTCATAACTTCTTCCCCATCTCAAATCTTGGGGTACTGCAAGGGTAGGAGCAAAAGTCCAATCATGTCCAGACACGGTTAATTCATGTGCAGTAACACGTGCAATTTTTTCAATTAAATCAGGATTGTTCATGGCGCCTAAGCCAACATTGTGAGGAAAAACAATGGCGCCCTTTAAATTGGCATGCCCATGCACGGCATCAATTCCCCAAATGATAGGAATAGCTATTTCAACACCCTCATTATCAATTGAGGCATTGTAGTATTTGTCTGCCATTTCAAGCCACGTTTTTGAGTCGGCATATGGCAATGGACCCGGAGCAGAATTTCCTCCACTCAATACAGAGCCCAATCGGTATTCTTTTAATTCTTCCGGAGTTATAGACCCACTATCGCCCTGAATTACTTGGCCTACCTTTTGTTCTAAAGTAAGTTTAGGAAGTATTTCATCAATTTGAGCTTCAATAGTAGGGTCTAATGGTAAAGGCTCTAAAGTGGTCCATAAATCGTTGCTTTTAGATTCTTTTGATGGATTACAACTTAAAAAAAGGATGGATGTCACACACAACATGAGCGCAACATAACAAAGAGATTTGGTTGTTTGCATTTTGTAATTTTTAGTTTTTAGTTTTTAGTTTTTAGTTTTTAGTTTGGTACTCATATACCTTTTGTAAATGCTTAAAGATAATAAGAAGAAAGTATATGAAGTTAAAATAAAACTATTCTACAGGATAGGAAAATAAAGTTATTTTAAAGTATCCAATTCTTAAGGCAGTTTATAGTGAAAGGATGAATAAAATCATAAGAATATTATGATGGATCTATAACTTTTGGCTAAATGGACACTAAAAAAACAAACCCTCACTAATAGCACGGGCTCACAAAGATAGTTGCAGAGAGGAAGGGATTCGAACCCTCGATACGCTTTTGACATATACACGCTTTCCAAGCGTGCGCCTTCGACCACTCGGCCACCTCTCTAAATTCTCGGCTAAATAACTAAAAAAAATAAACTTTATTTGATTTTGGTTAATTTATTGCTAATTATAATTTTATTATTTTTGAGTAAATGAAAAAGTTATTCCTTCTTGCTTTTATTTTAGTCTTTTCTTGCACAAAGGATGAGCCTCGTAATTTTTTTTTATCTGTAATTGCTAACACAGGAGGTACTGTAAGTATAGTAGGAGGAAAATATGATGCTGAAGGTAAATACGTTTCTGTTGGAGAAGAGTATGCAGGAGGAAAAGTTGTTTCAATTAAAGCAACTCCCGATGATGAATATCGATTTGTGAATTGGTCCAATGGATCTATACAGAATCCACTTAACGTTACAGTGAATTCAGATATTATGATCAATGCTAATTTTCAAAAAGCAAAGTATAATTTAATTTTATCAGCTTATGGTAAAGGAACAATTAAAGAGGAATTGGTTTCTTCTGGTAAAGGTTCTGATCCTAGATATAATTCAGGTAGTTTAGTTCGATTAACTGCAACACCTGATTTTGGACACAGATTTACTGGATGGGCCGGAGATTTAACATCTACAGATAATCCTGTTGAAGTTAATGTAAACTCTGCTAAAACGATATTAGCAGTCTTTGATTTAATTACAGTTAACCTTCAAGTTAATATTGAAGGAGAAGGAGAAGTTTTAGAGGAAACCTTAGAGGTTATTAGTACAGGAAACACCAACTATGATTTTGGGGATACTGTTCGTTTAACTCCTCAACCAGCAGAAGGTTTTGACTTTATTTCTTGGAGTGGAGACCACACAGGAGTTGAAAACCCTCTAGAACTCACTCTTACAGAATCTAAAACTATACAAGCTAATTTTGATTTTGAACTTTTTAATAGAGGAGTAGGTAAGTGGAAAATAAGAAAAAAGACTTCAAATAAACCACCTCTTTGGGACATACATAGTATTATACTTAGAAGAAACTATACCTATACTGTAAACTCTAATTCAGGACAAAATAACGGAAACTTTGAGGTAAGATCTAATACAGAAATAGAATTATTAGGCTATGGAAGTATTAGTGATGCTGACTTAACCCCAAGTCAGGATAATTCAACTAGTCCTTGGAGTAATTTCAATTTTAACCTAAGTGTACCTGGCCAATTTGAAGGAGCAATAGAAAGTGAAGTTGATGAAAACTATGAAACTGAAGTAAGCGAAACGGGTGATGTTCTGGATAAAACTTATATTCCTGATGATAATTTTGAGCAAAGGTTAATTGATTTAGGTTTTGATGATATATTAGATGATTACGTTAATACTTCAACCATATCCTCTATTGAATCGTTTCGAGCAGATAATTCAACGGAACAGGGTACTATTTATGATTTAACTGGAATTGAAGATTTCATAAGTCTAAAAGAAATATTTTTTGATAATAATGAGATTAATGAAGTTGATTTTTCTAACAATATTTACTTAGAAAATCTTTCTATTCACTCCAATAATTTAACAGAAATAGACCTTACAAATAATGTTAATCTAACAAATGTTACTATTCATCATAATCAGATTGAGTCAATCAATTTAGAAAATAATTCATTATTAGAAAGACTACTTGCCTGGAATAATATTTTATCATCAATTAATATTTCCAATAACCCTAATTTAGATGAACTAAATCTAAATGGAAATTATTTAACTAATATAGATGTTTCAAATGCTTCAAAGCTTAAAATACTTAGTTTAAGAAATGACTGCTCAGAGTGCTCAACAATGCAAATTAGCTCTATAGATTTGTCAGGCAATCCACTTCTAGAACATGCAGATTTTTACAGAAACACTTTGGTTTCCATTGATGTTTCAAATAATCCTAGTCTAAGATTTTTAGCATTAAACAATATCAATACATTTAATGGAGTTATTAATCTTTCAAATAATCCAAATCTAGAAGAACTCATTTGCACTTGCCAAGCCAAAAATCTAGATGTTTCTAATAATTTAGAACTTAAAAGACTTTCAATGGTAAATAACGATTTGTCTGAAATTGATTTGTCAAACAATACAAAACTAGAAGAGTTAAACCTTTCTAACAACAAACTCATCTCTTTGGATGTTTCCAATAATCCATTGCTTATAGATCTTGACTCTCAGGGTAATTTAGATCTTAATTGTATAAATACAAGTTCAGATCAATTATTAAACATACCCTCAGATTGGGTTAAAAGCGATAATACACAATATTCTGATGAATGTGATGTGATTTTACAAACAACAAATATTCCTGATAATAATTTTGAGCAAGCACTAATAGATTTTGGATATGATGATGTATTAGACGGTGTTGTTTTAACGAGTAATATTAAACAAGTTGCATTTTTAGACCTTACTGATAAAAATATAAATGATTTAACAGGAATTCAAGACTTTATCATGTTA
>CAJJCT010000038.1 GCA_905182735.1 Candidatus Marivariicella framensis
GATTCATCAAAATTCTCAGGTGTAAATACTAGTGAATTAACTCTCAACAATGCAGATTACCCAGACAATGGCACCATGTATAGGGTAATACTTACTCCATGGGCTTATGCCTGTTCTGAGGAGAGGATTTCAAATGCTACCCTTTTATTTTATAATGAGTTGTTTATCCCCAATGCATTTTCTCCTAACGGAGATAGGGTGAATGATTATTGGGAGATACTGGGATTACAGAGCTATCCAGGACATAAATTAGAGGTGTTTAATCGACAGGGAGTAAGACTTTATAAGTCTTACGATTATAAAAATGATTGGTATGGAACTTACAATGGGGAGAAATTACCAGACGGAACGTATTTTTATCAACTATACTTGAGTGAGGAAGATATTAAAAAAGGCTTTATCTTTATAAAAACAAATTAAAAGTTAGCATATATCCTTGAATTAAGGTTTTAGAAAAAAGGATATATCTTTATAAAAATTAGTAAAAATGAAAACTATACATAAAATGTTAAGATTATGTTTTTTCTTGCTTTGTCCATTTTTATGGTCTCAACAAGAAGCGGCATTTTCTTTGTATATGTTTAATCATCAGTCAATAAACCCAGCATATGTTGGAGCTCAAAACTCCACTCAATTCACATTAGTGAACAGAACTCAATGGGATGGAATTGTTGGTGCTCCTGAGACTCAGGCAATAAGTGTAGGACATCAATTTGAAAGTAAAAATGTTGGTTTTGGTTTGTCAAGTGTTATTGATAAAATAGGACCTTCTCAAAACACTAGTGTAGCTTTAGATTTTTCTTACCACCTAAAGCTAAATGATAAAAATCTAAAATTAGGTTTAGGAATTAAAGCAAGTGGAAGATCCTATCAGTTAAATAATTCTATGATTTCTCCTTTTGATTCATCGGATTTAGTTCTCTCATCACAGATAAATAACAAATTTTCACCCAATATAGGTGCAGGACTTTACTTGCATAATCAAAAATTTTATTTAGGAATAGCCATACCTAACTTTTTGGAAGACGAGGAAATTTTTTATAAAAGAAATTATTATATGTTTTTTGGAGGACTTATAAATATGAATCAATCAATCAAGTTTAAGCCTAGTTTTCTTGTGCAGAAAACAGAGTTATTACCCCTTACTTATGATGCAAGTGTTTTAATTGTAGTCAGAGATAAGTTTTGGATTGGTCCCCAACTTCGAACAACAGTTAGTGCTGGAAGACCCGATAAAAATAATGCAGGATTTTATGGGGCCATTGCAGGTGTTCATGTCGGAGAAAATATGACTATTGGTTATGCGTATCAGGGTTCTTCATTGAATAAAAATATTGGAATTACTAACAATTCACATGAACTATTTTTACGTTTTCAATTGGCTTCAAAAACTCAAGGAATATTAAGATCACCTAGAATCTTTTAATTGTGAAATACATTTTAAATTTTATCTTTTTGTTGAATAGCTGTCTTGTTATTGGACAAACAAATTCAGTTGATTGGGCTGATTATTATTACATGAATAATAAATTCAGCAAAGCAATTGAGCTATATGAGAAATCAATTGATAGTCTCAATATTGATCAAGAGCGAAATTTGGCATTTGCTTACATGAAACTTGATATGAAATCAAATGCATCATCGACTTTTAGATCTATTAGTGATAATCAACTAGCGGGAGTAGTTGATTATTTGACTTTTGCTCAACTTCTTCCCCTAGATTCTAAACTTTCAAAAGAATATAGAGAAAAGGCAAGAAGATTAAAAGTCCACCAAGATGATATTTTAGAGGATGACAGTTTAGTTTATAAATCTAGATTTTATAATTCAACATCTACAAACTTAAAATCATTTCCAAATAATACTTCAGAAGATGAATTTGGAGCTATTATGGTTCCAAACTTATATAATCCAAGTGATCATTATAATGATAAAAACCAAATTGAATTTTATTATGTCAGCTCAAACAAAAATCCATCAGAGGACATTAAAAAACTTAAAAGAATTAAATCTGAATCAACTATATATAATATTGCAAATGGTTTAATGGATACATTAAATGGTAAAATAATCAGAGATGATTTGCTTACTTCTAAAATAAATTCTGTTTTACAAGAAGGACCTGTTGTTTACTTGAATAACATAAAGAAACTACTTTTAACTAGGAGTATTGAAAGAGTAGATTCCGATAAGAAATATCAATTAAATATATATCAAGTTGATTATCCATTATCAGAAAATAAAATATTAATAGAGCCACTTTTTGAATTAAAAGAAAACTATTCGAATATGCATCCAACCTATGACTCAGAAAGGGAATGGCTTTATTTTTCGAGTGATAGACCAGGAGGTTTCGGAGGTATGGATTTATATAGGGTTCGTTACAACCGAAACGGTGTAGTTGGAAAGCCCGAAAATATGGGGATTGATATTAATACCAGTTCTGATGAAGTTTTTCCTTTTGTATACAGTGATGATGTTTTGTTTTATTCATCTAATCAAAAATTGAGTCTTGGAAAATTAGATCCATTTATGGCAACTCGTTTAATAGAGAACAGGTGGACAACAGAGCCACTAGGAACTCCTTTTAGTTCAGAAGAAGATGATTTTAGTTTTTTTCTTGATTCAAAAACTAAATTAGGATTTATAAGTTCTAACAGAAAAGGAGGAAAAGGTAAGGATGATAATTATTACTTTGTTTCTAGACCCTTAGTTAAGGGTTTAGAAGACAGATATATGTTTGGATCTGACACTTTAGTCATATCATTTGATGGAGTTTTAAAAAATGATGAATTTTTAATGCTTTCTGAAGATCCCTTGAATAGTTTAGTGGACAAACAAGTTTATCTATACCAAACTCCAAATGCAGGATCTGTTAATCTAAAAGCCAATGGAAGTTTTTGGTATATGCCAAAAGGACCAGAAGTAAAAAGAGATACTTTTAGCTATTATTTGGAAAGTTCATATTCAAAAACTAAATCAATAAACGTCTATTTGAAGAGAGTAGAGCCTGTTACAGAGCCAGAAATTGAATTTAGTTTTAGACCAATATACTTTGAGTTTGATTCAGCAGATGTTTGGAAAAAGTATGTAGATAGGATTGATGAGGTAATTGCTGCGCTTAATTTATATCCAAGTATGGAGGTTAAAATTAAAGCATACACAGATAGAAGAGGTAAAGACGAATATAATATTAGATTATCTGACAGAAGATCTAAATCAATAGTTGCGTATATAAAATCTAAAATTAAAAATTCAAGTAGAATCACTGGAGTTGGATACGGAGAGTCTTTTGTGAAGATAAAAGACATGAGCACTATGGTCTCTAAGGAAGAACACCAAAAAGAGAGAAGAGTTGAGTTTGAAATTAATAACTTTCAATAAAAGCTTTAATTTCTTCTTCTTTAAATTCAGGGTTTGCTCCTGATTTTGATGCTACCATTGCCCCAATTGCACATGATTTTTTTAAAGATTCTTCTGGATCACTATCTTTTAGTAGTTCATTGACTAGCATTGCTAAAAAACTATCTCCTGAACCAATAGTGTCAACTACTTTGACAGCAAAACCATCATGATGAAAAATATTCTTTTTATAATATAAGAGGGCCCCTTTATTGCCCCTAGTAACACAAATTATTTCAGTATTCGAGAACTTGCTTACAAATAAGATGTTTGAAATTAAATCATTGTCAAAATGACCTAATCGATTTGAAACTTCTATTATTTCTTCTTCATTAAACTTTATAAAATCTGCTTTATTAAGAAGCTTTTTAATAGTTATAAAATTATAAAATGGAGCTCTTAAATTGAGGTCAAAAACATTAAAAGATGCTATTTCAATTAATTCAAAAAGAGTTTTTTTCGACTGGGAATTTCTTGCTGATAAGCTACCATATATAAATGCGTTTGATTTTTTTATTTTTTCAATAATCAAGTCACTTGAATGAATAAAATCCCAAGAAACTGAGTTTTTAATATCATACGTTGCATTTCCATTTTTATCGAGATCAATAAGTACAGTTCCAGTTTTATGATTATTGGTTAAAATAAATCGATTTGATAAACCCTTATCTTTTATATAGGATATAGCTTCGTCCCCTAATGAATCATTTCCGACAGCGCTAATTATTTCAACCTTATTTCCTAATGTATGCAATCTCAGGGAGCAGTTTAGAGGTGCTCCACCAATTAATTTTTTATCAGGAAAAATATCCCACAATATTTCTCCATAGCAGCATATTTCATTCATTTTTTAAATTGAAAAGGTAAAAAAATTTTTAGCTAAGAAGTGATTGAACTTTCATTGCTAATCCCATATCTCCAGATATTTTTATTTTACCACTCATCACGGCCATCATTGGATTTATTTCTCCATCACGCATTTGTTTTAAAATATCACTAGACACAGAAATAGTACAATCAGCATCTTTATCATCTGGAGTTATAGTGTTTTTATCACCAGTTCCATCAATGAAAATTGCATTATCATCCACCACAAACTTTATGGTTCCGTCTATTGAATCTACATTCTCAACTCGTTCTTTAAGCTGTTCAAAAACTAAATTTTTATCCATTTTATTTCTTATTTGAGTATTATTTAAAGTTATATATTAAATCGCAATTAAATTAATTTTTTCAAATGTAAATATTAATTAGCTTAGCACAATTAAATTTTTTCATATATGAGTTATCGAATTAAGAAAGTAGTTGTATTAGGGTCAGGTGTTATGGGTTCTGGGATTGCTTGTCACCTCGCCAATGTTGGTATGGATGTTCTAATGCTTGACATTGTTCCTCCCAATCAATCAGATTCAAAAGATAAAAAAATTCGAAATAGTATTGTAGATTCAGCCTTACTTAAAGCTATTAAATCAAAGCCTTCCCCGGTTTATGAAAAAAAGAATGCTGATAGAATAACTACTGGAAATTTTACCGATAATTTTAAAGACATTTCTGATGCTGATTGGATAATAGAGGTGGTTGTTGAAGATTTAGAAATAAAAAAACAGATTTTCGAAAAAGTTGAAGCAAATAGAAAGTCTGGAAGTTTAGTTACTTCTAACACATCGAGTATTCCAATAAGTTTATTGGCTGATGGTAGATCTGATGAGTTTAAAAAACATTTTTGCGGGACTCACTTTTTTAACCCTCCAAGATATTTAAGACTTTTAGAAGTAATCCCAATTAAGGAAACTGACTCAAGTGTTATAGACTTTTTTATGCATTTTGGAGATGTAACCCTTGGAAAACAAACTGTTTTGTGTCGAGACACTCCCGCTTTTATTGCAAATAGAATTGGGGTAATGTCAGGAACTGCTTTAATTCATTTAACTATAGATTATAAAATGACTATTGAAGAAGTAGATGCAATAACAGGACCACTCATTGGTAGACCAAACACAGCAACATTTAAATTACAAGACTTAGTAGGTTTAGATACTTCAGAGAAAGTTAGTTCTTTTGTAGCAAGTGCTGTAAAAAATGATGAATTTTTTGAAGATCTAAAAACCAGAGAGGTTCCTGCTTTCATGAGCTATTTATTAGATAATAAATTTTATGGTAATAAATCTGGAAAAGGATTCTATCAAAAAACAAAGGAAAGAGACTCTAAAGGAAGGTCAATAATTAATGTTTTAAATCTTGAAACTTTAGAATATGAAAAAACAGCAAGGCCAAAATTAAAAATTGTTAAAGAAGGAAAATCAATTCAAAATATAGGTAAAAGATTGTCTTTTTTAGTTTTAGGAAGTGATCGTGAAAATCTCTTTTTGAAAGAGTATTTTATAGCATTATTTAATTACTCGGCTCAGAGAGCACCTGAAATTTCATCTGCATATTATCAAATTGATGATGCGATGAGAACAGGTTACTTCTGGGACTATGGGCCATTTGAATTATGGGATTCATTAGGTTTTAATGCTGGGATAGAGCTTATTGAAAAGTCAGGATCCAGCTTACCGGAATGGATTAAAATTATGCAAGATGAAAATGCAACATCTTTTTATAAGTTTGAGTCTGGTAAAAAGAAATACTTTGATCTTGATTCTAAATCATATTTACCTGTTCCAAGCTCTGACAACTATATAATATTAGACTCTTACCGAGAGAATAAACCCCTTATAAAAAACAGTGAATGTACTGTTCACGATATAGGAGATGGAGTTATGTGCCTGGAGTTTACAAGTAAAAGTAATTCTATAGGTGAAGGAATAGGTCATGGAATTGATCAGGCAATAAGGATGGCAGAAGAAGAAGGTTGGAAGGGTATAGTTATTGGAAATAATGCAAAACAATTTTCAGTTGGAGCCAACCTTATGAATGTAGGTATGTTAGCTATGCAGAAACAATTTGACAACCTTGATGTTATGATAGGAGGCTTTCAAGACCTTAACATGCGAATTAGAACATCTAAAATCCCAGTGGTTGTTGCAACTCAAGGGTATGTTTTTGGAGGGGGATGTGAAATAGCTATGCATTGCGATGCAGGTATTTATGCAGCTGAATCATATATTGGATTACCTGAAGTTGGTGTTGGATTATTACCTGCAGGAGGAGGGGTCAAAGAAATGGCTCTTAGGGCATCTGATAAGTTTTTTGAAGGAGATGTTAAAATTCCAACTCTCATAAACCATTTCAAAACAATTGCCACTGCAACTATTTCTACATCTGCACGTGAAGCTTATGATCTTAGTTTTTTGAAGGAAGAGAGGGATGAAGTTTGTTGTAATGTCCAAAGAAATATTGGGGAGGCTAAGAAAAAAGTATTACAAATGGCATTCAATTACGTGCCGCCTTCTGTAAGAACTGACATTGAGGTTCTAGGCCGAACAGGTTTAAGCGTATTGTACTCTGCTGTTAATGAATTCTACTTGGGAGGTTATATGTCTGAATATGATGTTGAAATTGCTCGTAAAATTGCATTTATTATCTCTGGTGGTGACTTAACAAGCTCTCAAAAAGTAAGTGAAACATATCTTCTTGATCTAGAAAGAGAAGGGATGCTGTCTTTGCTAGGTAATCAAAAAACTTTAGATAGGATTCAATATTTATTAATGAATAATAAACCTCTAAGAAATTAAAAATACTTAAAAATGGAAGCATATATTGTAAAAGGTTATAGATCTGCAGTTTGTAAAGCTCATAAAGGTGGATTTAAAAATTATCGATCAGACGATCTAGCCGTTGATGTAATAAAGTATTTATTATCCAACACTAAAAATTTAGACCCTAAATTAGTTGATGATGTAATTGTAGGATGTGCAAATCCTGAAGGAGAACAAGGGTTGCAGATAGGAAGATTGATTGCTGCAAGAGCTTTAGGTAAAGAAGTCCCAGGTATAACGATAAATAGATATTGTGCCTCAGGTCTTGAGTCTATATCTATGGCAGTCGGAAAAATAAAAGCTGGATTTGGTCATATATATATTGCTGGAGGCACAGAAAGCATGAGTATGATTCCAATGACAGGTTATAAGCTTGCCCCAAGTTTTAAAGCTAATCTAGAGAATATTAATTATCATGTTTCTATGGGCGCTACAGCTGAGGCTGTTGCTGATAAATATGGAATAACTCGTGAAATGTCTGATGAGTTTGCAGTTAATTCTCATGCTAAAGCTGGAGCTGCTATTGACTCTAAAAAGTTTGATAATGAAATTGTTCCTATTACAGTTGACGAAGTTTTTGTAGAAGATGGAAAAAGAGTTACAAAAACTCACACTGTTAGTCAAGACGAAGGAGTTCGACGTGACACTTCTTTAGAAGGCTTAGCTAGACTTAGGCCGGCATTTCGCCAAAAGGGTGTTGTAACTGCTGGAAATGCATCTCAAACTTCTGACGGATCTGCCTTTACCCTAATTGTAAGTGAGAAAATGGTTAAAGAATTAAATCTTGAGCCCATTGCAAGATTAATAAGTTGTGCTGTGGGTGGTGTTGATCCTCTTTATATGGGTATTGGTCCATGTGTAGCTATTCCGAAAGCTTTAAATCAAGCAGGTCTAAATATTAAAGACATTCAGCAAACTGAGCTCAATGAAGCTTTTGCAACTCAAGCTTTAGCTGTCATTCAAGAGGTAGGTTTAGACCCTGAAAGTGTTAATGTTAATGGTGGAGCTATTGCTATGGGACATCCTTTAGGTTGTACAGGTGCAAAACTAAGTGTTCAACTACTCAATGAAATGAAAAGAAAGAATCAGAAATACGGAATGGTAACAGCATGCGTGGGCGGAGGTCAAGGAATAGCAGGTATTTATGAACGTTTATAATATTTAAACTTTTTTAACTACATAAGTAACTATCCCCCATATGATAAGTTGATTTTCACTGGTTACTTTTAAGGCTTTGTATTTTGAATTTTCAGGCATCAAATAGATACAGTCGTCTTCAACTTTTAGTCTTTTTACTGTAAATTCTCCATCTATAAAACAAACTGCTATTTTTCCATTTTCAGGCTCTTGACTTCTGTCAATTACTATTAAGTCTCCATCATCTAATCCTGCTCCTTGCATTGACTGCCCGTCAACTCTTGCAAAAAATGTAGCAGATTCATTTTTTACAACCTCCTGATCAATACTTATTTTTAGTTCTTTAAAATCCTCTGCTGGTGATGGGAATCCTGCAGAAATTCCCTCGCTTGCTAAAGGGAAGTATTTTTGATTTTGAGTATCAGGCTTAAAAAAAATCAATTTTTTATTAATCATTTTACTTTTATAATATCTTCTAAAACTGTCGTGAATTTAGGTGAAAGATTGTTTTGTTTCATTTTCCACACACGATTAAGGTCTTGATTTGCTAATTTTATTCGATTAGACCCATGTCTATGATTTATAGTGTCTATTGCTTTCATAAGACTATCATGTCTAACTATGTTTGGTTCGAAAATATTTAATTGATGATTTTCTTTTGATGTTAGACCTAAAGCTAAAACACCTGCTTTTTTATAAGATATTCCAGGTTTAAAAATTTTTCGAAGTCCATAAATAGCTTGTTTACTAAGGATTAAGCTGGAGTTACTTGCATTGCTTAGTTGTATTACACAGCTATTGCTATATTGTTGTTCTTTTTTAAATGGATCACTCCTCACAAAGACTAACAAGCTAGTACAACAACTATTTTGTATGCGTAACTTTTCAGCACAGCTTGTCGCAAAAGTAGAAACACGTTCTTCTATATCAGATAAGTTAGTTAATATAGATTCAAAGCTTCTTGTGGTAGCAATTGATTTTTTTTGAGACCTTATCTCTTCTAATTTAATAAAAGATAATCCTGATAAATCCTTTTTTAACCTAAGGCCTAAAACATTCATATTTTTTTTAACCCACTGATCAGGAAGGTTAATAAACTCTAGAGCATTTTTAACACCTATAGATCTTAGAAGTTTAGCATATCTGCGACCAACACCCCAAACATCTTCAATAGTAGTCCATTTAAGGGCTTTGTTTATTTTTTCTTGACTATCTAAGCTATAAACCCCTAGAGTTTGATGATTAAATTTTTTAGCAATTTTATTAGCAATTTTAGCTAAAGATTTACTAGGAGCCAAGCCAATCGAAACAGGAATTCCGGTCCATTGATAGATTTGTTTTTTTATCTTATAACTCTCCTCTGTTATATCTAAATTATTAAAACTTGTAAGCTTTAAAAAAGCTTCATCAATACTATATATTTCGATATTTGGACTGTAGCTCTCTAAAATACTCATCACTCTTCTACTCATATCTCCATAAAGAGCATAATTAGATGAAAAAACTTTTACATTATATTTTTTAAATTGATTTTTATACTTAAAAGCTGCTGCTCCCATCGGTATTTCTAGTGCTTTTGCTTCATTACTTCTCGAGATAACACAGCCATCATTGTTTGATAAAACCACAACAGGTTTTTTGTCAAACTGTGGTTGAAAAACTCTCTCGCAAGAGACGTAAAAATTATTACAATCAATTAATGCAAACATGATACAAAAATTAAAAAATATTTTATGATATAATCTTTTTTGAGACCCTTTTTCACTTTTTATTATTCACATATTTAAATGATTTAATTTATTATTAAAGGAAGGTTAGAGGTTGCCTATAAATGTGTAATTTTACAGGTAAGGACTCTTAGAATTTGATTAATGGACAATTATTCATTCCTGAACGCTGCACACACTACTTACTTTTCAGAACAGTATGATAGGTATTTAAAATCTCCTGATACTATGGAGCCTAGTTGGAGGGCTTTTTTTCAGGGTTTTGACTTTGGTCTAGAGAGTGGTGCAGATAGTGTAGCTGATTACAGCCAAGTTCCAGAGTCATTAAGAAAAGAATTTCAGGTTATAAAGTTAATTGATGGTTACCGAACTAGAGGTCACTTGTTTACCAAAACAAATCCTGTTCGAGACAGAAGAAAGTACTCACCAACACTTGATATAGAAAATTTTGGTTTATCTGAATCAGATCTAAGTACTGTTTTTAACGCTGGATCTGTTATAGGGATAGGGCCAAGCCCTCTTAGTGTTACAATAAAGCATTTAAAACAAGTCTATTGTGATGCTATAGGAGTTGAATACATGTATATCCGTGATCCAAAAAAATTAAATTGGATTCAAGAACGATTAAATATAAATGACAATCACCCTAACTTCTCCTTTGATCAAAAAAAACATATTTTAAAAAAATTAAATCAAGCTATAAGTTTTGAAAACTTTCTTCATACCAAATATGTGGGTCAAAAAAGATTTTCGTTAGAAGGAGGAGAATCTTTAATTCCTGCTCTTGATGCTATTGTTGAAGCTGCGGCAGAAAAAGGTGTTGAAGAATTTGTCATGGGAATGGCTCACCGGGGAAGATTAAATACTTTAACAAATATATTTGGGAAGTCAAGTAAAGATATATTTAGTGAATTTGATGGAAAGGACTATGAGGAGGTTATTTTTGATGGAGATGTTAAATATCACTTAGGTTGGTCATCTAATAGGGTTACCGATACAGGAAAAAAGATCAACATGAGTATTGCTCCTAACCCGTCACATCTTGAAACTGTTGGAGCGATAGTGGAAGGAATTACACGCTCAAAATTAGAAAATAAATTTGATGGAGACACAAACAAAGTTCTCCCTATAATAGTTCATGGTGATGCTGCTATTGCAGGACAGGGCTTGCCTTATGAAATAACTCAAATGGCACTTCTTAAAGGATATGGCACCGGAGGGACTGTTCATATTGTTGTCAATAATCAAATAGGTTTTACCACAAACTATCTTGATGCTAGATCAAGCACATACTGTACAGATGTCGGGAAAGTTACTTTGTCTCCTGTTTTACATGTTAATTCTGATGATGCTGAGGCAGTTGTTCATGCGGTTCTTTTTGCTTTGGATTATCGTATGCAATTTGGAAGGGATGTGTTTATAGATTTACTTGGATATCGAAGATATGGACACAATGAAGGTGATGAACCCAGATTTACTCAACCTCAGCTTTATAAAAAAATTGCAAGTCATCCAAATTCTCGAGATATATATGCTGCTGATCTTATCTCACAGGGTATAATTGATGAAAACCATGTTGCTATTCTTGAAAAAGAATACAAAGAGTTCTTAGAACAGAACCTTGAAGACTCAAGAAAACTAGAAAAAACTGTAATCACACAGTTTATGGAAGATGAGTGGAAAAATATTGCCCCATATACAGAAAGAGTAGATGAGATTGGAATGAAAAAAAAGATTGTAACTAAAGTCTCTTCTAAAGATTTGACAATAGTCGCTAAAGCAATTACTACATTACCTGAAAATAAAAAGTTCTTAAGAAAAACCGAAAGATTAATAGCAGATAGAAAAAAAATGTTTTTTGAATCAGACTCATTAGACTGGGCAATGGGTGAGTTACTTGCTTATGGAACACTTCTTAGTGAAGGTCATGATATTAGATTGTCAGGACAAGATGTTGAGAGAGGAACATTTTCGCATCGTCATGCTGTTTTAGTTACTGAAGAATCTGAAGAAGAAATCGTTTTATTAAATGATATAAATAAAGATCAGGGAAAGTTTAAGGTATACAATTCCTTGTTATCTGAATACGCAGTTCTTGGATTTGATTATGGTTATGCGATGGCCAGTCCAAACGCTTTAACAATATGGGAAGCTCAGTTTGGAGATTTTTCTAATGGGGCTCAAATTATAATTGATCAATACATAACATCTGCAGAAGACAAATGGAAACTTCAAAACGGGTTGGTAATGCTTCTACCTCATGGATATGAAGGTCAGGGTGCTGAACATTCATCGGCTAGAATCGAAAGATATCTACAAATGTGTGCAAAAGATAATATGTTTGTTGTTAATTGTTCCACTCCCGCAAATATGTTTCATGTTTTGAGACGTCAATTAAAAGCAAAATACAGGAAACCATTAATTGTTTTTACTCCAAAAAGTTTACTAAGACATCCAAAAGCAGTTTCAAAAACAAGAGAGTTTTATGAAGGAGATTTTAAAGCTGTTATAGATGATTCTGAAGTAGAAATATCTAGTGTTAAGACTGTAGTGTTTTGTTCTGGAAAATTTTATTATGATCTTTATAAGGCTAGAGAAATTAAAAATAGATCTAATGATTTAGCCCTTGTTAGATTAGAACAATTATTTCCATTGCCTGAAAAAGAAATAAAAGAAGTAATTTCAAGATATAAAAATGCTAATGATATTGTTTGGGCTCAAGAAGAACCAAGAAATATGGGAGCTTGGAGTTACTTATTATTAAATTTTCCACAGGCCCAACAAATGCGTCCTGCAAGTCGTAGAATGTATGGAACTCCTGCAGCAGGAAGTTCTACACGTTTTAAAAAACGTCATAATGAGGTTATAGAATATGTTTTTGATCCTTCAAAAAATAATCAAAAACGAAAAATAAATAAATCAAAAGTTTAAATAATGATTTTAGAAATGAAAGTGCCTTCTCCTGGAGAATCAATAACAGAGGTTGAAATTGCTCAATGGCTTGTTGAAGACGGGGATTATGTTGAAAAAGACCAGGCTATCGCTGAAGTGGATTCTGATAAAGCTACACTTGAACTTCCTGCAGAAGTTAGTGGAATAATAACCTTTAAAGCTGATGAAGGAGATGCTGTTGCTGTAGGTGAAATTGTTTGTATAATTGATACAGATGGTAAGGCACCTGTCGGAAATAAATCTAAAAATGAAGTAAATAAAGAAACTGAAAAGTCTCCAGAGGTTTTAAAAACAGAAAATACTACATATGCTTCAGGGGCTCCTTCTCCTGCTGCTAAAAAAATTATTGCTGAAAAAAATATTGATATAACCTCACTAAAAGGCACAGGAAGAGATGGAAGAATAACCAAGACTGACGCAATAAAAGCCAAAGTTTCAATGGGGTCTTTACCTGAAAATGGAAAACGTGAACAAACAACAAAAAAAATGTCTATGCTGCGAAGAAAAGTCGCAGAAAGATTAGTCTCAGCTAAAAATGAAACAGCTATGTTGACTACTTTTAATGAAGTAGACATGTCTGAGATATTTAATATTAGAAAGAAACACAAAGAGTCTTTTAAATCAAAACATGAAGTTGGTTTAGGCTTTATGAGCTTTTTCACTAAAGCAGTAGTTAGAGCATTAAAAATGTATCCTGATGTTAATTCAATGATAGAAGGAGATCAGCAAATTACTTATGACTATTGTGATATTTCAGTTGCAGTTTCAGGACCAAAAGGTTTAATGGTTCCGGTAGTTAGAAATGCAGAATCTCTTTCATTTAGAAGTATTGAATCTGAAATAAAACGACTGGCAATAGCCGCTAGAGATGGAAAAATAACTATTGATGATATGACAGGTGGTACATTCACTATTTCAAATGGTGGTGTCTTTGGTTCTATGTTATCTACCCCAATTATCAATCCTCCACAATCTGGAATATTAGGCATGCACAATATAATTGAAAGGCCTGTTGCTATTGATGGTAAGGTAGTAATTCGCCCGATGATGTATTTAGCTTTATCCTATGATCATAGAATAATTGATGGAAGAGAATCTGTAGGCTTTTTAGTTGCTATTAAGGAATCTTTAGAGGATCCGTTAAATACTTTAATGGATGGAGATTTAAAAAAGTCTTTGGAACTTTAAAAAGACAAAGTCATTGTTTCATAGCTTATTAATGCGTTTTTTTTAATTAAAAAATCAGCTCCTAATATCCCATCTACATTTATACTATCGCTCTCATTAAGAGCTTTGTTTATCGATTCCATATCAATTAACAGAAAATTTAACTTCACGATATTCTTCCCTAGGTGACTTATCTGGGCTTTTTTAGACTTTGAAACATCAAACTTTCCATTTCCAGCTCCTGATGCACTATACGACTTTTTATATTTTTCTAGTTTAAATCTTTCATCACTGGTAATATCAATACAAGAATTAGAGGCTCCACTATCAATTAAAAAGTTTCCCTCAACACCGTTAATAATTATTTTACATGTTATATGGTTTGTCTTTAGAACAAAACATTTAACTGAAGTCTTATGATTTTTAATAAAGGGTATTGACATTTTGAATATTTAAATGCTAAAATAGTATTTTTATCATGTGAAATTAATAGATACCCATACCCATTTATATATTGAAGATTTTGATCAAGATCGAGATGATCAAATTGAGTTATGTATTAAAAATGGAGTTCACAAGTTTTTCTTACCTGCAATTGACATGTCTTACACTAAACGAATGTTGGGTTTAAAAGCTAAATATCCAAAAAATATTTTCTTAATGTCAGGTCTTCACCCTACTCATGTCAAAGAAGATTATAAAAATGAATTAAAGCATGTAGAACAAAATCTGAAAAATGGAAGTTTTTGTGCAGTTGGTGAAATAGGAATAGATCTGTATTGGGATAAAACTAATTTGTCAAAACAACAAGAAGCATTCAATCAACAGATTATATGGGCTAAAGAATATGACCTGCCAATAGTTATTCATTGTAGGGATGCGTTTGATGAGGTGTTTGATGTTTTAGAAAATCATAAAAGTGATAAACTTAGAGGTATTTTCCATTGTTTTACAGGTGATTTGGATCAAGCTCAAAGAGCAATAGGTTTTAATATGAAATTAGGAATAGGAGGGGTAGTAACCTTTAAAAATGGTAAAATTGACAAGTTTATAAAAGAGATTCCAATTGAATCAATAGTACTCGAAACAGACTCTCCGTATTTAGCTCCTGTTCCTTACAGGGGAAAAAGAAATGAGAGTAATTACTTACCTATAATAGCAAAAAAAGTAGCAGAGTGTTATGATCTTCCTATAGAATTTATTGCAAATAAAACTTCAGAATCAGCCAAGCTAATTTTTAATTGTTAGCCTATTGGGGACACGTTCCCCAGACTGGCTTGTTAGCTTCAGTTAGTGCATTATTAAGGGCAAAATCATTAGGTTCAGATGAAAATTGAGAAACACACCATCCTGTTAGATCTTGATTAAAATCAGGTGAATCAGCAAACATACTAGCCATATTAGTCACATTAGAAGTATCCCAACTCCCAATATCTTTATTGAATGATGAAGCTCCCTTGAACATCCCGCTCATATCAGTTACACTTGAAGTATTCCAGCTTCCTATGTCTTGATTAAAAACTAAGGCACCTTTAAACATTTGAGACATATTGGATACGTTTGAAGTATTCCAGCCATCAATATTTTTATTGAATAATAAAGCGTTATTAAACATCCCTAACATATCAGTCACACTAGAGGTGTTCCAGTTTCCTATATCTTGATTAAAAACAATTGCAGATTGGAACATAGCATACATAGTAGTTACATTAGAAGTA
>CAJJCT010000039.1 GCA_905182735.1 Candidatus Marivariicella framensis
CCAAATAGTAAACCAGTAGATACCGATGGAGATTTTATTCCTAATATTATCGATCCTGATGATGATAATGATGGAACACCAGATGGAGAGGACGCCTTCCCACTAGATCCTACTGAGGATACGGACACCGATGGAGATGGTATTGGCAATAATGCTGACACTGATGATGACAATGATGGAACACCAGATGGCGAGGATGCCTTCCCACTAGATTCAAATGAGGATACGGACACCGATGGAGATGGTATTGGTAACAATGCTGATTTAGATGATGATGGTGATGGGGTAAATGATACTTTAGATGCCTTCCCACTAGATCCTACTGAGGATACGGACACCGATGGAGATGGTATTGGTAATAATGCAGACCCCGATGATGATGGGGATGGTTATAGTGACACTGATGAGGTTATAGCTGGGACAGATCCTCTGGATTCAAATAGTAAACCAATAGATACCGATGGGGAAGGGTTGTCAAATGACTATGAGAACGAGATAGGTACTGATCCTGAAAATATAGATACTGATGGTGATGGGGTAAATGATGCTACGGACGCCTTCCCACTAGATTCAAATGAGGATACTGACACCGATGGGGATGGTATTGGTAATAACGCAGACCCCGATGATGATCAGGATGGCATACCAGATGATAATGATTCTGACGATGATAATGATGGTACTTTTGATGTAAATGATGATTTCCCAAAAGATCCTACAGAAGATACGGACACTGATGGGGATGGCATAGGAGATAATGCTGATTTAGATGATGATAATGATGGAACTCCAGATGAAGAGGATGCCCTTCCAAAGGATTCTTCTGAGAATACTGATACCGATGGGGATGGAATTGGAAACAATGCAGACACTGATGATGATGGGGATGGATGCTTAGACACAGAAGACGCATTTCCTCTTGACCCTAATGAATGTAACGATAATGATGGTGATGGCACCGGAGATAATGCAGATCTGGACAATGATAATGATGGGTATAGTAATGAGGATGAGTCTATAGCTGGGACAAGTTATTTTAACTCAAACTGGCTACCTACAGATAGCGACAATGATGGGCTCTCTAATTGGTATGAGATTTACATAGGAACAGATATAAATAATCCAGATACTGACAACGATTCATGTTTGGATGGAAATGATGGGTTCCCCCATAACCCTAATGAGTGTATCGATACTGATAATGATGGTATTGGAGACAATGCAGATACCGATGATGATAATGATGGAATACTAGATTTGGTTGATAACTGCAGGCTAACACAAAATGCCGATCAGTTAGATATCGATAATGATGGAATAGGTGATGTTTGTGATCCTGATGATGACAATGATGGATACCCTGATGATTTTGATGCGTTTCCTTTTAATGAATTGGAATGGATAGATACCGATGGAGATGGGTCAGGAAATAATCAGGACTTGGATTCTGATAATGACGGAATCCTCGACACTTTAGAAGAAAACTTAGATACCGATGGTGATGGTATTAATAACGATATAGATGTCGATGATGACAATGATGGCGTACCCACTATGCTTGAAGACGCTAACGGTAACGGAGATCCTACCGATGATGATACCGATGGAGATGGGATCTACGACGCAATAGAGTCTGCTGTTTTAGACGAAGATAATGACGGAGTGTCCGACCAAAACGATACCGTTAATGATGATCCTTATAATGATCAAGATGGAGACGGTTACTCTAATTCGGATGAATCTGCAGCAGGTACAGATCCCCTTGATGATCAGAGTTTTCCAGAGGACTTTAAATCAGAAGAGCTAGATTTTAAAATAACAAACTTTTTCTCTCCTAATGGAGACGGGATAAATGATACCTGGCAGATTAAAGAAATTGAAAGATATCCTAAGGGACAAATATGGGTTTTTACTCGTACTGGAAAACAGGTTTTTAATGCCGGTACATACAATAACCAATGGAATGGACAGTATAATGGCAGCCCCCTTCCAGAGGGTAGTTATTACTACCGTATTGATTTAGATGGTAACGGGAATGTAGATTTTGAGGGATGGCTTTATTTAAGCAAATGATAAAATATTTAATATGATTGATGAATATTTATTTGAAAATAATGTGCCTATTGGAGTTAAGTCTATTTATTGTAATGGAAGGACATATTCTAGAGACCAGTTTATGATTGAGCGTCAAAAGTTTTTGCAAAAAAAGAGAAAAAATTTAAATTATGAATCTTAAAGAGTTTTTGCAAATTGTATTAATTATATTAATTGCTTTAGCAGTTTTTATGCTATTAAAAAAATAAATTTCACTTTAATCTACTTTGGTTACTTCACCTCTTTGCGTATTTTTCAAATCTCCAACTAATGAGTATTCAAAGGTGTAGCTGTCTTTTTTTGTAGTTAAAATTCGCATTCTTATTGGTCTTTTATCTTGATTGGTTTCTGGGTGTATTCTAGTTAAAATGCACTCACAATCATTTACCCATCGAATCGAAGCAGAGTCAACTTTCCCTTGATAGAATTCTATCTCAAGTGTATCGTTTCTTATGAACCTTGAAGTTTCAAGACTATTATTGACAATAGTCTCAAATTCAAAGGTTCCATTGTGAAAGGGAATACAATCTCTTTTGGGGGTATAGCAAGAGATGGTTATAAATAGTGGAATACAATAAAAAAGCACTTTCATATTTACAAAAATACTAACTCTTTAGGTCATATTTTTCAAAAGTACCATCAGAATAAAGCATGATTAATGATTTTTCTGTTTTTTTGGTTTGACCATGACTTGGTTTGACCGCTAATTGAGTATTACTTATTTCAGGATCATTTAAAGCCTCTGGATCAGTTCTGATGATAGAGTGGGGGGGTTTATGTGGTTTTTCACCGTAAACGAGCTCTGAGAGGGAAGTCTCAGGAAAAAAATCAGTGATTTTTATTAAAAAATCTAAACTCGGTTTATTTCTTCCGGACATAATATGGGAAATTGAAGATCTTTGAACTCCAATTTTTTTTGCAAAACCAGAAGCAGTTAATTCATTGTCTTGAATAATTTTTTCAATTCTTTTTGTGACTTCAGAGTAGTTTAACATTGTAAACAATTATAATATTTATAAATATACGATAAATATACTAAGCTATAAAAGACCTGTATAATTAAAGTTTTACTTTATAAACAACATTTAAATTACTGATATTAAGGTATTTAATTTATTATTATTAAATTGTGTTTACAAATCATAACTTTTAAGGGTTAAACCTGTATACATGTGTAATTTTTTTTGTTTACAAAAATTAACATGCATTAAAGTATTTTTACAAATGTTATGTCAGCTAAAGAAAAATTTATTGATCGTTACCTTAATCCAGATAAGCTAAATTTATTTCTAGGGGGATTAAAAAACTTAGATAAATTATCAATTATAGGTTATAGTGAAGAAAACAGGCCTATTTATGGTATTAAAATAGGTGATGGATCTATAAAGGTTCTTATTTGGTCTCAAATGCACGGTAATGAAACTACAACTACAAAAGCACTTTGTAGATTATTAGAATTACTTGAAAACCCCACTCATAGAGGACTTATAAGTAAGTTAACTCTCAATATAATTCCTCAACTTAATCCTGATGGAGCAGCACAATACACAAGACTTAATTCAAATAGTATTGATTTAAACCGAGATGCGGTTGATTTATCTCAATCTGAGAGTAAGGCTTTATCGAACATGTTCAATGGCTTTAAACCAGACTTTTGCTTTAATTTACACGGTCAGCGTTCGTTATACTCTGCTGGCCATATGGGATTACCGGCCACAGTATCTTTATTAGCCCCCTCAGGAGGCCCTGAAGGCTCTATTTCTTCTTCAAGGTCGAAATCCATGAAAGTAATAGCAGCTGTCAATCAAGCCCTTCAAATTGATATTCCTGGTCAAATAGGACGATATGATGATTTATTTAATATTAACTGTGTAGGAGACAAGTTTTCTAACCTTGGAACTTCGACTATTTTATTTGAAGCAGGACATTACCCTAATGATTACAATAGAAATATAACCACTAACTATGTCTTAAAGGCATTAATTGATTCGATTAAGATTATATCTAGTGGAGATTATAATAATTATACAACAGACCAATATTTTAATATTCCGGAAAACAAAAATGATTACTGTGATTTATTAATAAAAGGTGTTTCTATAGTTGACCAAGGTAAAGAATATAAAAACCAGGAGTTGGTTATTAATTTCAAAGAAGAATTAGAGAGCTCTAAAATCAATTTTGTTCCATACATGATTGATTATGCTGATTTTTGGACAGGGCTTTCTCACCAGTCAATTCAAATTGAATTAACAGAAATTAAAAATAAGATTGTTTTTGATAAACAAAAGCCTTTTTTACAAGCTCAATCAGAAATAAATAAAATTATCAAATAAATAGCTATTTCGTTATATTACTAACAATAATATTAAAATTCATTAAATAATCATTATTATTGATATAACAACAACAATTATATTATTTATGAACGATATACCTAAAATTGATGAAGTTGATAGACAAATACTTGATATTTTAATTGACAATACTCGAATTCCCTTCACTGAAATTGCAAAACAATTACTTATTTCTCCAGGAACAGTTCATGTTCGTGTAAAAAAAATGGAAGATGCGGGAATTATTAAAGGCTCTTCACTTAATTTAGATTACAAGCAGTTAGGATACTCTTTTATTGCATATGTTGGTATATTCTTAGCTAAAACTAAAAAAATCAAGACAGTACTTAGTGAGTTAAATGCTATACCAAATGTTACTGTGGCCCACATAACTACTGGTAGATTTAATGTATTTTGTAAATTAAGAGCAAAGGATACAAGTCATGCTAAAGATATAATTTTTTCAATTGATGACATTGAAGGAGTTAGCAGAACAGAATCAATGATTTCTTTAGAGGAAAGTATAAATGACAAAAAGAGATTGATGCATAGTATATTTAATAACCTATAATTATTTCTATGGCTAGAAAGCCCAAAATTGATCGGTTTAATGAAGTTGTTAAATCCAAATATCAAATATACAATAGCCTGTTTTTAACATTACCATTTGTTAGCATAAAAAAAACATCACTAATGCTTCCATTGTTCAAGGAATATTGTGACAATGGATATAAAAAAGGTGATAATCCACAGCAAATAATTAATACTTTTTTTAATAAAATTTTACCTAACCATTCTATTGATCAGCAAAATGAGCTGTTGTTTCATTTTATTCAATATATAGAGAGACAAATTGTTTTGTTTGATGCAATAGAAGATGCAGGATTTTCTTATGTAAATAATATGCATGGAAGAGGAACATTAAGGCATATTAAAGAAGAAGCTATCAGTTCAAACAATTTAAGCAAGTTAAAAGACTATTTAAATAATTTTAGAGTAAGAATAGTTCTTACTGCTCATCCAACTCAATTTTATCCAGACACTGTCCTGGGAATCATCAATGATCTTTCTTCATCAATCAGTAACAATTCTCTAAGTAATGTTAAAAAATCATTAAATCAACTGGGTAGAACGCGTTTTTATAAAAGTGAAAAGCCATCACCTTATGATGAAGCCACAAGTCTCATCTGGTATTTAGAGAATATATTCTATAATTCAGCTGGAAGCATTGTTAATTACTTGAATGAAAATATTTTTGATGGAAAAAATGAATTAGAAAATTCAATTTTTGATTTTGGATTTTGGCCTGGTGGAGATCGTGATGGAAACCCATACGTAACTCCTGAAATTACACTTAAGACTGCTAAAAAATTAAAACATTCAATTTTACGTAACTATTACAGATCACTTCGTTTATTAAGACGAAAACTCACTTTCGAAGGAGTTTTAAATAGGATAGAAAAATTAGAAAACAAAATATATAAGAGCTTGATTAACTCATCATATGATGAACTTACACTATCTTATTTAAAAAGTGAACTTGATCTAATTTATAAATTAATTCAAGAGAAATACGATGGTTTATATGGAGATTTAATTCTTGATTTAATTCATAAAGTTAAATTATTTGGTTTTTATTTTGCCAGCCTTGATCTGCGTCAAGACTCAAGCATTCATAATTCAGTTTTTAATGATATTATTAACCATAATGATTTAAAAAATTTAGTTAAAAAAAACTCAAAAACATACTCTGATTTAAATTCTAAATCAAAATGTAAATTATTAACAGAGCTTAGTGGAAATATCAACCCCTCTATTTTTAACAATAAAAGCACTTTTGAAACACTTAAGAGTATTCGTGTTATGAAAGAAATTCAAAAGTCTAATGGAGAAAAGGGATGTAATCGTTATATAATTAGCAATTGTAATAGCTTAGAATCAATACTTCAAGTTTTTGCTATGTTTCGATTGAGTGATTGGGAAAAACCTAAAGTTGATATTATTCCTTTATTTGAAACGATTTCAGATTTAAAAAATTCCTCTAAAATTATTGAATTATTGTTTTTAAATAAAACATATTCAAGTCATTTAAAAACAAGAAACATGAAACAGACCATAATGTTAGGTTTTTCAGATGGCACAAAAGATGGTGGATATCTTATGGCTAATTGGAGTATATACAAAGCAAAAGAAGAATTAAGTAAGCTAGCAACAAAACATAATATTTCAATTGCATTTTTTGATGGAAGAGGAGGTCCCCCAGCAAGAGGAGGAGGTAGAACACATGAATTTTACAACTCTTTAGGCAATATAATACAAGCTGATGATATTCAATTAACTATTCAAGGTCAAACTATAAGTTCAAATTTTGGAACTCTAGAATCTTCTCAATTTAATTTAGAACAATTATTGAGTTCTGGTATAAAAAATCAAATGTTTGAGAGTGATTCTAATAATTTGGGTGAAGCTGACAGAAGCACACTAAATCATATTTCTGATTTAAGTCATGAGGCTTATGAGAATTTCAAGTCTCACCCTAAATTTTTAAAGTATTTAGAAAACATAACAACCCTTCCTTATTATTCAAAAACTAATATAGGTAGTCGACCTTCAAAAAGAGGAAAAAGTAAAGAGCTTTCTTTGAAAGACCTGAGAGCTATTCCTTTTGTTGGTAGTTGGAGTCAGTCAAAACAAAATGTTCCGGGATTTTTTGGGGTAGGAACTTCTTTAAATTTTTTTAAAATTAACAAAGACTTTAATAGAGTTAAAAATCTTTATAACAACAGCTCTTTTTTTCGAACTCTTATAGCTAATAGTATGATGAGTTTAACAAAATCATTTTTTGAATTAACGTCATATCTTTCAGAAGATCCTGAATACGGTGAATTTTGGAATGTTATTCATGATGAATTTTTACTAAGTAAAAAAATGATATTGGAGCTAACGGGCTATAAATCTTTAATGGAAAATGAACAAGCTGGAAAAGCTTCTATCGAAATTCGAGAAGCGATAGTTCAGCCATTAATTACTATACAGCAATTTGCCTTGATGCAAATTCAAAAAAATAAAAAGGAAAATCATTTAAATTCGAATCTTTTGAAAGTATACAAAAAAATGGTAACCCGTTCATTATTTGGAAATATTAATGCCAGTAGAAATTCAGCCTAAGAATTATAGAAAAGAAATCCTTTTTTTATTTGACTATTTGTTACTTTTAAATCTATAATTGGAAAACCTATTGATTTTAGTAAAACAAAATTAACATTTCCGTGACTATTTTTTTTATCAAATTTTATTAGAGATATTATATTATTTTGATCCAAGATGTCAATTTTAATTTTAGAAAAGACAGAATCAAAAACATTTTTTATTTCATTAGCATCTGATTGATTTAAAGAACAATTATCTACAGAAATGGAAGCTTCTATAATCATACCTATTGCTATTGCTTCTCCATGACTGAGCTTTTCTAAATGATCAGATTTAATAAAGTATGATTCAATTGCATGTCCAATTGTATGACCAAAATTTAAAATTTTTCTTTGATTTTTTTCAAAGGGATCCTTTAGAACTATTTTATTTTTAATTTCAATTGATTTATATATAAGAGGAAGGATCTCTAAAGTGTTTTTTTTAAGAAAAATTAAAAGTTTATTCCAGTAGTCTTTGTCGCTGATTAATCCGTGTTTTAACATCTCAGAATAACCACTTCTATACTCTTTGAGGTTTAAAGTTTTTAAAAAACCAGATTCTATTATCACTAGTATAGGATCTGTAATTACACCAATTTGATTTTTAATATTTCCAAAATCAATTCCTGTTTTGCCACCAATTGATGCATCAACCATAGAAAGAAGAGTGGTTGGAATATTAACAAAGTCAATACCTCTTTTATATGTAGATGCAATAAAACCTCCCATGTCAGTTATTACTCCTCCTCCTAAATTAATAATTAAACTTTTTCTATCTGCTCCTTTATCTGAAAGTATTTGCCAAATGTTTTGACAGGAAATTATTGTTTTAAATTCTTCTCCTGGAGATATGCTTATTATTTTAAAATCAAACGGTTGGGACATCTCTTTTTTAAACACAGGAAGACAATGCTCCCTTGTGTTTGTGTCAACTATCACGAACACAGATGAATAATCATTATTTTCAATTAACTTTTCGAGCTTATTAAACCCGTTTTGTTTAAATTCTACAGAGTAGCTTCTTGCTTTGATTCCATTCATTATTCAAAAATAAAGTTTTTATGTTGGAATAAGATTATTTTTAGCAATTCTGTATAGTTTTTTCTTTTAAATTTGAAAAAAAAATTAATGAGTTTTAAGAGTACTAAAACTGCTTTTTCTATAAAAAATAATTTTGAACTAAAGCGAGCGTATTTATTGTTCAAACTTATATCATATCCTTTTTTGGTTGGTTTAGGTAAGTTTTTAATTATGATATCAGTTAAATTACGTTTACCTGTAGATGGTTTAATTAGGTTGTTCGTGTTCGATCATTTTTGTGCAGGAATTGATGAAAAAGATTCAATAAAAATTGTTAATTTATTGGCCACTAAAAATGTTAAATCATATCTTCACTATTCTGTTGAAGGAGCAAATTCTGAAAAAGACTATGATGACTGTCTTAATTCAACTATAAAAACTTTAGAAGCTTCAATAATCAATTTATCGTTACCATTTTCTGTATTTAAACCTACTGGATATGGTTCGACTATTTTATTTGAAAAAAAAAGCAGTAATGTTTCTTTTACTAAAGGAGAGTCAGAAGAATGGAAAAGAATTATTGAGCGCTTTAGAGTAACATTCAGTAGGGCTAAATCAATTGGAATAAGTGTTTTTGTCGATGCTGAAGAAAGTTGGATTCAACCTGCTATTGACGAATTAGTCGAAGATATGATGTTAGAATTTAATAAAGAACGGCCAATAGTATTTAATACTGTTCAAATGTATAGAAATGATAGGTTTGAATATTTAAAATCATTAAATGAAAAATCTTTAAAGCATGGTTTTAAGGTTGGGGTAAAACTTGTTAGAGGCGCGTATATGGAAATTGAGAGAACCAGAGCTTTGAAAAACAACTATCCAAGTCCCATTTGTGACACCAAAGAAGAAACAGATATTCAGTATGATAAAGGGATTGATTTTATGTTTAAAAATATTGATCGTTTTTGTATGCTTTTGGGAAGTCATAATGAAAAGAGTGCTAATAAAGCAATTGATTTAGCAACTAAAAACTTCTTACCTAAGGATCATCAAAACCTTTCTTTTGGTCAGTTATATGGAATGAGTGATAATATAACTTTTTCTTTGGCTGAAAGTGGTTATCGAGTCCTAAAGTATCTACCATATGGACCAGTAAAAGAAGTAGTTCCATACTTAATCAGAAGAGCAAATGAAAATTCATCAGTTTCGGGACAATCTAACCGTGAATTAGACATGATATCAAAAGAATTAAAAAGAAGGAAAGAGCTTAAAACTTAATTCCTAAAACTGTTACAGTTTTAAAACAATTTTCAACTTCAACAGAAGTGTATTTTGATATTAAATACCCATTTAAAATATATGTTTTACAAGAATCTTTTTTAGTATTACTTTCAGAAAAATTAATTGATGATTTTTTAATAAAATCTTTAATTAATTCATTTGTAACGTCCTTTTTAAGTATAGAACTAGGTATATGCATTTCTTTTCTGAGAAGTTGACTCTTAACTCTTGCCTCCGGACCATAATTACAGCTAGTTTTTTTACCACTAAAAATAAATGATAGTATCACAATTCCAATTGAAAGTCCAATTAAATAATAGCCAAGTCGTTTTATGAAAGTCATTTTAATATAAATTTATTTTACGTTTATCATTATCAATAACTTTGATTTCTATTCTATTAATAGGGTAATTCAATAATGAAGAGATTTTTTCAGACCACTCCATAAAACACATGTTGCCTGAATCCAAGTATTCATCAACGCCAAAATCTAAAGCTTCTTCAAAAGATTCTATTCTGTAAAAATCAAAATGATGAATAATTTTATTTGAAGAATTCACATAAGTGTTCACTAATGAAAATGTTGGACTTGAAATATTTTCTTTAAAATTAAGATATTTGCAAATTGATTTAATTAACGTTGTTTTACCTGCACCCATTGGCCCATTAAATGCTACTACTGGATACCTTAGTGAATCACAAATTTTCTTTGCAATTATATCAATTTCAGAAAGTGAATAGCTTATTTCCATTAGTTTAAAGCTTATTTTTTAGGTAGAAAAGTTGCAAAAGGTATTATCATTTCCTCCATTGAAATTCCTCCATGCTGAAAAGTATTATTGTAAAGACTTGCAAAGTGATTAAAGTTGTTTTGATAAACAAAATAATCATCATTTTTTGCAAAAATAAATGAACTGTCCATAAATGATTTAGGTAAATGGTACTCATTTAATTTTTTTACTTCAACAACTTTTTTCTCGTCATAACTCATGCTTCTCCCAGATTTATATCTAAGGTTAGAACTTATTTCTTTTCTTCCTTTTATTTCTATAGGTTTTTCAACATTAATAGTTCCGTGATCTGTTGTTACAATTAGTTTAAATCCATCATTTTTAGCAGACTTAATGAATTCAAAAAGAGGAGAATTCTTAAACCAAGAAAGGGTTAAAGATCGATAAGCCTTGTTGTCTGGAGCTAGTTCTTTTATTATTTCCATTTCAGTTTTAGCATGAGATATCATATCCACAAAATTGTAAACAATAACAGTTAGATTTTCTGATTTAAATTTTTTTAAATTTTTTATTAATTTTTTTCCATCTGAAATAGAAGTTATTTTATTGTAGCTAAACTTTATTTTCTTATTTAATCTGTTTAATTGTGATTCTAGAAATTCAGATTCAAAAAGATTTTTTCCTCCTTCTTCATTGTCATTTTTCCACCATAAAGGAAATTGTTTTTGCATTTCTTGAGGTGTTAATCCAGAGAAAATTGAATTTCTTGAATATTGAGTTGCTGTTGGTAATATGCTAAAATAACACTCTTCACTGTGTAGGCTATAAAATTGCTGAATTAAGGGACTGATTATTCTCCATTGATCTAACCTTAAATTATCTATTAAAAGAAAAATGCATGTTTGATCTTCTTTGATAAACGGTAAAACTTTCTTTTTAAAAATATTATTTGATAAAATTGGAGTCTCTAAATTATTTGTTATCCACTCCGAATAGTTTTTTTCTATAAAATTTGAAAAATGAAAATTTGCTTCTTTCATTTGGTTTTTAAAAATATCAAACATAATTGGATCATCCAACTCTTGAAGCTCCAGCTCCCAATATGTCATTTTTTTGTATAAAGAGACCCAATCATCTACAGAACTTAATTCTAATAAAGAATTAGAGATACTCCTGTACTCTTTTTGATATGATTGAATTACCTTTTTGTCAATTAAATTTTTTGTATTTAATATTTTTTTTAATGCAATTAATATTTGATTTGGATTTACTGGTTTGATTAAATAATCTGATATTTTTCCACCAATAGCATCATCCATTATATGTTCTGCCTCATTTTTAGTTATCATGATAACAGGTAATTCAGAATTAATTTTTTTTAATTCGTTAAGAGTCTCTAAGCCATTTAATCCAGGCATATTTTCATCCAATAAAACAACATCAAATTGATTATTTTTTATTTTTTGAATTGCGTCAAGACCGTTTGTACAGGTTAAAACGTCATAGCTTTTATTTTTAAGAAATAAAATATGAGGCTTTAAATGATCTATCTCATCGTCTACCCATAAAATTCTTGGCACTTTCATCAATTTTTAATAAAATTAAATTAATTTTAAAATTACATTTTATTCTATTTATGAGATGCTATTCAAAGCAATTTAATTTCATGAGTAATGATTTTACAGGAACTTAAAAAACAATTCATTGTTTTTTGCTAATTTTGCACGAATGAATTTTACAGTCAAACAAATTGTAAATAAACTATATGAAACTATGAAGTTAGTGTCTAATTTAACTGTTTATGTGTTTTCTGAAATTGAAGAAGTTCGAGCAGGTAGTTTAATGTTTTTATTAAATTCAAAATACATTGAATATTTATATGCAATCAATACTTTTGTTGCAAAGGCTAAGCATGTTTTTAAACTTGAAATAAATATTAAATCATGATTTTAAAAACTGTTCCACAAAAAACTATTGCTAAACCTGTTTTTTTAGAAGGAGTAGGTCTTCATACTGGCGCCCAGGTAAAGTTGTCATTTTTGCCTGCACCAGAAGACACTGGCTTCATGTTTATTCGAAGTGACATTAAAGGTAATAATCAAATTTCCGCAAATGTTAATTTTGTTGTAAATACAGATCGTGGAACTAATATTGAGAGAGATGGAATTAAAATTCAAACCTCTGAGCATGTTTTAGCAGCGCTAGTTGGCTTAGATATTGACAATTGTTTCGTCGAAATTAATGCGTCAGAACCACCAATAATGGATGGTTCATCCAAGTTCTTTATTGAAGCACTTGAAAAGGCTGGAATTCAAAATCAAGAATCTCTACGTGAAGAGTATGTTGTTAGTGAAATGATAAGTTATAAAGATGAAGAAACGGGTAGTGAAATAACTATTATTCCTTCTGATGAGTATCAAGTTACAACAATGGTAGATTTTGGCACTAAAGTGTTGGGAACTCAAAATGCATCTCTTGAAACCATTACTGATTTTAAAAATGAAATCTCTTCTGCAAGGACTTTTAGTTTTCTTCACGAACTGGAAACTCTTTTGGAGAATGGCTTAATAAAGGGTGGAGATTTAAATAATGCTATTGTGTATGTTGATACACCTCCATCAAAAGCTACAATGGAAAAGTTAAAAAAAGCTTTTAAAAAAGATAAATTAAGTGTCAAGCCTAATGGAATTTTAGACAACTTAACTCTTCATTATTCAAATGAAGCGGCGAGACATAAACTACTCGATGTTATTGGAGATCTTGCTTTAGTTGGAACAAGAATACGGGGTCGTGTTATTGCTAATAAGCCTGGACACAAGGTTAATACTTGCTTTGGAAAAATTTTATGTGATATAATTAAGCTAGAGAAAAGAAAAAATATTCCATATGTAGATATAAATAAAAAACCTTTATTAGATGTCGTAGAGATAATGAAAATATTACCTCACAGGCCTCCTTTTTTGTTAGTGGATAAAATTTTTGAACTTTCAGATAATCATGTAATAGCTTTAAAAAATGTCACGATGAATGAGCCTTTCTTTGAAGGTCATTTCCCTGGAGCACCTGTTATGCCTGGCGTTTTACAAATTGAAGCTATGGCTCAAGCTGGCGGAGTGTTAATACTAAATACTGTTCCTGATCCAGAAAATTACATTACTCTTTTTATGAAAATTGATAAAGTTAAATTTAAAAGAACGGTACATCCTGGGGATACAATGATTTTTAAATTAGAATTAATTAGTCCAATTAGAAGAGGTATTTGTCATATGCGTGGTTATATTTACGTAAATGGAAATTTAACTACTCAAGGAGATTTAATGGCCCAAATTAAAAGAAGATAGATATGAATCAACCCTTAGCTTACGTGCATCCTGGTGCAAAAATTGCCAAAAATGTTGTGATTGAACCTTTTACCACTATAGATAATAATGTTGTTATTGGAGAAGGCACTTGGATTGGTCCAAATGTTACAATAATGGATGGTGCTAGAATTGGAAAAAATTGTAATATTTTTCCAGGTTCAGTTATTTCTGCTGTTCCTCAAGATTTAAAATTTGATGGGGAAGACACTACGGCTGAAATCGGAAATAATACAACTATTAGAGAATCAGTTACTATTAATAGAGGAACTTCTGATAGAATGAAAACAAAGATTGGAAAAAACTGTTTAATTATGGCTTATTCGCATGTTGCTCATGATTGTGTAGTTGGCAACAATTGTATTTTTTCAAACAACAGTACTTTAGCAGGGCATATTACAATAGGAAGCCACGTTATACTTGCTGGCTTTGTTGCAGTTCACCAATTTTGTACTATAGGAGATCATGCTTTTGTTGCTGGAGGGTCTCTAGTAAGAAAGGATGTCCCACCTTTTGTTAAAGCAGCTAGACAGCCACTTTCTTACGTAGGAATTAACTCTGTTGGATTAAGAAGAAGAGGATTTACCTCTGATAAAATTACTGAGATACAAACTATTTATAGGTTGCTTTTTCAGAAAAAGTATAATACTACTCAAGCAACAGAGATAATCGAAGCAGAAATGACAGCTTCTCCAGAAAGAGATGAGATTTTAAACTTTATTCAAAACTCTCAAAGAGGAATAATGAAGGGGTATTTTCAAAAAAATTAAATATGGCAAACACATCAGATATAAAAAAAGGAGTTTGCATTAAGTTTAATAATGATATATACAAGGTGATTGAATTTCTTCATGTAAAACCTGGGAAAGGACCAGCATTTGTTAGGACTAAACTAAAAAGTGTTTCTTCAGGAAAAATAGTTGATAATACTTTTTCATCAGGTCATAAAATTGAATCTATAAGAGTTGAAACTAATAAATTTCAATTTCTTTATAATGACTTTGATCAATTTCATTTTATGAATACAGATAATTATGAACAGATTAATATTGATAAAAATATTATTGATTCTTCAGAGTTTTTAAAGGAAGGTGAAATAGTTACCATTTCAATTAATTCAGAAGATGGAATGCCTCTCTCGGTTGACATGCCTGCAAGTGTTATTTTAGAAATCACTCAAACTGAACCTGGTATAAAAGGAAATACTGCTACAAACGCAACCAAACCTGCCATAACAGAAACAGGTGCTAGGATAAACGTTCCTTTATTTATAAACGAAGGAGATAAAATTAAAATTGAAACTGAAAAAGGGCTTTATCAAGAGAGGGTAAAGGAATAAATAACTTAATAAAAATTATAAATGAGCGTATTAGTTAATAAAAGTTCTAAAATTATTGTTCAAGGGTTTACTGGTGGAGAGGGAACTTTTCACGCTACTCAGATGATTGATTACGGAACCAATGTTGTTGGGGGTGTGACTCCTGGAAAGGGAGGTCAATTTCATTTAAATAAGCCAGTTTTTAACTCTGTAGCCGAAGCAGTTAATGAAACAGGGGCTGATACTTCAATTATTTTTGTTCCTCCGGCATTTGCTGGAGATGCAATAATGGAATCTGCTGATGCTGGAATAAAAGTCATAATAGCTATTACAGAAGGAATTCCTGTTGCAGACATGGTTAAAGTTGCTCCGTATGTAAAGAAAAAAGGAGCTATTCTTGTAGGACCTAACTGTCCAGGAGTAATAACTCCTGGTGAAGCAAAAGTTGGAATTATGCCAGGTTTTGTATTTAAAAAGGGTAGTGTTGGTATTATTTCTAAATCAGGCACATTGACCTATGAAGCTGCAGACCAGGTTGTTAGAGAGGGATTGGGAATAACAACAGCTATTGGAATAGGTGGTGATCCTATAATAGGAACAACTACTAAAGATGCTGTAGAATTATTAATGAATGATCCTGAAACTAAATGTATAGTTATGATTGGAGAAATTGGCGGTCAACTTGAGGCTGATGCAGCTTATTGGATTAAATCACAAGGAAATCCAAAGCCAGTTGTAGGCTTTATTGCTGGGGAAACTGCGCCAAAAGGAAGAACAATGGGACACGCTGGAGCAATCGTAGGTGGATCTGATGATACTGCTGAAGCAAAAAAAAGAATTATGAAAGAGTGCGGTATTCATGTTGTTGATTCTCCTGCTAAAATTGGAGCCAAAGTATCTCAAATATTAAATTAAATGAAAGTTCTAAATAACAAAAGTGCGATTATTACCGGAGCTTCTCGAGGTATTGGAAGAGGTATAGCTATAGAATTTGCTAAACAAGGTTGTAATGTAGCTTTTACCTATTCAAAATCTGTTGAACAAGCCAACAAACTAATTACAGAACTAGAATCATATGATGTAAAAGCTATGGGCTATCAAAGTGATGCTTCTAGTTTTTCTGATTCTGAATTGCTTATTGAAACTGTATTAAATGATTTTCCAGGTATTGATGTTTTAGTAAATAATGCAGGAATAACAAAAGATAATTTATTAATGCGATTAAGCGAAAAAGATTTTGATGATGTTATTAAAGTAAATTTAAAATCTGTTTTTAATATGACTAAGGCTGTTCAAAAAACTTTTTTAAAGCAGCGAAAGGGTTCTATAATTCACATGAGTTCTGTTGTTGGTGTCAAGGGAAATGCAGGTCAATCAAATTATTCAGCTTCAAAAGCTGGTATTATTGGATTTTCTAAATCTATAGCTTTAGAGCTCGGCTCCAGGAATATAAGAAGTAATGTTATAGCTCCTGGGTTCATAGAAACGGAAATGACAAAACAATTATCTAAAGAAATTGTTGAAAAATGGAGAAACGGTATACCTTTGAAAAGAGGAGGTACTCCAGAAGATGTAGCTAATGCATGTGTTTTTTTAGCTTCAGATTTATCTTCTTATATTACCGGCCAAGTTATTAATGTTGACGGAGGGATGTTAACCTAACAAATAACAAATAAATGAACTATTAATTTTTAAAACTAACTATTATGCAACGACTACCAAAAATCGGATTACCCATACTCGCAGTGGGATTTTTTATTTTAATTTTAATTTCCAGATCATCAGTTAATATTGGTTATGGAGAAGCGGGAGTTTTATTTAGAACCTTTGGAGGCGGTGTTGTAACAGATGAGCCTGCATTAGGTGAAGGGTTCACTATAATTTCACCTTGGAATAAAGTTTTCTTATATAATGTAAAGCAACAAGAGTTTTTTGAAGGAAATATGCAAGTACTTTCGTCAAATGGTCTTGAAATAACATTAGATGTTTCTGTCTTATATCAGCCAGATGTAGAAAAACTAGGTTTTTTACATCAACAAAAGGGAGAAAATTATGTGAATATAGTTTTGATACCTCAAATTAGAGCTGTAGCTAGATCAGTTGTAGGAAGATATACTCCTGAGCAATTGTATTCTACAAAACGAGATGCAATTCAAAATGAAATATTTGAAGAAACAAAAAAAGTTGTTAAAGATCAATATATTCAATTAAATGCTGTTTTAGTTCGTGATGTTGCACTTCCTCAAGCAATAAAAGAAGCTATAGAGAGAAAGTTAGGTCAAGAACAAGAAGCTTTGGAATATGAATTTAGAATTGCAAAGTCTATTAAAGAAGCAGAAAGACAATTAATCGATGCACAAGGTAAAGCTAAAGCAAATCGAATATTAAGCGCTTCGTTGACGGATAAAATACTTCAAGAGAAAGGAATTGAAGCAACTTTAAAATTAGCTGAGTCGCCTAATGCAAAAGTTATTGTAATTGGCTCTGGAAAAACAGGAATGCCAATTATATTAGGAAACAACTAATTATTTAATCTTAAAAATGAATTTAATTTGCACACATAATCTAAACATGCCATCGCACATTCGAACGTGTTGATTTTATTGTATATAAATGAAAAAAGCCCGTTTGATATTGTCAAGCGGGCTTTTTTGTTATTACAAGCCTTGCCTTTGTTAATCTATTCTTGTAAACTAATAACAGAGAAAGGTTAGTTTGTTTGGTTTTTTCAACCCTATAAGTTAATATGGCTTGTGGGTTTTCTATATCTTTAAATTATTAATTTTTTATTAAAAATGCAAAATATAAATAAAGAAACATTTTCGTTTCTGAACGATCTTAAGCTAAATAATAATAGAGGTTGGTTTGAAGATAATAAGTCTAGATTTATAAATATTCAAAATGAAATTAAGTTTTTTTCTTCAAGAGTGATTGATGAACTTAATAAGCATGATAATATAAAAGATTCCAAAGTGTTTAGAATTTATAGAGACGTAAGGTTTTCAAAAAACAAAACACCATACAAAACTAATTTAGGCCTTTCATTTAAAAGAAGCACTCCAAGTTTAAGAGGAGGCTATTATTTTCATATAAAACCAAATGAAAGTTTTGTTGCCTGTGGTTTTTTTAATCCTAATAAGCAAGATCTATTAAGAATAAGAAAGGAGCTTGAACTTGATTCTGATGAGTTCAGACAAATTATAAATGAAAAGTCATTCAAAAACAATTGGGGCAGTATTGATGGTAACCCATTAAAAACATCGCCTAGAGGGTTTTCAAAAGACAATTCTAATATTGATCTTATTAGAATGAAAAGATATATTTTTATTAAAAATTATAATGATGATTCAGTTCTTTCATCAAATTTTATTAATAATATATCTTATGATTTTAAAACAATGAGGCCTTTCCTTAACTATATGTCAACAGTTCTTACTTCAGATTTAAATGGGATATCGATTTTAGAAAATGATATATAATGAGAGCTTTACTGTTTTTTTATTTATTTATGAGTCTTTTAAATGCTCAAAAAATTCCCATAATAATTGATGCCGATACAGCTAATGAAGTAGATGATTTATTTGCTCTTTCTGGGGCTTTATCCGAGCCAAGCTTTAATATTATTGGTATTACCGCCTCTCAATTTAACACCTCTCCTTTAGCCTCTTCTAACACAGCGCTAGAGAGTAAAATTATAAATGATAAAATTTTAAAATTAGCTAATATAAACTCAATACCTTCACTTTTAGGCAGTCCTAGTCCGATTAGTGACATTTCAAATATTAATAATTCTCAAGCCTCGAGTTTTATAATTAAAAATGCACGATTATATACTAATGAAAACCCTCTACATATTGTCATTTTAGGTTCATGTACAAATGTTGCAACTGCAATAATTAATGCACCAGATATTTTAAATAAAATAAAGGTTTATTATTTAGGCTTTTGGCATAACCCAAAAACTAATTCATATAATAAAAATGAATTCAATTCTAGGAATGATCCTTTGGCAGTAAATTTTTTACTTAACTCTTTAGATCTTGATCTTTCAATTATGACAGCTACTACATCTCAGCACTTAATTTTTAAAAGAAATGAATTAGATGTTTATTTATCAAACAATAATTCTTTAGGTTCATATTTGATAGATAGATGGGACTCCTATGATAGATGGTGGGATGATGAAGACAAAGGAAAGAAACAATGGATAATGTGGGATATAGCTATTATAGAAGCTATAGCAAATGGCAATTACTCACAATTTGAGCTTTTTGATTCTCCTTCGGAGAATTTACATCGTAAAATTAAAATCTTTACAAAGATTAATGTTTCAGAAATAAAAAAAAGATATTGGGATAAGATGCAAACGTTTAATCAGATCAACCAATGACAAATATTAGTATCAATTCATCAATCGTTGAATTAACAGTACTACTTACTAAGTATAATATTCTATTTGAGAATGAGGATTTATTAAATGTTACTAAGGCTGGAGAAGGAAATATGAATGTGGTTTTAAGAATTAAAACAAATAGACGCTCTTTTATTTTTAAACAATCAAGACCTTATGTTCAAAAATATCAAGATATTCCAGCTCCAATAGAAAGAATTGATGTAGAATATAGCTTTTATAACACGACTAGTAAAATTAAGAGTAAGGACCATTTTCCTAAAATAATAAATTATACTAAAGAAGGTTTTTTTATGATAATTGAGGATCTAGGTGTGTCAGAAGATTATTCGAGTATTTACAAAAAGAGAAAAATAGACAAAGCATCAATAATTAAGCTTGCCAAGATATTAAAAGACATTCATTCGTGTAAGTATAATGTTAAATATCCTTTAAATAGTGAGCTTAAGAAATTAAACCATCAACATATTTTTATACTACCGTTTATTATAGAAAATGGTTTTTCATTAGATTCTGTTCAACCAGGTCTTGAGAATCTTGCACATTCATTTATTAATAATGAGTCTTTAAAAAATAAATCAATAATTGTTGGAGACCGGTATTTAAAAAAAGGATCAACCTTATTACATGGTGATTTTTACCCTGGAAGTTGGATTCAAAATGATAAAGAAATATTCATAATTGATCCTGAATTTAGTTTTATAGGAGATTTGGAGTTTGATCTAGGAGTTTTCATAGCCCATGTAATTATAACCACTTTAGAAGAAAAATATTTAAATGATATAATTAATTATTACTCTAGATCAGTTGACCGGGAATTAGTTAAACACTATACTGGCTTTGAGGTGATTAGGAGAATTATAGGTTTAGCTCAATTGCCAATTAATTTATCGCTTGATGAAAAAGAAAAATTATTAAAATTTTCAAAAAATCTTTTGTTAAATTAATTGATTTTAAAAGCTAAAATTATTTGTATTATTGAAAGATCAACTTCTCATATAATAAAATTTTAATAGGTTAAATAATATGATAAAAATCGCATATATAGGAGCTGGAAGTATTCAGTTTGGCCCAATTATAGTTCAAGATATTTTATTGAGTGACACTCTTTGTCAAAATGGAATTGAGCTCTATTTAATGGATATTGAATTATCTCACTTAGATCATGTTTATAAACATGCAGAGTATGTTAATGTAAGACTAAATCGTAATGCAAAAATTATAAAAACAGTTGATCGAGAGGAGGCGATCAGTAATTCAGATTTTGTTATTTGTGCATTGGAAAAAGATCGAAATATATTTTGGTCACAGGATTTTCATATTCCAAGAAAATATGGTTTTAAACAAGTTTATGGTGAAAATGGAGGAGTGGGGTCTTTATTTCATGCATTACGTAATATTAAAACAATAGTTGATTTAGCTAGAGATATGGAGAAATTGTGTCCCAAATCAATACTTTTAAATTTTTCAAATCCTGAACATAAGATATGTGAAGCTGTAACTCGATTAACTAAGATAAACACAGTTGGTCTTTGTCATGGTGTTTTTATGGGTCGAGCAC
Organism: Candidatus Marivariicella framensis; assembly: GCA_905182735.1. Taxonomy (GTDB): domain Bacteria; phylum Bacteroidota; class Bacteroidia; order Flavobacteriales; family Flavobacteriaceae; genus Marivariicella; species Marivariicella framensis. Next base: position 21,303 of record CAJJCT010000039.1, read on the forward strand.
AATTATCAGAATTATTAAATATTCCTCTTTCGGATTTACAAACTAAAGCATGCGGAATGAATCACTTTAGTTGGTTTCAAGAAATCAAACAAAAGTCAACAGGAGAGGACTTATATCCTAAACTTAAATCCATTGAAAAAGATGGAGATTGGATGGCAAAGTGGCATGAACTTGCTTTAGGAAGAATATTGTTTCGAAGATTTGGTCAATGGCCTTCACCTGCATCAAACCATTATGGCGAATATATTAGATGGGCTGAAGAATTTGTTATTCCTCAATTACAATTTTTTTATGACCCTATTGACGGACATCCATGGGAAAACAATCAAATACCTGAAGGAGTTTACACAGTCGATAGAGTTAATTATAATCGAAAATGGAAAAAAGATTGGGATAAAAAACTTCTTCCAGTTGGTTCAGTTGAAGAAATTCAATTAGAAAATAAAGACGGAAGTTTTAAAAGTTCAGGTGAAATTGCAACACTTATAATGGAGTCAGTTGTTTCAAACGAAAAAAAATGGCTTGAAGCTGTAAATATTCCCAATAATGGAGCTATACCAAACTTACCTGATGACCTAGTTGTAGAAGTTCCTGCATATTGTGATGCTGATGGAATTAAGGCAATCAAGATGGATCCAATACCAGAAGCTATAGCAGCGACTATTAGATTGCATGCTAGCATTCACAAGCTTTTAGTAGAGGCTTACAATGAAAAATCAAAAGATAAACTATTGCAAGCTATTCTTATTGAGCCGACTGTCAATTCATATAGAAATGCAGTTGATATGTGCAATGAAATGCTTGAGCTTCAAAAAGATGTTTTGCCAATCATTAAGTAACAAAATTTAATTATGAACCTTATATTTTTAGACTGGGTAGTAATTATAGTTTATTTGCTTATCTCTGTCTTTATTGGAGTTTTCTTAGTAAAACATAAGAATGTAAACATAACTGACTTTTTTGTTGCTGGTAGAAGCCTTCCTTGGTGGTTATTAGGAACATCAATTGCAGCTACTTGGTTTGCAACTGATGCACCATTAGCAGTTACAGCTTTAGTTAGGACTAAAGGTATTTATAGTAATTGGTTGTGGTGGTATCTTGGAACTGGCATAATCATGATGGTATTTTTTTATGCAAAAAATTGGAGACGTGCTGAAATACTTACTGATGCAGAGCTAATTGAACTAAGGTATAGTGGCAATTCAGCATCTACACTTAGAGCATTTACTGCTGGTTTTTATGGAATTTTTAAAAATTGCATCACATTGGGATGGGTTATTTTAGCTATGTTAAAGTTTTCAAGTGTAATGTTAGGTTGGAGTGCTGAATTTGCATTAGTAATTACTCTAACATTTGCATTATTACATACTTTAATTTCAGGAATCAAAGGTGTTGTGATATTAGATATGTTTCACTTTACTGTTGGAACGCTTAGTACAATTATTTTAGCAATTATTATTTTGATAAATGTTGGAGGACCTAAAGAATTATCTAATAAAATTCTTGCTTCCGCTGATGCTCCTCCTGCTGTTTTAGATATGATGCCCAATATATCTAATATTGGTTCAATTGAAATGATTTCATTTATATGTTTAATAGGTGTTTTGTGGCTTGGACAGGCTCAGGGTGATGGTTTTATAGTACAAAGATTGTTTTCTGCTAAGAATGAAAAACACGCTATAAAAGCTTCACTGTGGTTTGCTGTTGCGAGCATAGTGATTTTAACTTGGCCGTGGATTGTAGTTGGTTTAGGTTCAATAATACTTCTCCCAATTTCTACTGCACCTGCTGAGTTAATTGCGGATCCAGAATTGGCTTATCCTATGATGATTGCAAAAGTGCTTCCTGCAGGATTAAAGGGGCTATTGGTAGCTGCATTTATGGCAGCCTTCATGAGTACTGTCGATACCCATTTATGCTGGGGAGCATCATACATGGTTAATGATATTTACAAAAGATTTATTAGAAAAAATGCAAGTGATAAGCACTATCTGCTAATTTCAAGACTTAGTATTGTTTTGTTATTATTATTATCAGGTATCACTGCATGGCAAATGGATAGCATCTCTAATGCATGGATATACATTATAGAGGTAATGTCAGGCGTTGCTGTCATAGGAATGTTAAGGTGGTATTGGTGGAGAATTAATGCTTGGTCTGAAATCACAAGTATGGTTTCTGCATTGCTACTAGCCAATGGTTTGGTTTTGTTGAATGGTTTATATAAAGCTGGATTAATTAATGAAGGTTTAATCAACAAGTTATCAATTTTATATCAGGATGAATATTCTCTTATTAGGGCAACAATAATTCTTGTTGTTTCAACAATACTAAGCTTAATAGTTACTTTACTCACAAAGCCAGTTAATAATGCTCATTTAATTGAGTTTTATAAAAAAATACGACCTAGAGGATTTTGGGGTCCAATATCTAATCAGGTAAAAAATATTAATAATTCTAGTAAAGAGATTATAAATAGCTGGACAGGTTTTGCTCTTGGTATTTTATTTCTAAACAGTACTTTATTTAGTGTTGGACATTTAGTAATAGGAAATTATTTAATTTCTTTTTTATTATTAATAATTGGTCTTATTTTTGGTCGATTTACAATATTAAAACTCGAAAAAATATTTACAACTAACAATTAATTAAACGAAAATCATGAAAAAGATTTTACTTATTACAATTTTATATATTTCTGTAAGTTGTTCTTCATTTAAGTTTATAGGACAGCCAATAACTTTTAATGCTAATGATTATAATAATAAAGAATCATTAAGCGAAGACATAAAAGAAAAGTGGTCACTATTAGATATAAATTCTGATATGATTCCTGGAATGAGTGTTTTAAAAGCAAATAAGGAATTGATTAAAAATCAAAAAGGTAAAAGTGTAATAGTAGCAATTATTGATTCAGGTGTTGACATTGAACATCCATACTTATCCCCATATATATGGAATAACTCTGATGAGATTCCAAACAATAAAATAGATGATGACAACAATGGGTATATAGACGACGTTAATGGATGGAATTTTTTGGGAGAATCAAATCAAGAGAATCTAGAATACGTTAGATTATATAGAAAAATAAGCTTAGAAGACTCATTAAGTCAAGTTTATAAAAATGAAATAGATCAAGCGATTAACAAAAATAATGAAACTATAAATCGAGTTCAAAACCTTTCTAGAATTTTATTTAAATCTGATAGTTTAATAGCTTCAATAATAGGAAGTAATAGTTATAGTCTGGAAGAAGCCAAACAGATATCAACTAAAACAATTAAGTCCGATGAAGCGGTTAGATTTTTAGAATATGCAAAATCTAATAATTGGACTCAGCAAAGTTTTTTAGAGGCTATTGATTACTATCAGTCAAGTAATGAGATTCACAATAACGTTGATTTTGATGGAAGGACAATAGTAGGCGATGATCCAGATGATTTTAATGATAGAGATTATGGAGATTCTAATGTTTCTGACAGACATAAGCACGGTACGCATGTAAGTGGAATAGTTAGAAGTATTTCACAAAGTGTAATAATCATGCCAATAAGGTGTGTGCCGGATGGTGATGAATACGATAAAGATGTTGCCTTATCAATAAGATATGCCGTAGACAACGGAGCAAAGATTATAAATTTTAGTTTTGGTAAAAAATACTCCCCCCATTCTGATTGGGTAATTGATGCAATGAAATATGCTTCACAAATGGATGTTCTTATTATTAACGCAGCTGGTAATGATTCTAATGATATAGATTCAACTTTAAATCAAATGTATCCAACTGATCAAATAGATAAAAAAGAATTCTTAAATAACTTTCTTACAGTTGGAGCATCATCATATAACTATGATAAAAAACAAATTGCATATTTTTCTAATTATGGATCAAATAATGTTGATTTATTTGCTCCAGGACATCAAATTTATTCTTCTGTTTTAGATGGTGAATTTGAATATTTAAACGGGACCTCAATGGCCGCTCCTAATGTTACAGGTGTTGCAGTTGTATTGCGTTCCTTCTACCCTAAGTTGTCAGCATCTTCAATTAAAAAAATCATCATGGAGTCAGGTGTTGATATGAGTAAGTCTTTGAGTAAGCCTAATTCTGAGGACGTTTCTGATAGAAAAAACTTTTCGAAGTCAGGTAAAATGGTTAATTTATATAATGCTCTTTTATTAGCCTCAGACTTTAAAGAAAGAGATCCTTCAGGTAGTATAAAAAAATTCAAATTAAAATTTTGATTTGAATTTATGAATATTAAAAGGTTTGATGATTATTCTTCAATGAGCTCTTACGGATGTAAAATATCTATTGATTTAATTAAAAAAAAACCCAATTCTTTAGTTTCAGTAGCTACTGGCAACTCAACAATTGGTCTTTATAAAGAGTTTAAAAAGTATTCTACAGACAATCATGACTTTTTCTCTAAGGTCAGAATTTTGAAGTTAGATGAATGGTTAATAGGTTCTAAAACTGATAAAGTAGGTTTTTGTGAGCAGTATATTAAGTCAAACATCTTAAAACCATTAAATATAAATTCAGATAGGTATATATCATATAATGCAAATACAAAGAATCCTGATGTTGAATGTGTTAGGGTTTATGAAGTAATAAAAAATACAGGTCCAATTGATTTGTGTATACTTGGACTTGGTAAAAATGGTCATTTAGGTTTTATAGAGCCTAGAGCTCCTCTTTATATAAAACCATATGTTGCTGAATTATCAAAGGAATCTCAAAACCATGAAATGGTGTTAAATGAAAACATGATTTATAAAAGTGGATTTACTTTGAGTATCAATCAAATTTTATCATCTAAAAAAATAATAATATTTATATCAGGAAAAGGAAAGGAAAAAGCCAAAGCAGACTTATTGTCGGGTGATATATCTACTGATTGTCCTGCCTCTTTTCTTTGGCTTCACAAGAACGTAGAATGCTTAATATCTAATTGATTTTTTAAAAATTTTAGCTTTTTGCTAATTTTTTTAAAGTGACCCACTGTTTTAGTGTATCTCTTGATTCTGCAGCTGGATATCCAAGAATAGATTTTCCGTCTGAAAAATCTGAAATAACTCCTGAACATGCACCTACACTAACACCTGAGCCAAGAGTGACGTGATCTTTAATTTTTGCTCCACCACCAATCATAACACCATCTCCTAACACTACAGACCCTGCCAGCCCTGAGCTTCCTGACATAACACAAAATTTTCCTAATATACAATTATGTGCAATTTGAACCAGGTTATCTATTTTACATCCATCTCCTAGAATAGTACTATTAAATTTCGCTTTATCTATACAGGTGTTTGCTCCAATCTCTACATCATTTCCAATGACTACATTTCCAATATGTGGTAATTTAATGAGTCCTGAACCATCTGTCGCTAGCCTGAACCCAAAACCATCTGCACCTATACTTGCATTGATGTGAAATATGCAGTTATTTCCAATGACTGAATTTTCTCTTACCACTGTTCCAGACCAAAAAACACAATTCTCACCTACAGTTGTATCATCAAAAATATTCACATTTGGATAAAGGGTGCTTCCTGAGCCAATAACTACTCCTTTGCCTACATAACAAAAGGCACCTATTTTAATATCATTACCCAGTTTTGCAGTAGGATGAATAATAGCTGACGGATGAATATCTTGTTCAAAAACAGGTCCATTTTTAGGAGAAAAAACTTCTAATAAATTTGCCATAGCAATATCAGCATCTTTAACATAAATTATAGGTCTATCTTGGTTTTCAATTTTTATTGATTCATTTACAATGACTGCACCTGCCTTTGAATCATTCCAGTATTTCACAAACTTACGGCTTCCAATAAATGTTATTTGATCTTCAGAAGCATTCTTTAGATCATTTAAACCATTGAAGGCAATCTTTTTTTCAAAATGAATTTTACCAGAGATAAACTGAGCAATCTCATCTAAAGTATAGGTTTTCATTGATTTTTTTAATTTAATGTAAAAATAGTATATATTCTTAAACTTAAAAACATTATGTTAAAACAATGAATAAGTCTAAATAAGCTTAAGCACTTTCTTAGAATAAGAATTTAAAATTTTCTTATATTTACGAAGTGCGCAGAATTATCCTTTTAGCTTTACTAATAGTTTTTTCTTGTTCCAAGGATGATCCCCCTCGTTATTTATTATCGGTATCTGCTAGTCTTGGAGGAGCAGTAAGCACAACAGGAGGTGATTACGCAGAAGGTAAATCCGTTACCATAACCGCTACTGCAAATGCAGAATATCAGTTTGTAAACTGGTCTAACGGATCAACACAAAACCCACTTATTGTTACGGTAATGGCTGATCAGGTTTTATCGGCAAATTTTGTTAAAGTAAAATATGGGTTAACACTTTCTACAGAAGGTGAAGGAACAGTAGCTGAAGAACTGATCTCATCGGGAAGGGTGGATTACAACTCTGGAAGTTTAGTAAGATTAACTGCAACTCCAGCTGTTGGATATTCCTTTACTGGATGGAGTGGTGATATCACTTCAATTTCTAATCCAGTTGAGGTAGATATTACTTCAGCTAAAAGCATTACTGCTGTATTTGATTTAATAGTAGTGAGTCTTCAAGTAGACATCCAAGGTGAAGGTGATGTA
>CAJJCT010000040.1 GCA_905182735.1 Candidatus Marivariicella framensis
GAGTTAGAGGGCGAATTATTTTCGGTGGTTTAATTGGTTATGATAATGTATGGCAAGCAGGAGCGCATAATGCCACTTGGATAGAAACTAATAAGGATTTAATCATAAATGATGAAATTTTACCTAAAGGGAAATATGGTTTTTTTACAATTCCATCAAAAAAAGATTGGACAATAATGATTAATAAAAATTGGAATCAACACGGAAAAGACGATTATGATGAAAAAGATGATGTGATTCGATTTAAAGTCAAACCAACTATTTCAGATGAAATTACAGAGCATTTAGAATATAAAGTAAATAAGATTAGTGAATCAGAAGGCACTATTTCTCTTGCTTGGGAAAAGGTAACAATCAACTTTCCATTCAAAATAAAAAATAAGATATGAAAAAGCTTATAATTTATACAGCATTATTAGCAGTTGGATTATTATTAGGATCGTTCTTTTTTGGCAATTCAGCCACTAAAGAAACAGAGCATAATCATTCTGAAACAGCAAAAACGAATCAAAAGTGGACGTGTTCTATGCATCCTCAAATTATGCAAGCCGAAGCAGGAGATTGCCCTATTTGTGGAATGGATTTAATTCCTGCTGAAACGAGTGCAGAAGGACTTAATGCCAACGAATTTAAACTTACCAAAAATGCAATGGCATTGGCAAACATACAAACGTCTGTTGTTGGCAATAGCACAAGCAAAGATGCTACTATTAAGTTATCAGGAAAGATTGCAGAAAACGAAGATGCAAACGTTGTACAAGCAAGTTATTTTTCAGGAAGAATAGAGCGATTAAACATTAGTTCAACAGGCGAAGAAGTGCGAAAAGGACAATTATTAGCAACCATTTATTCGCCTGAATTATTTTCAGCGCAACAAGAGTTAATTACAGCATCGTCATTTAAAGAATCACAGCCCGCATTATATAAGGCAGTTCGTAATAAACTAAAACTTTGGAAAATCTCTGATAGTCAAATCGACCAAATTGAAGCATCAGGGAAGGTAAAGCAAAACTTCCCAATATATACAACTGTTTCAGGAACAGTATCAGAAAAATTAATGAACCAAGGCGACTATATAAAACAAGGACAAGCCTTGTTAAAAATTACAAACTTAAATACAGTTTGGGCGTTGTTTGATGTCTATGAAAAACAGATTGAGTTATTTAAAAAAGGGCAAAATATTACGATAACTACAACTGCATATCCAAATAAAGAATTTAAGGCGACAGTTGATTTTATTGACCCAACATTTAATTCAGCAACAAGAACAGTCAAACTTCGAGTAGTATTAAACAATAAAAACCGAGAATTTAAAACAGGAATGTTTGTTGAAGGTAATATTGAAAATACTATATCTGACAAAGAGCAAGGTTTAATGATTCCTTCGTCTGCAATATTGTGGACAGGAGAACGCTCAGTAGTTTATTTAAAGACAAATCCTGATGAACCTATTTTTGAAATGAAAGAAATCACAATAGGTAAACAATTAGGAGAACAATACGAAGTAATTGATGGACTTCAAAGTGGAGATGAAATTGTAACTAGTGGTACGTTCACAGTTGATGCTTCTTCACAATTACAAGGCAAAAAGTCTATGATGAATAAAGAAGGCGGGAAAACGATGACAGGACACAAAGGGCATCTTGGGATGGAAATGTCAAGTACCACAAAAAATGAGCGACTTAAAGTATCAGCCAAATTTCAAGAACAGTTAAAAATGGTTTTCAACAACTACATTAAACTAAAAGATGCATTAGTTAAAGATGATGCAGACGATGTAATTATAGAAGCAAAAAACACATTAAGCAGTTTAACTAAAGTAGATATGAAACTACTAAAAGATGAAAAAGCGCATACGGATTGGATGGTTTTACATAAGGAAATTGAATCTTCCGTTAATTCAATTTCAGAAGAAACAAACATAAAAGCACAAAGAAGCCATTTTAAGCGTTTGTCAATGCATTTAACAAGTGCTATTGAAACCTTTGGAATAAACGAAAAGGTTTACAGTCAATATTGTCCAATGGCAGACAACAATAATGGTGCATATTGGTTGAGCAAACAAGAAAAAGTAATCAATCCATATTTTGGGGAAGCAATGCTAACTTGTGGTGAAGTAAAACAAGTAATTGAATAAGCTTTAATAGATCAATTTTATTAATCACACAGTCAACTATAAATTCAAACGTCTCAATCTTTGACGATGAGACTAATAAAATTACAGGTATTTATAAACTCTCTGCGAGTAATCTTATAGTTCGATATTTCAAAGGAGTTATCTACTAAAACAATAAAACGGTTATACTTTTATAAAGTGTAATCGTTTTTTCTATTAAAAGGGTTTTGAATTCCTGTAATCTTTAAAACTTCCATTTATTAATCAATAGAATAAGTGCCAAATGAGTGCCAAGAATTTGACTAACTTTATGTATCGTTCTTTATAAATTGCTAAAAAGAAAAAACCCCTCACTTTTGTGAAGGGTTTGATTTAGTTAATGTAGTGTAGCGGTTAGGCTAGCTCCCCCTCAAAGACTCGAACTTTGGACCCTCTGATTAACAGTCAGATGCTCTAACCAACTGAGCTAAGGGGGAATATGCACTGTTTATAGAACTTTCGAGAGCATTTCAAGAATCTTTGTATTGGTTATTTACATTGATTTACGTATAAATTTACGTATTTCTTAAAAGTAGCTTAATTCCGAAGTATCAAATAACAGTTGGCAAATATAATATTAAATGTAAAATAAAAAATAGAAGAGGACAATATTTTGTTTGTCTACTTGTCTGTCTGTCTAACCTAGACAAGAATATGTACTAGTCTTCTGAAAGGCTTAGCTTTTTTTCAGTTGCTTTTTTTAAAATATTGTCTTTGTCTGAAGGAGTCATTCTTAGATTTATTCTTTCGTCTAAATATTCCATTCACTACATTTCTTTTGTGGTTTTAAATTATGGTTTCTTAAATAATAGTCTGCAATATCTTCACCCTTTTTAATTAATTCCTTTTCAAACCATTCCTCACAATCAATAGATATTTGACACGTAGAGGCTTAGGATAATATACTGAATAGTCCTTTTTCAGTTGTAATTAATAGTTTTTATATCTTGTGATTTTAATCATAACTTTTTTAATTGACTGTTTAATCATGGAACTGAACATACTTGGTCAAAATCTAAATGAATGTTGTTTGAATCCTTTAACAGGCTATTTTAGAGATGGTTTTTGCAAAACAAACAATCTAGATCTAGGAACCCATACTGTCTGCGCGATAGTTAATCAGGATTTTCTTGAATATTCTGCTTCCATGGGAAATGATCTCATGACGCCCCAACCACAATGGAAGTTTTTTGGATTAAAACCAGGAGACAAGTGGTGCTTGTGTGTTTTACGATGGCTAGAAGCAGAAAAAGCGGGTAAGGCACCTCCTATTGTTTTAGAGGCTACTCATGAAAAAACATTACAATTCACTTCATTAAAATTATTGAAAAAATATGGTATTTAATAACTATCTAATCCCAAGAGTGTGTATTTTAGAATGAGTTTGTTATTTTAACAAAAAGATATTTAATTTTAAAACACATAGGTATATAATTAAAAATATAAAACATGAAACAATTTATAACAAAATGGTATCCAGTAATTTTAGCTTTCGCATGTATGTTATATTCTATTGGATTTGGTATTGCTGGCATGACTGATGAAGCTCAATATTCAGCTCATTGGCCTGGAACAATTTTATTGTTTGCAATAGCAATTAGACAAAGAAGAACATCATGAGCATAAGTTTTTTTATAGTGGGAGGTGTCATTTTCTCAATTTACATATACCTTACCTTGTGGAATATTTTCTATTCTAGTAGAAAACAAAGGCAAGAGAATTATCCAAAAATTCCTAAAAATCAAGATAAGAAGTCCGAAGAAAGTTGACTGCGAGTACATTTGAAATACGAAATTTGTAAAAAGCACAAAAATAATTACAAATATTGTAAAAGTTCCTTTGTTCAGTATATCAATTAACAGGGAGCAAATATAATATTAAAACTAAAAAAAAGAAGAAACCTACCTAATAAAATATTAGATAACAAAATTAGACTCTATTCCAAAAACATAGAAAACCCAAAACATGTAAGGTCTAGCTAGAAAAATTGGACTATTGGAACTTTGTTCAATAAAATGGGGGTTACCCGCATCGTCATTTAATACAATGAATTAATTATTTCGTTATAATGATAAATTTTTGAACCAGGAATTGTTTTTTTAGAAATATTCACCATTGATTTAGCAACGTATTTTGCTTCTATTGGTTTATAAATAGACGGCATCAAGAATGATATGATAGGCATTATTAATTGAGCTATTTTTTCTACAAACCGATTTTCACTTCTTTTACCTAACAAAAGTGATGGACGAAATACAGAAGTTGAAGGTAGTTTTAGACCTAAGACAGAGTCTTCAATCTCCCCTTTAAGATTTAAATAGAAGCTATTACTATTAAGATCTGCACCTGATGAGGATACAAATGAAAAGTTTTTCACATTATTTTTTTTACAGGCTTTAGCAATGTTAACTATAATATCATAATCGATTTTCCTGTACGCTTCCTTGTCTCCTTTTACTTTTTTTTGAGTTGTCCCAATAGAAGCAAAAACTAAACTGCTTTTTTGAATGATTTTTGAAATCATTTTTGTGTCAGAAAAATCAATAATATGTAAATGGACTTTCTTATTATTTGAAGGAAAAGAGTTTCTAGTTAAAACATTGATTTTATCAAAATAAACATCATTAACTAAGATCTCTAAAATCAACTCTCCAATTAATCCAGTTGCTCCGAAAAGTGAAACTTCTATTGGTTTCATTTTATAAAATTTTTAATCAGTTAAAGTTATAATTTTTGGTAATGATATAGAATATACTGCCTAATTGAAAGAAACTTGTTTATCAATATCAACATGAAGATTAATATTAGAAGATTTTATATTGAACTCTTGGGCTACTAATCCACTGGAAATAATAGCTGTGATCATAAATAAAGAAAGGATTTTAATTTCATTTTTTAAAAGTGTAATAGTTAATATACCATAAATACAATTTTAATTAATACAACCCTTGTGGATACAATTAATTTTAAAATGATATTATATATATTTATAGTAGTTAATTTCAGGATATTTCATGTTTTGATTCTTTAAATAAAGACATTAATTTTTGAAAAATTAATTAGTTAATATAAAAACAAGATGCTTATTTCACCAAAAGTTTTGTACGACAATTGTTATGGTAAATATGCAATTCCAGCTGTAAATGTTTTTACTATGGAACAAATACATGCTCTTTTTAGGTCAGGACAAAAAGCAAATGCTCCATTTATAGTTCAAATAACTCCTGTTGCAAGAGAATATGCTAATTCAAACATTTTGTTGTCTATTATTGAAGCTGCATCTAAATTATACCCTAAGGCCGTTTATTTTGTTCATCTAGATCATGGTAACGAACAGCATGCATTTGATGCAATTGAATCAAACAATTATGATTCTGTAATGATTGATGCATCTCATGACAACTTTGAAACTAATGTTAAAAGAACAAAGGCTGTAGTTCGTAAAGCACATAAAAAAAGCATCTTTGTTGAAGCGGAACTTGGAGTTTTAAGTGGTATTGAAGATGATATATCAATAGATGAAAAACTGGCCAGGTACACTCAGCCCTCTATGGTTGAGTCTTTTGTAAATGAAACAAATTGTGATACGCTTGCTGTTGCTGTAGGAACAAGTCATGGAGTATATAAATTTCAAGATGGTGACGGTATACAATTTGATATTCTAAAAGAAATACAAAATATACTTCCAGAATTTCCAATTGTTCTTCATGGTGGGTCCGCTGTTAATATTGAAGAAATAAACAGAATTAATAAAAGTGGAGGAAATCTAAGTCATAGAGCTACAGGTGTTTCTCCTAAAGAAATTGTAAAGTCAATATCTTATGGAGTTTGTAAAATAAATATAGCTACAGATTTGAGGTTATTATGGACAAGAATACATAGAGAATTTTTCAAAAACTCTCCCGAACTTTTTGATCCAATAGTTCCTGGAAAATTCTATATGAAGGAATTTGAAAAATTTATGATTAGTAAGTTTGAGCTTCTAGGAGCTTGTGGTAAAGCTGATAAATTTATTTAAAACTATAAAAAAAATGAAGAGAAATTCTCCCTTATTAATAAAACCAAAAACTAAATCTGGGCTATATCATAGCATAACTAAAGATTCAGTGAACTGGAAGTATCTTAATTTTGAGGCAAGAAATTTTGATTTTAATCAGCAGTTTCATTGGGATACTGAAGAAAATGAAATGGTAATTGTTCTGTTAAGTGGTAATTATAAGTTTAAAAGTAACAAAGGGAGCTTTGAAACTAAAAATGGAAGAAAAAATGTTTTTAAAGGAGTAGCGCACACTCTTTACATTCCAAGAAGAACAAAGATTAACCTTATTGCTACATCAGAAAAACTAGATATTGCTTATGGGTGGTGTAAATCTGATTCTGACTTCCCCTTAAAACTTGTAAAACCTGAAGAAACTCCAACTGTAATATTTGGTGGAGATAACGCGACAAGACAATTTAACGATTTAATTCCTCCAGGATTCGGATGTAGTTCAATTGTAGTTAGAGAAGTTTATACTCCATCTGGAAATTGGAGCTCATTTCCTGCCCATAAACACGACGAAAGAATTCTTGACAAAAAGGGAAATGTTATAGAACCCATTCAAGAAGAAATATATTTTTATAAATTTCAAAAGCCTGAAGCTTATGCTATTCAGCAGGTTTATACAAAAGACCATTCCATAGATGAGATAATTAGAGCTCAACATAATGATGTTGTTATGATTCCAAAGGGATTTCATCCTGTTGTAGCTGAACATGGATTTCATTGCTACTATCTTAATTTTTTAGCAGGAACAGACCAATGTTTAAAAAACACAACAGACCCTGATCACGAATGGATATATGATTCGTGGAAATCAAAAGATGAAAGACTACCACTAGTTACTTCAAGAATGAATAATGAAAATTAAATTTTAAATAAAATGGAAGAAAAAAAATATGATCTAATTACTCTTGGCAGATCTAGTATTGATTTATATTCTCAGGACACAGGAGCCCCCTTCAATGAAATTAAAGGATTTGATGCATTTGTAGGAGGATCTCCTTTAAATGTTGCTGTTGCATGTTCCAGATTAGGCTTGAGTACTAGCCTATTGACAGCTGTTGGGAATGATAAAGTAGGTGAGTTTATAATTAATTTTTTAAAAAAAGAAAATGTAGACACAAGCAATATTCCTGTAAAAAAAGGATCAAGGAGTAGTGCAGTAGTTTTAGGCATTCAACCCCCAGACAATTTTCCATTAGTTTTTTATAGAGAAAATGCTGCCGACAGTAAGGTAGATATAGACGATGTTATAAATGCTAATATCTCTGATTATAAAATGTTACTTGTAAGTGGAACTGCTTTAAATATTGAACCCAGTAAAAGTGCTACTTTTTTTTCTATTGAAGTTGCTAAAAAAAACAAAGTTGACATTATTTTAGATTTAGACTTTAGAGCTGATCAATGGCAAGATGTCAGGTCTTTTGGATTGATGATAAGAGCAATAATTTCAAATGTTAAAATAGCAATAGGAACTGAAGAAGAGATTTTGGCAGCTACCTTATGTGATTCATCTCAATTAAAAATTAAAAATCAACAAATTTCATCTCCAGAAATTTATGGTGATATAGAATATTCTATATCTCAACTTCTCTCATTGGGTATAGAAACTCTAATAGTAAAAAGAGGTGAAAAAGGAGTTAGTATTTATAAATCTAATTCTGAAAGACAAGACGTTCCTGGGTTTCCAGTTAAAATATTAAATGTTTTAGGAGCAGGTGATGCATTTGCTGGCGGGTTTTTGTACGGAATATTAAAAGGGTGGGATTTATATAAATCGTGCCGAATGGGTAATGCCTCTGGCGCTCAAGTTGTCACCAAAAAAGGGTGTGCAAACTTTATGCCTACTTTGGAGGAATCTTTAAGTTTTGTTGAAAGTAAAGGAGGGTTTTAAGTAAATATAAAGACTAAATGAAATTGCATAAGTCATGAAAACAAAAAAATTAACTGTCGCACAAGCAACTATTGAGTTTTTAAAAAATCAATATGTAAATAGAGATGGCAATGAAAATAAATTCTTCGCTGGATGTTTTGGTATTTTTGGTCATGGTAATGTTGTAGGACTTGGAGATGCCTTAAAACAAAATCCAGATTTTATCTATTACCAATCTAGAAATGAACAGGCAATGGTTCACACTGCCTCTGCTTTTGCTAAAATGAAAAACAGACTACAAACCTTTGTATGTACAACCTCTATAGGACCTGGCGCAACAAATATGATTACAGCAGCTGCGTCTGCCTCAATCAATAGAATACCAGTTCTTTTACTTCCAGGAGATTATTTTTCTAAACGTTCAGCATCGCCATTATTACAACAAATGGAATATGGTTTTACGCAAGATATGTCCACAAATGACTGTTTTAAACCAGTTTCAAAGTACTGGGATAGAATTAACAGACCTGAGCAATTAATTTCTTCCCTTCTCGAAGCGATGAGGGTTTTAACTTCACCATCAGAAACGGGAGCAGTTACTTTGGCAATGCCTCATGACGTTCAAGCTGAAACTTATAATTTTCCTGTAGAGTTTTTTGAAAAGAGAGTTTGGTATATTCCTCGATTATCTCCAGATACTCTTTTATTAAATAAGGCTGTTGAGATTATTAAAAAGGCAAAACAGCCTATGATTGTGGCAGGAGGTGGGGTTATTTATTCAGAGGCTGAACTGGAGCTTAAAAAGTTTGCTGAGCAATCAGGGATTCCTGTAGCAGAAACTTTTGCTGGAAAGGGTTCACTTCATTATAAACATCCATTAAACCTTGGAGCAATGGGAGCAACTGGAACTAAAGGTGCCAGTGAAATTTCAAAAGCTGCAGATGTTGTAATTGGTATTGGAACTAGGTATGGTGATTTTACTTCGGCGTCAAAATCAGCATGGCAAAATCCTAACGTGACTTTTATAAATATAAATGTTGCAGAACTTGATGCTTTTAAACAAAGTGCCGTTCCTCTTCAAGGTGATGCTAAGAAAACATTACAATTAATTACTGAAGCCTTGAAAGAATTTAATACAGGTGATATTTATGTTAAAAAAGTAAAACAATATAACGATGAGTGGGATTCTATTGTTGATAAAGTATACACCACCTTAGACGAATCTAAACCTGTTCAAGCAGAGTATATAGGAGTATTAAATAATTTTATTGATGATAAAGATGTAGTGGTTTGTGCAGCAGGAAGTGCCCCTGGAGATTTGCATAAGCTATGGCGCACCAAAAACTCCAAAGGGTTTCATCTTGAATATGGTAATTCATGTATGGGTTATGAAATACCGGGTGGATTGGGTGTTAAAATGGCAGACAGCTCAAGAGAAGTTTATGTGATATGTGGGGATGCAAGCTATTTAATGCTTCCATCAGACATTATAACAACGATCCAAGAAGGTTACAAAATAACCATTATTTTAATTAATAATGAAGGATATGCTAGCATAGGAGGCCTCTCTGAATCAGTTGGGGGAGAAGGCTTTGGAACTCATTTTAAATATAGAAATCCTAAAACCGGTCAGCTTGATGGTGACTTTTTACCGGTTGATTTAGCTAAAAATGCAGAAAGTCTAGGCGCTATAGTATATAAACCAAAAGGAATTCAAGAATATGTTGAATCGCTATCTAAAGCTAAGAAAAACGATAGAACAACAGTTATATATTTAGAAACTGTTCGAGACAGAAAAATGGCAGGCTATGGATATTCATGGTGGGAAGTTCCTGTTCCAGAAGTTTCAAAATCAAAAGAAGTTCAAAAGGTCAGGAAACAATATGAAGAAGACAAAAAAGCTCAAAAAAAATACATTAAACCTTATTGATGAATTATAAATAAATAACAAAACAGTCCATTATGCAAACAGTTATAACTTTCATTGGATTCTTAGCTTTTGTAGCTATTTATTCTTTTTTAAAGCTTAGAAAAGAAAAACTTGATTCCACAGAAGGATATTTTTTAGGAGGCAGGAGTTTAACTGGAGTTGTTATTGCAGGATCAATGCTTTTGACAAATATTTCTACAGAGCACCTTATTGGAATGAATGGATCTTCCTATAAAAATGGTTTTATAATAATAGCATGGGAAGTTACTTCTGCACTAGCCCTTATAGCTGCAGCAGTATATTTTGTACCAAGATATTTAAAAATGGGACTAACAACTATCCCTGAGTTTTTAGAAAAAAGATTTGATAATACTACAAGACTTCTAGTTGCTTTTTTTCTGATAATATCTTTTGTAGTGACCCTATTACCTATAGTTTTGTATACAGGAGCTATTAATTTAGAGAGTATTTTTAATGTATCTGAAGTTCTTGGAGTTACTAAAGGACAAGGACTCTGGTTAACAATAGTTTTGATTGGAATTATTGGATCTATATATGCAATATTAGGAGGTTTAAAAGCAGTAGCTATATCAGACACCATAAATGGATATGGCCTTTTGATTGGAGGTTTAGCAATTCCTGTTTTGGCACTATTTTCAATTGGAGAGGGTAATGTTTTAAATGGTATATCTAAAGTTTATGAAAATAGTCCAGATAAATTTAACGTTATTGGAGCTAAAGATTCTGTTATGCCCTTTGAAGTGCTATTCACTGGTCTAATAATTAATCAAATATATTTCTGGGCCATGAATCAAACCATCATTCAAAGAGCTTTAGGGGCTAAAAATCTTGTTGAGGCTCAAAAGGGACTTCTTTATACAGGCGTTCTTAAAATAATAGTTCCATTGATTATAATTCTACCTGGTGTGATTGGATATTATTATTTTGGAGATTCGCTATATGCTAATCAAGATATGATTTATCCAGAGCTAATTAAAAAAGTCTTACCCATGAGTTTAGTAGGTGTTTTTGCCGCAATAGTTATGGGTGCAGTTTTAAGTACATTTAATAGTGTCTTAAATAGTGCAGCTACAATATTTAGTATAGATATATATAAAGGGTTTTTTAAAAAAGAGTCTAAAGAAAAAACCCTTGTAAAAGTCGGGAAAATCACCTCTACAGTCCTAGCAATTTTTTCAATTGCAGTGGCACCTTATGTGGCTAACGCTCCTGATGGACTTTATCAGCTTCTGCAACAATTGAACGGTATATTTTTTATTCCTATTGCCTCAATAATGATTGCAGGATTTTTTATAAAAAAAATATCAGCAATGGGAGCTAAAGTTTCATTATTTGTTGGATTGATATTTTACATAACAATGACATTTATTGTAAAATCAGAATTACACTTTGTACATGTTTGGGGTATAGAATTTTTATTAAATGTAGCTACAATGTTTTTGGTCTCTATGTATTATCCTTCAAATGGAAAATTTAAGTTTACAGAATTAGAAATTAATGACATGGTTCAATGGAAGCATACAAAACCAATGTCAATAGGGCTTTGTGTGATAACTATATCAATTTATATAATGTTAGGTAGTTTTTAAAATTAATTAATATGATAAAATTAGGGATTGCTCCAATTGGATGGACAAATGACGATATGCCTGAACTGGGAAGTGATATTACTTTTGAACAATGTATTAGTGAGATGGCACTAGCTGGTTATACTGGATGTGAAGTTGGAACTAAATATCCTGTCAATGATAGAGTGCTTTTAAAACACATGCTTGATGTTAGAGGCTTAAGTATATGTAACCAATGGTTTAGTTATGAGTTTTCGACAAAATCTTTTCAAGAAGTAAAAAGTAATTTTATCAATCAACTTGATTTTTTAAGTTTCTTTGAAGCTGAAATTGTTGGTGGTGCTGAAACTGGAAATTCTATTCATGGAATTTATAACATATCACTATCTACAAGAAAACCAGCCACTGACGATATATGGAAAAAACTTACTAATGGTTTAAATGAATTAGGAAAAATTGCATTAAATGAATATGGTATTAAGCTTTCTTATCATCATCACGCAGGAACCATGGTAGAATCGATGGTTGAAGTAGATAGGTTGTTGAACGAAACAGATGAAAAGTATGTTAATTTAAATTATGATTGTGGTCACTTTTATATAGCTGGACAGGATCCTGTTCATGCAATAAAAAAATACATCTCTCGAACTTCTCATATTCATTTTAAGGATGTAAGAAATAATATTATTGAAAAGCTTGATGAAGAAAACCTAAGTTTTTTAAAGGCTGTTAAGTTGGGAATATTTACCGTGCCAGGAGACGGTAATTTAAACATGAAAGAATTATCAAAAGTTATTCATGAAAGTAATTACAAAGGGTGGTTAGTTGTTGAAGCAGAGCAAGACCCTTCAAAAGCAAACCCTTATGAATATGCAAAAAAAGGATTTGAATTTTTAACTAAAGAATTAAAATTTTAAATAAGACACCAAATGAAAAAATTAAAAATTGGAATTGCTGGTCTAGGTAGAATAGGAAAAATTCATCTTAATAATTTATTAGAGCTGAATAATGTAGAAGTTATTGCTGTTATGGACCCCAGTTTTGAAGCTATAAAATATGCAATAGGAAAAGGAGTTGAATTAGGGTTACAAAATTATAAAGATTTACTAGAGATAAAAGAGCTTGAAGCAATAGTTATATGTACTCCAACTAATACTCACGCAGATTATGTTGAAATTGCAGCAAAATCTGGTAAACATATTTTTTGTGAAAAACCACTAGATTTAAATCTTCAAAGAATCAATGATGTTCTAAAAGTTGTTGAAAAATCAAAAATCAAGTTAATGATTGGATTTAATAGAAGATTTGACAATGAATTTTGCAAAGTAAAATCTTCAGTTAAAAGTGGGTTTGTTGGTGAACCTTATCTTGTTAAAATAACAAGTAGAGATCCAGCACCTCCTCCAATAGAATATATAAAAAATTCCGGCGGACTTTTTTTAGATATGACTATTCATGATTTTGATATGGCGCGCTTTATAGTTGATAAAGAAATTCAAGAGGTGTATGCAAAAGGAGAAGCTTTTACAGATATTTCTATATCTAAAGCTGGTGACATTGATACAGCAGTTATTGTATTAAAATATACTGATTCTACTCTAGCTATAATTGATAACAGTAGAAAAGCAGCTTATGGATACGATCAACGCTTGGAAGTTTTTGGATCAAAAGGAATGATTCAGGCAAATAATATAATGATCGATAATAATAATCTTTTTACTCAAAATGGAGTTAAATCATCATTACCAATGAATTTTTTCATTGAAAGGTATGCAGATGCATATAAAAAAGAGATTATAGATTTTATAGATTCAGTAATAAATAACAGGGAAGTCTCTGTTTCAGGAATTGATGGATTAAAATCTTTACAAATTGGATTGGCAGCAAAGAAGTCTCTTAAAGAAAATCGACCTGTAAAAGTTGATGAAATCATATAACACTATATAAAAGTAAATATTTTATATTTACATATAGAGTATAAATTTTCATATCTTTAAATTTGATATGAAAAAAAGTAATCATTTTGATTTAAGTCAAGATCAGTTAAAATCATTAAATGACTGGAATCTTCTGAGTCTAAAAAAGGATCAGCTTTCTAAGAAGAAAAGAGAAGCAGAAACTAAACTCAATAAAATTAAATCAGAGATTGAAATAATTAGTCAAAAAAGATTAAAACTTAAACCAAAACTAAAGAGATTAAAGAATAATTATATTCCAATTATATCAATAGGTTTTGATAAAAGATGGTCTACATATAATTGTATAATTAAAATTGGAAGTCACCATAAATCATTTTATTTAGGCAAAGAAAAAGTAATAAAAGATAAAATTAATATCTTCTTTAAAGAGGACATATCCAATAAAAGCATTGCTTTTTTAAAAGAGGAAACAATTAAAATTATCAGAAACGTTATCAATAATTTTCTACCTCAAATTAGTTCATCTAAAATCACAAAGCATAATAATAAATTGAGTTTTGATAATATTATTAAAAAGTATGAAGAGGAAGGGGATTGGGAATATTATCAATGGACTAAATCCAATTAACAATCTAAACTTATCATGATCCCTAAACAGATAGCTATTGTAGGAGGAGGTGCTGCTGGTTTTTTTTCAGCATTATCAGTAAAGGAACATCATCCTAATCATAAAGTATTTCTTTTTGAAAAAACATCCAAGCTACTTAGTAAGGTTAAAATTTCCGGAGGTGGAAGATGTAACATCACTCATTATTCTGAAGATATTAATTCTTTATGTGATGCTTATCCGAGAGGAGGAAAAAAGCTAAAATCTATCTTTTATCAATTTAGTAATATAGATACTCAAAATTGGTTTGAAAATAGAGGAGTCCCATTAAAAACTGAATATGATGGACGTATGTTTCCAGTTTCTGATCAGTCCGAAAGTGTTATCAAATGTCTAATTTCAGAATGCGAGCGTTTGGGAATTGAGATTCAAGTTAATCATGGAGTTAACTCTTTAGAAAACACATCTGATAAATGGAAACTTCATTTTTCAAATTCAAAACCAATTATTTTTGACTCTGTGATCATAACAACAGGAGGAAGTCCAAAATCAAAAGGTTTTGATTGGATTTCTAACTTGGGACACAATATTATTTTCCCTGTCCCCTCGTTATTTACTTTCAACATGCCAAATGAATTGATAACTAAATTAATGGGAATAGCCGTTGAAAATACGAGTATTAAAATTGAAGGAAGTAAAATTAAAACTCAAGGCTCCCTTTTGATTACACACTGGGGCATGAGTGGTCCAGTAATTTTAAAGGCCTCTTCTCTTGGCGCTCGACTTCTAAGTGAAAAGAATTATCAATTTGAGATTTTCATAAACTGGATAGACGAGACAAATACAGAACTATTATTTCAAAAGCTTAATGATTTTGCAAATTCTCATCCATCAAAATTAATTTCTAGAAATAATATATTTTCTTTGCCCAATCGTTTGTGGTCCTTTTTGCTGGAAAAAGCAGAAGTTTCTCATGATCAAAAATGGAATGAAATTGGTAAAAAAAGTATTAGAAAACTTATTGAAACTTTAACTCAAGACAATTATGAAGTTTCTGGAAAAACAACTTTTAAAGAAGAGTTTGTAACATGCGGAGGAATAAATCTTGACGAAATTGATATGCAAAACATGAAAAGTAAAGTATCTTCTAATATATATTTTGCAGGTGAAATTTTAAATATTGATGCAATAACAGGAGGATATAATTTTCAAGCTGCTTGGAGCGGGGGGTATGTTGCAGGAAAACTTGGTTAATTCAAAATACACGTTATATTTAATTTCTTCAGTTTTTAAATTTAATTAAAGAGCATAAAAGTATTTCATACTATTAACTTATATAATCTTTAGTCTATTTTTGAAGTATATGAATAAAAATAAAGTTTCATTTCGTTGGGCGTTCAAAGAATTTATTTGGCCAAGAAGAAAAATTGTATTCTTAGGACTTTTTCTAATAATTATAAGAAGTTTGTCGGGTTTGGTCCTCCCTTATTCCAGTAAAAATTTAATTGATGAGGTTATTCCCTCTAAAGACACAAATGCTTTAACTCTTTTGTTGATTGTGGTATGCTCTGCACTAGTTTTTCAGTCAATAAGTGCTTTCTCCTTAACACGCTTATTAAGTGTCGAGGCACAGCATTTAATTTCTTTGCTAAGAGCTAAGGTGCAGCAGAAGTTATTGACACTTCCTATTTCATTTTTTGATAACAATAAATCTGGAGCTCTTGTTTCACGAATAATGACTGATGTTGAAGGTGTTCGCAACCTAGTTGGCACAGGGTTAGTTCAACTAATCGGGGGAAGTCTTACTGCTGTAATTTCACTAATTGTCTTAATTAAGATCAATGCATTAATGACTGTATTTGTTTTGGTTCCTGTTATTATTTTTGCTTTTATTGCGCTAAAAGCATTTGGCTACATTCGGCCTATTTTTAGAGCACGTGGAAAAATTAATGCTGAAGTCACGGGAAGACTAACTGAGACTTTAAACGGTATTCGAGTGATTAAAGGATTTAATGCTGAGCAGCAAGAATTATTGGTTTTTGAAAGAGGAGTAGATAAGTTATTTCAAAATGTTAAGAAGAGTTTAACAGCTACAGCTTTTATGACTAGCGCAGCAACATTATTAATAGGATTGGCTTCTGCAGGAATAATGGGTATTGGTGGTTATTTTATTATGAATGACACTTTAACCTATGGACAGTTTGTTTCTTTTACACTTTTTCTTGGTTTTATGATTGCTCCAATTGTTCAAATGAGCAATATTGGAAGTCAGCTAACTGAAGCTTTTGCAGGATTAGATCGAACACAGGAATTAATGGGCTTACAAGAGGAAAACAATCCCAAAGAACGAGTCCTAAAGCTTGATAATTTAAAAGGAGAAGTGATATTTAAAGACATTTCTTTTAGTTATGACAACAAGACTGAAGTGCTCCATAATATTTCATTTATTGCCCAGCAAGGTTCTGTTATTGCTTTAGTTGGATCCTCGGGATCAGGAAAAACAACAATAGCTAGTTTGGTTACTGCTTTCCTTAAACCAACCTCCGGAAAAGTATTAATTGATGGAGTCGACTTGTCTAAAGTTAATTTGCAAAGTTTTCGAAGCCAATTAGGAGTGGTGCTCCAAGATGATTTTTTATATGAAGGAACTATTCGAGAAAACATTCTTTTTCCAAGACCCTCTGCTACTAAAAAAGAACTTATTGCAGCTGTTAACGGGGCTTATGTAAATGAATTTACTGATCGTTTTGAGGATGGCTTAGAAACGGTTATTGGAGAAAGAGGAGTGAAACTTTCTGGTGGTCAAAAACAAAGAATTTCAATTGCGCGAGCTCTTTTGGCAAATCCAAAGATTGTTATTTTAGACGAAGCAACTTCAAATTTAGATACTGAAAGTGAGTCTTATATTCAAAAAAGTTTAACTGTTTTAATGCAAAACAGAACCACATTTGTGATTGCACACCGCTTGAGTACCATTCAAAAAGCTGATCAAATTTTAATTATTGAAGATGGGATAATTGTAGAAAGAGGGAGGCACAATGAATTACTGAGTGCCAAAGGAAGATATTATGAGCTGCACAAATACCAGACACGATTATAGACCTGAATCATGCTAATTGCAAGCTTTACATTTATTATAAAAACCATCTAATTCCTTTTTGTCTTTTCGAAACTCATTAGTTTTTTTAAATTTCTTGCAAACAACACATTTTTTTTCAATTAATACATCTTCATCATCAAACAACCTTCTACTCTTGTAAAGCTCTGTTTGTTTGCTATATTCTTTTATTTTTTTGATGTTTTCTTCATTCATTTTAAAAAGGAGTTAATTTATTTATGGCTTCATTAAATATAAGAAAATTTCACTTGAACCTCCTGATTAACATATGAGTCTGGAGTTTAATTTAATTATCATTATTAATTTAATATATTTATAAATAACCAAATAATAATAAATGCAGAAAAAATATTTATTAAGATATCTATTTGATTTCATTGTAATTGTTCTTGGAATTACAGTTTCATTCTGGTTTAACCAATTATCAATTCAAACTAAAAATAATCAGGAGAGAATTAAAGTTTTAAATAATATTCAGGAGGAGGTTGAAGAAATAAAAAAATACTCTGAGGTAAGGTTAAAAACTTGGAATGAAGATATTAATATTTATAATCAATTTTTAAAAGAAAAATTTAATTATAAATCAATAAAAGAAATAACAACCAGTAAAAGTAGAGTTGAGTTTAACCTGATCTATTATAGAGACTTTGAGCCCCCAATGAATAGATATAATTCAATGATTAATTCTGGTGATATTAAATATGTAAAATCTGAAAAATTAAAAGAAATTTTAACAAGGCTTCACACTTTTAATTTATCTAACATAAAGACTACTGTTGAGTATGAAAAGTCTTTAAAAGAGCAATTAATTAATTTATTGACCCTGAATCACTCGGATTTATTTATTGCTGGAGTTAATAAAAGAATTACACTTGAAAATTACTCAGAACTATTGCATTATTCAATTAATGATGACATGCAATTAAAGTCTAATTTATTAGTTCAAATGAAATATTTCAAAACCAGAGTATCGCTTCTTATGCTCTATGTATTTGTTCTTGAAGAGCTAGAGGCTGAGTTGTTGAAGATTAAAAGCTCTTTGTAATTAAACACTTTACTAGTTTACAGGTTGATACTCGTCAATGGTAACTACCTCTCCATCGGATTTAGAAAGTTGATCAAGTAATGATTTCATATCAAAAAAATCATGTTCCTTAGCTATTTTACCATTTCTCATAGTCACTATAGTTGTTCCTGACAAATCTAAATAGTTTCCAGTAGCAGCAATGTCAAAAAAAGCTCCTGTATGTTTTCCTTTAAAATTCCACTGCTTCACAATTTTATCTCCTTGACCAAATGCATCGATTATACTCCACTCAATGTCTGAAAATGCAGTTAAATAGTTTTTATAATATTCCAAGGTTGATTCAATCCCAACTAAGTTACCTTCTGCAGTAACTATTATTACATCTTTAGTAAAATTATCTTCATTTATAACACTAGTGTCTCCATTTAAAAATGTATTCCAAACATTTTGATACATTTCTAAATCACGCTCTAACTTAGCATTTGCATCAATAATCTTTTTTTCATTTTCTTTCCCAAAAGAACAACCAGTAAGTATAGTTGATAATAATAGGATTAATAATTTTTTCATTTATTTTGTTAATTTCAGATACTCAAATATATAAAAATCTCTTTAAATATAATATAATATAATATTTGGCATAGTTATTATAATAAGTTTTGTAAACTTCTTTTTTATTTATTGTAAGAACTAAATTAGTTTTAAATTCAACTAAATTTTTATATTATATATGACAAAATTTTATTTTAATACAATTTTAATTTTTTTGCTTGCTTTTGGCTTTAATCTAAAAGCTCAAAAACCCTCCTCAGAAAAAATTCAAACTCAGGTAGTTGAATTTATAAAGAAAATAGATTGGGGTGGATTGAACAAGTATAAGGAAGACAACAAAAAGGAATTATCTAATAAAACTGTAGATGTTGTATTTATGGGAGATTCAATTACGGAAGGATGGTCTAATTATTTTCCAGATTTTTTCACAAATAATAATTATGTTAATCGTGGAATTAGCGGACAAACAACCTCCCAAATGCTTCTGCGTTATAGACAAGATGTAATCGATTTAAGACCCAAAGTGGTCATTATACTTGCAGGTATAAATGACATTGCTCATAACACAAAATATTACAGTATAGAAGTAATAGCTGGAAATATTTTTTCAATGGTTGAATTAGCAAAATCTAATGGAATCCTTCCCATTATTTCTTCTGTGCTTCCGTCTGATAAGTTCGCATGGAATCCAGAAATTCTTCCTGCAGAGTCTATTATAAGTCTCAATAGGCTCCTCAAGTCTTATGCTCAGAAAAATGATGTTTCCTATTTAGATTATTACGAGACTATGAATAATAAAAATGGGGGTCTAAAATCAGATTTAACCAATGATGGAGTCCATATAACAATCAAAGGCTATTCAGTTATGAATGAAATGGCTAAAAATCATATTCAAAATTCACTTTTTGACCATTTTTAATCTTTTTTTGAATTTTGTGATTTAGACTTTTTTAGATAAAAGTTCAGGTATTTATCTTACTTTTAAGAATATGAAAAAGCTACTTCTTCTTGCTTTACTAATTGTTTTTTCTTGCCAGCCAACTGTGAAAAAGAAGCTGACGCTAAATTCACTTTTTTCGGATCATATGGTCCTCCAACAAAAAGAAAATGTAATGATCTGGGGTAAATATACCCCCAAAGGGAAAATTTCGGTTAAAGCTGACTGGGGAAGTGAATCCTCTGTTAAAGCAGATGAGAAAGGTAACTGGAAATTGGACTTAATAACCCCTGAATCAGGCGGTCCTTTTGAAGTTTCTATTTTTACTAAAGACTCCACTATTACACTGGTAGATGTAATGGTAGGAGAAGTTTGGCTTGCTTCTGGTCAGTCTAATATGGAAATGTCACTGGAGGGTTATCTTCCCAATGAACCTATAAATAATAACTTGGAAGAAATTGCTGCTGCGGATTACCCCGATATCAGGAGCTATAATGTTGAAAGGGCTATTTCGCATATACCACTAAACGAATCTAAAGGTCAATGGAAAGTGACTTCCCCAGAAAATGCAAATAAATTCAGTGCAACAGCTTATTTCTTTGCTCGCAAGCTGCACCAGGAATTGAATATCCCCATTGGAATCATCAATAGCACTTGGGGTGGGACTCCAGTGGAATCCTGGATGAGCCGTGAAAAGATTAAGCAATTGGGTGAATTTGAAAAGCAACTGAATGCCCTTGAGTCAATAGATACGGTTGGAATTAAGACCTACTTTTCAAATTTTTCTACTGTAAGTCTGCCTTCAGACACAAGCAACGTTAATGCATGGAATGCACTCGCCCTGGAGGACGGGGCTTTCAGTCAAACTGATTTTGATGATTCTTCGTGGAGCAAGGTGAATCTCTCCGGGCATCTTGAGGGCTTGGATATGGCTATTGAAGATGACGGTGCTTTTTGGTTCAGGAAACAGGTCGCTATAGCTGATGTGAGTTCAGATTACAAATTCATCGTCGATGAAGGCATTGATGACATGGATGTTGTCTATGTCAATGGGCAGAAAATAGGAAGTACTCTTGGTTGGAATTCTCCCAGAGAATATGTTATTCCCAAATCGATATTAGTAGAAGGAGAGAACACGATAGCCATACGAGTCATTGACACAGGCTATGGCGGGGGATTTAGAGGGCAAATGATTTTATCAAGTAACTCAGGAGAAAAAATATCAATTGATGGAGAATGGAGTTACCAATATACTGCAGGGCTAAGCAATTTATATGGCAATCAAAAGTTTTATTTATATCATTTGAATCCAGAAGCACTAGTTAAGAAGCCTACAGGCTTTTCTAGATATAATAGCCTTTTTAGTTTCGATTTTCCCGGAGTTTTATACAATGGCATGATCAATCCTTTGATCCCCTTCAACATTAAAGGAGCTATATGGTATCAGGGGGAAAGTAATGTCGGGAGGGCGAATCAGTATGAAAAAATCTTCCCAGGTATGATCGAAGATTGGAGAATAAGATGGAAGAGTAACTTCCCGTTCTATTTTGTTCAAATTGCTCCTTTCTCATATAAAAATGAGCTTTCACCGGCATTAAGAGATGCGCAAAGAAAAAGTCTAGCTACACCAAATACCGGGATGGCTGTAACAATGGATATTGGAGATTCTATTAGTATTCATCCTGGCAACAAACAGGATGTCGGTGACAGATTAGCTAGGTTAGCCCTGTTCAATGATTACGGTTCTGATATTGTGCCTTCCGGTCCGCTGTATAAAAGTCATAAGATTTCCGGAAATAAAATAATCCTTGAGTTTGAACTCTTTGGAAATAAACTGATGGTAGGAAAATTAGGATTATCGGGGTTTGAAATTGCAAGTTTTGATAAGGTATATGTGCCGGCATCAGCAAAAATTTTGGGAGACAAAATAGAGGTGTTTGCAGCAGATGTCTTAGAGCCAAAATATGTTAGATATGCCTGGCGTGACTACATAGTTGGAACTCTATTTAATACAGAAGGTTTGCCAGCATCTTCTTTTACCACTGAGGAATAGAATCGTATTTAAATTATATCAATGATCTTTATTGGTCTGTTTTATTGAAGCGAATTTTTTGCTGCTAGTCCAATTTGCAAATCGAATTTTCCATTATATAAATTGATCTACTTTGACGTAAGCATCAATCACTGCTTGCTCACCTTCTTTGTCAGGAAGACTGTTACCATGTTCCATTCCCAAAATTCCATCAAAACCTCTAGAGTGAATGTATTTAAATATATTAATATAATTGATTTCACCTGTGGTTGGTTCTTTTCGTCCTGGATTATCCCCTATCTGAAAATAACCAATTTCATCCCAGCATTTTTCAATGTTTGGAATGAGATTTCCTTCTTGAATTTGCTGATGATAAATATCAAAAAGAATTTTACACGATGGAGAGTTGACTGATTTACATATTTCATATGCTTGAGGACTCTGAGTCAAAAATAAGCCAGGGTGGTCTCGAAAGTTTAAAGGCTCTAATACCATAACAATTCCATATGGTTCTAATAAAGCGGTAGCTTGTTTTAAACTCTCAATAACGTGTGTGGTTTGATAAGCCATGTTTTGACGTAAATCAACATGGCCTGGAACAACAGTTATCCATTTAGCATTAACTCGTTTTGCAACAGCAATAGCTTTTTTGATATAGTCCAAAAACTCATCACGCATTACCTGGTCACCACTTGCTAGATTTGGCTTTTGCCAATAAATTTTATGAGCAACAAAAACACCCATTTTCAAATTACGCTTTGCCATGGTTTCTGCCATTTTTTCCTGTAATTCAATATCTCTATTTCGCATATCATTATCCTCAAAAGACCTAAAACCCTGATCTGCCATAAAGTTTAATTGATCAATAGGATCATTACCTGCGAGATGACGAAACATACCCAAATGAGGGGCAAAATTTAACTTGAATGAGTTTTGTAAAACACTTTGATTGCTTTTTGCAAAAGCAGATGTTTCTGATAGTAATCCTAAACTTGAAATACCTAGTAATTTTGAAAAACTCCTTCTATTCATTTTAAATAAATTTTGTTTTTCCTGGAGTTGGAATAGGATAGTATCCGTTTGAATCTGGAATTGACGGTGGGATGCTATCCCATGTTAAAGATTCAGGCATTAAATGTAATTGAGAATTTAAAGCTTCCTCAAAGGTGATTTTTTTACCAGTATAAGTTGCCATTCTTCCTAAAATTGCTGAAAGGGTACTTTTAGCTCCATTTTCAGTATCTGAAATAACTCCTCCACTTCGAATTGATGCAAATAATTTATCATGTTCTACTTGATATGGGTTGGCATCTTGATTAGCATCAGATGTTGTATCATAATAAGCCTCATTTTTTGAGTATTTGTATTGTGAATTTCCTTGTAAGTCAGTAATTTCTCCTTTACTCGTTTCTATACTTCCTTTTGTTCCCTGAAAAACTTCATCAACACGAGACATTGTTCCGGGTATGTGTCGACATTGACTGGAAATCACAGCACCACTTGGATATGTAAACTCAACAAAATGATGATCAAATATTTCACCGTGATCTTTTCCATTCCTTACTTGACGACCACCCATGCCTTGAGCTGATTTAGGATATTCCCCAATAAACCAATTAGCAACATCAATATTATGGATATGTTGTTCCAAAATATGATCCCCACAAAGCCAATTAAAGTAGTACCAGTTTCTCATTTGATATTCTAATTCTGTTTGACCTGCTTTACGTTTTTTCACCCATACCCCAGCATCGTTCCAGTAAACTTGACCACTTCTAATTTGCCCTATAGCTCCATTTTCAATTCGTTTTTTCAAGTCAATATACTTGGACTGATAGTGGCGCTGAAGGCCAACTACTACATTAAGTTTTTTTTCTTTGGCGATTTTAGCCATTTCTAATACTTTTCGAATACCTACAGGGTCAGTTGCTACTGGCTTTTCCATAAATACATGCTTATCATTATTAATGGCATATTCAAAATGATATGGACGAAACCCAGGAGGAGTAGTTAAAATAACTACATCAGCTAAATCAATAGCATTTTTATAAGCATCAAAACCATCAAAACGATTCTTTTCTTTGACATTTATTTTTTTCTCATCACCAAAATGTTCTTGTATTCCTTTTAAACTTTTTTCAATTCTATCAGGAAAAGCATCAGCCATAGCTACCAGCTCAACATCAGGATCGGCAGTTAATGCCTGAACAGCGGCTCCTGAGCCCCTTCCACCACAACCAACTAGTGCGAGTTTTAATTTTTTATTTCCTAAACCTGGAGCCATAAAATTCATTTGTAGAGGAGCGGTTATTACTGCTCCTGTTGCGAGGGTTGTGTTTTTGATGAAATTTCTTCGCGAATTGATTTTTGTTTTCATAAGATTAATTTATTTAGTTGAGTAATTCCAATATTTTATCTGCTCTTTCTCAGAAGGTGTTTTTAATGGTCTAACCAATCGAAACCCAACAAAAGGTGCGTCAGTATGCCACCACTTACTTTTTGGTATTTGAGGATCTCTTCTTTTCCATTTTTTTGAAGAGGGTCGTCTTGCTGCAGATCGCAATCGATTTTGATTATCCATCCAAGAACCACCTCGGACAGCTTTAGGATAGACCTTTTCACCTTCTACCAATGGATTACTTTCTCCATCTTTTCTATTACTGTAAGCAGTTGGAACATATTGGTCTAAAGTCCATTCAGCTACATTTCCATGCATATCATATAATCCCCAAGGATTGGGTTTTTTATTTCCTACTTTTTGGTATTTATCCTTGCTATTTTCAGCATACCACGCAAACTCGGAAAGTAGACTGGGATCATCTCCAAAACTATAAGAAGTTTCTGTTCCTGCTCTACAGGCATATTCCCATTCTGCTTCGGTCGGTAAACGATAAAAATGTCCTGTCATGGCAGATAACCATTCACAAAATTTCACTGCGGCCAGTTGAGTCATACAGATGGCGGGGTAATTATCAACCCCCATCCCAAAGCTCATTTCTACATAAGGTGTAGTTGCACCAGAGACTGCATCTACATCGATTTGAACCTCAGAGCTTACTGTTTTATTAATTTGGTTTGCATCCAATTCCCTGCTTACAAAAAGGTTATACAAATCCCAAGTAACCTCATATTGACTCATCCAAAACCCATCAATAGAAACTTCATGCCGAGGACCTTCGTCACCAAAGTGACCCAGTTCAAATTTTGGACTACCCATAACAAAAGAACCCTCTTCAATAAAAACCATTGGGATTCTGTAGCTTATACCGGAAATGTTTTCAAAATAATTTTCTTGGGAAAAACAAATAGTTGGCAACGATAAGAATATTAATATCTGTAGATTTAGTTTTACTCTATTCAATTCAATTTTTTAAATGTTTTAATTTTGAATATAAGGTATTAAATAAGATTGTAAAAATAGAATAAGCTATCTTTTTATGGACAATGTTAATTTTACAATTAAATATAACGCTTTATTAAATCAAACAAAATTCAATTATTATGAAGTTGAATTTAGACAACAACAAAACAGAAATGATCCTTTCTAATTCCTCAAGATCCTTCTATTCAATTATTTAAGGAGAATATTACTTTAGAGTCTATATACTACCCTAAAAGTAATAAATCTTGGCTGAATAAATGTTTCTGAACTAAATACAGAAATATTATTGGCGCTGTTTCTGACTTGAGTGTCTATATTCAAAATGTTTGAAGCTTTAATCTCGTATTCCCATTTAGCATCCTTATCCTTTACATACGAAAAAGATGCATTCCAATTTTGAAATGATTGGGGTTCACTTGTGCCTTGATCCTGAATTGTATAGCTGTAATTGGTTCGAAAAGTCATTTTCTTTAGGATAAATGCATCAAACTCAACAGACGGTGCTTTTGTGACGAATTCTGTTTCTCTATTTCCCTGGTCATTAGTTGTTATCGAGTACCTATATCTTAAACTAATATTGGGAGCATATCTAAAGTTTGTTCTTATTCCAGGAGTATACGTTTGAGTAAATCCTTCGTTAAGTGAAGGTCTACCTTGAATAAATTGATTTATCTTACTGTAATTAAAACTTGTATTTAAACTTGTCCTGATTTTTCCAAACGTTTTTTGAACACGACCAAAAAGATTCATGTTTTCATCAGCAAAACTCGAATTAAAAAACGTACTTGTTCTGATTACACTTTCAAAATTTGTTAATCCTCTTATTTGATCGATATTACTTGAGTAGGCAGCCCTTACAAATACATTTGTATAGTTAAAAAGATTGAAGCTACTGTAGAATAGACTTATGTTGTGAGATAAAGCATTTTGTAGGTCTGGATTTCCATATTGTATGCTGTTGTAGTCATTAAAAACTAATCCTTGTGCCAAACGAGTTATATCCGTAAACTGATTTTTCATATTATAGCTCAGTGTTAGAGACTCACCTTTTTTAAGCTGTATTCGAGTTTCAAAATCAGGTAAAACCCTTAAAAAATTGTCTTTTATCGTTTCACTATACTGGGTGTTACTGTTTCCATAAGCATGCATTGAAAGGCCTGGAGTAAAAGTAAATTTACCAGTTCTAAATCGATAATGAATACCTAAATAAACATCACTAAAACTATATTCTGTGTCATTTGAAACTATTCCTTGATTAATATTTGGAGTAGGAGAAAACCTAAAGTTATTGTCTAAAAATTGAAAAATATTGGAATTAAATTCCTGAAGACTTAATATGGTCCCTAGGGTGATATTGATATTACTTTTGGGGTTTATTATGTTATAGTAATCCAATTTTGCATCTAACTGATTTGATTTTATTTTTCTGTTCTGACCGATATCATAGTTTGTAAAAGAACTGTTCAGACCCAAGGCTTCTGCTGTTAAATCGAATGCATCATCTGCATTTGGATCATTTTGTAAAACCACATTATAAAATGGGTCTTCATTTTTAATCAAGTGCTGGGCTTCAAAAGCAAAAATATTATTTTCATTTAAAGTGTAGTAATAATTTAAATTTTGATTTATTGTAAACGGAGTTATTTCGTTAATTTGATTTGTATTTCCAATAATTGAAGAAAAAATATTTTGCTGCTGAGAATCATTAGAAACACGAGCTATAATATCGTAGTCCATTTGATTGTTAAAGTTTGGTTTGAAAGAAGCACTGAGCTTTAATAAGCCTTGGCTTGAATTTTCATTTCCAGATTGATCTTTTGATTCATCTGGTATTCCAGAATCTGTATATCTTATTAAACTGATCTCATTTGAAAGAATTTGGGTGGTATTATAAATCATGAATCCACTTAGATCCAAGGCTGAGTTTGGAGAATAACTAAAGTTACCCGTAGCTAATTTGTTTTTAGTTTTCAGAGCATTCCTTCCATTGGTCAAAAAATTAAGACTATTATCTCCTAGATTTATACTAGTTCCACTTTGCCTACTGGGCGTTCTAAAGCCTCCTCCAAAACCTCTAATATCTCTTCTAGTAAGGGCAACCTCGCCAATATTATTAAGATCACCAATAAAATTAATACTATACTTTGGACTATAATAAAATAGTTTAGGCTGAAGTAAATACAAGTTGTCTGTTGGGGAATCTCCTAGTCCTGTAGTAACATTTCCAAACCAAAAACTTTCTTTACCTTCTTTTAACTTTATATCAATAGCAACATTATTCTGATTGTTTCTTACTCCGCTTAGTTGTCCAACCTCAGCATAATTTTTTAAAACTTGGATTTTATCAACTGCACTGGAGGGGATGTTTTTTGTTGCAATTTTGGTGTCTCCATCAAAAAAGTCTTTACCATTTATTGTTATTTTATTGACAATTTTCCCCTCAACTTCAATCTGATTATTTTCATTGATTTCTACCCCAGGCAGTTTATCTATAATATCTTCTAATTTTCTCTCAGATCCATTTTTAAATGAATCTGCATCATAAATAATTGTATCCCCCTTTACAATTATTGGTATTTTGACAATTACCTCATCCAAGAGAATTCCCTTTAACATTACATAGTTCTTAGAAAGATTTGTTTCCTTGGTTTTTATAACCTCATCAATGGTTCTCAAACCGAAATAACTTACTTGTATTTTATAGCTGGTGTTTGTTTTTAGTGGAAGTTTATATTT